>NZ_JBIAZS010000022.1:0-126610 GCF_042899335.1 Streptosporangium sp. NPDC000095
ACCTCTGGTGTCGCTCCGGCTCCGTCGTTCGACGACGGGTTGAACGTCCAGCGCGTGCTGGCCGCGGTCGAACGCAGCGCCGACGACCAGAGCCGCCTTACATCTGTGGAGGGAATATGAGCAGGCCCATCACATTGTTCACCGGCCAGTGGGCCGACCTGCCGTTCGAGGAGGTCTGTCGTCTCGCCTCGGGCTGGGGATACGACGGCTTGGAGATCGCCTGCTGGGGCGACCACTTCGAGGTCGACAAAGCCCTCAGCGACGACGACTACATCCCCCGTAAGCAGGAGATGCTCGCCAAGCACAACCTGAGCGTCTACACCATCTCCAACCATCTCGTCGGTCAGGCCGTCTGCGACAGCCCCATCGACGCTCGCCACCAGGGCATCCTGCCCGCCCGCATCTGGGGCAACGGCGATCCCGAGCAGGTCCGCCGCAACGCGGCCGAGGAGATCAAGAACACCGCCCGCGCCGCCGCCAAGCTCGGCGTCGACACCGTGGTCGGCTTCACCGGCTCCTCCATCTGGCACACCGTGGCCATGTTCCCCCCGGTCCCGCCCCAGATGATCGAAGACGGCTACGCCGACTTCGCCGACCGCTGGAACCCCATCCTCGACGTCTTCGACGAGGTCGGCGTCCGCTTCGCCCACGAGGTCCACCCCAGCGAGATCGCCTACGACTACCACACCACCGTGCGCACCCTGGAGGCCATCGGCCACCGCCCCGCGTTCGGCCTCAACTGGGACCCCTCCCACATGGTCTGGCAGGAGATCGACCCGGTCGCCTTCATCCTGGACTTCGCCGACCGCATCTACCACGTCGACTGCAAGGACGCCAAGGTCCGTACCGGCGACGGCCGCCGCGGCCGGCTCGCCTCCCACCTGCCCTGGGCGGACCTGCGTCGCGGCTGGGACTTCGTCTCCACCGGACGCGGCGACGTGCCCTGGGAGGACTGCTTCCGAGCCCTCAACGCGATCGGCTACAACGGGCCGATCTCCATCGAGTGGGAGGACGCGGGGATGGACCGTCTGGACGGCGCCCCCGACGCCCTGGAGATCATCCGCAAGCTGAACTCCATCACCCCGCCCTCCACCGCCTTCGACGCTGCTTTCTCCTCCGACTGAGTCGGCCGGCCCCAGGTCTCGGGACCGAGAGCCTGGGGCCTTCCGACCGGGAGGATCCTCCGGCCGAGGACTTGGCAACGGGAAGCTCCGGCCGGAACTCTGAGGAACAGGAATCGGACAGGAGCTCGGGCCGTAATTCTCGGCCCGGGTCCTCGGCCGATGTCTCTGACAGGAATCCCTGACTTAATTTCATGAGTTGTTTTCATGAGTTGAGCTGGTCTGGCGGAAACACATGGCCCTGAGGCATATATCCGTAATATCCGCATAACGTACGATTCCTTGCACAAGCGGGTCGGACCGTCAGGTTCGGCCCGTCGCGGGGTCGTCTCCTTCGTTCTAACGACCACGTAGTACCCGCCGATGACATCCCCTCCGACCGGACGGCCGCGACGGATGCCACCGGCGCCGCCCGGCCCCGGCCGGGCGGATGAAAACCGTCATCCCCCAGGAGTCGACTCACCACAGGAGGCCAGATGCGTACGGGAGTGTGGCTGGTAGGAGCACGAGGCTCCGTCGCCGTCACGAGCGTCATCGGAGCGCTGGCGGTACGCGCCGGTCTCGCCCAGCCGACGGGCTGCGTCACGGAGCTCCCCCAGTTCCGAGGCGCAGGACTGCCAGGGCTGGGAGACCTGGTGTTCGGCGGGCACGACATCGTGCCGACCCCGCTGGAGAAGAAGGCGGCCGCGCTGGCCGGAGCCGGGATCGTACCGGCCAGGCTGCTCGAACCCCTGCGCGACGAGCTCGCCAGGGTCGAGGAGAACCTGAGGCAGGTGCCGGCCGCCGAGAACCAGGCCGCGACCGCGGAGCTGATCGGCGCCGACATCACCGAGTTCCGGCTGCGGCACGGTCTGGAACGGGTCGTCGTCATCAACGTCTCGACCACCGAGCCCGCCCCCGAGCCGCGTCCGGCCCACGCCGACCTGGAGCTGCTGGAGTCCGAGCTGGCGGCCTCCAGGAACCTGCTGCCGCCCAGCGCCCTGATGGCGTACGCCGCCTTCCGCGCGGGCTGCCCCTACCTGGACTTCACCCCCTCGACGGGCGCAAGGCTGCCCGCCCTGGACCGGCTCGCCGACCTGATGGGGCTGCCGTACGGGGGTCACGACGGCAAGACCGGCGAGACACTCGTCAAGTCGGTGCTCGCCCCGATGTTCGCCCAGCGCAATCTCCGGGTTCGCACCTGGTCGGGGATGAACCTCCTCGGCGGGGGAGACGGCGCCAACCTCGCCGACCCCGCGGCCAACGCCGCCAAGGCCGCCAGCAAGCAGCGGGTGCTGGGCGAGACGCTCGGCTACACCCCGCAGGGCGAGACCCGCATCGAGTACGTGGAGGACATCGGCGACTTCAAGACCGCCTGGGACCTGGTCACCTTCGAGGGGTTCCTGGGGACGTCCATGCGCATGGAGTTCAGCTGGCACGGCTGCGACTCCGCCCTCGCCGCGCCGCTGATTCTGGACCTGGCGAGGCTCACGGCGGCGGCACACCGTCTTGGCCGCACCGGGCCGCTGGGCGAGCTGGCCTTCTTCTTCAAGGACCCGCTCGGCGAGGCGCCGCACGCGCTGGCCGACCAGTGGCGGGTGCTGCTCGCGTTCGCCGACACCCTCGGCGAAGGGGAGCGGGTCTGATGCCGTCGCCGCGCGACCTCGCGGAGCTCGTGCGCGCCCCCGCCGCCCTCTCCGTCCCCGGTGACGTCGTCGCGGGAGCCGCCGCCGGCCAGGTGCTGGGCGGTAGGACCCTCGGGCTGGCGTGCTCCTCGGTCTGCCTGTACTGGGCGGGAATGGCCGCCAACGACTGGGCCGACCGTCACCTGGACGCGGAGGAACGCCCGGAGCGGCCGATCCCCTCGGGCCGCGTGTCGCCGGGCGCCGCGCTCGGCGTGGCCGCGGGGCTCACCGCCGCGGGCCTGGCGGCGGCCGGGCTCTCCGGCGGTCGCCGAGCCCTGGCGGTCGCCGTCCCGCTCGCCGCCGCCGTGTGGTCGTACGACCTGGTGGCCAAGAACACGGCGGCGGGACCGCTGGTGATGGCGCTCTGCCGAGGCCTCGACGTGCTGCTGGGTGCGACCCCGGGACGGAGCGTCGCCGACGCGCTGCCCTCGGCGCTCACCGTCGCCGCCCACACCTACCTGCTCACCGCGCTGTCGCGCGCCGAGGTGTCCGGCTCGGACCGGAGCCTGCCCGCGGCGACCCTGGCCGGCACCGTCGCGCTCGCCGTGGCCACCGCCCTGGGACGCGGCGACGCCTCGCCCACTCCGCAGAGCGCGCGTGCGGCGCGGGTGGTGCGGGCCGTGCAGGCGGGACTGACCGGCTGGTACGCCGCCAGGTTCGGCATGTCCCAGGCTCAGGCGGTCGCCGAGCCCTCGGCCACCCGGTTGCGGGCCGCCGTCGGCACCGGCATCGTCGCGCTGCCCGCCCTGCAGGGCGCGCTCGTCGCCCGCAGCGGCGCCACCCGTGAGGGGATCGCGGTCGCGGCGGCCGTCCCGCTCGGCCGGGCCCTCGCCAGGAAGGTCTCTCCCACATGAGCCCCGATGGCACCGAGACGAGCGCTGAGACAGGCACCGAGACGAGCACCGAGACGAGCGCCGGGCTGAGGTTCGGCTACGGCACCAACGGGTTCGCCAACCACCGGCTGGACGACGCGCTGCGGGTCATCGCGGACCTCGGCTACCAGGGGGTCGCCCTCACGCTCGACCACGACCACCTGGACCCCTACGAGGAAGGGCTGGCCCGCAGGGTCGCGGCCGCGGCCGACCTGCTGCGCGATCTCGGCCTCGGCGTGGTCGTCGAGACCGGCGCCCGCTACCTGCTGGACCCCTGGCACAAGCACGCCCCCACGCTGCTGCATGACGAGCGCGAGAAGCGCCTGGACTTCCTGAACCGGGCGGTCGCGATAGGTGCCGACCTGGGAGCCGAGGCAGTGTCGTTCTGGGCGGGTGTGCGCCCGGAGACGGTCGACGAGGCCACGGCCTGGGCCAGGCTCGTCGACGGCTGCGCCCGGCTCGCCGAGACGGCCTCCGCCGCCGGTGTGCCGCTGGGCTTCGAGCCCGAGCCCGGCATGCTCGTCGAGACGATCGCCGGATGGCGCAAGCTGCACGCCGAACTCGGCGAACCGCCGGGGTTCGGCATCACGCTGGACATCGGCCACTGCCGCTGCCTCGAACCGGATCCGGTCCCCGACTGTGTCACGGCCGTCGCCGCGCACCTGGTCAACGTGCAGATCGACGACATGCGCCGAGGGGTGCACGAGCACCTGGAGTTCGGCGAGGGGGAGATCGACTTCCCGCCCGTGCTGCGTGCCCTCGCCGGCTGCGGCTACCGGGGCCTGGTCGCGGTCGAGCTGCCCCGCCACTCGCACGCCGCCCCCCAGGTGGCCGCCCGATCCCTGAGCTTCCTGCGCACCGCCGCCGAAGGGACGAACGCATGACCTCCGAACCCAGTAACCAGACGGACAGCCTGCTGGCGGCGCTCGGCCAGGAGTGGCTCGCCGACGCGCGCGCGAGCGTCGCCGCCAAACCGGGGAGTGTCACCCGGCACTTCGCCGCCGCGGGCCGTCGCGCCGGACGGGCGCCGTTGCCGGACGCGCCCGGCTGGAGTGCCGACGAGGCGGCGAGGGCCGTCCTGCTCGCCGCGCTCCCGCCGGAGGAGGTGGCCGGGCAGGCCGCCGACCTCTACCGGTACGGCGACGCCGACGAGAAGCGCGCCGTCCTCAAGGCCCTGCCGATGCTGCCCGTCGGTGCGGAGGCGGTACCACTGCTGCTCGACGCGATCCGCACCAACGACACCCGCCTCGTGGCCGCCGCACTCGGCCCGTACGCCCGCCACCTCGACCAGACCATGTGGCGGCAGGCGGTACTCAAGTGCGTGTTCATGGGTGTGCCGCTCGCCGCCGTGGACCGGCTGGAGGAGCGGGCCGACGCCGAGCTGGCCGGGATGCTGGCCGCGTTCGCCGAGGAACGCACCGCCGCCGGACGCGACGTCCCCGCGGACGCGACCGCACTGCTCGACCGTCTGACCAGCGAGAAGGAGGCATGATGCGGATCTTCGACCCGCACATCCACATGACGTCACGCACCACCGACGACTACGCCAGAATGGCCGCCGCCGGGGTGCTCGCCATCGTGGAGCCCGCCTTCTGGCTGGGCCAGCCCCGTACCAACCCCGGCTCGTTCACCGACTACTTCGACTCGCTGATCGGCTGGGAGCCGTACCGCGCGGGGCAGTTCGGCATCGCGCACCACGCCACCATCGCGCTGAACCCCAAGGAGGCGGGGGACCCGCGCTGCCGGCCCGTGCTCGACCTGCTCCCGCGCTACCTGGAGAAGGACCGGGTCGTCGCGGTCGGCGAGATCGGCTACGACTCGATGACCCCCGAGGAGGACGACGCCTTCGAACGGCAGCTCGCGATGGCCGTCGACCACGAGCTGCCCGCGCTCGTGCACACCCCGCACCGCGACAAGGCCGCCGGCACCCGGCGCACCCTCGACGTCGTCGCCGCCTCGGGCATCGAGCCCGGACGGGTCGCCGTCGACCACCTCAACGAGGTCACCGCGGGAATCGTGCACGACTCGGGCTGCTGGATGGGCTTCTCCATCTACCCCGAGACCAAGATGTCGCCGCCCCGCATGGTGGAGATCCTGCGCGAGCACGGCCTGGAGCGGGTGCTGGTCAACTCCGCCGCCGACTGGGGCGTGTCCGACCCGCTGCTCACCCTGGAGACCGGAAAGGCGATGCTGGCGGCCGGGTTCAGCGAGGACGACGTCGACCGGGTGCTCTGGCGCAACCCCGTGGAGTTCTACGGCCAGTCGGGACGCCTGGACCTTTCCGAGGTCGCCGGGGCGCGGGAGGCGACCTTCGAGGGCAGCTCCATCAAGCGCGGAGGGTCTTGATGCGGCTGCTTCACCCCGGTGGGCGGGCGTTGCACCTGAGCTACTGCACCAACGTGCACCCGGCGGAGGACCTCGGGGGCATCGTCGGGCAGCTCGACACCTACGCGGTGCCGATCCGTGCCCGCCTCGGCGCCGACGTGCTCGGGCTCGGGCTCTGGCTGGCCGCGCCCGTCGCCGCCGCGCTCGCCGCCGACCCCGGGCTGCTGGCCGGGTTCCGCCGTGAGCTGGACGCGCGGGGACTGGAGGTCGTGACGCTCAACGGCTTCCCCTACCGCTCGTTCCAGGACCCGGTGGTCAAGCAGGCGGTCTACCACCCCGACTGGACCACTCCGGAACGGCTCACCTACACCCTCGACCTGGCACGCGTCCTGGCCGCCCTCCTGCCGGACGACGCCGCGAGGGGGTCGATCTCCACGCTCCCGCTCGCCTGGCGCGACCCGTGGGACGAGGACATGTCCCGCCTCGCCACGCGCAGGCTCGACGAGCTCGCCACCGGGCTCGCCGCCGTCGAGTCCGCCACCGGCCGTGTCATCCGGGTGGCGTTCGAACCCGAGCCCGGCTGCGTGGTGGAGACCACCGACCAGGCCGTACGCGCGCTGTCCGGTGTCGACACCGACCGGCTCGGCATCTGCCTGGACCTCGCCCACCTGGCGTGCGCCTGGGAGCGGCCCGCCGACGCGCTGCGCCGGTACGCCGAGGCCGGACTGCCCGTCGTCAAGGTCCAGGTCTCCGCGGCACTGGAGAGCGACGACCCGGAGACCCTGCGCGAGTACGTCGAGCCGCGCTTCCTGCACCAGACCCGCAACGCGGCCGGCGACGAGGCCGACGACCTCGACGAGGCGTTCGAGCGGAAGCTGCCAGGACCGTGGCGGGTCCACTACCACGTGCCCCTGCACGTCGCGCCGCAGGCACCGCTCGGCACCACCGTGCCGGTGCTCCGCGAGGCCCTCGCGGAGCTGGTCGGCGGTCCCGAGCCGCTCTGCGACCACTTCGACGTGGAAACCTACACCTGGGGGGTACTGCCGCCCGCGCTGCGCCCGCAGACCCCCGACCGGCTCGCCGCGGGCATCGCCGACGAGCTTGACTTCGCCCGCGCCGCGATGCGCGATCTGGGAGTGAAAGCATGACATCGTTGCTCGTCCTCGACGTGGTGGGACTGACCCCGAGGCTGCTGGCGCACATGCCGAGGCTGCGCGCCGTCGCCGACGGCGGCTTCCAGGCCGAACTCGGCACCGTACTTCCCGCCGTCACCTGCTCGGCCCAGTCGACCTTCCTCACCGGCGTCGCGCCCACCGAGCACGGCGTCGTCGGCAACGGCTGGTACTTCCGCGAACTCGGCGAGGTGTTCCTGTGGCGCCAGCACAACGCGCTGGTCGGCGGGGACAAGCTGTGGCACGCCGCCCGCCGCGAGCGGCCGGGCTTCACCGTGGCCAACGTGTGCTGGTGGTACGCGATGGGTGCCGACGTCGACTGGACGGTCACCCCCCGGCCCATCTACCGTGCCGACGGGCGCAAGGACCCCGACTGCTACACCTACCCGCCGGGCCTGCACGAGGAGCTCACCGGCAAGCTGGGCACCTTCCCGCTGTTCACCTACTGGGGGCCGGGCGCGGGGATCGCCTCCTCCACCTGGATCTGCCGCGCCACCGAGCAGATCATGAAGGACCACAACCCCGACCTGACCCTGGCGTACGTGCCGCACCTGGACTACGACCTGCAGAGGTTCGGCCCGTCCGACCCGCGCTCGGCCGCGGCCGCCTCCGAGCTCGACACCGTGCTCGCCCCTCTGCTGGACGCCGCCGCCGCGCGCGGGACCACCGTGGTGGCACTGTCGGAGTACGGCATCACCGACGTCTCCCGCCCGGTCGACATCAACCGGATGCTGCGGACCGAGGGCCTGCTCGAGGTCTACACCCAGGACGGCATGGAGTATCTCGACCCCTGGACCTCCCGGGCGTTCGCCGTCGCCGACCACCAGGTGGCCCACGTCTACGTGGCCGACCCCGCCGACATCCCGGCCGTGGCCAAGCTCTGCGCGGGCCTGCCCGGAGTCGCCGAGGTGCTCGACGAGGAGGGCAAGGCGAGGAACGGGCTGGCGCACCCCCGGGCGGGGGAACTCGTCCTCGTCTCCGAGCCCGACGCGTGGTTCACCTACTACTACTGGCTCGACGACACCCGCGCCCCCGACTTCGCCAACCTGGTCGAGATCCACCGCAAGCCCGGCTACGACCCGGCGGAGCTGTTCTTCGACCCCGCGGATCCCGGAGCCGCCAAGCGCCGCGCCGCCATGGCGCTGCTGCGCAAGAAGACCGGCATGCGCTACACGATGAACGTCGTCGGCCTCGACGCGGGCGCCCGTGCCATCCGAGGCTCGCACGGTCGTCTGCCCGACAACCCCCTCGACGGCCCGGTGCTGCTCTGCTCGGATCCGTCCGTGGCCAGCGACCGGATCGCCGCCACCGAGGTCAAGGACCTGCTGCTCCAGCTCTCCCTGCGCTGAGCGGCACCTAGACGGCGCCGCCCGCCTGTGCCTTACACCCCCCGGGCGGGCGGCGCTTTCCACCTTCCCGCCTTTCCCGTCAGCTCGCGGGACGGCGGTCACGGCGGGTGCGGAGCTTGTGGCGGTTGCCGCAGCGGTCCATCGAGCACCAGCGTCGCGCCCCCGGACGGGAGGTGTCGAGAAAGAGCAGCGGGCAGCGCTCGCCGTCGCACACCCTGATCCGGTCGAGGGCCGGCCCGCCGAACACCTCGACGGCGTCGCGGGCCGCGGCGGAGAGGAACTGCGTCCCGGTGACGGGCAGGGCCCAGGAACGCTTCAGGCCGGGGCCGATGACCGGGATGGGCGGCGGCGCCGCGGCGGCCTCGTTCAGCGTGGCGAGGTCGGCCTCCGCGAAGGCGCGCGAACCCGAGGCGGCGGTCGCGGCGAGTCGCTGGAGGGCGGCGCGCAGGCGGAGGACCGCGGCGAGGTCGTCGGCGGAGACCTGGACGAGGTCGCCGAGGCCCGCCCTGGAGAGCGGTATCCAGGCGGCGAGGTCGTCGGGTGTGTGCAGCCGCTCCCACTTCGCGAGCCCGCCCTCGCCTCCGGTGACGAGAAGCTCCAGGCACAGCGTGCCGGCGTCGAACCTGAAGCGCTGCCCGCCGAGGGAGCCGAGCTCCATCACGTTTGCCAGGTTCATGGGTCGAGTGTAACACTGACACCGGTTAAACAGGTGTCAGTGGGAGGGAGTGCGGCGATGAGCCCCGAGCGTGAGCAGGCCGAACGTGGGTCGATCGAGCGTGAGCTGATCGAACTGTCCGAGCGGGCCTGGGAGGCGAACAGGAACGGCGACGCGGAGTTCTACGACCGCCTCCTCACCGAGGCACCGCTGAGCGTGTCGCAGTGGGGGATCGTCGACGACCGGGAGGCGATCCTGAAGGGGTTCGCCGAGAACCGCAACCCGTACACGCGTACGGATCTGAGCGACCACCGGGTGATCGTCCTGGGTGACGGCAGCGCGACGCACACCGTCACCGTGGAGATCGACGTGCTCGTCGGCGGCACGGAAAAGCAGACCATGAGGGTCTTCGCCACCACCGCGCTGACCCGCCGCGACGGCGAGTGGCGGGCCGCCCTGTTCCAGATCAGCCCGGCCCCCACCGGCTGAGACACGTTCCTGTCCGGAGATGCCGACGAGCGGCGTCTTCGCGTGGGGCGCGGTCCACGCGAAGACGCCGCTCGGAGGCGGTCAGCCGACGCCGCAGTCCCTTCCGTCGAGGCTGAAGCGCACGGGGGTGGGCGCGGGACCGCTGTGGGAGGCGACGAGTCCGACCTGTGCCGTCGAGCCCGCGGGGATGACCCTGTTCCAGTTCTCGCTCGTGGCGGTGAGCCGTGAGCCGGTCTGGGTCCAGCCCGCGGACCAGCCGGAGACGAGGCGTACGGCCGATGTCGGGTAGTCGATCGTCAGCCTCCAGCCGTCGAAGGCGGTCGTGCCGACGTTGCGCACGGTGATCTGCGCGCTCAGCCCGGAACCCCACGTCGTCGCGTGGTACGACACCGTGCACGACGGAGGCAACGGGCTGGGGGTGGGGGAGGGGAGACCGCCCCTGGCGAGGGCCGACAGCGGATCCGACGGAACGCTGAGGTTGCCGGCCGCGTCCCTGGCGACCACGACGTAGGTGTAGCGCTCCCCGATGACCAGGCCGGATTCGCCGGAACTCTGGTACGAGGGATGGGTGGTCGTGCCGACCTTGACATATCCCGTCGCGGTCTCGCGGTAGACGTCGTACGCTGTCACCGCCACGTTGTCGCTCGACGGCTGCCAGCAGAACGCGACGCCCCGGTAGTCCCACGGACAGGGTTCGTTCAGGCCGGTCGGCTTGGACGGGGGCACGCGGTCGCCCGGCGGAGGGCTCGGCGAGGCGCTCGGCGTCATGCCGACCGTCGCGGACACCGTGATCAGAGCGGAGGGCGGGCTGATGTTTCCCGCCGAGTCCCTGGCCACGACGTACATCGTGTACAAGCGGTTCAGTTCGCCCGAGAAGCCGCCGACCGTGCCGGTCGTGGTGGCGACGAGGACGAAGCCGTCGACCCCCAGGCGGTACAGGTCGTAGCCGGCGACCCCCGTGTCGTCCGTCGAGGGATTCCAGCAGATGGAGGCGTAACCGGTCGAGGTGGGGATGCCCGGAACCGGGCAGGGCCGCGTTCCGGTGGGACGTGTCGGTGGCGTGGTGTCGTCGGCCGCCCCTGCCGGAACGGCGGAATTCGGGGCGTTTCTCGCCGGGGCGGCGGCCAGGGCCGTCTCTCCGGCCGGGCCGATCGTCGGTGCCGCGATGAGTAAGGCCAGGGTGAGAAGTCCGAGGGTGAGGAGGACCGCCCCCAGGGATCGCCTGCCGGATTGCATGATGCCCCTATCGGATCGCGTCGGCGTGTGACCCCCCCGCAGGGATTGTGAACCACTTCCGGCATCCCGTAAAGCGGTCCGGTCCGGTGCGCCTCGGTCTTCGGCCCGGTCTGTCGGACGAACCGAGGTGAGGGTGTGGGCGAGGGCGGCCAGTGGGCCGTCACACGACCTTGCTGGGGAAACCAGACCTGAAGAGAAGCGGTCACCCGGCTGCGATACCCGGTCAACGTTCGGAGACAGGCCACCAGCGGCGGTTATTCGTCGTTCGTGGCCCCTGCCTGCCGTTCCGGCGAGTGTCGGCGGCGGTTTTGTCGGTGGGCTGTCGTAGCGTCGGTGCCCACGACCGTGGCGGGTGTGTCGCGAGCGGAGTCGACTCCGAGCCCGGCCGGACGATCGGGAGTGTGGCGCGGTGCCGGCACGGGTCGGCGCCGGGATCGGAAAGGAGCCCCGGTGAGTGGTGTACGAGTGCTGGTCGGCACGCGCAAGGGCGCGTTCATCCTGACGTCGGACGGCAGACGCGAACGGTGGGACATCAGCGGCCCCCACTTCGGGGGCTGGGAAATCTACCACCTCACGGGATCCCCCGCAGACCCCTCCCGCCTCTACATGTCGCAGTCCGGCGGCTGGTTCGGGCAGCTGATCCAGCGGTCCGACGACGGCGGCGCGACCTGGGAGCCGGTCGGCAACCAATTCCAGTACGACGGCGTCCCCGGCACCCACCAGTGGTACGACGGCACGCCGCACCCGTGGGAGTTCACCCGGGTCTGGCACCTGGAGCCGTCGCTCACCGACCCGGACACGGTGTACGCGGGTGTCGAGGACGCCGCCCTGTTCCGTTCGGCCGACGGCGGGCAGAGCTGGCAGGAGCTGCCCGGGTTGCGCGAGCATCGCTCGGGGCCCTCCTGGCAGCCGGGTGCCGGTGGGATGTGCCTGCACACGGTCGTCGCGGACCCGCGCGATCCCGGGCGTATCACCGTGGCGATCTCGGCCGCGGGCGTGTTCAGGACCGACGACGCCGGCAAGAGCTGGCAGCCGAAGAACCGGGGGCTGAGCTCGGAGGGCATTCCCGACCAGGACGCCGAGGTCGGCCACTGCGTCCACCACATCGCGATGCACCCTTCGCGTCCTGACGTGCTCTTCATGCAAAAACACTGGGACGTGATGCGCAGCGACGACGCCGGTGAGTCGTGGCATGAGATCAGCGGCGACCTGCCCAGCGACTTCGGGTTCCCGATCGCCGTCCACGCGCACGAGCCGGACACCGTCTACGTCGTCCCGATCAAGAGCGACTCGGAGCACTACCCGCCGGAGGGAAGGCTGCGCGTCTACCGCAGCCGGACGGGCGGAAACGAGTGGGAGCCGCTCACCAGGGGTCTGCCGCAGAGCCACTGCTACGTCAACGTGCTGCGGGACGCGATGGCCGTCGACTCGCTGGACTCGTGCGGCGTCTACTTCGGCACCACCGGCGGGCAGGTGTACGCCTCGGCCGACTCCGGCGACAACTGGACGCCCATCGCCAGGGACCTGCCGGCCGTGCTGTCCGTCGAAGTCCAGACGCTGCCATGATCCGCGTCGTGCTCCCGGCGCATCTGCGCAACCTCGCGAGCACGGAAGGCGAGGTGGAGCTCCATGTTCAGGGGCAGGTGACGCAGCGTTCGGTCCTCGACGCGCTTGAGGCCCGCTACCCGATGTTGCGCGGGACGATCCGCGACCACGTCACGCAGCGGCGCCGCCCCTTCGTACGGTTCTTCGCCTGCGAGCTGGACCTGTCCCATGAGCCGCCGGACACCCCGCTGCCCGAGCCGGTCGCGACGGGCGCCGAGCCGTTCATGGTCGTGGGGGCGATGGCGGGCGGGTAGGCGCGGGGGAGGAGGGTGGTCCGCCTCCCCTGTGGTCGCGGTATCGAGGGTGACTGCACGGAGCGGACGCTCGGCTCCACGTGCCGGGGGCCGGCGGGCCGCACGCGAGACAGGGGACGCGTTCGTCCGGGAGGTGGCCCGGGGCTCGCGTAGGGAAGGCGTCAAGTCTTGGCACCGGGGCGTATGGAACCCGTCAAGACGCGCGGGAAGCGCGGAAAACGGCGGTTTCCTTGCGTATGCCTCACCCGTCGGGTGATGGCGGACAAACCCCGGATGCGAGGAGTGGGGATGGCTGACGTCATCTTCGTCGCCCTGACGATCGCGGTCTTCGCGATCCTCGGGCTGGCCGTCAGAGCGGTGGAACGGTTGTGAGCGCCGTCAACGCCGTGGGTCTGGTCGTGGTCGCCGCCCTGGTGGTCTTCATGGTCGCGGCCCTGCTCTTCCCGGAGCGCTTCTGATGAGGGAGCGCTCCTGATGTCCTCGACCACGGCGGGGATCTGGTTCATCGGATCCCTCGTCGCCGCCCTCGCGCTGGTCCACCGGCCGCTGGGCGACCACATGTACCGCGTCTACACCGGTACGAGACATCTCGCCGCCGAACGCGTGATCTACCGGCTCGTGGGTGTCCGGCCGGACGTCGAGCAGAGGTGGGGCGTCTACGCCCGAGCCCTGCTGGCGTTCTCGGTGACATCCGTCCTGTTCCTCTACGGTCTGCAGCGGCTGCAGGACAGGTTGTTCCTGTCGCTGGGGCTCGCTCCGGTGCCCGACCACGTCGCCTGGAACACCGCCGTCAGCTTCGTCACCAACACCAACTGGCAGGCCTACCCGGGTGAGTCGACGATGGGCTACCTGGTGCAGATGTCCGGTCTGGCGGTGCAGAACTTCGTGTCCGCCTCGGTGGGCATGGCGGTGGCGATCGCGCTGGTTCGCGGCTTCGCCCGCAGGAGGACCGAGGAGATCGGCAACTTCTGGGTGGACCTGGTCCGCGGCGTCGTCCGCGTCCTGCTGCCGCTCGCCCTCGTCGGCGCGGTCGTGCTGCTGGCGGGTGGCCTGATCCAGAACTTCACCTCCCCACATGAGGTGACCACCCTGACCGGCGGCACCCAGACGATCACCGGTGGTCCGGTGGCCGGTCAGGAGATCATCAAGGAGCTGGGCAACAACGGCGGCGGGTTCTACAACACGAACTCGGCCCACCCGTTCGAGAACGCCACCGCCTGGACCAACTGGTTCGAGATCTTCGTGATCCTGCTGATCCCGTTCGCGCTGCCCCGCACGTTCGGCCGCATGGTCGGCGACCTCCGGCAGGGCCACGCGATCGTCGCGATCATGGGGACGCTCGCGCTGGCGAGCGTCGCGCTGCTGACCGCGCTGGAGACCGCCCACGGCGGCACGGTCCCGCAGGCGGTGGGCGCGGCGATGGAGGGCAAGGAGGTGCGCTTCGGCGTGCCCGACTCCGCCACCTTCGCCGCGGCCACCACGCTCACCTCCACCGGAGCGGTCAACTCCTCCCACGACTCGTTCACCGCGCTCGGCGGCATGCTCACGATGTTCAACATGATGCTCGGCGAGGTCGCCCCCGGCGGCGCGGGCGCGGGCCTGTACGGCATGCTCGTCCTCGCGGTGATCACGGTTTTCGTGGCCGGCCTCATGGTCGGCCGCACCCCCGAATACCTGGGCAAGAGGATCGGCTCCCGCGAGATCAAGTTCGCCGCGATGTACTTCCTGGTCACGCCGCTGCTCGTGCTGACCGGCACGGCGCTGGCGATGGGCTCGGCCGAGCGGCGGGCGAGCATGCTCAACGGCGGCCCGCACGGTTTCTCCGAGGTGCTGTACGCCTTCACCAGCGCTTCCAACAACAACGGCTCCGCCTTCGGCGGCCTCAGCGCCAACACGCCGTGGTACGACGTCGCCCTCGGCCTGTGCATGGCCTTCGGCCGCTTCCTGCCGATCGTCTTCGTTCTCGCCCTGGCCGGATCCCTGGCGGGGCAGGCACCGGTGCCCGTCTCCGCGGGCACGCTGCCCACGCACCGCCCGCAGTTCGTCGGCATGGCCGTCGGCGTGACGGTGATCCTTGTCGCGCTGACCTTCCTGCCGGCCCTGGCGCTCGGCCCGCTCGCGGAGGGAATCCAGTGACGCCCCGGACGCTCGAAGTGCGGGGCCCCGCCCCCGCACCAGGGGAGGGAAAGGTGGGCGGCGGCCTCCTCGATCCCCGGCAACTGCTCACCTCGCTTCCGGAGGCGGTCAGGAAGCTCAACCCGGCCACGCTCTGGCGCAACCCGGTGATGCTTATCGTCGAGGCCGGCGCGGCCTTCACCACGGTGCTCGCCGTGCTCACCCCGTCGTTCTTCGCCTGGGCCACCGTGGTCTGGCTCTGGCTCACGGTGATCTTCGCCAACCTGGCCGAGGCGGTCGCCGAGGGGCGCGGCAAGGCCCAGGCGGCCACGCTGCGCGCCGCCAAGCGCGACACCACGGCGCGGCGGCTGCGCGGACGCGACTCCACCGGCTGGGACGTCGTCGGAGCCTCCGAACTGCTGCGGGGTGATTTCGTCGTCGTGGAGGCGGGGGAGATCATCCCCGGTGACGGCGACGTGGTCGACGGCATCGCCTCGGTGGACGAGTCGGCCATCACCGGTGAGTCCGCCCCGGTCATCCGCGAGTCCGGCGGCGACAGGTCGGCGGTGACCGGCGGCACGAAGGTGCTGAGCGACCGGATCGTCGTCCAGATCACCCAGCGGCCCGGCGAGAGCTTCATCGACCGGATGATCGCCCTGGTCGAGGGCGCCGACAGGCAGAAGACGCCCAACGAGATCGCCCTCAACATCCTGCTCGCGGCCCTGACGATCATCTTCCTGGTCGCGACCGCGACCATGCAGCCGCTGGCGATCTACGCCAAGGCCCAGAATCCCGGCGTACCTGACTCACTCGCCCTCACCGGGGACGGTGTCACCGGTGTCGTGCTGGTCGCGCTGCTGGTGTGCCTCATTCCGACCACCATCGGGGCGCTGCTCTCGGCGATCGGCATCGCCGGCATGGACCGGCTCGTGCAGCGCAACGTTCTCGCGATGAGCGGCCGCGCGGTCGAGGCCGCGGGAGACGTCAACACCCTGCTGCTGGACAAGACCGGCACCATCACGCTGGGCAACCGGCAGGCGTCGGAGTTCCTCACCGCCCCCGGGGTCTCCGCCGACGAGCTGGCCGCGGCCGCGCAGCTGGCCAGTCTCGCCGACGAGACCCCAGAGGGCCGTTCCATCGTGGTCTACGCCAAGCAGGCGTACGGCCTGAGGGAGCGCGGGCCGGGAGAGCTGGCGGGTGCGGAGTGGATCGGGTTCACCGCGCAGACCCGGATGAGCGGGGTCGACCTCGACCGTCGCCGGATCCGCAAAGGTTCCGCCACCGCCGTCATGAAATGGGTACGCGAGCACGGCGGTCACCCCACCGACGAGGTCGGCGGCATCGTCGACGCGGTCTCCGGCTCCGGCGGCACCCCGCTGGTCGTCGGGGAGGTCACGGGGGAGGCCGGGAACGCCGGGGGCACTGGGGACGCAGTGGGCAGGGCGCGGGTCCTGGGGGTCGTCCATCTCAAGGACGTCGTCAAGCAGGGCATGCGCGAACGCTTCGACGAGATGCGCAGGATGGGCATCCGCACCGTCATGATCACGGGCGACAACCCGTTGACGGCGAGGGCGATCGCCGGCGAGGCGGGCGTGGACGACTTCCTCGCCGAGGCCACGCCCGAGGACAAGCTCGCCCTGATCAGATCGGAGCAGGAGGGCGGCAGGCTGGTCGCGATGACCGGAGACGGCACCAACGACGCGCCCGCGCTCGCTCAGGCCGACGTCGGGGTGGCGATGAACACCGGCACCTCGGCCGCGAAGGAGGCCGGCAACATGGTCGATCTCGACTCCAACCCGACCAAGCTCATCGAGATCGTCGAGATCGGCAAGCAACTGCTCATCACCCGCGGCGCGCTGACGACCTTCTCGATCGCGAACGACGTCGCCAAGTACTTCGCGATCATTCCCGCGATGTTCGCGGCGGTCTACCCGGGCCTGGACGCGCTGAACGTCATGCGCCTGTCCAGTCCGCAGTCGGCGATCCTGTCCGCGGTCGTCTTCAACGCGGTCGTCATCGTGGCGCTGATACCGCTCGCCCTGCGGGGCGTGCGCTACCGTCCCTCCAGCGCGTCGAGGCTGCTCAGCCGCAACCTCTACGTCTACGGTCTGGGCGGGATCGTCGTGCCCTTCGTCGGCATCAAGTTGATAGATCTGATCGTCCAGTTTCTTCCGGGGATGTCTTAAATGGAACGCCTGCCCAGCTGGATCCTCCGGCATCTTGCCGCGCTCCGCGCGCTGCTCGTCCTCACCCTCGTCACCGGGGCCTTCTACCCGCTCGTGGTCACCGGCATCGCCCAGACGGTGTTCCACGCCGGCGCCAACGGCTCCCTCGTCCAGAAGGACGGAAAGGACGTGGGAAGCGCGATCGTCGGCCAGAGCTTCACCGGCGCCGACGGCAGACCGGTCGGCCGCTACTTCCAGAGCAGGCCGTCGGTGGCCGGTGCCGGCTACGACATGCTCTCCACCGCCGCGAGCAACCTCGGGCCCGAGGATGTCGTGGACGTCCTGCCCGTCCCCGGGACGAACGGTGGGGAGGGCAGGCGGAGCCTGCTCACCCAGGTCTGCGCCCGCTCCAGGGCCGTCGGGGAGCTGGAGGGGGTCAGTGGTGCCCGGCCGTACTGCGCGCCCGACGGGGTGGGCGCCGTGCTGAAGGTCTTTCCCGTCGCGGGCATCCCCTCCCGGGTCGTGAGCGTGAACCAGGCCTGTCCCGCGAGCCCGTTCGTCGCCGAGTATCGTGGTGTGAGGGTCGAGTGCGGCAGGCCGGGCGAGGACTACGCGGCCGGGCGCACCGTCCCGGTCCGCGGCACGGCGAGGGCCGTGGTGCCCGCCGACGCGGTCACCGCCAGTGGTTCCGGCCTCGACCCGCACATCTCCGTCGCGTACGCCGACCTTCAGGCACCCCGGGTGGCCAGGGAGCGCGGCCTGCCCGTGGAGACGGTGAGGGGACTGATCATGGAGAACACCACCGGCCGTCCCCTCGGCTTCATGGGCGAACCGGCGGTGAACGTCCTCGAACTCAACCTGGCCCTCGACCGATGAGCAGGGGGCGAGGGCGGCTGCGCGTCTATCTCGGGGCGGCCCCGGGTGTCGGCAAGACGTACATGATGCTCTGCGAGGGGCACCGCCGCCTCGCGAGGGGCACCGACGTCGTCGTGGGCCTCGTCGAGACCCACGACCGTCCCCGCACCGCCGAGCTGCTCGACGGCCTGGAGACAATCCCGCGCAAGAGCATGGTCCACCGCGACAGCGTGTTCACCGAGCTCGACGTGGACGCCGTCATCGCCAGGAGGCCCAGGGTGGCCCTGATCGACGAGCTGGCCCACACCAACGTGCCGGGCTCGCGCAACGCCAAACGCTGGCAGGACATCGAGGAGATCCTGGAGGCGGGCATCGACGTCATCTCCACCGTCAACATCCAGCACCTGGAGTCGCTCAACGACGTGGTCAAGGAGATCACCGGGGTGGCCCAGCGCGAGACGGTGCCCGATGAGGTGGTGCGCCGCGCGGACCAGGTGGAGCTGGTGGACATGGACCCGGAGGCGCTGCGGCGGCGGATGGCGCACGGCAACGTGTACGCCCCGGAGAAGGTCGACGCGGCACTGTCGAACTACTTCAGGGCCGGCAACCTGACCGCGTTGCGTGAGCTGGCGCTGCTGTGGGTGGCGGACAAGGTCGACGAGCAGCTCGACCGCTACCGCGCCGATCACGGCATCGCGGGCACCTGGGAGGCGCGCGAGCGCGTCGTGGTCGCGCTGACCGGTGGCCCGGAGGGCGACGCGCTGATACGGCGGGCCGCCAGGGTCGCGGGCAGGGGCCAGGGGGCCGACCTGCTGGCCGTGCACGTCACACGCTCCGACGGCCTGGCCGGAGCCGACCCCGCGAGCACGGCCCGTCAGCGCACCCTGGTGGAGGACCTGGGCGGCACCTACCACCAGGTCGTCGGCGACGACGTACCGACCGCACTGCTGGACTTCGCGCGCGGCGTGAACGCCACCCAGCTGGTGCTGGGGGCGTCCCGGCGTGGCCGGTTCGCCCAGATTCTCTCGCGGGGGGTCGGGGTGACCACGACCGCGCGCTCCGGGTCCATCGACGTTCATATGATCACTCACGACGAGGTGAAAAGGACACGTGCCCGCGCTCCGTCACGGGCCGCGCTGACCCGCACCCGCCGGGTGGCGGGCTGGCTCCTCGCGGTTCTCGGGCTGCCGCTCCTGACACTGGCGCTGCAGCCCTTCCGCGGCGCCGTGAACCTGCCGAGCGACATACTCCTCTTCCTGCTCATGGTGGTCGTGGTCGCCCTGGTCGGCGGCATGTGGCCGGCCGTTACCGCCGCCGTGCTCGGCTTCCTGCTGCTCAACTACTTCTTCACCGCGCCCGTCGATCGCCTCGCCGTCGCAGCCCCGGAGAACCTGTTCGCGCTGAGCGTCTACGTCCTGGTGGCCGTCATGGTGAGCGCGGTCGTGGACGTCGCCGCCCGCCGTACCCGGGAGGCGGCCCGCGCCCGCGCCGAGGCGGAGGTCCTCTCCACCCTGGCCGGGCACGTGCTCCGCGGCGAGCACGCGCTCGCCTCGCTGCTCGCCCGCCTGAGGGAGACCTTCGCGCTGGCCTCGGTCACCATGCTGGAACGCGTCGGCGAGCAGGGACCCGACGACCAGTCCGACCCCGAGGCGTGGCGGATCGTGGCCACCGCCGGTGACGCGCCCTGCACCTGCCCGGGATTCGCGGACACCGACGTCGTCGTCGACGAACGGCTCGTCCTGGCCATCCGGGGCAGGCTGCTGGAGGCGTCCGACCGGCGGCTGCTGGAGGCGTTCGCCGCAGAGGCGGGGGTGGCGCTGCGGCAGGACCGGCTGGCGCGGGAGGCGGAGCGGGTCAGGCCGCTCGCCGAGGCCGACAGGATGCGCACCGCGCTGCTCGCCGCGGTCAGCCACGACCTGCGCACCCCGCTCGCCTCGGCGAAGGCCGCCGTGGAGAGCCTGCGCAACACCGGCGTCGACTGGTCCGCCGAGGACAGGCGGGAGTTGCTCGCCACGGCGGACGAATCCCTGGTCAAGCTGGACCGCCTGGTCACCAACCTGCTCGACATGAGCCGCCTGCAGGCGGGAGTGCTCGGGCTGGCACTGGAGCCGACCGCGTTCGAGGACGTCGTGCCACGCGCCGTCGACGACCTCGGCCCGCTGTCCCGGCGGATCGAGGTGGACCTCTCCGACGATCTGCCCGAGGTCGTCGCCGACCAGGTGCTGCTGGAACGAATCCTGGTCAATCTCATGTCCAACGCCGTCCGCCACAGTCCCGAGGGCCGAAACGTCCTCGTCACGGCCGGCGAGTACGGCGACCAGGTGGAGCTCCGCGTCGTCGACCGGGGGGCGGGCATCCCGCGTGACGCCTACGGCCAAGTCTTCATGCCCTTCCAGCGGCTCGGGGACCGCGACAACCACACCGGCGTCGGCCTGGGGCTCGCGCTCTCCCGAGGGCTCGCCGAGGCGATGGCCGGCACCCTGCTGCCTGAGGAGACACCGGGCGGCGGTCTCACCATGATCCTGACACTTCCGGTTTCCTCCCCCTCGCGACCGCGCCCCCCGGAGGAACGACGGTGACTCGTGCCCCACCGCAGTGGAACGAGGCTCGAGGGCTGTTTTCCGGCGTCTCCGCGTACTGGGCCGATAGGACTCGCACCCGAACTCCCCGCCGCGCCCCGGTGACAGTCGGTAGGGGGCTGCGTGGAAGGCTGTCAATCATGACTGTTCTGGACATTCCAACGGTGAAACTGGTCAACGGCGCGGACATCCCGCAGGTCGGCCTGGGAACCTGGCCCATGTCGGACGCGGAGGCGGAGATCGCGGTCGCCGCCGCCGTCGAGATGGGCTACCGGCTGGTGGACACCGCCCACGCTTACTACAACGAGACCGGGGTGGGGCGTGGGCTGCGGGCCTCCGGCGTGCCGAGGGAGGAGCTGTTCGTCACCACCAAGCTGCACGACGAGTGGCACGGATACGACGCCGCGCAGGAGGCATACCAGGCCAGCCTGGACCGGCTCGGCCTCGACTACGCCGACCTCTACCTGATCCACTGGCCGCGGCCGCGCAAGGATCGCTACGTGGAGGCGTGGAAGGGCATGGTCAAGCTGCTGAGGGACGGCCGCGTGCGGGCGATCGGCGTGTCGAACTTCAAACCGGCCCACATCGAGCGGCTGCTGGCCGAGACCGGCGTGGTGCCCGACGTGAACCAGATCCAGCTCAACCCGTTCCTCACTCGCGACGAGCCCCGGGCCTACAACGCCGAGCACGGGATCGTCACCCAGTCCTGGAGTCCCATCGGGCGAGGGGGCGACCTGCTGGAGCATCCGGTCGTCACGGCCGTCGCCGAGCGGCACGGCAGGACCCCCGCCCAGATCGTGCTGCGCTGGCACATCGAACTCGGGCTGATCACCGTGCCGAAGTCGTCCAGTTCCGACCGGATAAGGGGCAACGCCGACATCTTCCACTTCACCCTCACCTCCGAGGAGGTCGCCGAGCTGTCCGCCCTCGACCGGGGTGAGGCCGCCGCGATCGACTCGGACGCGGCCGACGGCTGACCTCATCGGACCTCGGCGAACCTCACCGCCTCGCTGACCCCTCGCCCGCCGGTCAGGTGTCGCCGCCCGCGGCGACCGGGTCTCGCGCAGCCACGAGAATATTTCACGGTTAACCTGTAGAGATAGTAGATTTAATCGAGACCAGCCCGTATGAGGTCGGCGGCCGGAGGCAGAGGCGCACTGTCGGGGGGACTTTCGGATGCACGTCACGGCTCGGAGCGACTACGCCATAAGAGCGATGCTGGTCATCGCGCTGAGCGATCCCGACCCGGTCAAGTCGGAGACGATGGCCCAGGCGCAGGAGATCCCGGCGAGTTTCCTGCGCGGCATCCTGACCGATCTGCGCCGCGCCGATCTCGTCTTCGCCCAGCGGGGGCACGAGGGCGGCTTCACGCTCGCCCGGCCGCCCGTCGACATCTCGGTCGGGGACGTGCTGCGCGCGGTCGGCGGCGAACTGACCTCGGTGAGGGGAGTGCCGGCCGGTGACGTCGCCTACTTCGGAGAGGCGGCGCGACTGCGAACCGTGTGGCTGAACATCGAGACCTCGATAAGCGCCATCGTCGACACCGTCAGCCTGGCGGCCCTCCTGACGCCGGCGACCCGGACCGGCGGTCGGCGCAGGGGGTGACCTCGTGCGTGGGACGAAGATTCCCATCCTTTGAGACGCCTTGCTTGAAACGTGACTTGACGTCGCCTTGGCCTTCATTCACCATAATTCCTATCAACAGAGTGGGAAAAATAGGAAGGAGGGCGTTGTGCGTGCGCTCATCCTCTTGGGCCTGGTCGGCTTCGCGGCGCAGCTCGTCGACGGAAGCCTCGGCATGGCCTACGGTGTCACCTCGACGACTCTGCTCCTGGCCATAGGTACCAACCCCGCCGCCGCCTCGGCCACCGTCCACCTCGCCGAGATCGGCACCACCCTTGCCTCCGGCATCTCCCACTGGCGCTTCAACAACATCGACTGGAAAGTCGTCGCCAAGATCGGTGTTCCCGGCGCGATCGGCGCGTTCGTGGGAGCCACCTTCCTGTCCGGCCTCTCCACCGAGGTCGCGGCTCCGATCATGTCGATCATCCTGCTCACGCTGGGTGTCTACGTCCTGATCCGCTTCACGGCCTTCGGCCTCCCGCGCGGCAACCTGGGCAAGCCGCTCCGCAAGCGCTTCCTCGCCCCCCTCGGCCTGGTCGCCGGGTTCGTCGACGCCACCGGTGGTGGCGGCTGGGGCCCCGTCGGCACCCCGGCGATCCTCGCCAGCGGCCGCCTGGCGCCGCGCAAGGTGATCGGTTCCATCGACGCCAGCGAGTTCCTGGTCGCCATCGCCGCCAGCGTCGGTTTCTTCGTCGGCATCGGCTCCGAGAACATCGACTTCTCCTGGGTCGCCGTCCTGCTGATCGGCGGCGTCATCGCGGCTCCCATCGCCGCCTGGCTCGTCCGTCACATCCCGCCGCGCATCCTGGGCTCCGCCGTCGGCGGCATCATCGTCCTGACCAACATCAGGACCCTGCTGCGCAGCGACTGGATCGACGCCTCCGGCGGCGTCCAGTCCGCCGCCTACATCGCCATCGCCGTCCTGTGGGCCGCCGCCATCGCCTACTCGGTCCGTGAGTACCGCCGTGACCGGGACAACGAGACGGTCGAGGCGATCGAGGAGGAGGAGAAGAAGCGCCGCGCCGCGGAGCAGGAGACCGCGGGCACCGTGAGCTGACCCGGGCGGCGCCCTCCGGCGCACCGCACGCGTGAAGGCCCCTCTCGCACGAAGCGAGAGGGGCCTTCACGCGTTTGCGCCCGCCCGGTCCTCGTCCTGAGGTCGCGCGCGACGGTCAGGACTCCGAGAGGGGTGGGGCGGCCGGTCTGTTCGCGGTACGTGTCCCCGGGACGCCGCCCGCCTTCACGGGCTCTTGGTCATGGGCAGGCAGGGCGGCGTCTGGAACACCACGCCGTCCAGGAAGTTGCCGGCCGTCGGGGAGCCTCCCGCGGCCGACACCGACTCGAAGGCGAATCGTGTGGTGGTCTGTCCGGGAGGGACGACGTACGTCCCGGTGTACTGGCGCCAGGCGGTGTTGTCGTCGGAGATGTCCGGGGAGGAGGCCCCGGCGGGGACCTGGGCCACGGTCGCGCCCGGTGCGCCGATGAGCACCCGCATCACGTCGGTACCGAGACGGCCCCGATGATAGAGCGACCAGGTCATCGGTGTTCCCGGAACGGTGGGCAGGTCCTGATAGAGGGTGGAGACCTGGTTGGCGTTGAGCTCGGCGAACTGCCGGCCCTCGGCGGCCGGGATCCCGCTCGCGCCGCCGGGCCAGAACTCCAGCTTGTTGTCGGTGGCGGTGGTGCGCCAGCCGACGGCAGGGTTGACGGAGGCGTCGGAGATGGACCAGTCGACCGTGGCCACGGGCGGAGCCTCGAAGCCTCCGTTGACCAGGCTGACCGGTGTGTAGGCGCAGGTGACCGTGACCGTGACCGTGGCGGTGCTGGTTCCGCAGGCGGTGGTGATGGTGTAGGTGAAGGTGTCGGTGCCACCGAGGTTCGCCGCGGGTGTGTAGACCACGGTGCCACCGGAGATCGTCGCGGTGCCGTTGGCGGGCTGGGTGACGCCGCTGATCGTCGGTGAGGTCGCGGTGTCGTTGGCCAGGACGGGAACGCTGACGGCCGTGCCCTGGCCGGTGGTGGCGGTGTCGTCGGTGGCCCTGGTGGGTGAGATGGACTGTCCGGTGGCGATCTGGATCGGGGGGGCGGGTGTGTTGTTCCCGAGCTGGCCCGGCGCGGCGATGACGCTGCTGATCCCGGTCGGCCGGATGGTCATCGCTCCCCCCGCGGTGCCCTGCCTCACCTGGAAGGTGATCACCTTCGCGGGCGGGTCGGTCTTGGTCCCCGAGGAGGCGATCGTCAGGGTGGTGCCACTGATGGTGCCGGTCCCCGACTGGCCGATGACGTCGGCGTAAGCGAGCAGCGACGACAGATCCCAGGTGGTGGTGTAGCGGCTGACCAGCAGCGGCCACTGGGCCGTGCGGTGCGCCAGTGTGAGGGTGAAGATGCCGCCCGGTGCGATCTGTCCGCCCCACAGGGGCGGGGAGGTGACGACCGGGACCGACCCGCTGCCCAGCCTCATGCCGAGCGCGTTCTTCCAGTAGTAGTCCACGGGGTAGGTCGCCTGTCCCTGCCGGACGCACGGCGCGGCGGCTCGTTTGACGTCCTGGCGCGCGGTGGCGGTGGCATGCGCACCGGTGTCGGCCGTCGCGGGTGTCCCCGGTACGGCCAGCAGCGCCAGCAGGGCGCAGGCCAACGCGGTGAGCGCGGATCTGGATCGTTGTGACACCAACGTCGAACTCCCGTTCTGTCGTGAGGGATGTCCTCGTAGATCAACTTCACAGCGCACACTACTCTCTGTGGTCGATCTGCCGCGTTAGGTGTTCACGTGGCTTCCGTGTCGCGTCCGGCGTACGGCGTCGGCACCGCGGACGGGACCGCACCCCGGGCCGGAACGGCTACAGCGGGTGGGCCGGGGCGTCCGCCGGCGGACGCCCCGGAGGGCCGAAGTGCTCCGACACGCGCTCGGCGGGGTAGGCGCCGTTCTCGGTCACGATTCTCGTCACCAGGTGCGGCGGGGTGGCGTCGAAGGCGGGATAGTGGCCGGTCACGCCCTCGCCCGCGGTGCGCGTCCCCAGAACGTGCAGGACCTCGTCGCCGTTCCGCCGTTCGATGACGACGTCGTCGATACCCGGTGCCCGCGGATCGGGTGCCGGGATCACCACGTAGTACGGGACGTCGAAGGCGCGGGCGGCGAGTGCCACCCCGAGGGTGCCGACCTTGTTCACCACGTGCCCGTCCATCGTCACCCGGTCCGCCGCGGTCAGCGCCACGTCGGCGAGCCCGTCGGACAGTACCGAGGCGACCATCCCGTCGGTGATGAGGGTGGGCCGGTAGCCCATCTCCACGAGTGTCGGCGCGGTCAGCCGTGCCCCCTGCAGGTAGGGCCGGGTCTCGGTGCAGATGAACTCCAGTCGCTTGCCCGCCTCCTGAGCGGCCTCGACGGTGGCTATCAGGTAGGCGTCCGCCCAGCAGTGGGTGAGGACGCGGGCGCCGTCGTCGAGCAGCGCGGCCGCGTGCCTGCCCATGGCCGCGCTGCTCGCCAGGTAGGCCGCGTCGTGCTCGGACGCCGCCCGGGTCACGGCCTCCACCAGCTCGTCCCCGCAGGCCTGCGGCAGTGGCCCGTTCACCGTGGCGGCGAGGACGGCCTCCACGGCGTCGCGGATGTGGTTGTTCGTGGGCCGGGTCGCGATCAGCCGGTCGCCCGCCTCGCGCAGCCGCGCCGCGGCCCGGCCCGGCGGCTCGCCCCGCGCCTCGCGGGCGGCCAGTGTCATCCCGGCGGTCGCCGCGAACGAGGGGCCGGTGCTCTGGGTGACCATCCGCTCGATGGCCACCGCGACGTCCTCGCTGGTGGCACAGCGCACCCAGCGGTGCTCGAAGGGATAGACCCGGCGGTCGAGGATCTCCACGGCGTCCTCGGTGATCCGGACGGAGTCCGCGAGGACAGGGCGCCTTCGGGTCGTGCTCATGAGACCTCCAGCGGGGGATCGGGCGGTCTGCCGCCGTTCTGCTCGCCACACCGGACGCCGCTCGGCGTCACCGCCGCCACCGCGTCCCGGTTGCGCCTCGCGCTTATGCCCTTTTTGGGAGGCTGTGTACCCACGGAGGGCGGGGCGTTCCGGGACAACCCGCCGCTTTGAAGGAACGAAGAGCCCGAGCGGACCCGGAGACGAGGTCAGAGGGACACCGAGTCGACCGGAAGTTGATTCGGCGGAAGCCGGAGACGGGTCAGGCGAGCTTCTCGCCGATCTCGGCGATCTGGGCGCGCTGCTCGGTGACCATCTTCTCCGCCAGGAGGGTGGTGGGCCGGTGCCTGCCCAGCGCGATCGCGACCTGGGCCATCTGGACACCGCTGTTGAGGTGCTTGCCCAGCACGCTCAGCCACAGCTTGTCGAAGGCGGCGCCGGACCGTTTCTCCAGGGAGGCGATCTGGGTGGCCGACAGCATGCCCGGCATGTCGTGCGCGGAGTGGTCGCCCTCCGGCGGTACCTCGACCTCCCACGACCGCAGCCAGCCCGACATCAGGTCGATGTCGGCCGCCTCCTTTTTCTTGATCTTCGCGGCGAGGTCGTTCACGTACGGGTTCTCGCTCCGGCCGGTCACCAGGTCGGCGAGCTGGATCGTCTGCCGGTGGTGGGGAATCATCTCCTGGGAGAAACGGACGTCCGCGTCGGCCCGATCGCCGGCGAGTCCCACCGCCTGGACGGGGGTTTCGGCGGTCATGGCCGCTGACGAGCACCCGGCGGCCAGCATGGCGGAGACCAGCAAGGAGGCGGTCAGAGACCGTCGCTTGCGCGACCGCCGGGTGCTCATCGAAATCACTGCCCCTTTCCTGCGGCTGGGAAGGATCATTCGTGCCGTTCCGCCCTGAGATACGCGGGTCCCCTTCCCGCGGTTCAGGGTTCGCCGGAAATCGTGTGCCCGGAATTCCGGACGCCGGTTCTGCGGGCGGGGCACGGAATTCCGGGATCGGGGAGCGAGGGAAGGCGGTTCGGGAGTGTGAGCCCTCCCCGCCGCCGGTGGATCAGCCGGGGGCGTCGCGGTGGTCGGAGACGCTGTCGAGCCAGGCGCGGTGCAGGTCGGCGTAGCGGCCCGCCCGCTCGACGAGCTCGCCGGGCGGACCGTCCTCGGTGATCCTGCCGCCCTCCATCACCAGCACCCGGTCGGCGATCTCGACGGTCGACAGGCGGTGCGCGATGATCAGGGCCGTCCGGTCCGCCAGGATCGTCCGCATCGCCCGCTGCACCAGCCGCTCGCCGGCGACGTCCAGGCTGGACGTCGCCTCGTCGAGGATCAGCACCGCCGGGTCGGCGAGGAACGCCCTGGCGAACGCCACCAGCTGCCGCTGCCCGGCCGACAGCCGGCCGCCGTGCTTGCCGACCTGGGTGTCGTACCCGTCGGGGAGCGCGGAGACGAACGTGTCGGCGCCGATCGAGCGGGCCGCCGCCACGATGTCCGCCATGCTCGCGCCGGGTCGGCCGAACCTGATGTTGTCCGCCACCGACCCGCTGAACAGGAAGTTCTCCTGGGTGACCAGGACCACCGCGGCGTGCCGCGTCTGCTCGCCGAGGTCGCGCAGGTCGACCCCGTCCAGCAGCACCCGCCCCGCGACGGGGTCGTAGAACCTGGAGGCCAGCTTCGCCAGCGTGGTCTTGCCCGCCCCCGTGGTGCCGACGAGCGCCACGGTCTGCCCGGCGGGGACCACCAGATCCAGCCGGGGCAGCACGGGGGTGCCGTCCAGGTAGGAGAACTCCACGCCCTGGAACTCGATCCTGCCGCGTGGCCGCTCCAGCGCCACCGGGTCAGCGGGCTCGGCCACCATGGGGTGCTCCTGCAGCACGCCGGAGAGCTTCTCCAGCCCCGCACCGGCCGACTGGAACGTGTTATAAAATTGCGAGATCTCCTGCATCGGCTCGTAGAACTGGCGCAGGTAGAGCAGGAAGGCGGCCAGCACTCCCACCGTGACCTCGCCCTGGATCGCGAGCGTGCCCCCGTAGAGCAGGACGGCCGCGATCGTCACGTTCCCGATGAGCTTGACGCCCGGAGAGAAGATCGCGACCAGGTGCATGCTCCGCCGGTTGGCGTCGCGGTAGTCGGCGTTCAGCTGGGAGAAGATCGCCTGGTTGCGCGGCTCCCCGCGGAACGCCTGGACCGCGCGCATGCCGGCCATCGACTCCACGAAGTGGACGATCACCAGCGCCACGGTCTCCCGCGTCCTGCGGTAGACGATGCTCGACTGCCGCCGGAACCAGCCGGTGAACAGCATCAGGACCGGCAGCGGCAGCAGCGCGACCACGCCGAGGTGGACGTCCAGGACGAGCAGCAGGACCGCCGTGCCGACCAGTGTCAGCACGGCGGTGACGAGGTCGTCGAAACCCGACTGCAGCATCTCGGAGATGGCGTCGATGTCGGAGGTGAGCCGGGAGACGACCCGGCCCGAGGTGTAGTCCTCGTGAAACGAGAGCGACAGCCTCTGGAAGTGGACGAACACCCGCCGCCGCAGTTCCAGCAGGATGCTCTGGCCGATGTGCCCGGCCATCCTGAGGAATATCCGCCGGGTCACCAGCTGGACGGCCGCCGCCGCCAGGATCGCCACGACGACCGTCACCAGCGTTCGCGGCCCCGCGCCCGCCAGCATCGGCGGGA
Source organism: Streptosporangium sp. NPDC000095 (assembly GCF_042899335.1). NCBI lineage: Bacteria > Bacillati > Actinomycetota > Actinomycetes > Streptosporangiales > Streptosporangiaceae > Streptosporangium > Streptosporangium sp. NPDC000095. The sequence continues at coordinate 28,665 of NZ_JBIAZS010000022.1, forward strand.
TGCCCGCGTCGATGCCCACCTTGACCAGGTAGGGGATGGAGAGCGAGGCGGCGTTGCAGGTCACGATGATGACGACGAGCAGGACGAGCCTCCTGCGGTACGGGCGCAGCAGGTCGCCCAGCAGCCGCCTGGACCTGTCGCGCAGCAGGAACGACACCTGCGCCGACAGCTCCTCCTGGTTCTCGGCCGCGACGCCCCGCCACTCCCGGGACCCGTTCGCGTTCTCGGCACCGGAAGGCTTGGCCGAGGGATGGGTGGAGGGTTCGGTCACGCTCACAGCCGCGCCTCCTCGGTGTCCGGGGCGGCCGACAGCAGCGCGCGGTACTCGGGCACGCTCGCCATGAGTTCGTGGTGCTCGCCGACGTGCGCGATCGTGCCGTCGAGCAGCAGGGCCACCTTGTCGGCGAGGAGTACGGTGGAGGCCCGGTGGGCGACGACGATCCCGGTCGCCTCGCGCAGCACGTGCCGGAGCGCCTCCTCCACCAGGGCCTCGGTCTCGACGTCGAGGGCCGACAGCGTGTCGTCCAGCACGAGAATCCTGGGACGGCTGAGCACCGCGCGTGCCAGTGCGAGCCGCTGGCGCTGGCCGCCGGACAGGGACATGCCCTGCTCGCCGATCCTGGTCTCCAGCCCCCACGGCAGTGTGTGGACGAACCCGGCCTGGGCGATCCGCAGCGCCTGCTCGATCTCCTCCTCACTCGCGTCGTGCCGTCCCAGCGTGAGGTTCTCCCTGACGCTCATCGAGAACAGCGTCGGTTCCTCGAAGGCGGTGGCGACCATCGAGCGCAGTGTGGGCAGCGGCAGGTCGCGGACGTCGACCCCGTCGATCGTGACCCGGCCGGTGCCGACGTCGTGCAGCCGTGGCACCAGGGAGGTCAGCGTGGTCTTGCCCGACCCCGTCGCGCCCACGACCGCGAGCGTCTCTCCCGGACGCACCTCCAGCCAGACGTCGTGGAGCACGGGTTTCCCGTCACCGGGGAAGGTGAACCCCGCTCCCTCGAAGCGCAGGTGTCCTCGGGGCCGTTCGATCACGGCGGTGCCTCCGACGATCTCCGGTTCGGTGTCGAGCACCTCCATCACCCGGTCCGCCGCGGTCATCGCCTCCTGGCCCATCGTGAGGATGAAGCCGAGCGCGGAGACGGGCCAGACCAGTTGCAGCATCAGGGTGGCGAAGGCCACCAGCGTGCCCAGCGTCAGCGTGCCGGAGCCGACCGCCAGGGCACCGAGCAGCAGCACGAGCGCGAGGGTGATGTTCGGGATCACCTCAAGGAAGGTGAAGAACCTGGCCGACAGGCGGACCTTCTCCATCGAGGTCCCGTAGACCTTCAACGCCCCTTTCTCGAAGATTCCGGAGACGTACGGGCCGCGGCCGAACGCCTTGATCGTGCGGATGCCGGCCGCGGACTCCTCGACGACCGTGGCGAGGTCGCCCTGCTCGTCCTGGACCCGCCGGGAGATGGTGATGTACTCGCGTTCGAAGCGCAGGGTGGTGACCATGATCGGCACCGCCGAGGCGACGACCAGCAGCCCGAGCGGCCAGTACATGTGGAGCAGCAGCCCGGTCACCGTCGCGATCTGGACGGTGGTGAGGACGAGGAAGAGCAGGCCGAAGCCGAGGAAACGCCGGATCGTCGACAGGTCGGTCGTCACCCGGGAGAGCAGCTGGCCCGACTGCCAGGAGGAGTGGAACCCCATCGGCAGCCGCTGGAGGTGGCGGTAGATGTCGTCGCGGAGACTGGTCTCCAGGCCGAGGACGGCGGCGGCCAGCAGCCACCGCCTCAGGAAGACGAGCAGTGCCTCGATCACGCCCAGCGCGCAGGCGAGCAGTGCGAGGGGTGGCACGGCCCCCGCCTCGCCGCGGGCGACGGGACCGTCGATGATCTCTCTGCCGATCAGCGGGATGGCGATGCCGATCGCGACCGCGGTGAGGGACAGCACCCAGATGGCGACAAGGCGGCCGACGTACGGGCGGAGGTAGGACTTCAGTCGCCACAGGGAGCCCGCCCCGGCGCGGCGCGAGGGGAGGGGGCGCGAAGTCAGGGATGCCGGGTTGGTGGCGGAGGCGTGAGTGTTGTCGGTATTGTCGGTGTTGTTGGTACTGGCTGAGGTGTTTCCGGTGTCAGGGGGCATCGGCAGGCGGCACGCTCCTCACGGTGTTCTGACGAGGTGAGAGCCGTCCGGGGCAGGGCAGGCCGGAGCGCCATCCCTCCCAACCGGTCTCCCGTACCACCGCTCCAGGTGGCGCCCCGTCGGATCACCGCCACCCGCGTGACGCGGGCGACCATCCAGTTTCCGCACCCGGCCGCGGCGTCGGCAACTGATTTGACGGTCGGCATGGTGTAACCACCGGGCCAGAATGCCCATTGACCGTGAACCCCCTCCTCGGAGTGAACGGGCGGGTCCGACAGCCTTTCCGGTGCGCGAGGCAGTGTCACCGCGCCAAAATAGGGGGGCTAAAATTCCCGGTGGTGTCGAGCGCGAGGAGGCGGCCCCCGATGGACCTGAAGACGCTGCACGACGTTTCCGGGCTGAGCGACCCCATCGAGCGCGCGCGGGTTCTGAGCCGCCTCATGACCGAAGAGCAGGGACTCGTCGCGGAGGCGGCGAAGATGCGCCGTCAGGCGATCGCCGAGGCCCGTGACTCCGGGATGAGCCTGGAGGAGATAGCGGCGCGCCTGGGCGTGTCCCCCGGCCGCATCTCCCAGATGAGGAAGGGGCCGGCGGCGCGGGTCCCCGAGGAGCCCACGGTCCGTGAGCCGAAGGTCGTGGTGCGGCGGGCGCTGCCCACCGACCCCGCCGATCGAGGCTCGGCGTCCCTGTTCCTCGCCGAGGCGGAAAGGCAGGGCGTCACGCCCGGCCGCAGAATGCTCTACGTGGGACCGGAACCGGCCGGTGAACACGTGGCCGCGCGCCTGCGCGTCGAACCCGGTGCCGAGGTGATCGCCCGCAGGAAGATGATGACCGCCGACGGGATCCCGGTGCGCGTCGCCACCAGCTACTTCCGGACGGACCTGTTCGGGGGCACCCGCCTCGCCGAGCCGGGGTTCGTGAAGCCGTCACTGCAGGCGGCGCTGATCGCCCTCGGCCACACCTTCGGCCGCGCCGAGGAGAGCCTGACGGCCCGCCCGCCGACCTCCTTCGAGTACGAGACCCTGGAGCTCGAACCGGGGGAGTGGGTCGTCCACATCCTTCGCACCGGCTACTCCGACGAGGACGTCCCCGTCCACGTCCTGGAGACCGTCTGCGCCGCGAGCAGGCACGTCTTCCCGATCGGCCAGGTCTCCGGGCACGACGAGTTCTGACCGGCCCCGCCGGGTTTCCCGCACACACCCGCGCACCCGAAAGGCGGAGGCGAGACGGACCCGCCCGCCGTGCTCGCGACGCCGCCTCCACGGCCGAGTGACGCTTCGTCCTGAAGAGGAAAAAAGGGGAGGCCACAGCGGGCTGGGCGACTGTATGGTCTGTGACATGACCTGGCGACATTGATCCTGAACGATCGGTCGGTCCGGCGCGAGCTGCCGTGGACCTCCGGAGATGCCGAGCATCCCGAAGTCCGCCAGCCCTCGCGAGAAGGACCTCATGACCACTTCTTCTTTTCTCCGTGCGCCCGAAGGACGTGCGAAGCGCCTCGCCGCGACGCTCTACGTCTACACCTTCCTTGATGAGTTCGTCCTGTTCTACCCGTTCTACGCGCTGCTGTTCGTCGACACGGGTCTGTCGACCGCCGAGATCTCCTCGCTCCTGGCGATCTGGTCGGTCACCTCCGTCGTGCTGGAGGTCCCCTCGGGGGTGTGGGCCGACGCCGTCTCGCGGCGCGCGCTGCTCGCCCTGGCACCATTGCTCGCCGCGGCCGGTTTCCTCCTGTGGGTCGCGGCCCCCTCCTACTGGGTGTTCGCCGCGGGCTTCGTGCTGTGGGGTGCCTCGGGAGCGCTGCAGTCGGGCGCGCTGGAGGCTCTGGTCTACACCGAACTCGACCGCCTGGGCGCGACCGGCCGTTACGCCGCGGTCATCGGCCGTGCCCGCGCGATCGGCACGGGTGCCGTCATGCTGTCCATGGCCGTGGCCGCCCCGGTGTTCGCCGTCGGCGGCTACCCGCTGGTCGCCGCGGGCAGTGTCCTGGCGTGCGTGCTCGCCGCGGTGGCCGCGCTCGCCTTTCCCGAGCGTCGCGTACGCCCCGGGGAGGAACGCGAGGAGGCCGGTGGGGAGGAGACGCCGGCCGGTGGCTACGCCGCGATCCTGCGCGAGGGGCTGCGGGCGGCGCGCGCCGACCGGCCGACGCGCCGGGCGCTGCTGCTGGTACCGGCGGTGACGGCCCTGTGGGGTTCGCTGGAGGAGTACACCCCGCTGCTCGCGGTCGGCACCGGCGTCACCACGCACGTCGTGCCGCTCCTGGTGCTTCTGGTCTCCGTGGGTGTCGCGGCCGGTGGCGTGCTCGCGGCGGCCGGGCGGAGCCTCACCGACCGGGAGTTCGCCGCGCTTCTCGCGTTCGGGGCGCTCGCGCTCGGCGCGGGCGCGTTCAGCGGCGTCGCGGTGGGGTTCGTCGCCCTCGCGACGGCCTTCTGCGTCTTCCAGATGGCGACCGTGCTGGCCGACGTGCGGCTTCAGGAGAGCATCACGGGCCCGGCACGCGCCACCGTGACCTCGCTGGCCGGGCTGGGTACGGAACTGGGCGCCGTCCTCGCCTACGGCGCGTACGCCGCGGCCTCGGCGCTCGTCGGCCATGCCGCGATCTTCACCGCCGCCGCGGTGCCGTACGCCGTCCTCGCCCTGCTCCTGTTCCTCGGCGGGTCTCGTTCGAGGAGGGCCGCGACCACCCGGTCCCCGCTCGGTGGTCCATGAGGCGGACCGCTCCTGGCGGATCGGCCGGGATCGGCATCCATGGGGCGGGCCGGTCTCCGCCGATCGGCCGGGACCGGCGATCCTCGCCGGTGAGGATCGGACCGCGTGCCGGTACCGGCCGGGCCCCGGCCTGCCGGGCCGGGGTCAGCGCTTGGTGAAGCGGGGCAGGCCAAGCTCGGCGAAGACCGGACGATGATCGGTGTGCGGGAGGTGGTGGACGCCGAAGGTCCTGATCGCCATGCGTGAGTCGGCGAGCACGTGGTCGATCGTCACACCGGGGACGTTCCAGCCCTGCCGCGGCCAGGTGGGCGTCAGGCCGTTCCCGGTGACGTCGGCCACGTCGCGGTAACCGCTGTCGAGCAGATCGCGTACCGGCCGGTGGTCGAGGGTGGCGTTGAAGTCTCCGGCGAGCACCCGCAGCTCGCCGCCCGCCCTGGGCAGCGCCCGCAGTCCCTGTTCCCAGCACGGCACCCTGCCGCCGTACCGGGGCGCGCAGGGGTGGACCGAGACGACCTCGATCTCGTGGCCGCTCGGGTGCTGGATCACCCCTCGCGCCTGCCGGAACCCGCCCAGCGCGATCAGCGGTTTCTCGCTGAGGGGGTGCCTGGAGTAGATGCCCGAGCCCCCCACCCCGTCGACCGCGCGGTCCACGACGTGGGGCATGCGACGGCGCAGCCCGGCCGCCTCCAGACGGTCGCGCGCGGCCGGGGTGACCTCCTGGAGGGCGAGTACGTCGGGGCCGAGGGAGCCCACCAGCCTCATCAGGGCCTCGGTGTCGCCCGCGCCGACGGCGAGGTTCGCGGCGAGCACCCGGAGCCGACCTCCGTCGGCCGCGGGCTGGTCGTCGTCGCCGAAGTGGCGGGGGAGCACGATCGTCGCCAGCGTCGCGCTCGTGACCAGCGCGAGGGCCGCGGCCGCCCAGCGGCGCAGGCCCAGGGCGAGGAGCAGCGGGATCACCGAGGCCGCCGCCACGTACGGCGTGAACGCCACCAGGGCGACCCACTGCCAGACCGGGGTCCAGCCGCCGGCCCTGAGTAACGCCCAGGCCGCGAAGGGCAGCACCGCCGGCCAGACCAGCAGGCTCACCCATCTCGATCTGATCATGCCCCCGGAGCGTAACGGCCTTCTGTGCAGTTTCGGTGGAGATTGAGGTCTTTACCGGCGCAGATGCACAGAACCACAGCCGTTCAGCCCTGCCGGATTGCAAAGAAAATGAAAGTCATTATCATTCCTTCTGTTGAGTTCGTGGCGAAGGAGATGGTCTTGGGGCATTTGCCGATGGTCGAGAGCCGGGGCGACCGCGACGGCCACCTACTGCTGGAGCGCGTTCCCTGGACCGGTCTCGGTGGCGAGGACACCTCTGGCCTTTTCGGCCTCGGCGTGCGACCGGCGACATGAGAGCGTTCCAGTCCTTTCCACTGTCCGTGCGGCTCCTGCTGGTCAACCAGATGGGCGTCAACACTGGCTTCTACCTGCTGATCCCTTACCTCGCGAGCTACCTCGCCGGGAACCTGGGGATGTCGGCCGCAGCCGTCGGAGTGGTGCTCGGCGTGCGCAACCTCAGCCAGCAGGGCCTGTTCCTGGTCGGCGGCACGGCCTCAGACCGGCTCGGCGCCCGCACGGTCATCATCGCGGGGTGCGCCCTGCGTGCCGTCGGCTTCGGCCTCTTCGCGATCGGCGGCTCGCTCCCCGTGCTGCTCGCCGCCTCGGTCCTGTCAGGGCTGGCCGGGGCGCTGTTCAACCCTGCTGTCCGCTCCTACCTGGCCGTCGAGGCGGGCGATCGCCGCGCGGAGGCGTTCTCCCTGTTCAACGTGTTCGCCAGCGTCGGCGCGCTGCTCGGCCCGCTACTGGGCGGTGTGCTGCTGCTGGTCGACTTCCGGGTGGCAGCCGTCGCCGCGGCACTGATCTTCGCCGGGCTCACGGTGGCGCAGGCGCTGACGCTACCGGCGCGGCCCGTACCGTCCGGCGAGAGGTCGGTGCTCGCCGACTGGCGGGAGTGCCTGGCCAACCGCCGCTTTCTCGCCTTCACGCTGGCGCTGAGCGGGATGTTCGCCCTGCAGAACCAGCTCTACCTGATCCTGCCGATGCGGGCCGAGGAGGTCACCGGCTCCGCGGCCTCGGTGGCGGCGCTGTTCCTGGTCTCCACGGTCGCCACCCTCCTGCTGCAGGTGCGGGTCACCCGGTGGCTGGGGGGCCGTCTCCGCCGGGACACCGCCATCGCGTTCGGTCTGGCGGTGATGGGGGCGGCCTTTCTCGCCCCGCTGCTGCCGGGCCTGATCCCGGTGTTGTTCGCCGCGTTCGGACTGGCCCTGGGCGTGATGATCGCGCAGCCGTTCGTGCTGGAACTGATCCCCGCCTATGGCAGGGAGGGCATCATCGGCACCTATTTCGGGATGTTCTATCTCGCCTCGGGCCTGGTCGCCGCAGTGGGCAACGTCGTCGTGGGCTGGGCGGGCGACACCGCGGGCTGGCTCGCCTGGCCGCTGTGCGCCGCGCTCGGGCTTGGCTCCGCGCTCGCGGTGCGTCGCGCCGGCGTACCGGAGACGGCGGCGCCGGCGGAGAACTCCCCGACACGGGGGCCGCGGCCGCGACCCGTATGAGCTGCGGTCCCCGACCTCGACCACCTCACGTCCGTCTGATTTCGCCCGTCGTCTCGGCGGTGGGGCCCGGCTGTTCGACATCGGCCGCGACGTCGCCCCCTGGTCTGTCGCGCAACCTCCCGACCAATGAAAGGACCTCCCCTCCATGCAATCCCTGAACCGCCGTGGTTTCCTCGGCACCGCCACAGGGCTGTCCGCCGCCCTGATCGCCGGGTGCGGCACCGCACCCGCCGCCGAGATCGTCGCCGGGGGCAAGCCTCGCGCGGGAGGCCGGCTGCGCGTCGCGTTCGCCGGGGGTGGGGCCCAGGAGACCCTGGACCCGCATATGTCCAACCTGTTCGTCGAGGCGTCCCGCTCCAAGGCGCTGTTCGACAAGCTCGCCGACTACGGCCCCGACCTGTCGGTCGTGCCGCGTCTCGCCGAACGCTGGGAGCCCTCCGCCGACCTCACCAGGTGGCGGATCACCCTGCGCCGGGCGACCTTCCACGACGGCAGGCCGGTGCGCGCCGCCGACGTCCTCCACAGTTACGCCAGGATCGCCGACCCCGCGCGCGCCTTCCGTGCCAGGGCCACCCTGGCGGTCATCGACCTGGCCGCCAGCAGGGCCGTCGACGACCGTACGGTCGAGTTCGCGCTCAGACAGTCGTTCGCCGAGTTCCCCAACGTGCTGGCCGCTTTCGGCGTGTTTGTCGTGCCTGAGGGCGCCGAGGACTTCACCAGGCCGGTCGGGTCCGGCCCGTTCGTCTTCGGCTCCTTCGAACCCGGTCGCTCCCTGCTGCTCAAGCGCAACCCCGACTACTGGGAGGGCCCCCCGCACGTCGATGAGTTGCAGTACCTCATCGCCAACGAGGAGTCGGCCCGGGTCAACGCCCTGCTGGGCGGGCAGGCCGACTACGCCCACGACATCACCGCGACCACCGCCAGGACCTACCGGGGTAACGACCGCCTGACCGTCACCCGGCTCACCAACAGTGGCATGCAGGCGTTCGCCATGAAGCTGGACCGTCCTCCCTTCGACGACCGGAACCTGCGCGAGGCGATGTTCCTGCTGGCAGACCGCAGGGAACTGGTCGACACCGTGCTGGCCGGCGCCGGACAGGTCGGCAACGACCTCTTCGGCAAGGGCTACCAGTACTACGCCGAGGAGATCCCGCAGCGTGCCCGCGATCTGGAGAAGGCCAGGTGGCTGGTGGAGAAGGCCGGCGCGAAGGGGGTGAAGGTGCGGCTCGACACCTCGGCGGCGGCCAGTGGCTTCGTCGAGTCGTCGAGCGTCTTCGCCGACCAGATGCGCCAGGCCGGTCTCGACGTCGAGGTCGCGGTGGGCGACAGGGACACCTACTGGAAGGACGTCCTCGACAGGGGCACTCTGTGCTGCTTCCGGTCCGGCGCGATGCCCATCGAGTCCCACTTCGCACAGCGCCTGCTCAGCACGTCCACCACCAACATCACCAAGTGGAAGCGACCGGAGTTCGACGCGCTCTACGCCAAGGCCGTCTCGCTCGCCGACGAGAAGGCGCGCCGCGACGTGTACGCCGAGATGCAGCGCGTCCAGCACGCCGAGGGCGGCTACCTCGTCTGGGGCTTCGCAGACTGGCTCGTCGCGACCGTGCCGGGTGTGGGCGGTGTCGCCGACGCCCCGGCCAACACCCTCGACTGGGCCCGCTTCGACAAGGTGTGGCTGGCTTGACGCGTCTCCGATCCACGCAGCCCTCCCGGCCCCGCTCGGAGGGCCGGGTGAGCCTGCCCAGGTACGCCGCGCGGCGCCTGCTGCTCGGCCTGGCGCAGATCGTGGCGGTCACCGCGCTGGTGTTCGCCCTCACCGAGGCGCTGCCGGGGGACGCCGCCGTGGTGCTGGCCGGGGACACACCCGACCCGGCGCGGATCGAGCGGTTCCGCCAGGAGTTGGGACTCGACCGGCCCGCGCCGGCCCGCTACGCCGAATGGCTGCTCGGCCTGTTCCACGGTGACCTCGGGACGTCCCTGACGGCAGGCCGCCCGGTCACCGGGTTCCTCACCGACGCGGGCGGGCCGACACTCCAACTCGCCGCGATCACCCTGCTGCTCCTGGTGCCGCTGGCGGTGGCCGCGGGCGTCGTCGCCGCGATCCGCGAGGGCCGGTTGCTCGACCGGGTTCTCACCTCGGCCGGCGTCGCCCTGTACTCGGTGCCGGAGTTCGCCCTCGCCGTACTGCTGGTCGCACTGTTCGCTCTGCGGCTCGGCTGGTTCCCGCCCACCGCGGTGGGCGTCGGCCCGAACCTGCTCGCGCAGCCGGCCGTGCTGGTGCTTCCCCTCCTGGTCCTGCTCGCCCGGCCGATCTGCTCGATCAGCAGGCTGGTCAGAGCCGGGATGATCGACGCCCTGAACTCCGAGTACGTCCGCCACGCCCGTAGGCTCGGGCTCTCCGGCCGGAGAGTGGTCGTGGCACACGCCCTGCCCAACGCGGTCGCGCCGGCCGTGCAGCAGCTCGCGAGGACCACCGACTGGCTGCTCGGCGGCGTGATCACCGTGGAGGCGGTGTTCGTCATCCCCGGCCTCGGCACCTCCCTGGTGAGCGCGGTCTCCGCCCGCGACATCCCGGTGATCCAGGGGCTCGCCCTGGTCTTCGCGGCCACCACCGTGGCCGTGAACCTCGCCGCGGACATCGTCGCGTTCCGTCTCGCTCCGCGTGCGGCAGGTGCCACATGAGGCGGGGGGTGGGGCCGGTGATGAGGTGGGGACTGGGCGGGGTGCTGCTGTGCGTACCGCTGTTGATCGCCCTCGCCGGTCCGTGGTTCGCGGGCGAGCCGGTTCCCCGCGGTGCCTCGTTCGGCTCCGGCTCCTTCCTGGGCACCGACTTCGTCGGCCGGGACGTGTGGCGGCAGGTGCTTCTCGGTGGCCGTACGGTCGTGATGGTCGCCCTGGCGGCCACCGCCCTGACCTTCCTGATGGGCACGCCGCTGGGACTGCTGACCGCGATGACCCGGCGACGGTGGCTGGACGAGTTGCTGATGCGGCCCCTGGACCTGCTGCTGGCCATCCCCTCGCTGCTGATGCTCATCCTGCTCGCCGCTGTCGCCCCGCCGGGGCCCCTCACCCTTGTCGCCGTGGTCGCGCTGATCGGCCTGCCGGAGGTCGCCAGGATCTCCCGCGCGGCGGCCCTGGAGATCGCCGCCAGGCCCGCGATGGAGGCGATGCGGCTTCAGGGGGAGAGCTGGTGGCGCAGGGCGTTCGGCTACGTGGGCCGGTCGATGCTCCGTACCCTCCTGGCCGACCTGGGCGTCCGAGTCGTCGGTGCGATCTATCTTGTCGCGACGGCGAGTTTCCTGGGTGTCGGCGTCTCTCCCGACGCCGACGACTGGGCGGTGATGGTCGACCGTAACCGGACCGGCATGTTCCTCCAGCCGTGGGGCGTGCTCGTCCCCGCGCTGTTGATCGTGGCGCTGTCCGTCGGGCTGAACCTGCTCTTCGACGGGACACGGCGTAGCAGGGGGGAGGCCACGTGATTCGCGTTACGGGACTGCGCGCCGAGGCCGGGGGTGGCACGCTGGTCGACGGCGTCTCCTTCGAACTCGCGCCCGGCCGGGTGCTCGCCCTGGTCGGGGCCTCGGGCAGCGGCAAGACCACCATCGGGCGGGCGTTGCTCGGTGAGCACGCGCCCGGGGTGGTCCTGTCGGGGACGGTTGAGGTGGCCGGAACGGTGGGTTACCTGCCGCAGCACCCCGCGTCCGCCCTCAACCCGGTCCGCCGCGTCGGGGCGGTGCTGCGCGAGATCGCCGGAAGGCACGCGCCGGACGGATCCGTGACGGACCGGATCTCGTCCGCGCTCCGCCGCGTCGACCTGCCCGCCGACGGCGAGACGGCGTGCCGCTACCCGCACGAGCTCTCCGGAGGGCAGCAGCAACGCCTGGTGCTCGCCCAGACGCTGCTGACGGCGCCGTCGGTGATCGTGGCGGACGAGCCCACCACCGGTCAGGACGCCATCACCAGGAGAGAAATCGTGGACGAACTGGCCGACCTCGTACGGCGGGGTATCGCCCTGGTCCTGCTCAGCCACGACCTGGACGTCGTGCGCGCTCTCGCCCACCACGTCGTCGTGCTGCGCGCGGGCAGGGTGGTGGAAAGCGGTCCGGCGGGGGAGGTGCTCTGTCGGCCCCGGCACGACCACACCCGGCGTCTGCTGGCTGCCCGGCTGCCGGTGATCCCACCGTCCGGCGCGGCGCCCCCGTCCCCCGATGAGATCGGTTCGTCCAATGGCCTGGCAGAGGAGGTATTCGCTCGCGAGACGGGTTCGTCCACCGGCGGGACCGGCGCTCTCACCGATGGCGGAGAGTTCCCGTTCTCCGGCGAGGTGGGCTCGCATTCCCGGAAGGCCGCGTCGCCACGGGAGGTCGTGCCGGGGCCGGCCAGGCTCGACGTCGTGGGCCTGACGGCGAGGCACCGCTCGGTGACCGTGCTCCACGATGTGTCGCTACGGATGGCGGCCGGACGGTGCCTGGCGTTGGTCGGACGTTCGGGAAGCGGGAAGACGACCCTCGCGCGTTGTGTCGCGGGGCTGCACGAGCCCGCGCGGGGAGCGGTGCTGCTCGACGGGAGGCCGTTGGCGGGGTCACTGGCGCGGCGATCGCGGCAGGAGGTGGCGCGCGTGCAGTATGTGTTCCAGGACGCGCACGCCTCCTTCGATCCGAACCGGACGGTGGCCGACCAGGTGAGCCGCACCGCCGTGCGGTTGCGCGGTCTGAGACCCGACGCGGCGCGTGGCGCGGCGCTGGAGATGCTCGAACGCGTCGGGCTCGGCGCCACCTCGGCGGTCCGCGGACCCTCCGCGCTGTCGGGTGGCGAGCTCCAGCGCGCGGCGCTCGCCCGCGCGCTGCTCGCCTCCCCGAGTGTCCTCGTCTGCGACGAGATCACCTCGGGGCTGGACACGATCACCCAGGCAGAGGTGCTCGACCTGCTCGGCGAACTGCGCCGCGAGTCCGGGCTCACCCTCATGCTGATCAGCCACGACATGGGTGTCGTCGCGCGGATGGCGGACCATGTCATGGTCCTAGCAGGGGGGAGGGTCGTGGAGGAGGGCACCGTCACCCGCGTTCTGGAGCGGCCCCGGCACCCGCTGACCCGAGGTCTGCTCGCTCCATCGGGCCGCGACGGAGCCAGTGGACGCCCGGTCAGGAGCCGCCGGTGAGGTCGTACGCCTGCGCGATGAGCTCGTAGGAGCGGATCCGGGCGGCGGAGTCGTGGATCATCGTGGTGATCATCAACTCGTCGGCCTCGGTGCGCTTGCGAAGATCCTCCAGCCCCTGCCGTACTCCGGCGGCGTCCCCCAGCACCAGCTTGGACAGATAGTCGTCGAGGAAGTCGCGCTCCATCGGGCTGTACGGGTGGTTCTCCGCCTCCTCGGGCGTGGGGATCGGCTGCGGGGCGCCGCGCCGTAGCCGCAGCATGGACAGCCCGCCGGAGCGGGCCAGGCGCAGCGCCTGCTCCGGGGTGTCGGCGGCGACCGCGGAGACGCCGATCATCGCGTACGGCCAGTCGAGGACGGCGGAGGGTTCGAAGGACGACCGGTACAGGTCCAGGGCGGGGATGGTGTTCTCGCCGCTGAAGTGGTGCGCGAACGCGAACGGCAGGCCGAGCCTCCCGGCGAGCCGCGCGCTGAAGCCGCTGGAACCGAGCAGCCAGATCGGCGGGCGGCCCGACTCGGGGGAGCGGGGCACCGCGACGACCCGCTCCAGAGGGTGGCCGTGCGGGAACGCGCCGTCCAGGAAGGCCGTCAGCTCGGCCAGCTGCTCGGGGAAGTCGTCGGCGTCCAGGCCGTGCCGCCCGCGCAGGGCCCTCGCCGTGGCGGGGTCGGTGCCTGGGGCCCGGCCGAGCCCGAGGTCGATGCGGCCCGGGTGTAGCGCGTGCAGAGTGCCGAACTGCTCGGCGACGACGAGCGGGGCGTGGTTGGGCAGCATGACACCGCCGGACCCCAGCCGGATGCTCCTGGTCGCGGCGGCGAGATGGGCGATCAACACGGCGGGCGAGGAACTGGCCACAGACGGCATGCCGTGGTGCTCGGCCACCCAGATCCGGTGATAGCCCCACTCCTCCGCACGCCTGGCCAGCTCGGTGCTCGCTCGCAGGGTCTCGGTGGGTGTCACGCCGGAACCGACGGTCGCCAGTTCCAGGATCGACAGGGGCACCTCGGAAGAGCCGCGGGCCGTCCCGCGGATGTCGTCATCAGCCATGTAGGCGGCAACCGGGCGAGGCGGAGGTTTATTTCTGCCGGTCATCCGGCATCGCCGCCGGGTTCCGCCGGTCGGCTCGCCGTGGCGTCGCCGTTGGGTGAGCTGTCCGGCTCCGCGGACGGCTCGTCGTGGCCTGCCGTTGGGTGAGCTGTCGGGGTCCGCGGGTCGGTTCGTCGTGGCGTCGCCGTCGGGTGAGGCGCCGGGCACTGCCGACCGGTTCGTCTCATCGCACCGCGGGATCGCCTACCGCACCCGGGATGATCGTCCCTCGGGCAGGCCCAGCGGGACCGGTCGTCCGGGGGCGGGGGAGACGAGCAGGTGGCCGAGACCGGCCTCGGAGAAGGCGGCGAGCACGTCCGCCCGGTTCTCGGTGAAGTGGGTCCAGCCCTCGACGTGGAGCGGCACGACCTGCCGGGCCTCCAGCAGGCGCGCGGCGGTCACCATCTCGGTGGCGTTCAGGGTGAGCCGGTCGTCGATCATGGGCGTGCGGACGGCGCCGCCGAACAGCAGGGCGACGTCGACGGCGGGAAACCGTCCGGCGATGAGCTCCACGCACTCCAGCGAGGCGTTGTCCCCGCTGACGTAGACGGTGGGCAGCCCGTCGCCGGTGAGCACGAAGCCGGTGACCTGACCGACGAAGGGCTCGCATCCCGGCGGGCCGTGCAGGGCGGGAACGGCGGTGACGCGGAGGCGGCCGACATCGTGGTGCTGCCAGGGGCGCAGCGGGGTGACCCCGGTGCGCTCGGCGGCCTCGGGTGTGCTCAAGGTCAGCGGCGCCGCGGACATCACCTGACGGCCCAGCCTGTCCAGGTTGTCGGGATGCTGGTCGTGACTGAGCAGCACCAGGTCCACCCGGCCGACGTCGGCGGGGGAGAGAGCCGGGCCGACGGTCTTGGTGAGCGTGAGCGGCCCGACGGGGTGGTCACCCGGCGGATCGAAGGTCGGATCGGTGAGAATGCGCAGCCCGCCGAGCTCCAGCAGGGCTGTGGGACCGCCGATCACGGTAATGGTGGTCGTCATGGCGGCTCCGTTCGTCGCACGGCCGGGCATCGTCTTGATCACAGCCTCGATCACGCGGGCCGAACGGGACACGGGACGCGGGCCGATCTCCGATCGAGCGTATCTCCCAGAGGACGGCCTTCCCAGTAGGAAAGGCCGCGAGGATCTCGCGTGTCCCGCACCCGCCGGTCATGGCCGCCGCCCGGCGACCATGACCTCCCGCCTGCGCTCTCCGGTGCTCTCACGGGGTCACGTCGCGCTCACGACCCCTCGGGACGGTCAGACGGGCAGGACCCGCAGGGCGGGGTAGCGAGGCGAGTTCAGGTACAGCTTGTCGGTGCCGTGCTCCTTCTCCAGCTCCAGGACGAACCGGTAGCGGTAGAGGCCCGGCCGGGCCTCGCTCATCACCGCCCCGGCCCAGTAGTAGTAGACGGCGGTGTACTGGTCGCGCATCCGGTCGGGGGCGCCGTAGACCTTGAGCTCGGTCATGATCCGGCGTTCGGCGACGTCGTCCTCGTCACCCTTCTCGATGTCGAGGAAGACCAAGTTGTTGATCTTCGGCATCGGCGGCCAGGTGCCGTCCGCGCGGCGGTGCATGTCGATGGGGCGGATGATCCAGTTGACCACCTGCCCCTGCTTGCAGATGGTCTCCAGGTGGTCGGTGCCCTGCCCGACCCCGCCGACGCTGTTGTCCATCATGTAGAGGCAACCGTCCAGGGACTTCGTCGCGGCGGCCCTCTCCATGTCGACGAGGGTCACCACGTTCAGCTGGACGGAGTTGAGCTGGCCACGATCGGTGAAGTCGGTGGCCGCGTACGCCTGGCTCATCGGCCCTCCTTTTCCTCGGTGACAGGACCGGCCAGGGCCGGTCGGGCGGTGGCGGTGAACGGCGTGCTGACGGTGCCGAGCAGGAACGAGAGCCGGTACGGGACCGGTTCGGTGAGGTCCTGCTTCACCTCGGCGGTCCAGAACACGATGTCGGTGCCGGGATACACCTTCTGCGTGGGTTCGGCGACCCGCGGGTCGATCTCGATGCCGGCGAGGGAGACGTAGGTCTCGCACTCCAGCGGGATCACGTTCCACAGCAGGGTGTCGCCTTTGCGCACCCGGCTGTGCAGCGCGGGGGTGCCGAAACCGGTGGATCCCGCGGTCTTGTTGGTGTCGTAGAAGTAGAGGTTGTCGTCGAGGTTCTCCGACGCCAGCGCGGCCACGGGGTCGACCACCGCGGTGATCGTCACGGGCCGGGTGGGCTTGGCGGTCCGGCTTTCCTGCTGCTTGTTCCTCGGGGGCATGCGTTCCTCCGCTCGAAGGTGTTCCGATTCGGACGGGTCAGCCGGCGGCGGGGACGGGTGGCAGGGGGAGCACGCCCAGTCCGGCACCGGTGAACCCGTTACGCTTCGGATCGTTGATGATCTTGAGGCTGGACTCGCAGGTCAGGTCCACGGACTCCCAGACCATCTCGCCGCCCCGCTCGACCAGCTCGTGCAGCTGGATGTGCATCGTGTACGGATAGACCCCGGGCCGGCTCGTGTCCACGGTCGCGGCCCAGTACCAGCCGTCGTAGATCATGTCGGGGGACCCGTACTGGGCCGGATACATGATCTTCTCGCTCACGGCCTGGCCGGTGATGTCGGTGATCACCGGGGCCGGGTAGTTGTAGGCGCCGGAGCCGCTGGTGGTCTTGCCGGTGACGTCCAGCAGCTTGGCGTCGGTGAGACCGCGCCCGCCACCGCGCTTTTCCGCGTGCTTGCCGACCCGCCGCTGCAGCCGCTTGAGATCGCCCTCGCTCACGCCACCCTCGGCGTTGAGCGAGGCGAGCTCGTTCAGCGTGCGCTGGTCGTCGGCGCGTTCCTGCTCGGCGAGGTAGTTGCGCGGCACCGTCGGCGGGATCGAACCCAGCGCCGCGGGCAACCAGTTGAGCACCTGCTCGGTCGCCTGCGACCCGTCGAGGAAATGGGTGCCGGGCACGATCGTCACCAACTGCTCGGTGCCCACCCCGGTCGAGCCGAACAGCTTCATGTTGTCGAACCAGTACGTGTTGCCGTTGAGCGACCGCGTCTTGAGCGCGTTCTCGACGTCGAAGAGCACGATGATCCCGTGTTGCTGGGCCATGAGACCGCCTTTCGCGAAACGTGGCTCACACGCGCAGCAGCGCGGGCGAGTCGATGGACAACACGCTGTTGGGTCCTTCGTGGAGCCTGACGGAGAGCCGGTAGCGGTACGGGACACCGGGCGTCATGTCGTAGGGCACGACGCCCTCCCACACCAGCAGGTCGTGGTTCTCGTATCCGTTGGAGCCCATGGCGTCGACCGCCGCCCCGGACACGACACCGGGTGCCGGAACGGCGGAGTGGCCCACCGGGTGCGGTGACGCGGCCTGGCCGGCCGCGGGCGCGGCCGGGGCACCGGACAGGAACTCGATGGCCTGGATCTCGACCGGCGTCTGCACGTCCACGTGGATGGGCGTCCACTGGACGATCTGCCCCGGGGCGACCACCGTGACGAGGTCGGGGGTCCCCTTGTGCCTGCTTCCCGCCGCGCTGTCGTCGACGAGCGAGATATTGCCGTTGTGCAGCGTCCGGTCGGACAACGCCCCGACGGCGTCGACCATCACGACGATGCTGATCCTGTCTTGCATCGATCCTCCCTTGTCGGATGTGATTCGGGTCTGCGGGCCACCACTCAGCCCCGGTCCCTGACCAGCGGCGTCTTGCCGACGGTGGTCCGCTCGATCTGTGGTGAGGAGCGGGGCACGAACACCAGCCGGAACCCGTATCCGGTCTGCTCGATCGCCGCCGCGGTCGCCTCCCGGTCGTTGAAGAGCGACAGGGAGCTCGGCAGAGCCTGGGTGAACAGCTGCCGCGTCCCGCTCGGGCCGAGGGCGTGCTCGACGGCGGCGGCCGTCCCCTCGGCGTCGTCCACCGCGACCAGCAGGGTGAGGGTCCGGTCCTCGCGGTGGTTGTGGAACTGGACCTCGTGCGCGACCAGGTCCAGGTCGACACCGGTCGTCGAGCGCAGCCGCGCGCGCAGGGCCGCGTACGCGAGCGTCGCCGAGTACTGGCTGTCGTTGAGGTGCAGCACGTCGGCGGTGCGCCCGGCGAACTCGAACCGCTCGGTGCGCAGCCCCGGCCCGTTCAGGGCGGGGCGGCGGATCATCCGGTCGCCGAGCTTGAGCCGCAGCAGCGGCGTCTCGTCGGAGTGCAGCCGGGTGACGACCAGCTCGCCCTCCTCGCCCTCGGCGACGGCCCGGCCGTGCTCGTCCACGATCTCCACCAGGTGTAGTCCCGGCACGGCGGAGAGCGCCGGCGAGGCGTGGTCGAGCTGAAGCCCGACGCACTCGGCCTGGGTCGCGGCGAAGTAGCTGAGGATCGACACGTTGGGGAAGAACGCCTGCAACTCGTCGCGCTTGCGCTGGGGCAGGGAGCCGCTGCCGTACATCGCGACCCGGAAGCTCGCCCTGGCCTGCGGGGACAGACCCGCGCCCAGCTCGGGCAGGAGCGCGATGCCCGCGGTGATGCCCATCAGCGCCTTGTGACCAGGGTAGGAGAACATGTGCTCCAGCACCGGCGCGCTCACCGGGCCCGCACCGATGTAGTTGACCTCGGGGACGTGGGACAGGACGCCGCCGACCATGGTCCCGCTGCTCCACATCTGGTAGTCGGCCAGCGTGGTGAACAGCCAGCGCGGCGCGGGACCGCGCAGATAGCGGCCGAGCTGGTAGGCGCCCATGAACGCCCCGGAGATGCGGTAGGTGTCGCGCAGCTCCCGCAGGGAGTACACGATCTCCAGGGGCATGCCGTCACCGGTGCCGCCGCTGGCCACCACCTCGAACCCGCCGCGGTCGAGCGGCACGACCATCCCGGCCCGCGCGCCCATGAACATGTCACGCTGCACGGTCTTGTCCGAGAGGGGGATCCGCTCCCACTCGGACATGTCGGCGGGGGCGTCGCGGATCCCGAAGTAGTGCAGCCGCTCGCGCCACAGCGGGTTGAGCAGGGCGATGCCGACGAGCTGCTGAAGCCGGCGGAACACCAGCGCGTTCTGCAGGTCGAGCGGGGACTCGCAGTACGGGGCTCCGGTGAGCCGCCCGCACTCCTCCAGCTTGCCCGCGAACGACGGCAGCCCGATGACGTCGTCCACCGAGCGGGGCCGCAGCTCCTCCTCGGGGATCAGTCGTGCCGCCAGCTCCGCCGAGGTGGTGAGGTCCACATCCGTCATGGTCATGAATGGCTCCTGTTCCGCTGGTCGTCGCGGGTCGTGGCGCTCGTACGCAGCACCCGTTGCCCGATGTCCCTGATCTCGTCGATGAGCATGGTCAGGTGGCCCGCGTCGATCAGGTGGTTCATCACCACCACGCGCAGCGCCGCCACCTTGTCGATGTCGACCTTGGAGATGAAGAAGCGCCCGCCGCCCCGGATCCGGTTGCGGATCTCCAGTTGCAGCCGATGCGCGATCGCCGGTTCCAGGTCGTCCGGCAGATATCGGAAGCACAGGATGTTGGACTCCGGCTCGTGTGTCACGGCGAAGTCCGGTTCGGCGGCGAGCATCCGGTGCGCCTGCCGGGTCACCTCGCACAGCTGGTCGATCCGCTGTGCGAACAGCGCCGGGCCGTAGACCGACCAGACCGTCCAGAGCGGCATGATCATCGGGCGTTTCGTGCACTCGAGGTTCTTGTCCGCGCTGTCGTAGGCGCTGTAGACGTCGGGCTCCTCGTCGAAGACGTAGCTGGCCCGCTGCCGGAACGCGCCGCGCGCCGCCGCGCCGTCACGGTAGAAGAGCAGCGTGCACGGCGACGGCATGAACAGCATCTTGTGGGCGTCCCAGGTCAGGGAGTCGGCCTGCTCGATGCCGCGCAGCCGGTGCCTGTGCCGGTCCGACAGCAGCAGGCTCGCCCCGTGCGCCCCGTCCACGTGGAGCCAGAGCCCGTGCCGGCGCGCCACGGCGGCGAGCTCCTCCAGCGGGTCGAAGGCGCCCACCGAGGTGGTCCCGGCCGAGGCCACCAGGCAGAACGGCCGCAGGCCGCGCCGGTAGGCCTCGTCCAGCGCCGGGCCGGACAGCTCCGGGCGGATCCGCCCGGCCTGATCGACGGGGAGACGGATGATCTGTCCTTCTCCGATGCCGAGGACTCCTGCCGCCCGGGTCACGCTGTAGTGGGCCTCCTCGCTGACCGCGATGGCCGGGGGACCGGGCAGGGCGCCCACGCCGCGGGTCCAGATCTGCGGGAAGGCGCGGTTGCGGGCGGCGAGCAGCGCGGTCAGGTTGGCGAGGGAGCCCCCCGAGGTCGTCACCATGGCGAACCGGTCACGGTCCCAGCCGATGAACCCGTTGAGCTCCTCGGCCATGAGCCGCTCGGCGACGCTGGGGAGCTGCCCGGCCTCGTAGAAGGAGGAGGGCTGGTTGACCACCGAGCCGACCAGGTCGATGAGGCTGGCCAGCGGCACCACGCCGGAGAACTGCCGTCCCATGTAGCCGGGTGAGTAGACGGGGATGCCGGTCCCCGTGTACAGGTCGACGATCTGGTTCACCCGCTCGGCGTCGAAGTCGGCGATGCGCCGCCGTTCCCGGGTCATCAGCTCGCGCGCGGTCTTCAGCAGCACCGCGGGATCGAGGAGGTCGAGTCCCCGGACCGACCGGTCGCCCAGATACGTCGTCAGACGGCCGACGATGTCCATGGCGCCGTCGTGGAAACGCTCGGGGTCGAAGGCCGCGGTGAGGCCCGGCATGGCTGAACGGGAGCCTTCGCCGGTCGCCGGCTCGGGAGCCGTCGGCTCGGGAAAGGAACTCTGGACATCGGAAAGCGAACTCGTCATGGAGGGGCCTCCAAATGACCCGAGGTCGAGAACTCCCAAATGTTCGTGCCTGAATGGGAGCTCGGAGACGGTGAATCGAACTCCCGGCGATCACGTGAGGGTTCTCGCGAATAAACGCGTGGTCTTCGGTGATGCGTCGATCGAGAAAGAGGTCCTCGACGTCGGGGGACGCTAGGCGGCATTCATGCCGTCACCGGCCGTTCCCGGTGTATGGAACGGTCCAATATCGAGGGGTGTCGATGAGTGATGGTGGAAGATGGTACGAGAATGCCTCGCCACCCTTGGGCGGGTGGTTGAGGTCGGTCTGGCGATCAGGGTCCGGAGGAGGGTCGTCGTGGACGAGTCACGGCTAATTCGCCTTGAATTTCAATCGCCGTATATGTTGGCACGCCCTTCATGTAAGTGACCTAATCATTGTTCACGGCAGGGGCGCAAGACCTCGGATGCAGGTGGAGTGGCAGATTGCGGCCACGGTTAACGCGTGTGGTGATCGGTGTGAGGAGATGGTCGGCGAGTCTCGGTTGTTTTACTTCTTATGGGTTTTTTCTCATTAAATTTCATTAAACTCGGCATTCGCGACATTCGCCGCCGTGGGCCGTGTCGCGTCGTGTTGTGCCGTGCCGGGTGGGCTCATGCCGTACGGCCCCGGGGCCGTCACCTCGACGCCCCGCCGCGCACCCGTGACCCGGCGGAAAGACGCGGCAGGCGGGCGCGGGGAAACCCGGGAGGCGTTTCACGAGCCGCGAAAGGAGGCGTGCGGGGTGTTCACGAGCCGCTCGCGGAGGCGTGCGCGGGTGCGGGGACCTGGAGGTCGTGGCCGAAGGAGCCGAGTCGTCGGGCGGTGGCGGTGAGCCGGGCGGTCAGCTCCGGGAGCCGGTCGTCACCCAGCCGTACCGCCGGGCCCTGGATGGCGAGCGCGGCCAGCACGTTGCCGTGGCCGTCGCGGACCGGGACGGCCACGGCCCGGACCCCGGCGACGCGCTCCTCGAAGTTGACGGCCGCACCCCGGGCGCGTATGCGGTCGAGTTCGGTCTCCAGGCCGGCCCGGGTGGTGATCGTGGTGTCGGTGTAGCGGGCGAAGGGCTCCTCCATGCCCACCCTCGGATCCCCGAAGGCGAGCAGGGCCTTGCCCATCGCGCACACGTGGATCGGGTTGCGCTGGCCGGGCTCCTGCTCGTAGCGGAGCGGCTGTCGTGAGGGGACCTGGAGCAGCACGGCCACCTCGTCGCCGATGCGTACCCCCAGGTTGACGGCCTCCCCGGTCAGGTCGCGCAGGGCCTCGAGTTCGGGGAGCATCGTGGTCGCGCCGAGGCGTTCCAGGGCGAGGCGGCCCAGCGTGGCGGTGGTGATCCCGAGGTGGTAGCGCTCGGTCACCGGATCCTGGCCGAGCATGCCCGCCGCGTGCAGGGCGCGGACGATGCGATGGGCGGTGCTGACCGGCAGGTGAAGCCGCTGCGCCACCTCGGTGGGGGAGAGCGTCGTCGACCGCTCGAACGCGCGCAGCACCGCGATGGCGCGTTCGATCGCCTGGGTGCCCCTGCGGGCGGCGTCTTCAAGCTTCGGCTTCATCGGGTCCACCGTTCCAGCTTAGGGCGGAGAGCTATTTCCTACACTCTTGACGGGTTTTTAGGGAATTACTACTATGTGGAATGAAGATCTTGCCATGTGGGATCTGGCTCGTTCCCCTGAGAGGACCCCCGTAATGCCTGTCCGTCGGCTTCTGCGACCACTGGCCCTGCTCATCTCGGTCGTTCTCGCGTTGACCGCCTGTGGCGGCGGCACCCAGTCGGTGGGCACCGCCTCCGGCGCGGAGGGAGGCACCCTCAAATGGGGCTGGAGTCTTCCCACAACGTGGGATCCCGTCACCTCCAGCGCCGGTAACGACGTCAACGCCCTATCCCTCGTCTACAGCGCCGTCACCCGCCTGGACGACAGGGGCGACGCCGTCCCCGGCCTGGCCACCGCCTGGAAGTACACCGACGGCGGCAAGAGGGTCACCTTCACCCTCAGGGCCGGGCTGACCTTCTCCGACGGCTCCCCGCTCGACGCCGAGGCCGTACGCAAGAACCTCCTGCGCGGCCGGGACCAGAAGGACTCGCTCATCGCCTCCCAGCTGCGCGGGGTGAAGGACGTCGAGGTCGTCTCGCCGGCCGAGTTCGGGATCCTGCTCGACCGGCCCGACCACCAGATCCCCAACCTGCTCGCGGGAAAGACCGGGATGATCGTCAACCCCCGGGCCTTCGAGGCGGACGCCAAGGCCGTCAGCGCCAGGCCCGCGGGCGCGGGACCCTTCACCCTCACCCAGCTCGTTCCCGGCTCGCACGCCAACCTGGACCGCAACCCGTCCTACTACGACGTCGCGAACATCCACCTGGCCAAGTTCGAGCTGAAGACCGTCTCCGAGCCCGCCACCGTCGTCGCCGGACTCCAGTCCGGCCAGTTCGACGTCGCGATACTGCCCGCCGCCCAGATCGACGCGGCCAAGGCGGCCGGGCTGAAGGTCGACCTCATCCCGTCGCTCATGGTCCGGGTCCTGGACGTCAACAACAAGATCGCGCCGTTCGACAACCCCAAGGTCACCGAGGCGCTGAAGTACGCGGTCGACCGTGAGGCGCTGCTGGAGACCTCGGGATTCGGCGTCGGCGAGGTGAACACGCAGCCGTTCCCCAAGGGCCACCTCGGCTACAACCCCGAGCTGGAGAACCTCTACCCGCACGACCCCGCCAAGGCCAGGAAGCTGCTCGCCGAGGCGGGGTTCCCCGACGGCATCGACGTCCCGCTGACCACCGCCGACCCCGAGGGCCTGCCCGAGCAGGTCCAGGAGCAGCTCAAGGCCGCGGGCATCAGGACCACGATCAAACTCATCGCCCCGGCGCAGCACACCCAGCTCGTCTACGTCCAGCACAACGTGGCCCTCGCCCCCGACGCCTTCGTCGGCCGAGAATCACCGCTGCAGGCGCTCGGCGTCGTCTACGGGCCGGAGGGCCTGATGAACCCCGGCCGCAACACCCCCAAGGCGCTGCTGGAGCAGTTCGACAGGGTCCGCGTCACGCCGCCGGACGATCCCGGCTACGCCAAGACCGTCCAGGACGCGGTCGCCATCGGGGTCAGGGAACTGCCCAACGTCTGGCTGTTCTCCACACCGCGCATCTTCGCCCGCAGCCCCAGGGTCTCCGAGCTTCCCACCAACCTCGCGGTGCAGCGCTTCGACGGCGTACGGGTGACGAACCCGTGACCGCGCTGGGATCACGCGCCCCCGCGTCCGCGCGGGGAGCGGGGGAAGACGGGGAAACCGGGGGAGCCAGGAAGGGCGGAGGGGACGAAGAGGTCGGCCGGCCCGTCGTGACCGCGCCCTCGGCAAGACCCTCCCGGGTCCGCCGGAGCGCGGGGACCGCCCGGTGGCGCGCGGTGGCGCGCGGATCGGCCGCCCTGGTGGTCGTGGCGCTCGTCTCCACCTTCATCACCTACGGGCTGGGCGCGCTGGGCGACGCCAATCCGGCGGCGGCGGTGCTGGGAGAGACCGCGACCCCCGAGGACATCGCCAGGATGAGCCACGAGTTCGGGCTCGACCGCCCCTTCCTGGAGCAGTACGTCACCTGGCTGGGCAACGCGCTCACCGGAGACCTGGGCCGCTCCTGGTTCACCCAGCTCCCGGTCGCCGAGAGCATCGCGCAGCGCCTGCCCGTCGACCTGTCGATCACCGGCCTCGCGGTGCTCATCGCGATCCTCGCCGGGGGCGCGGCCGGCGTCGGCGCGGCGGTGAGCAACGGCGGCAGGTTCGACCGGATCGTGACCGCCGTCTGCGCGGTCGCCTCCACCCTGCCCGCGTTCGTCGTCGGCATCGGACTGATCGTGGTCTTCGCCGTGATCGTCCCGGTGTTCCCCTCGGGCGGGTACGTGCCGCTCACCCAGGATCCCGTCCAGTGGCTGAGGCTGATAACCCTCCCGGCGATCGCGCTCAGCCTCGACGCCGCCGCCGACCTCGCCAGGCAGCTCCGTACCGGCCTGGTGGCCGCCCTGCGGGAGAACTACGTGACCGGCGCGGTGGTCCGCGGGCTCCCGGCGCGGCGGGTGCTGTTCCGGCACGCGTTGCGCAACGCCGCGAGCCCGGCGCTCACCGTACTCGGGATGCACATCCCACGCCTGATCGGCGGCGCGGTGGTCACCGAGGCGGTCTTCGCCCTGCCGGGTCTCGGCCAGCTCACCGGCGAGGCGGCGCTCAAGCACGACGTGCCGGTGATCCAGGGCGCGCTGCTCACCACCATCGCGCTGGTGCTCGTCTCCAACGTCACCGTCAACGCGGCCGTCGCCAGGCTGCGGGGTGCGCGATGAGCTCCTTCCGCAGGGCGTGGCGGCTGCCCTCCGTCAAGCTGTCCGTGACGATCCTCACCGTCGTGCTCCTCGTCGCGGTGTTCGGCGACCTGCTCGCTCCGCACGACCCGCTCGCGCAGAACCCCCGGCTGCGCCTGCTCGGGCCGTCGGGAGAGCACCTCCTGGGCACCGACTACCTCGGCCGCGACGTGCTCAGCCGGCTGCTCGCCGGGACCGGTCTCTCGATCGCCGCGGCGGCGGAGGCGGTCGCCATCGGGCTGCTCCTGGGGGCGATCCCCGGCCTCGCCTCGGTGTTCTTCGGCAAGGTCTTCGAGTGGACGACGATGCGGCTGGTGGACGCGCTGCTCACGCTGCCGTTCGTCATCTTCGCCATCGCCGTCGCCGGGATCCTCGGCAACGGCCCGCACCAGGCGATGGCCGCCATCGGACTGCTGCTCGCGCCGGTGTTCTACCGGGTCACCCGTACGGCGGCGCTGGGTTTCACCCGCGCACAGTACGTCGAGGCGGCCGAACTGCTCGGCGCGTCCCGCTCCCGGATCCTACGCACCCACATCGCGGGCAAGGTGCTGCCGACGGTCGCGGTGACCGCGGCGGGGGCGTCCGCCGCGGCGCTGCTGGTGGTCTCCTCCCTCGCCTTCCTCGGCATCGGTGTCGAACCCCCCGCCCCCACCTGGGGCGGGATGCTCGCCAGCGACCTGGGTTACCTCCACCAGCGGCCGCTCGCCCCGCTCGCGCCCGCCGTCGTGATCATGCTGACCGTCGGCGCGCTCAACGCCCTGGCCGACGCCGTACGCGACACGACCGGCCTGCACACCGACAGTCACCGTATCGACGAGAGCGAGGAAGTCCATGCCCGCTGAAGCGCTGTTGAGCGTGCGCGACCTGCGCGTGACCGTCTCCGGAGGCCGGGCCGAGGCCGTGCGCGGGGTCTCCTTCGAGGTCGCCCCCGGCGAGGCCGTCGGCCTGGTCGGCGAGTCGGGCAGCGGCAAGACCCTCACCTGCCGTGCGGTCCTCGGCGCCCTCGCCCCCGGCTGCTCGGTGAGCTCCGGCGAGATCGAGTTCGGCGGCCACGACCTGACGGGGGCGAGCCGCAGGCAGTGGCTCGGGATCCGCGGGAGCAGGATCGGCGCGGTCTTCCAGGACCCCGCCTCCTACCTGAACCCGTCCCTGCCGGTCGGCGACCAGCTCGCCGAGGTGCTGCGGGTCAAACTCGGCCTGCGGCGGCGCGCCGCCCGCGAGCGCGCCGTGGAACTGCTGGGCGCGATGGGCCTGCACGATCCGGCCCGGGTCCACGGCCAGTACCCGCACGAGCTGTCCGGCGGCATGCTCCAGCGCGTCCTCGTCGCCGTCGCCGTCTCCTGCGATCCCGAACTGCTGATCGCCGACGAGGCCACCACCGCCCTCGACGTGACCGTCCAGGCCGAGGTGCTCGAACTCCTCGCCCGGCTGCGCGCCGAGCGCGGCCTGTCGATCGTCTGCGTCTCCCACGACCTGGCGGTCATCGCGGCGCTCTGCGACCGGATCGTCGTCTTCTACGGCGGCGAGATCGTCGAGTCGGGGCCGGCGAGAGAGGTCCTGGACAGTCCGGCGCACCCCTACACCGAGGCTCTGCTGCGGGTCGCCTCGGCCGGAGACTGGGGCAGACGGACGCTGGAGGTCATCCCCGGCCAGCCGCCGCCCGCGGGCGCCTCGCTGCCGGGCTGCCGCTTCGCCGGCCGCTGCTCCTTCGCCGAGGAGGCATGCTCGGCGGCTCCCGTTCCCCTCACCGCCCACCCCGGTGGGCGCGAGGTCCGCTGCCTGCTGCGCCAGGAGCCGGTGGGGCGCGACGCGGTGAGCGTCGGCGCCGGAGCGCGGGGGAGCGACCTGTGAGCGGCCCCGAGAGCACCCCGGTGACCGGTTCCGGGTGGACTCCCGCGACCGCGGCCGGTCCCGCGAGCAGCTCCGCGACGGGTAGGGCGACCGCGGACGGCTCAGCGGCCACCTCCCGCACCGCCCCGGCGGGGACGCCGCTGCTGGCCGTGCGAGGCCTGAACGTGTCACTCGGCAGACCTGCCGTGCGGATCCTCAGCGAGGTCGACCTCACCGTCAGGGCCGGGGAGATCCTCGGGATCGTGGGGGAGACCGGCTCGGGCAAGACGACCCTGGCCAGGACCGTCGTCGGCCTGGTCGGCCCCGACTCAGGTTCGGTCGAGGTGGAGGGGGTCGAGATCTCCTCGCTGAGAGGCAGGGCGTTGCGGGCGCATCGCCGTGCGGGAAAGGTGCGGTTCGTCTTCCAGGACCCGCTCCGCTCGCTCGACCCCGACCACAGCGTGGGAACCGTCGTCGGCGAAGGGCTGGCCGTGCGGCGCGTGCCCCCGGCCGAACGCGCGGCCAGGGTGCGGGCGGCACTGGAGCTGGTCGGCCTGGACCCCGCCCTCGCGGCCAGGACGCCCGGCCAGATCTCCGGCGGGCAGCGGCAGCGCGTCTCGATCGCCCGCGCGATCGTCGCGGAGCCGTCGCTGCTGATCTGCGACGAGCCGGTCAGCGCGCTGGACGCCTCCAACCGCAACCACATCCTGCGCCTCCTGGACGACCTGCGCGGCAGGCTCGGCGCCGGTGTCGTCGTCATCTCCCACGACCTCAGCTCCCTGGCGGGCGTCGCCGACCGGGTCGCGGTCCTCTACCGGGGCCGGATCGTCGAGGAGGGCCCGATCGGCGAGGTCTTCGACGACCCCCGCCACCCCTACACCGCGCTGCTCGTCGCCTCGGCCCCACGCGTGGCCGGTGCCGCCCGCCACAGCCTGGAGCGGCTGCGGGCGGCACCCACAGGCGTGGCCGGCGCGGGCGGCGCCACCGGCGGCTGCGTCTTCGCCCACCGCTGCCCGTTCGCCACCGAGGCCTGCGCGGTCGTTCCCGAACCGGTCGTCAGGGGCGGGCGCGCGGTCGCCTGCCACCACACCGGCACCTGGCCCGCACGGGCCGCCGCGTCGACGCCCGCCCCCGATCCCGTCCCGGTGGCCGTGACCGTTCCCGGCCGCGGCTCCGTCCTCGAAAGCCCTCTTTCCGAAAGCCTTGTTCCAGAAAGCCCTGCTCCCGGCTCCGTTTCCTTCCGCGGGTCCGCGGGCGGTCCCGGTCCCGCACCGAACCTCGCCTCCGCTCCCGTCCCCGATCCGGCCTCCGGTTCCGTTCCCCGCTTCGTCGCCCGCTAAGGAGTACACGCATGTCCATCGAGATTCTCGGCATGGTCGGTACGAAGGACTTCTCAGAGACCCACGGTTCCTTCGTCGACGGCCCGCCCATCGACGTTCCCTACCTGGCCACGTTCGCCCGCGCCCACGAGGCCGCCGGGTTCGACCGAGTGCTGATCGGCTACGGCTCGTCCTCGCCCGACGGGTTCGCCGTCGCCGCGTCGGTGCTGCACGCCACCGAGCGGCTGCGCGTGCTGATCGCGCACCGGCCCGGCTTCGTCGCCCCGACGGTGGTGGCGAGGAAGCTCGCCACCCTCGACCAGCTCACCGGGGGAGGCAGGGTCGCCATCCACCACATCACCGGCGGCGACGAGGCCGACCAGCGCCGCGACGGCGACTTCCTCGACCACGGTGGCCGCTACCGGCGTACCGGCGAGTTCATGTCCGTGCTGCGCCGTACGCTCACCTCGGCCGAGCCGTTCGATCACGAGGGTGAGTTCTACCGGTTCGAGGGCGCCTACAGCTCGGTCAGGGCCGACATTCCGCTCTACTTCGGCGGGGCCTCCCCGGCGGCCGTCCAGACCGGGGCCGAGCACGCCGACGTCTACATGCTGTGGGGCGAGCCGCTGGCCGAGACCGCCGAGCGGATCCGGCGCGTCAGGCAGGAGGCGGCCAGGCACGGCCGGGAGATCACCTTCAGCCTGTCCACCCGGCCGATCGTCGCCGCGACCGAGGCCGAGGCGTGGGAGCGGGCCGAGCGGATCAGGGCCGCGACCGCCGCGCGCGTCTCCGGCGGCGGACTCGGCTGGAGCAAGGGGAAGAGCGAATCGACCTCCGTCGGAGCCGCCAGGCTCCAGGAGCAGGGCGCCGAGCGGGAGGTGCACGACGAGCGGCTCTGGTACGGCGTGACCAACCTGATCGGTCCCGGCGGCAACTCCACGGCCGTGGTCGGCACCGCCGAGCAGGTCGCCGAGGCGCTGCTGAAGTACCACGACCTCGGCGTCACGACCTTCCTCATCCGCGGCTTCGACCCGGTGGACGACGTCGTGCGCTGGGGTGACGAGCTGGTGCCGCTGCTGCGGCAGGGGGCCGAGCGGCGCGAACCCGCGGGCGTGGGCGCGTGAGCGCGACACGCGCGGCCAGGGGCGCCGGACCCGAGGAACCTGGGCGCCTCCGGCCCGGCAGGGCCGGACACTCGCGGCGAACCGATCATCAGGGACACGGCACAGGAGGTGGTGGCACGATGAGCGCCGAGGCGGTCGGCGGCGGGCAGCCGCGCGATGTCTTCCTGTCCGCCTTCCGCAGGCACGCCGCCGGGGTCGCCGTCGTCACCGCCCCGGGTCCCGCCGGTTTCACCGCGACCTCGCTGACCTCGATGTCGCTCGATCCGCCGCTGCTGTCGTTCGGCATCTCGGTCGGCTCGTCGAGCTGGCCGGCGATCCGGGACGCGGACGCGTTCGTCGTCCACATCCTCGCCGGAGACCAGCGGGACGTGGCGGAGCTGTTCGCCAGGAAGGGCGCCGACAGGTTCGCCGACCGGGATCGCTGGGAACCCCTCCCCGGAGGGGAACCCCTGCTGTACGGGGTGGCCGCGTGGCTGCTCTGCCGCACCCAGGAGCGGTTCATCGCGGGGGACCATCGGCTGGTCGTCGGCCGGGTCGTGGGGGGGCACACCGACCCCGCCCACCCTCCGCTGCTGTACCACGATGGAGGTTTCGGCGCGCTCGCGCCGCACCCTTCCGACCGAGCCAGGAGTGACTGATGCCGATCGTCCTTCCCGAAGACCCCTTCCACCGCCGCCTGCACCACATCGCGCCCGGCGGTCTCACCTCCGAGACCGCCCAGACCGGCGGTATGCGCCGCCGCGCGGCCATCAGCGGAGCCACCGTCGGCTCCAGCCGTCTGTGGATGGGGCAGACCCACGTGGCGCCCGCCACCGCCTCGGCGAACCACCACCACGGCGAGTCCGAGACCGCCATTTACGTCGTCAGCGGCCACCCCTCGTTCGTCTTCGCCGACATCGAGGGGGAGGAGCCCGTCGAGGTGCGCATCGACACCGAACCCGGCGACTACATCTTCGTGCCGCCTTTCGTCCCCCACCGGGAGGAGAATCCCGACCCCGACCTGGAGGCGATCGTGGTCATCGCCCGCAGCACCCAGGACGCCATCGTGGTCAACCTGGACGATCTCACCTGGACGGGACCGGTTCTGACCTCACGGTGACGGCGGCCCGTCGCGGGCCGCCGTCACCGTGAGGTCAACGGGAAGTCACTGGGGGATCATCGCGAGGTCATCGCGTGCCCGCCGCCCGGAACGCCGGGCGGCGTCCAGGCCGGTCGCTTCTCGCCCACCGGCGCGGAGGGTGCGCCGGTGGTGAAAAGATCGCGGGCGTGTCCGAGGCGCCGGGCGGTGTCCGACCGGCCGTTCACCCGCCGGTGTCCCCGGCCGCCAGGCCGCCGGCCGCATCCCCGGCCAGCCGGTCGTCCGCCACGACCCCGGCGTACACCAGGGCGGGAGGTACGTTGCGCCAGATCGGCCCCAGGGCGTCGACGGTGGTGAACGTGCTGTTCATGAGGCCGCGGAAGTGCCGGGAACGCTGGAACGGCATCACGGTCAGCGTCGTGATCGTGCTGAAGGCGCCGCCGGGGGCGAGACAGGCCGCGATCTCCTCCAGAACGCGTTTCTGCTGGGCCTCCTCGAACAGGGTCCAGGGGAGCGAGGAGACGATCGCGTCGGCGTGGGACAGACCGGCCTCCCGCAGTATCTTGCCGAGGTCACCCGCGTCCCCGCAGATCACTTCCAGCCAGGGCCTGCTGCGCCGCAGGTGGTGCACCATGCCCTCGTTGAGCTCTATGGCGAGCTGCCGCCCTCCCACGGGGAGACGGTCGCGGATCGCGTCGCTGATCACTCCGCCGCCGGCGCCGAGTTCGACGACCGTGGCTCCGGGGGTTGTGGGAACGATCGAAGCCGCCAGGCGTGCGACGGCCTTCGAACTGGGAGCGATCGCCCCCAGCTGGTGGGGATTACGCATGATCGCACCGAGGAATGTGAACGTGTCACTACCGGCAGGACGATTTTGAGAGAGCATCGACAGCTTATTCCCCCTGTTGAGGGGGTTATGCCAGATAACGGGCTTCGATGATCGGGGTTCCACCGCCGTACGGTCGCCGTACAGGTGCCGGTCCGCCTGGCGAAGGAAACGGACGTTCCGGCGGCGGTGTGGTTCACCGTCGGTGACGATCGCGACCCTCCTCTGCCCCGGGAAGGCGGGGCGAGGTACCGTCGTCTTATCGGATCCCGGTCATGAGGGGAGCCGCCATGCCAGACGATTCCGATCACGTGCTCGACTCCATCGACGGTGCGGTCGACGAATGGCTCGCGATGAGCGACGACTCGATGCGCTGGACACCGCCGGAGAAGGCGCGGCCGAAGCCCCAGCTCGGCCTGCCGGTGCCGCCGCTGCCGCAGGTGCTGGAAGACTTCATTCAGGAGGTCGGAGCCCGTCTCGGCCCACCCGCCCAGGCCGTGGTCGACGCGTTCCGTCCGCTGGGGGAGGGGGTGGTCGACGCGGTCTCCACGTTCCTCGACAGCCCGCCCGTACGGCAGCTTCTCGATCCGCCCGACCCGTCGGGCGATCGGCCGGAGGCGCTCGGGGTTCACGCGTTTCCCGACACGTTCGGAACGCCGCCGGAGGGCGCGTCCAGGCCGCCGCGTATGATCGAGTCACGGCTGGAAGAGGTCGAGCCGCCCGCGGGCCCGTCCGATCGCGAGGGTCCGCTCGGGCCGCCGGATCGGTCCGGGGCCTCTCCCGTGCGGGAGCGACCGGACGCCGGGCCGTCAGGAGACGGGGATTCTCCGGCCGGGTCGCCACCGGCGTAGGTTCCGGGGACTTCCCGGTCGTCTCCGGTCATCGAGCCGGGTCGGCCAGGGCCGCAACCGCTCGCGCAGGGGCCCTTCGGACAGGGGCCCTTGGAAGGGACCCCTTGGACGAAGCCTCTTGAAGGAGGCCCCCGTTGGAGCGGGTTGGACGGACCCTCACCGTGGCCGGTCGCCGACGGTGCTTTGTTCGAAACTCCGGTGAGATCTTTCCGCGGAAACAGGTGAGTCTTCCCGTCGGAGGGGAAGCGGGTGTGTCCCGATCGCGGGGGAGCGGGCGCACAGTTTCACTTTCGCCCAAAGTGTGCGGTGAAGTGCGAAACTCCCTTTTTCGGGCAAAGAACAAAAAACGCATTAACCGGCGTAGTTCAGGGGTGATGAGGCAATGGCGGGTCTGGCGGGGCCGATCGCGGTCGGCGTCGAAGAGGAGTTCCACGTCGTCGATGTCGACACCCGGCACCTGGTCCCACGGGCCGGTGTCCTGCTGGAACAGCTGCCGGCCGAACGCTTCACCCATGAGCTGCAGCGTTCCGTGGTCGAGGCCAACAGCAGACCCTTCATGCACCTGGAGGACCTCGGGCACGACCTGACCGCGCTACGCCGCACGGTGATCCAGGCGGCGGACGGACTCGGCCTGGGAATCGTGGCGGCGGGCAGCGTACCGATGGTGGATCTGGAGGCGCTGAAGATCTCCCCTGACCCCCGCTACGAGCAGATGCTCGCCGACTACCAGCTGCTCACCCGCGAGCAGCTGATCTGCGGGACGCAGTTCCACGCCGACGTCGAGGACCGTGACCTGGCCGTGGCCGTCGCCCATCGCCTCGCCCCGTGGCTGCCCCCGTTGCTCGCCCTCAGCTCCAGCTCGCCGTACTGGCTGGGGTCCGACACCGGGTATGCCAGCTACCGCCCGCTGCTGTGGCAGCGCTGGCCCACCGCCGGCCCCGTCCCCAGGTTCGAGTCGGCCGCCGAGTACGACCAGGTGGTGCGAGACCTCGTCGCCTCCGGAGTGATCACCGACCCCGGCATGATCTACTTCGACATCCGGCCCTCGGCGCACCTGCCCACCATCGAACTGCGGGTCTGCGACGCCTGCCCCCGCGTGGGTGACATCGTGCTGATCGCCGGACTGTTCAGGGCCCTGGTGGCCAGGGAGCTGGACGCGGCGCAGAACGGCCCCGAGCGCACGGTCCGCCTGGAGATGGTCCGCGCCGCGTCGTGGCGGGCCTCGCGCTCCGGGCTGGAGGGTGACCTCGTCGACCCGGTCGAAGGCACCCCGCGACCGGCCGCCGAGGTGATCCGGCGGATGGTGAACAGCCTGCGCCCGCAGCTGGAGCAGTACGGCGACTGGGAGCTCGTCACCTCCCTGGCCACGGAGTCACTCGCCAGGGGGAGTTCGGCGGCCCGCCAGCGGCAGGCGTACGCCCGCGGCGGCCAGTTGTCCGACGTGGTCGACCTCGTCATCGCCGAGACGCGATCGGAGGAGTGGGAGACCGCCTTCGGCGGGCCGACGCCGAGGATGCACACCAGTCTCCTCGACGGCTACGAGGCCCCGGGCGACGAGGCGATCATCGAGGGCACGGTGCGCGAGTCCTACCAGCCGGTGCTGCGGGTCCTCGACCGCCTGGGCGTCGAGGGACTGCGCGAGCGGGAGGGCAGGCGCGACGCCTACCAGCGCGACAACGGCATGACCTTCCAGGTCGAGGGAGGCGGCGAGAGCCGGATCTACCCGTTCGACATGGTTCCCCGGCTCGTCCCGCCCGGCGAGTGGACGGGGATCCAGCGGGCGCTGCCGCAGCGGGTGCGCGCGCTGGAGGCGTTCCTGCACGACGTCTACGAGGGACGCGAGATCATCAGGGACGGCACGATCCCCGCGTGGGTGGTCGACGAGTCCCCCGGCTACCGCAGGCCGGGCCGCAGGGTGCCGCAGGGCACCGTACGCTGCGCCGTGGCCGGACTGGACCTGGTCCGCGACAACGTCGGCCGCTGGGCGGTGCTCGAGGACAACCTCCGGGTGCCCTCCGGGCTCGGATACGCCGTGACCAACAGGCGGCTGATCAACGAGCTGATGCCGGAACTCGCCCCCGGCGAGGAGGTCGCCGACCCGGGCGCGGGCCTGCGGATCCTGCGGGAGGCACTGCTCGCGGCGGGCTCCGGTGACCCGTCGGCCCTCGCCGTCGTCTCGGCGGGACCCGAGGACTCCGCCTACTACGAGCACAGGATGCTCGCCGAGGAACTGGGAGTGGTCCTCGCCGTACCGGCCGACCTGTCCTTCAAGAACGGTCATCTGGAGATCGACGGGCGCAGGATCGAGGTGCTCTACCGCAGGATCGAGGAGAGCGCGCTGCTCGGCGGGCGCCTCGGGCTGGAGATCATGGACGCCGTCGAGCGTTCCGCGCTCGTCCTGGCCAACGCGCCGGGCAACGGCGTGGCCGACGACAAGTGCCTGTACCGGTACGTGCCGCGCATCATCGAGTACTACCTCGGCGAGCGACCCCTCATCGACAACGT
The DNA here is from genome assembly GCF_042899335.1 of Streptosporangium sp. NPDC000095. Classification (NCBI taxonomy): domain Bacteria; kingdom Bacillati; phylum Actinomycetota; class Actinomycetes; order Streptosporangiales; family Streptosporangiaceae; genus Streptosporangium; species Streptosporangium sp. NPDC000095. Next base: position 62,999 of record NZ_JBIAZS010000022.1, read on the forward strand.
CCCCACCTACCTGTGCCGTGACGCCGCGGACCGCGAGCAGGTGCTCGACCGGCTGGCCGAGCTGGTCGTCAAGCCGGTGGACGGGTTCGGCGGGCAGGGCGTGGTCGTCGGCCCCGACGCCTCCGCCGACGAGCTCGAACAGGTCAGGAAGACGATCCTCGCCGCCCCCGAGGGGTGGGTCGCCCAGGAGACGGTCCGGTTGTCGACGCACCCGACCTTCGACGGAGACCGGTTGAGCCCGCGCGTCGTCGACCTTCGGGCCTTCGTCTGCTTCGGCGAGACCGCGAAGGTGCCGCCGACCGCGCTGACCCGCGTCGCCCCGGCCGGCAGCATGATCGTCAACTCCTCCCAGGGGGGTGGTTCCAAGGACACCTGGCTGCCGAGTGGGGACGTCGAGGTGGGGCTTGAGCGATGAGCTCAGGCGTGAGCCCGAGGCGTGAGATGTGCGATCTGAGCGGTGAGTTCCGGCGTGAGCCGGTCACCGGGGGGTTTCGATGTGTGGTTTGAGCGGTGAGCTCCGGTTCGACGGCCGCCCGGCGGACGTCGCCGCAGTGGCCCGGATGAACGATGTGATGCACGACAGGGGCCCCGACGGGGCCGGCCTGTGGTCGCTGGGGCCGGTCGCCCTCGGCCACCGGCGCCTGAGGATCATCGATCTGTCGGACCGGGGTGCCCAGCCGATGGTGGACAGCGACCTCGGCCTGACGGGAGTCTTCAACGGATGCCTGTACAACTACCGTGAGTTACGGCGCGAGCTGGAGGGTCTGGGCTACCGCTTCTTCTCCACCTCCGACACCGAGGTGCTGGTGAAGTCCTTCCACCGCTGGGGGAGTGGCTGCGTCGACCGCTTCAGGGGCATGTTCGCCTTCGCGGTCGCCGAGCGCGACACCGGCAGGCTCACCCTCGGCAGAGACCGGCTGGGGATAAAACCGCTGTACGTCACCCAGGACGCGAGGCGGCTGCGTTTCGCCTCGTCGCTGCCCGCGCTGCTCGCCGGGGGCGGGGTGGACACCGGCATCGACCGGGTCGCCCTGCACCACTACATGACGTTCCACTCGGTGGTGCCCGCCGAGCGCACCATCCTCGCCGGAGTGCGCAAGCTCCCCCCGGCCACGGTGCGCACCGTCGAACCCGACGGCACCGTCACCGACCACCTCTACTGGCAGCCGCTCCACACCCGCTCGGCCCTGCCCGAGTACGTCGGGCTCACCCCGGACGAGTGGTGCGAGGCCGTGCTCGACCAGCTGCGGACGGCCGTACGCAGGCGCATGGTCGCGGATGTGCCCGTGGGCGTGCTGCTGTCGGGAGGCCTGGACTCCAGCCTGATCGTCGCGCTGCTGGCCGAGGAGGGTCAGGCGGGCCTCGCGACCTTCAGCATCGGGTTCCCGTCGGCGGGAGGGGAGCGGGGGGACGAGTTCGTCTACTCCGACCTGGTCGCCAGGGAGTTCGGCACCGATCACCAGCGCATCCTCATCGACGACACCCGCATGCTGCCCGCCCTGGAGCACGCGGTGCTCGCCATGAGCGAGCCGATGGTGAGCCACGACTGCGTCGCCTTCCACCTGCTGTCGGAGGAGGTCTCCAAGCACGTCAAGGTCGTCCAGTCAGGCCAGGGCGCCGACGAGGTGTTCGCCGGCTACAGCTGGTATCCGCCGCTCGCCGGCGTGTCGCGCGAGGACGCCGCCGCCGTCTACGAGAGGGAGTTCTTCGACCGCTCGCACGCGGCGCTGGCCGGGATCCTGTCCCCCGAGTACCTGCTGGACGAGGACGTCAGCGGCGACTTCGTCCGCCGCCACCTCGCCAGGCCAGGCGCGGACACCGCGCTCGACGCGGCGCTGCGCCTGGACACGAACGTCATGCTCGTCGACGACCCGGTCAAGCGCGTGGACAACATGACCATGGCCTTCGGGCTTGAGGCCAGGACCCCGTTCCTCGACCACGAACTCGTCGAGCTGGCGGCGGCCTGCCCGCCCGAGCTCAAGCTCGCCTCCGGCGGCAAGGGCATCCTGAAGGGCGCCGCGCGCAAGCTGCTGCCCGCCGAGATCATCGACCGGCCCAAGGGGTACTTTCCGGTCCCGGCCATCAGGCACATCCACGGCCCGTATCTGGAACTCGTCAGGGAGGCGCTGACCGGCCCCGCGGCGAGGGCCCGCGGTCTGTTCGACCAGCCATATGTCGACAAGTTGCTGGCGGCTCCGGACGAACACCGCACTACCCTGGGTGCGAACGCGTTGTGGCAACTCGGACTCCTGGAGCTGTGGTTGCAGGCACAAGGAGTTTGATGACCGAAATTCTCGGCGCCCGTTCCCGCCCCTCGATGGGCACGGGCCTGACCGCCTGGAGCTGCCGGGCGCCCGCCCTGGCGCCCGACCTGAGCGCCGTCGCCTTCATCGGCGACAGGGACGGCTCGCCGAGGGTCTGGATCCAGCCCCTCGGAAGAGACCTGGAGGCGTGGCCTCCGGGAGAGCTCGAGGATCTCCTGGATCTCCACCAGGAAGACCGAGGCGCCTGGCCGATCGACACGGGGGCCGAGCCCGTCGCCGACGTGAGCTGGTCCCCCGACGCCCGGCGGCTCGCCGTCCTCGTCGTGCCCGGCGGCGGGGAGCACACGCAGGTCTGGACGGTGAGGGCCGACGGCGGCGACCTGCGCCCGCTGGCCGCGCCCGAGGGCGGGTCGGCGTCGTTCGTGCGCTGGACGGGCCAGGGGGAGGTCCTCCTCGTCGCGGAGGTCTCCTCCTCCGGCCGTACGGACGCGGTGCTGATCGACGCGGGCTCGGGAAGCCGGGAGGTGATCGCGGCGGGGGCGCTCATGCACCCGGCCGCGGTGAGCCGTGACCACCGGCGGATGCTGCTGCGGCGCGGCCCGCGCGGCGTGCGCCGGATGTACGTGGCCGATCTTCCGGCTCTCGCCGGCGACCCCACGGGCCACCCTCCCGCCCTCGCCGGCGATCCCGCGGGGCCCGGCGCCCTCGTGCCCGGCCTGTCCCATCCCGGGGATCTCGCCGCGGACCCGTCCGGTGACCTCTCCGCCGACCTTCCCGCCGGGATTCACCTCGACCTGTCCACCGAAGATCTCTCCGATCTCTCGCCCGGCCTGCCCGCCGACCCTCCGGCCGGGATTCGCGTCGATCTTCCCGCGGGCCATCTCGAAGATGTCCCGCCCGGCCTGCCCGCGAGCCTTCCCGACGAGGCCGCCGGTGACCTGCCGGGCCACGGGGAGCTGCCGTTGCTGGCCGGGCTGACCGGCACCACCGACTACGGCATCCTCTCTCCCGACGGGAGCACCGCCTACCTGCTGTCCGACGTCGGCCGCGACCGGGCCGCGCTGGTCGCGGTGGGCGAGGACGGGGTGGGCGTCGTGCTGGTCGAGCGCTCGGACGCCGAGCTGGACCAGTTCGCGCTGAGCTCCGACGGCCGCCGCGCGGTGCTGGTGTGGAACGACTCCGGCCGCTCGGGGCTGGAGGTGATCGAGCTGGACACCGGCCGGACGCGTCCGCTCCCGCCCCTGCCCGCCGAGGTGGTGTCCTCGATCAGGGTGTCCCTGGACGGCAGCCTCGCCGTCCTGGCCGCCGAAGGGCCCGGCCACCCCTCCCACGTGCTGCTCTGCGACCTGGAGGTGGGCGGCTACCGGCGGATCGCGGGATCGGACCGGATCCCCGAGGCGGCCGGCGCGGAGCTGATGCGCTTCCAGGCGGGCGACGGCATGGAGCTGACCGGCTGGCTCTACCGTGTCCCCGGCGTCCCCGGCCCCGCGCCCTTCGTCGTCTACCTGCACGGCGGCCCCGAGAGCCAGGAAAGACCCACCTTCAACCCGCTGTTCCAGAACCTGCTGGCCGCCGGGATCGGGGTGTTCGCGGCGAACATCCGCGGCTCGTCGGGTTTCGGCCGGGCCTTCCGCAACGCCGACAACCACGCCCTCCGCTTCGACGCGATCAACGACGTCGCCGACTGCGCCCTGGAACTGGCGCGGGCGGGCATCGCCGACCCGGCCAGGATCGCCTGCATGGGCCGCTCCTACGGGGGCTATCTCACGCTGGCCGCCCTCGTCACCCACCCGCGCCTCTTCCGCGCCGGAGTCGACGTCTGCGGCATGGCCGACTTCGAGACCTTCTACGAGCGGACCGAGCCGTGGATCGCCGCGGCGGCGGTCAGCGAGTACGGCCACCCCGTCACCGACCGCGAGCTGCTGCGGGCCCTGTCACCCCTGCACTCCTTCGACCGGCTCGCCGCTCCGCTGCTGGTCGTGCACGGTGCCCAGGACACCAACGTCCCCCTGTACGAGGCCGAGCAGGTGCTCCAGGCGGCGCGGGCCCGTCAGGTGCCCTGCGAGCTGCTGCTGTTCGAGGACGAGGGGCACGAGATCCGGCAGATCCCGAACCGGGTGACCTTCGTCAAGAACGTCGTCGAATGGCTCAGATGGCACCTCGCGGTCCCCGATTCGGAGTGAGGCCGCCTCACTCCGGCACCCCGGAGCGAGGCCGGTCACCGTGGCGAGGGAGGCCGTTGGCACCTGGCGGCCCCCGACCCGGCGTGAGGCCCGACACCGGTCTCACCTGGGCGTGAGACCACGAGGGGGATGATCGCGCCCATGTGGGGAGGGGCCCGACGCCGGTCTTAGCTGGGCGTGAGGCCGGTCACCGCGGCGTGGGGGGCGCCGCCTCCGTCTCGGTCCGGCCGGTCCTTGTGGCGAGCACCTCCAGGGGGTTGGCGAGGAGCTCGGAGAAGGCGAGTTCGGCCGCGCCGACCAGGGTGGCGTCGTCCCCGAGAGCCGAGACGCGCAGCCGCACCCTCTCCCGGGAGATCACCAGCACGTTCGCCTCCACCCGCCTGTGCACCTGGGCCGCCGCGCCCGGGTAGACCTCGCGCAACATCCCGCCGAAGATCACCAGGCCGGGGTTGAAGAGGTTGATCAGGTTCGCCACCCCGATGCCGAGCCAGTCGCCGATCCGGAGCAGCGCCTCCGTGGCCGCGGGGTCCCCTCGGTCGGCGGCCTCCACCACCGCCCGTACGCCCTCGCGGCCGGTGAGCTCGGAGGAGCGGCCGGCGGCGTCGATCAGGGCCTGCTCGCCGACCTCCGCCTCAAGACAGCCGCGCGAGCCGCACCCGCAGGGCCGCCCGTTGTACGGGTTCACCATCATGTGCCCGAGCTCGCAGCCGTACCCGCCGTCACCGTCGAGCAGCTTGCCGCCGACGATGATCCCGCCGCCCACGCCGACGTCCCCGTGCAGGTAGACCAGGTTCTGGAAGCCGACGCCCACCCCGCGTTCGAGCTCGGCCAGCGCGCCCAGGTGAGCCTCGTTGCCGACCGCCACCGGGAGCCCGAGTCCGAGCCTGAGACCGAGTTCGGTGCCGAAGGCCTGGTCCACCCAGCCCATGTTCGGCCCGAAACGCACCATCCCGTCACCGGGCCTGATCATGCCGCAGTAGGCGGCGCCGACCCCGACGCACACCGAGTCCGAGGGTGCCTCGCGGTCTATCTCGCGGGCGAAGGCGGCGAGGGTGCCGACCACGTCGTCGAGGTCGGCCCCGGCGCGGGGCCGGACCGCCTCCCTGCGGTCCAGGATCGTTCCGCCCAGCCCGACCCTGGCGGCGACCAGCCGGTCCACGCGCACGTCGAAGGCCATCACGTGGAACCGGCCGGACTCCGGGCGGACCACCAGCGACGGCCGGCCCGCCTTGCCGGTGTCCTTGGGGAGTTCCTCGCGGACCAGGCCCGCCGAGGCGAGGTCCCCGGTCAGCCCCATGATCGTGCTGCGGTTCAGGCCCATCCGGTCGGCCAGTGCCGTGCGGGAGAGCGGGCCGCCCAGGTGGACGTGCCGGAGCAGAACGCCAAGGTTGTGCCGGCGAATCTCCTCCTGGGAGCGACCGGCTTTCAGCATCGTGGGAATCCTGACGACTGAGGGCTTGCCAACGTGGTGCGCCACGACGGCGGGACAGGATTGCCACGCCGACCTGAGGCACTGCGATAGATCCTGTCACACCGGGGGAACCCCGGCCGATGGCTGCGGAAGCGTTTTCCGTCACTCCTGGCCGGCGCCTCGGGCTCGCCGTTCGGAAGGTGCCGGATCTCGCGATCACGGATTATGAATCTACATCGTAAAGGGCGTGGGCTGATGAAGAACGCCAGGGCGTACGGAGGTGTTCCGACTGTCGGAACTGTGAGGAGTGCGGTGCGGACAGCCACATTAGTGTCCGGACGTGACGACCGGCGACGCGGTGCAGGCACTCGTCGATCGTGTGGGCCGGCCGGAACGCGAAGAAAGGCGCTCGCGCGTTCGTCGGGCGCGGGCCTTCGGACTTCACCGATTCCTGACCATGCGGTGACATACCACCAAGCTGGAAAGGAAGACCGGTCCACCGGGCGGCGTCGGTACGGAGGGAAGGGAACAGTCACATATGTCAGGTCCTTTGGAAGGCGTCAGGGTCATCGACCTCGGCCGGGTCGCGTCGGCGCCGTTCGGAGCTCTCATACTGGGCGACCTCGGCGCGGAAGTCATCAAGATCGAGGATGTCAACGGCAGCTTCGACCGCCGGATCGGGCAGCCGAGCCGTAACGGTGTGGAGGCCTTCTTCATCAACACGAACCGGGGTAAGAAGTCCATCGCCCTGGATCTTCGTTCGCCCGAGGGGCGCGAGGCCGCACTCACGCTGATCGCTGATTCGGACGCGGTGGTCGCGAACTTCCGGCCGGGTGTGCTGACGGCGATGGGCCTGGACTACGAGGCGATCCACGCTCGCAACCCGCGGGTCGTCGTCGCCGAGATCACCGGCTTCGGGGAGAGCGGCCCGTACCGGGACATGCCCGCGTTCGATCCGGTGATCCAGGGGCTGGCCGGCATGATCGCCCTGCAGCGGCCGGCCGCCGGCGGGCCGCCGGACGTCATCCACAACATGATCGTCGACAAGATCACTTCGCTGTTCGCCGCCAACGCCATCAGCGCGGCCCTCTACGCGCGCGAGCGCACCGGTCTGGGGCAGCGGCTGGAGATTCCGATGCTCGACTCGGCCGTCTACTTCCTGTGGCCCGAGGGCATGGCGGACCAAACGTTCGTCGGCGACTTCGAGGCCGGCCGGATGGGGGTCAAGACGCTGCGGCTCACCGAGGTCGCCGACGGCTTCGTCGTCTACATGGCCATCGCCCTGAAGCAGCGGCTCGGTCTGCTCGACGCCGTCAACCGGTCCGACCTGCGCACCGACCCGCGGTTCGCCACGCAGAGCGAAATGATCAAGCGTGAGAATCTCGACGCGCTCGAAACGATCGTCCGCGAGGAGGCGTTGAAGTTTCCCAAGGAGGACTTCATCAAGCGCATGAACGACGCGGGGGTGCCCTGTGGGCCGGTGTTGGAGACCTCTCAGGTGGTGCGCAACGAACACGTCGAGCAGGTCGGTCTGCTGCGTCAGTGGACACATCCGGTCGGTGGTGAGGTGCGTTCGCCGCGCCCGCCGGTCCGGTTCAGTGACACCCCGGCCGATCCGACGCTGGAACTGCGCCCCTTGGGGGGCGACGGTCCTGATCTGTTGCGCGGCAGCGGCTACAGCGAGGAGCGCATCGCCGAACTGATCGAGGCGGGCGTGCTCAACCCGGGCGAGTCGCGGTAACGTCCGCGTGATCACGGCGGCACGCCGGAGCCGCCTGCGCTGCGCCGGTGTACGAGGGCCGGATCAGGCGGCCGGGGAGGAGTCCGGGCCGAGCACCGCCGGTCGGCACAGGTAAGCGGCGCCTGCGATGACGACGGCGGCCACGATCAGTGACGTCGGCAGTCCCGCCGTGTCGGCGAGTACCCCGGTGGCGGTGGTGGCTATCGGGCGTACACCGAGGAAGGCGAGGAACCACAGCGCCATCACCCGGCCCCGGACCGAGTCCGACGCCTTCTCCTGGATCAGCGTCGTGACGCAGATGAAGGCGAGGGTCATGCCGATACCGCTGAGTCCGAACGCCCCCAGCGCCACCGGCGGGATCCAGGCGACCGCGAGCGCGAGCAGCCCCACCGCCATCAGCAGCATGCTGGCACCGGTGAGACGTTGCATGCTGACCCAGCGGCGGATCACCCCGAACAGCAGGAAACCCACGCAGGCACCGATGCCGAAGCCGGACGTCAGCCAGCCCGCCAGCGCGGAGCCGCCACCGAGGTCGGCGGCGATCGTCGGGGACAGGGTCACCGACGGTTCCGCGGCGACCCCGATCGCCGCCACCGCCAGCAGCAACGCCGGCAACGGCGCATGGTCGCGGACATAGCGCAGCGACGCGGTCACCGACAGGTCGTCGGTATCGGTACCGACGGGTGTGGTGGCCCGCCGCACCCGCAGTGTCAGGACCGCGACAGCGTGGATGAGGTATCCCGCCGCGGCCACCAGCAGTGCCGCCACCGGTCCCAGATGCAGGGCCAGGAACGCGCCCGCCGCCGGCCCGATCGCCCGGGACAACGTCATCGGCACGCTACTCAACGCCATCGCCGCCGGCATCTCGCCGGGGCGGATCAGCAGCGGGATCATCGTCTGACTGGCCGGGCCGACGAGCACCAGACCGAAGCCCATCAGCGCCGCCGAGACGCACATCAAGACGGTGCCCTCGACGCTGCCGACCGGATCGAACGCCCACAGCCAGATCGCCATCGTCAGCGGCCCGACCGCCGACACCAGCCGGCCCAGCGCGATGAGCCGGCCGAGATGCCGGCGGTCGGCGAGTTTGCCGCTCAGCAGTGAGAAGATCTGCGGGACGTTCTGTGCCACGACCACCAGGGCGACGACGGAGGCGGAGTCGGTCAGTTCGTACGCCAGGATCGCGGTGACGATACTGAAGATCCACAGTCCGGTCGCGGCGCACGTGTTGGTCCAGAAGTACACTCCGTAGCGCGCGTCGAACATCAGCCGGTAGGAGCCCCGGGGGCGTGCCGTGCCGTGTAGTTTCGCCGTGGACACCGTGTTCCGCCTACTCCGCGACAGCGGTCAGCAGCGCCCACGTACCGCCGGTGCCGCCGGTGAGGGCGGCATCGGTCAGCCAGTCATCCCAGTGACGTACCGCCCCGAACTCGGAGCGCCATGCCAGAAGCCGGGTGGTGAACAGGTGGAGATCGTGTTCCGCGGTCGTGCCGATCGCCCCGTGCACCTGGTGGGAGTTGCGCACCACCACCGACGCCGCGTGCCCGACGCAGGAGCGCGCCACCGCCACCGCGAACAGGGCCTCGTCGGTCAGCAGCGACTTCGTCGCGACCCGTACGGCGGCGTCGGTCGCCGCCCGTGCCAGCGACGTCTCCGCGGCGAGATCGCTGACGAGCTGCTGCACCGCCTGCAGTTTCGCCAGCGGGCGTCCGAACTGCACCCGTTGCGTGGTGTGCTCGACGCACAGTTCGAGGATCTTCTCCATCGCGCCGCACATCTGCACCGTACGTGCCAGTGCTCCTCGCAGCCGGAACTCGGCGACGACCTCGTCGGCGATCGGAACCCCAGCGAGCCGGTCCGTGGCCACCGTGACATGGTCGCGGGGTTCCCCGGCGAGGTTGCGCCCGGGACGCAGGGAGACCTCGGCAAGTGCCACGTCCGCGGCGTACCAGGTGCCGCCGTCGGACCAGAGCACCACCAGCGACCGCACGTGGCGAGCCCAGGGCACGGCGGTGGCCGTCCCGTCGGCGTTCAGCACGCACGCCGAGCGCAGAGCGTTGTCGACGGGGAGCCCGGCCGTCTCCAGCAGCCAGCCGGCCAGCAGATCGTGTTCGGCCAGCGGCACCGTCGCGGCGTGTTCGGCGGCGGTGGCGAGCAGTGCCGCCGCCTCCGGCCAGCCCGCGCCGCTGCCGGAGTCGGACTCGCGGCCGGTCAGCCGGGTCAGGCCCAGCGATTCCAGGGTGTTCCACAGCTCGGCGTTGAAGGTGCGCTCGGTGGTCCGTGGACCGGCGGTCCGCGTGTGATCCTTGAAGACCTGCCGCATCATGTCGAGTAGTTCGGCGTTGTCGTGGCCGGACATCAGCGCATCCCCAATCCGCGGGCGATCACGCCGCGCAGTACCTCGTTCGTGCCGCCGCGCAGTGTGAAACCGGGCCGTTGGATCAGGCTCTCGCGCAGTAGTCGCTCGTAGCGTTCGGCGCCCAGTGTGTCGTCCGAGATCAGGTCGGCGAACTCCGCCAGGTCGCCCTCGGTCGTCGTGCCGAGTAGTTTCACCAGCGCCGCCGCCGTGTCCGCGGGCTCGTCCCGTTGCAGGGCGCCCGCCACCGCCAGCGACATGCGGTGCAACCCGGTGAGCCGGGCGAAGAGCCGTCCCAGGTTCGCGTCGCGGCGTAGTGAGCCGTCGCGCATCCCGTCGATGACCTCGGTGAACAGCTGGTAGGTCGAGAGCAGTCGCTCCGGGCCGCTGCGTTCGAAGCCGAGTTCGTGGTTGACCTGCTTCCAGCCCTCACCGATGGTGCCGAGCACCGACTCGTCGGTGACCAGCACGTCTTGGAGGAAGACCTCGTTGAAGTGGTGTGAACCGCCCATCGACACGATCGGCCGGATGTCGACACCCGGCGAACGCAGGTCGACGATGAACTGGCTCAACCCCTGGTGACGGTTCTTCGGGTCCTGCGGGGCGGAGCGGGCCAGTACGAAGAAGGCGTGTGAGCGGTGCGCGTTCGATGTCCACACCTTGTTGCCGGTGATCTGCCAGCCGCCGTCGACCCTGACCGCCCTGGTTCGTACGCTGGCCAGGTCCGAGCCCGAGTCGGGTTCGCTCATCCCGATACCGAAGTACGCCTCGCCGGCGGCGATCTTCGGAAGGTAGCGCTGTTTTTGCTCCTCGGTACCGAACGCGAGCAGTGACGGCGCGATCTGCCGGTCGGCGATCCAGTGCGCCGCGACCGGGGCGCCCGCGGCGAGCAGCTCCTCGGTGACGACGAACCGTTCCAGATGGGTGCGGCCCCGGCCGCCGTACTCGGTAGGGATGGTCATGCCGATCCAGCCGTGGGCGGCCAGCGTTCGGCTGAAGTCCTCGTCCCAGCCGGTGAGCCAGGTGTCCACCCCGGGGGTGAAAACGCCTTTCTGAGCGATCTCTCGGAGGAAACTTCGAACCTCAAGGCGGAGAGCCGTCATCTCTGACGTCTCCTCCAGAGCCGGAGGGACAAGATTGCCGAGCACCGTGCCTCCCTGATCGGTGGCAGTTTTTTCGTGAAAAACGCGTGAGGATCCTCAAAGCGCGTCGCCGCCGACTACAGCACACCGTTTATCCGGGTGACAAAGACGTTCTCGCAAACAATCGGATAGGAGCGACCTATGAGAGCGCCGAATACGTCCGCGTTCTTCGACGCCATAGGCGGCGCCTATCCGAATGTTCGACGGTTGCTCTTTGACGTTCCGGTGGCTCGTGCCGTGAACTGCTGTCGAGGATGGTCGGCTGGAGAGACGTCAAGGTCTGTGCGCCTTCGGCGGAAGGGAAGTGTCAGGCATGTCGAGCAGCACCGCAGCCGCCCCCGTCGGTTTCGCCGCCGTCGCCGCCGCCGATCCGGATCGTGTCGCCGTCATCGACACCGACGGCACGTCGATGACCTTCGGCGAGCTGGCGCGGCGGGTCAACCAGCTGTCCCGGGCACTGCGGGAGAGCGGCCTGCGGCCCGGAGAGTGTGTTGTGGCGATGCTGCCCAACCGGCGTGCGTACTACGAGTTGCGGCTGGCCACCTTCCAGGTCGGGCTTTACTTCACCCCGGTCAGCCACCATTTCACCGCGGCGGAGATCGCCTACATCCTGCGGGACAGCGGCGCCGGTGCCGTCGTCCTCGACGCGTCACTGATCGACGTCGTCGCGCCGGCCCTCGCCGAGGTGGACCTGGATCCGCGGCGGCGCATCTCTGTCGGCGGTACTCCCGGCTGGGTCGACTACGAGGCACTGCTGGCCGGGTATTCGACGGCGCCGCTGGAAGATCCGATCGCCGGTGAGTACATGGGCTACACCTCCGGCACCACCGGCCGTCCCAAGGGCGTCCGCAAGGGGTTGTCGGGGAGGGCACCCGCCGTGTCGGCGTTCACCCTCGGATTCATGGGGCGCCTCGGGATCCGTCCCGGCCGTGAGGTACACCTGGCGGCCGGCCCGCTGTACCACGCGGGACCGGGCACGTTCTCGTTCATGGCCCTGCAGTTCGGGCACACCGTCGTGGTCGCCGAGCGTCCTCGTCCGGAGAAGATCCTCGCCCTCATCGAGCGGCATCGGGTGTCGGTGACGTTCACCGTGCCGACGGTCGTGCATCGGCTGCTGCGGTTGCCCGAGGAGGTCCGCGCTCGCTACGACGTGTCCAGTATGCGTGCCATGGTGCTCTCCGGAGCGTCGTGCCCGCCGGAGGTCAAGCGGGCCGCCATCGCCTGGTTCGGGCCGGTCGTCTGTGAGTTCTACGGCACCACCGAGGGGTCGGCGGCCGCGCTGAACTCCGAGGAGTGGCTGAGCAAGCCGGGGAGCGTGGGACATCCCCTGCCGGGAATGCGGCTGCGGATCCTGGACGCCGACGGCGTCGAGTTGCCCACCGGAGAGATCGGCAACGTGTACTTCATGCCGCCGGTGCCGTTCGAGTACCACAACGATCCGGACAAGACCGCCTCGGCGATGCGTGACGGGTTCTTCTCCGCCGGTGATCTGGGTTACCTGGACGCCGACGGCTGGCTGTACATCGTCGACCGGCGCGTCGACCTGATCCTCTCCGGCGGAGTGAACGTCTACCCCGCCGAGATCGAGGTGGCGTTGATCACCCACCCGGCCGTCGCCGACGTCGCGGTCATCGGCGTGCCCGACCCCGACTGGGGGCAGCGGGTCGTCGCCGTCGTACAGCCCGAGCCCGGTACGCGGGCCGGCGACGCGCTCGCAGAGGAGCTCACCGAGCACTGCCGAGCCGTGCTGGCCGGATACAAGGTGCCCAAGGCTTTCGAGTTCCGTGGGGAGCTGCCCCGCAACGGTGCCGGCAAGCTGCGGCGCAGCGAGGTGCGAGAGACGTTCCTCGCCGATGAGTGAGATGAGTGACGAGTCGCACCACACCGTCGACCGCCGCGAGGCCACGATCGTAAGGGAAGAACCATGAGAGACGCGGTGATCGTCGACGCGGCCCGTACGCCGGTCGGTAAGCGCAACGGTGCTCTGGTCGGCCTGCATCCGGGTGATCTGTCGGCGTGCGTGCTGCGTGCGATCGCCGAGCGCAACGGCCTTGAACCCGCCGAGATCGACGACGTGGTGTGGGGCTGCGTGACGCAGGTGAGCGAGCAGTCCGGCAACATCGGGCGGGTGTCGGTGCTCAGCGCCGGGTGGCCCGAGTCGATCCCGGGCACCACCGTCGACCGGCGCTGCGGCTCGGGACAGCAGGCCGTGCACTTCGCGGCGGCGTCGGTGATCGCCGGGCACTACGACATCGCGATCGCCGGTGGCGTCGAGTCGATGAGCCGGGTACCGATGGGCTCCAACGTGCAAGACGGGCAGCAGTACCCGGAGTCGGTGCTGGAACGCTACGGCGTCGGCGGTTTCAACCAGGGCATCGGCGCGGAGCTGGTGGCCCAGAAGTGGAAGCTGTCGCGCGCCCGGCTCGACGAATACTCGGTGCGTTCGCACCGGCTGGCCGCGACGGCGATCGACGCGGGAGCCCTCGACGCGCAGCTCGTTTCGGTGAACGGGCTGCTCACCGCCGACGAGGGGGTGCGCCGGGGCAGCACCACCGAGGTGCTGTCCGGGCTGCGCACCGTGTTCCGCGAGGATGGTGTGATCACCGCCGGTAACTCGTCGCAGATCTCCGACGCGGCGGCGGCGTTGCTGATCACCACCGGTGAGCTGGCGGCGGCGCGAGGTCTGCGGCCGATCGCCCGGATCCACACGGTGGCGCTGGCCGGCGACGACCCGGTGATGATGCTGACCGCGCCGATCGAGGCGACCGCGAAGGCGCTGCGCCGGGCGGGCCTGAGCATTGACGACATCGGCGTCTTCGAGGTCAACGAGGCGTTCGCGCCGGTGCCGCTGGCCTGGCAGGCCGAGACCGGGGCGAGGACCGAGCGGCTGAACCCGCTGGGCGGGGCGATCGCGGTCGGGCACCCGCTGGGCGCCTCCGGCGGGGTGCTGATGACCCGGATGGTGCACCACATGCGTGACAACGGCATCCGTTACGGCCTGCAGACGATGTGCGAGGCCGGCGGCCTGGCGAATGCCACGATCCTCGAACTGCTGTAGACGGCGCTGGAAGAGACGAGACGATGAAGAGCACCCTGTACGGCCCCGATCACGAGGCGTTTCGCGCGACGGCGCGTGAGTTCCTCAACCGGGAGGTCGTGCCGCACTATCTCGACTGGGATGAGGCGAAGATCGTTCCCAGGGGCATCTTCCACAGGCTGGGTGAGCTGGGCGTGCTCGGTGTCCAGATCCCGGAGGAGTACGGCGGGGGCGGGCAGGACAGCTTCCTGTTCTCGGCGGTCTGGATGGAGGAGACCCAGCGCGCGTACGTGAACCTGGGCGGCCTGGCCGTGCACATGAACGTCGTGCTGCCGTACTTCCTGTCGTACGCGAACGAGGAGCAGAGGCGGCGCTGGCTGCCCGGCATGGCGTCCGGCGAGCTGATGACGGCGATCGCGATGACCGAGCCGGGAACGGGTTCGGACCTGGCCGGTATCGCCACCACCGCGCGGCTCGACGGTGAGCACTGGGTGCTCAACGGGGTGAAGACGTTCATCACCGGCGGTATCCACGCCGATCTGGTCGTGGTGGTGGCACGCACCGGCCAGGGCGGCGGACGTCGCGACGGGTTGTCGCTGCTGGTGGTCGAGAAGGAGATGGCGGGCTTCACCCGGGGCCGCAACCTCGACAAGGTGGGTCTGCGCACGCAGGACACCGCCGAGTTGTTCTTCGACGATGTCCGGGTGCCGGCGGCGAACCTGCTCGGTGAGGAGGGCGGGGCCTTCGGCTACCTGACCGGCAACCTGCCGCAGGAGCGTCTCGGTATCGCCGTCGCCGCGCAGGGCGCGGCGGAGGCGGCTTTGGCGGCGGCGCTGGAGTACGTGGCGAACCGCAAGGCGTTCGGTGTGCCGGTGGCGTCGTTCCAGAACACGAAGTTCGAGCTCGCGTCGTGCGCGGTGGAGATCGAGGCGGGCCGGGCACTGCTGGAGAAGGGCCTGGCGGAGCACGAGGCGGGCGAGCTCGGCCCCGTCGACGCCGCCAAGATCAAGATCTTCTGCACCGAGATGCAGTCCCGTGTCGTCGACCGCTGCCTTCAACTGCACGGCGGATACGGCTACATGCGCGAGTACCCGATCGCCCGGCTCTACGCCGACGCCCGGGTCACCCGCATCTACGGCGGCACCACCGAGGTACTCAAGACGATCATCGCGAAGTCGTTCGGGCTCTGACGGTCACAAGGGGAAGACATTGAATCTCGATGGACTCAACACGGCCGTCACCGGGGGGGCGTCCGGCCTCGGCCTGGCCACCGCCCGCCGGCTGATCGCCGCCGGCGGGACGGTCACCGTCATCGACCTGCCCACCTCCGACGGGGCCGCCGTCGCCAAGGAGCTGGGGGAGCGGGCGCACTTCGCGCCGGGCGACGTGACCGACCCGGAGTCGTTCGCCGCCGCCCTCGACGTCGCCGACGCGCGCGGCGGGCTGCGCGGGCTCGTGCACTGCGCCGGGGCGTCCCGCAAGGTGCGCGTCATCGACAGGGAGGGCCGCCCCGGCAGCCTGGAGGACTTCGAATGGACGATCAGGCTCAACCTGATCGGCTCGTTCAACGCGTTGCGCCTTGGCGCGGAGCGCATCGCCCGCCAGGAGGTCGTCGACGGTGAGCGCGGCGCGATCGTGATGACCGCCTCGGTGGCGGCGTTCGAAGGTCAGATCGGCCAGATCCCCTACACCGCGTCGAAGGCCGGCGTCGTCGGCATGACCATCGTCGCCGCCCGCGACCTGGCCGGCCGCGCTATCCGGGTCTGCACCATCGCCCCGGGCATCATGGACACACTGCTGCTGGCCCGGTTGCGCGACGACGTCAAGAAGTCGCTGGAGGCCACCGTGCCGAACCCGGCCCGGCTGGGTCGCACCGACGAGTTCGGGCAGCTCGCCGCCACCATTTTGGAGAACGGCTACCTCAACGGAGAGACCATCCGCCTCGACGGCGCCATCCGGATGGCACCCCGCTGACGTGCCGGCTCACCGTGGTGGGGCGCGTGCCGGACAGTAGGGTTCTCGGAGTGGACCTGCATAACCTTGAGTACTTCCTCGCGGTCGTCGACCATCAGGGCATCAACGCCGCCGCGGAGAGCCTGCACCTGTCCCAGCCGACGATCTCCCAGTCGATCCGCGGCCTCGAACGCGAGCTCGGCACCGAACTGTTCCACCGCATCGGCCGGGGCATGGTGCTGACCTCGGCAGGGCACTCCCTGGTCGGCCCTGCCCGGCAGATCCTGCGCGACGTCGTCGCGGCCGAGAGCTCTGTGGTCGACGCGGCGGGCCGGCTGCGCGGGCGGCTCGACATCGTCGCGTACGCCACCTTGTCGGCCGGGTCGCTCGCCGAACTGATCGGCCGGTTCCGGGAACGTAGTCCCCGGGTGCACATCCGCATCGGTGACCTGCAGGACGAGGAGGCCGCCGCATCGCTGATCGTCGACGGGCATTGCGAGATCGTCGTCTGCTATCTGCCCACGGCGACCGGTGGGTTGGACACCTTGCCGCTGGGTGTGCAGGAGTTCTGGGCGGTCTTCCCGCCCGGCACCGAGGTGTCGCGGGCCGATCCGCTGCCGAGGGCCCAGTTACCCGACGTACCCCTGATCGTCGTGCCGCCGGGCAGCTCCTGGGCGACCGAGATCGAACGCGCGGTGACCGCGGCGGGGCGGTTGCGCCGGCCCGCCGCGATCATCGCGCACCGGGAGGCTCGGCTCGCGTTCGTGCTGGCCGGGCTCGGCGGAACCTTCATGGAACGATCCACGGCCGAAGCCGCCGCCGCCCGTGGGGCGGTGGTCCGGGCGGTCGACCCTTGTTTCAGTCGCCCCTACGGGCTGCTGTTCGACCCGGAGGCGCTGTCGCCGGTCGGACGGGCCTTCATCGAGCTGGTACGGGAGCAGGTGGCGGATACAGCCGCCGCACACAGTCGATGAACGCCTGCGCGGCGGGTGACAGCGCTCCCGGCCGGAACACCAGGCCCACCGGACGCTCAAGACGCGGCGTCGTCGAGCGCACCACGACTCCGGTGACCTCCTGTTCGGCCACCTGGCGCGGCAGCAGGGTCGCCCCGGCGCCGTTGGCCACCAGCGCCCAGATGGCCTGCCGGTGGACGCACTCCACCACGACCTGCAACGTCACCCCGGCCGGTACGGCGTGTGCCGCCGCCCGGTTGGGTCCCGCCGCCCCCTCAAGGACGAGCGGGATCTCGGCGATGTGGGCCACCGGCACCGGATCGGGCAGCCGTTGTGCCAGCGCGGGTGGCAGCACCAGGCAGATCTCCTGGGTGAACAGCTCCATGGACCGCAGCGTGTCGCTGCGCACCGGCAGTTCGGAGAGTCCCAGCTCGACGCCTCCCTGGCGGACCATGGACACCACCCCGGCCGGACTGCCCGGGTCGCTGACACTGACCAGCACTCCGGGATGCTCCCGGTTGAACGCGCTGACCAGCCGGGGCAGTGGTTCGACGGCGAGGGTGGAGAGCGCGGCCATGTCGAGGCGTCCGCTGCGCAACTCCCGTACCGCCGCCACCCGCTGCCGGGCCCGGACCACGTCGGCGAGGATCCGGCGCGCCGACACCGTGAACGCCTCTCCCTCGTGGGTCAGCCGCAGTTGCCGTCCGGTCCGGTCGAACAGTTGCACGCCGAGCCGGCGTTCCAGGGTGCGGATCGCCTGTGACAGCGACGGTTGCGCGATGTAGAGCGCCTGCGCGGCCCGAGTGACCCCACCGTGATCGACAACGGCGATGAAATACTCTATGAGCCGGAGATCCACGCTGACACCCTACTGTCGCCCGGGGCCTGAATCCCGTCGGCATCCCGTCGGCGTCGCCGAGTTCCGTCCGGCGGCGACCGGAGCCGTGCGATTCAGAAAACAGCGCGCCATCTGGCCGGAAGCGCGACAGGAGAATCCGTTCCAGTCGTTGGAACAGAAACACGGCCCCGCTACGTCGGCAACTAGTTTGCATTCGAGTCACCAGTCCGGCCACCGGGAAACGCCATGTCGACGTTCCCGGCCGGCCCGTGCCGTGCATGTGTTTGCGGGCGCCGAAAGAGCAAGGGCGTTGCGATGGAGATCTGGCAGGTCAATTTTCCCATTCCAGGTCGTACCGGCCGGATGGCCAAACGGGCCGAGGACGCGGGCTGGGACGGTCTGGCTTTCGGCGACACCCAGTGCCTCACCGGTGACGTGTTCGTCGGCATGGCGCTGGCCGCGGAGGCCACCGAACGGCTGCTGGTGGCCCCGGGTATCTCCAACCCGGTGACCCGTCACCCGTCGGTGATGGCGGCGGCGGTGCAGTCGGTCCACGAGGCCTCCGGCGGCCGGGCCGTGCTCGGCATCGGCCGCGGTGACTCGTCGCTGACCTACATCAACCGCAAGCCCGCGAAGCTCGCTGACTTCGGTACGTATGTGCGCCAGGTACGCGGTTACCTGCGCGACGAGATCGTCGACCTCGACGGCTTCGAGAGCCGCTCGGAGTGGATCGGCAGGTCGACGCTGCCGCCGGTGCGTGTCGACGTGGCCGCCAGCGGCCCCAAGGCCATCGCGATGGCCGCTCGTGAGGCCGACGGCATCATGTTCGCCCTCGGCGCCGACCCGGAGCGGATCGCCGCCGCGATCGCCTGGGCCCGGCAGAGCCGCGCCGAGGCGGGCAAGGATCCCGCCGACCTCACCTTCGGCGCCTACATCAACGTGATGACCGGCTACGACGTCGAAGCGGCCCGTTCGATGCTGGCCGGCGCGGTGCTGACCATCGCCCGCTTCTCCGCCACCGCGCGGTTCGCCACCGAGGATCCCGCGCTCCAGGAGCAGTATCGGCGGGCCGCCGAGGCGTATGACCGGATCCACCACGCGAGCAGTGTCAGCGGACACGGCACGGTGCTGGAGCCCGAGTTCATCGACCGCTTCGCCGTGGCCGGGCCACCACAGGCGTGTGTCGACCGCCTCCAGGCGCTCAAGGCCGCCGGACTCGACCGGGTGGTGGTGCTGATGGGCGCCCGCGACGGCGACCGCGAGGTGGTGAACGCCGGTTTGAAGCTGTTCACCGAGAAGGTCCTGCCGAACGCGCGGTGAGCAGCCGTCGGCCGGTCTCCGCTTGAAGAAAGGTGCTCCATGTTTGTTCTTTCCTCGTCCGCCGAGGACCAGCTCATCGCCGAGACGGCGCGTCGGCTGGCACTCGGCCCCGTGGACCAGGCGGCACGTGAGGTGGACAGGACCGGCGTCATCGCGGAGGGGCTCTGGCGCCGGCTGCGAGACTTCGGCTTCACCGCCCCGGTGGCCGAGCATCTCGGCGGCACTCCGAACGCGGTCACGCAGCTGCGCGCCGTCGAGAACCTCGCCTACGGCGACCCGGGCATCGTGGGTACCGCCGTCCTGGCCGGTGGCTCCACGTTGATCATCGACGCCGCCGGCACCGGGGAGCAGCGGAACCGCTGGCTCGCCGGGGTCGCGGACGGGGCGCGTCCGGCGCCCGCCCCGGCCCTCTACGAGCGCCACGGCCTGCCGCCCGAGGAGTACGACACCACCATCACCGCCGAAGGCGACGGCTGGCGGGTGCGCGGCACCAAGTACGCGGTGGCGCTGCTCGACGGTGTCACCGAACTGCTCGTCGTCGGGGTGGACTCGCAGGGCGGTCTGCGCGCCGCCGTCGTCGGCCTCGACCGGGAGGGCGTCGACACGAAGCGTGTCTCCGGCACCTCGCACATCGCGCTGAGCGCGGCGCGACTGTCCAGGGTCCACCTCGATGTGCTCGTCGCGGCGGACGACCTGCTCGGCGGCGTGGACGCCGACGCGCGGTCACTCGCGTTCGCCGTCGCCCGGACTCGGCTGCTGGCGCCGGCGGTGGCGCTCGGTGGCGCGAACCGGGCCCGGGAGTACGCCACGAAGTACGCGACGGAGCGCATCGCGTTCGGCAGGCCGATCTTCGACTTCCAGGGAATCTCCTTCACCCTCGTCGACGACCAGATGCGGCTCGACGCGGCCCGGCTGGGCCTGCTGTCGGTGGCGAACGGGCTTGACCAGGGGCGCGAGAAGGCACTCGCCGACGTCGGCCGGATCGTCAACGAGACGCACGCCGCGGCGACCGAGGCGACCCGCAACGCCATCCAGGTGCTCGGTGGCCACGGATTCCTCACCGACCACCCGACGGAGCTGTGGTACCGCGCTGCCGCGCTGCTGTCGACCCTGGACGCCGACCCGTATTTCGCGAGCTTCGCGCCCGCGGTCTGAGAGGTAACCACAGTGACGCTCGCCTTTGAATTCAGCCCGGAGCTGCAGCGCTACGAGCGCGAGCTCAAGGAATGGTCGGTGGCCCGGATCCGGCCGCACGCGCGCCAGGCCGACACCGACCATCGGCCGCCCGCGAACTACCGGGAGATCTTCGAGACCTGCCCGGTGAAGATCAGTAAGCACGTCGCCAAAGGCCGCGACAACGACCTGCCGAAGTTCCCCGACGGTGAGCTGATGCGGGTGATGGCCCAGTACGAGGGCCTCAACTACGGCGACACGTGGGCGCAGAGCTACGTGAGCGGCGGCATCGGCCACGTCGTCGTCAGCCTGCTCGGCACGCCGGAACAGATCGACCGCTGGTACGAGCCGGTGGTGCGCGGTGGCGGCGTCACCGGGTTCGGTCTCTCCGAGCCGGGCGCGGGCTCCGACACCAGCGGGCTGGCGACCAGGGCCGTCCGTGACGGCGACTCGTGGGTCATCAACGGTTCGAAGATCTTCTGCAGCCACGCCGCGTCCGCCGAGTACGTGGTGGCGTTCGCCGTCACCGATTCCGAGAAGGGCATCGCCTCGGCCGAGGCGTTCGTCATCGAAAGGGGCACCCCCGGCCTGGTGATCCTCAAGGAGAACGAGGACAAGCTGGGTCTGCGGGCGTGGGAGACCACCCAGATCGGATTCGAGGACTGCGTCGTGCCGTTGGAGAACCGGCTCGGCCACGACCCGTCGGCCGGCACGAACGGCGCCGGTGGCGCCCGCCTCAGTGCGCTGTCGGTACTGAACCAGAACCGGCCCAACGTCTCCGCCTTGTCGACGACGGTGGCGCAGGCCGCCCTCGACCTGACCGGTGAGCTGCTGCACGAGCAGCGGCTGGGCTTCCGCGCCGACCGCTGGTCGCTGATCCAGCGCGAGCTGGAGGGCATGGCCGCGGCCCTCACGCGTAACCGGCACCTGAACCGGTACGCCCAGTGGATGCGGCAGCACGACCTGCAGAACCGCGTCGAGGCATCGATGGCGAAGGCGTTCGGCCCGCCCACGTCCGAGCGGGTGGTGCGGCGCTGCATGCAGCTGCTCGGGCCGGAGGGCACCAGCACCGAACTGCTGCTGGAGAAGTGGTACCGCGACCTGAAGATCCTGGACATCTTCGAGGGCACGGGTCAGATCCAGCGCGTCATCGTGGCCAAGGATTTCGCCAAGAAGGCTCGGGGCTGACCCGGCGCAACGCGAATCGGCCGGTTCCCCGCCCCGGGGAACCGGCCGATTCGCGTTGTCGCGCCGGTCAGTTCTTCAACGTCGGGGTCTTCGTGTCATAGCCGGCCTTCAGGAAGCGGCGCAGCAGGTCCCGATCGCCGACGACGCGCCGGAACCGTTGCACCTCCCGGTCGAGCCGTCGTGGATCGTCCATGTTGAAAACGAACTGCTTGAACTCCGACGACAGCGGTGAGGCGTGCTCGGTGAACGCCTGGCGGCGCAGCTGTGAGTAGCGGTCCAGCACGGCCGGGTCGTCGGCGTCGATGATCACCCGGGTCAACGTCTCGATCAGCGTCCACACGTCGAAGAACCCGCCGGCGAAGCCGACCGCCGACGACGGGTTGGTGACGTGGGCGGCATCGCCCACCAGTATGCCCCGGCCGACGCGGAAGCGGTCGGCGACCCGTTCGTGCATACGGAACGCCGACCAGGCGTGCACCTCGATGTCGTCACCGCCGGGCAGTGCCCGTTTCAGTGCCGCGGGAATCCGCTGCGCGATCTCCTCCACGGGCAGGCGCAGCGATTCGGCGTAGGTGTAGCGCCACAGGCCCTCACCGTCGATCTCGGCGACGAGCGCGCCGTCGATCGGGTCGATCATGCCGGTGCAGCGCTGGACACCGAGGCCGGCGAAGTCGTAGGTGATGTTGGTGGCGACGAAGCTTTCCGGCCAGGTCATGCCGGGGAAGCCGAGGCCCATGCCGCGCCGGACGACACTGTGGGCGCCGTCCGCCCCGATGACCCAGGAGGTGCGGTGTCGCAGATTCCCCTCGGGGCCGCCCGCGACGATGGTGGCGCCGTGCTCGTCGAGGGTCACCTCGGTGGCCCGGCTACCCCAGTGCACGGTGACATTGGGCAGCTTGGTGGCATGCCTGAGCAGGATCTCGGCCAGCCGGTCCTGTTCCAGGTGCAGGTTGAAGGGCCGGTTCACCTCGTCGCCGAGAACCCCGAGGTCGAACCGGAACGTCTCGCCGGTGGCGGTGACCCGCAGTGACCAGGAGTCCTGGACGAGGCCGGCGCTCAGTACGTCGTCGAGGATGCCCAGCCGGTCGAGGCCGTCGAGGACCGACCAGTGGATGATCATCGCACGGGGGGCTCGGACGACGTTGCTCGCGGCTTCCAGGACGGTCACGGGGATGCCGGCCTGTGCCAGGCCGAGTGCGGCGAGCAGCCCGATCGGGCCACCGCCGACTACGGTCACGTCATCGCGCGTCATCGCGTTCCTTCTCCACTGTCGAGTCCGCTGTTGAGGGATCACCGCTCCGCCCGGTGAGCAGGGCCACCGCGTTCGCCGAGCGCAGCGCGCCTGACTCGTCGTCGGTGATGGTCCCGTCGCGACGGGCCGTCTCGATGTCTTCGGTCGCGGTATGGATCTGGCGGGTGATGAACGGGTGGTCGGTGCCGGTCATCACCCGGTCGGCACCGAACCGGTCGATGATCAGACGCAGGTGCCCGGGATCGAAGGTGAGCGAGTCGACCCAGAACCGGCGGATGGCGGCGGCCAGGTCGATGGTGTGGTCGACGTCGCCGAGGCGGGCGCCCCTGGCCAGCCGGGGCCAGGCCCAGGGCAGGGTGCCGCCACCGTGCGAGAGCATCACCCGCAGCCTGGGGAAGCGCTGCATGACCCCGCCGAAGATGAGCGCTCCGGCGGCCATCGCCGTGTCGGTGAGCATGCCGAGGCCGAAGTCGTAGGGCTGACCGCGTCGGCGGATGGCGCCGCCGCCGCCGTCCATCGGGTGGACGAACACGATGGTGTCGGTGGCTTCGGCCGCCGCGAAGAAGGGGGTCAGCGCCTCGTCGTCGAGTTCGAGGCCGTTGACGGTGGTGCCGATCTCGACACCGGTCAGTCCGAGCGTGCCGGAGAGGTGTTCGAGTTCCCTGACGGCGGCGGCGGGATCCTGCAACGGTACGGTGCCCCAGGCGGTGAGCCGCCCGTCGGAGGCCCCGGCGGTCTGGGCGAGGGCCTCGTTGAGGGCGCGGGCGTAACGGGCCGCGGGTTCCGGCTCGGCGTCGTAGACGAGGGTGACAGGTACGGGGGAGATGACCTGGTGGTCGATGCCGGCCTCGTCGAGTTCGCGCAGGCGTTCGGTGACGTCCCAGAGGCTGGGGCGTACGCGCCGGAAGAGCGAGTCGCCGATCAGGATCTGACCTTCGGTGTCGCCGGTCCGAAGGCGTGGCCACCGGGGGCCCGCGGTCTCGTCCGGCCAGCCCGGCAGGTGCCCCGGGAGGAAGTGCGCGTGGACGTCGACAGTAGGCCGGCGTTCCTGCCCCATGGTGCCTCCTCCGCTGCGGGCGCGAGCAGGCGATGGTCGTCGCCGGGAGACGGTTCGGCTCCCGAGGGTCGCACTGCTGATTGATCCATTTACATCCGGGCATGTTAGGGCATCCGGAAATCGGTTGCGGAGATTTGTTCCAACCACCGGAATCTCCCCGGGGCCGGGTAACGTGCGTCACACTCTCCGCAAGATCCGCTGTGACTGTGTTATCCTCCACGAAACATGCAGGAAACAATGCGGGATTTTTGTGGAAAAAGGGTCTCGGCGTAGCTCTACCAGGCCGGATCAAGCTCGACGGGGGTGCCGATGGCGGAATTCGAATCGGTGGATCCCGTCGATGGGGATTCCCCTTCCATTCTCACCAAGGCATTCGATATTCTCCGGGCTTTCAGTGCCGACGACCGAGTAATGACCTTGAGTGAACTCGCGCGTGCGGCCGGATTGCCGAAATCCACGGTGCACCGCATCATCGCCCGCCTCATCGACCTGGGCGCCATCGAACAGCACCGGCGCGGCTACAAGATCGGCCTTGGCCTCTTCGAGATGGGTGTGATCACGCCGGCCGGCAGCATGCGGGACAAGGCGATGCCGTTCCTCGCGGCACTGCACCGGTGGACCGGGCTGACCGTGCACCTCGCCGTGCTGCGCCAGTTCGACGTCGTCTATCTGGAGAAGTTCGCGTCCGCGAACTCACCGGTCACCGTTTCCCGGGTCGGCGCGCGACTGCCCGCGAACTGCACCGCGATCGGTAAGGCGATGCTCGCGTGGGAGAACTTCGAGGATCTCGAGGCGTTCCTCCCCTCGCCGCTGCCGCGGCTGACGCCCGCGTCGGTCGCCACGATCGACGAACTGCTCGTCGAGCTCCGTAAGATCCGAGCCGAGAAGAGCGCGCACGAATCGAACGAGTCGCAGGCCGGTGTCGCCTGCATGGCCGTTCCCGTCATCGTCCAGGACGCCGCCGTCGCCGCCGTATCGGTCGCCTACGACTCGGCCACCCGGCTCGACTTCAAGGTCGAGGGCGCGTTGCGGCAGACCACCGCCCGGATCGCCGCGGCCTGCCGCATGGGTCTGGCCAACGGTCACTCACACTGGTTCCCCCGCGACTACTGAAGCACCCCCGGACGGGGTTCTTCGGCACGGATGTTCCGGTTGCCGGGACACGCTGTCGGAGTCGGCACCCATGGTGCCCGACAATCGGCGGCGTAGTAGACCGTGAGCGGCGACAAGGGGGACTGATGGAATGGCGTTTGGCCTGTGGTGTCGATGACCTGGAGCCGGGGACGTCCATGACGTGGAAAGGCGCGGGGGAGGAGCCCATCGCGATCTACCGCACCGAGGACGGCGAGTTCTATGCCACCCACGACGTCTGCACGCACGACAGATGGTCGCTCGGCGAGGACTCCGACCTCGAAGGCGCCGAGATCGTCTGCCCGCTGCACATGGCCCGCTTCGACATCCGCACCGGTGCGGCGCTGTGCCTGCCCGCGACCATCGGCCTGAAGACCTACGAGGTCCAGGTCGAGGACGGCAAGGTCTACGTCCAGTGCTGAGGGTTCCGGTGGCTGGCACCGGCACTTCCCGGCCATCGTGCCCTGCACGACGATGTCCGCCATGGGAATCCTGATCGTCGGGGCGTCGATCGCCGGAGTGCGAACCGCACAAAGCCTTCGCAAGTCCGGATTCGCCGGCCCCGTCACCATCGTGGGGGCCGAACCGTACCTTCCGTACGACAAGCCCCCCGTATCCAAGGACATGATCCTGCCGGAGACCGACGGCGCCCCGGTTCCCCTGCTCGGCGCCGAGGAACTCGACGCCCTCGGCGTCGACCTGCGCGTCGGGGTACGCGCGGTGGCGCTTGATCCGGTGGCCCGCGTCGTCGTCACCGACACCGGCGAGGAACTGGGCTACGACATCCTGGTGATCGCCACCGGTGTCTCCCCGCGAACGCTGCCCGGTGCCGAGGGACTGATCGGCGTGCACACCATGCGCACCGTCGAGGACGCCCTCGCCGTGCGCGCCGCGCTGCCCGCGGCCCGGCACGTGGTGGCGATCGGGGCCGGATTCATCGGGGCCGAGTTCGCCTCCGCGGCGAGGTCGCACGGCGCCGACGTGACCGTCGTCGAGGCTCAGCCCGTGCCGCTCGCCCATCTGCTCGGCGCGCGGGTCGGGGCGCTGCTGGGCGGCCTGCACGAGGCCAACGGCGTCACCCTGCTGACCGGAACGCAGGTCGAACGCTTCGAGGGCACCGGCCGGGTGACCGGGGTGACCCTCGCCGACGGCCGGACCCTGCCGGCCGACCTCGTCGTCGTCGGCGTCGGCGCGACCCCGGCCACCGGCTGGCTCGCCACGTCGGGGCTGCCCGTCGACGACGGCGTCGTCTGCGACGAGCGGCTGCGGGTCCGTGGCTTCGACGGCGTCTACGCCGCCGGTGACGTCGCCCGGTGGCCGCACCCGATGTACGGCGTCGAGATGCGCATCGAACACTGGACCAACGCCAACGAGCACGCCGAGATCGTCGCGGCGGCGGTCACCGGTGCTCCCGCGCCCCGTGTGCGGCCGCCGTACGTCTGGTCCGACCAGTACGGCCATCGGATCCAGATCGTCGGCCGACCCGGCCTCGGACGAGCGGTGCGGGTGCGTACCGCCGCCGACGACCACCAGGTCGCGGCCGTCTACGCCGACGAGGACGGCACGGTCGTGGCGGCCGTCGTCGTCGACGATCCCCGGCTGCTGATGAGGTTACGCCGCGCCGTCATGGCGCGCACACCGATCGACGCGCTCGACGCACCCTTCTGACACCGACCCGCATCGCCTCGCCGACCGGCGATCGGCGGCGCCCCACCATGTCGCACGCGCGTTCCCACCCCCTGCGAGGCGGCGGATCACGCGACGGGCAACCGAGAGGAGACAACGAGATGGCACTGACAGAGGAAGGCATCATCGAGGTTCCCGGCATGCACAGCCGCTGGGTACGGCTGGCCGGTGGCGCACGGGCGCACTACATGACCTCCGGCACCACCGGTCCTGCCGTGGTCCTGCTGCACGGAGGTCTGCCGGGCTCCTCCGGCACCGCGGGCTGGCGGTTCATGGCGTCGTTCCTCGGCGAGAATGGATTTCGGGTCTACTGTCCAGACATGCCGGGTTTCGGGCTGTCCGACACCCGCGAGGAGCACTGGCCCACCGGCCTGGAGAGCCACGTCGACTTCGTCCACGAGTTCGTCCAAGCGCTCTGCCTCGACCGGTTCCACCTCGCGGGAAACTCGATGGGGTGCATGAACACGGTCAACTACCTGGTCGCGCACCCGGAGAAAGTCGTCAGCTTCGCGCTGATCGCCGGCGACGTCGGCGATGTGGTGCCCGATGACGCCGTCAAGCCCCCGGCGAAGGTCGCGATCCCCAAGTACGACGGTACCGAGGAGGGCATGCGCGCCCTCATGGGGGCGATCATCCACCGCGAGGCGGCGATCAGCGACGACCTGCTGAAGATGCGCCACGCCGCCGCGGAACGGCACCGTGAGGCGCACGCCCGGCTCTGGCCGAGCGTGTTGCAGTACGGCCGGCGTATCCCGTGGCAGGACCAGAACATCGCCGCGAGGCTCACCACCCGGGGCCGCCTTGACCGGCTGACCATCCCCGGTGTCTACCTTTATGGCACCGAGGACGTGCTCACCCCCGTCGAGTGGGGTTATGAGCAGGAGAAGGTCCTGCCGAACATCCAGTTCTTCTATCCGGAAGAGTGCGGTCACCAGGGGCAGACCGACCGCCCAGATCTGTTCAACCCGCTGTTCTTGGAGTTTCTCCGGGACGGCCGGATCACCCGCGCCACCGCGGACGCGGCCGGGATCTCGAAGAACCGCCCCGAGATCGCGTCGCTCGTCGAGCAGTCCTGAGATCCGGACCGCGGGCGGCGAGATCAAGCCCGTCCAGCGGTCCGTCCGGTGATCCGGCCGGTGTTTCACCTCAGAGTCAGCACGGGAAGGAGCGCAGCGGTTTGACGGCCGAGACCGCGATCCGCTGGGAGCGCGACGACCATGGTGTGGTCACGCTCACCATGGACGACCCACATCAGAGGGTCAACACCCTCAACGAGCTGTTCATCCGGTCGTTCGCGGCCGTGATCGACCGGTTGGAGGCCGAGCGCGACACCGTCATCGGGGTCGTGCTCACCTCCGCCAAGAAAGGCTTCCTCGCCGGTGGCGACCTCAAACGGCTCGTCCGGATCGGCCCCGCCGACCGGCAGGCGTTCCTCGACGATCTCGAACTGCGCAAGTCCCGGATGCGACGGCTGGAGAGGCTGGGACGCCCTGTCGTCGCGCTCGTCGAGGGCGGCGCCTTCGGCGGTGGCCTGGAACTCGCCCTGGTCTGCCACCACCGGATCGCGCTGGACTCCACCGAGGTGATGGTGGGGCTGCCCGAGGTGACGCTGGGGCTGCTACCGGGAGGTGGCGGCATCACCCGTACCACCCGGCTGATCGGCCTGCCGCGTGCCCTGCGACTGCTGGTCGGCGGCACCAGGCTGAACGCCCGCCAGGCTCACGGACTCGGCCTGATCGACGACCTCGCCGCCTCGCGCGCCGAGGCGCTGGAGAAGGCCCGCGCCTGGATTCTGGCCAACCCCGACGCGACCCAGCCGTGGGACCGGGGCCGACCGGCGGCGTTCGGTGACGAGGCCGGTGAGGACCCGGTCGTGCCGCAACCGGCGCGCGACCTCGCCCCCGCCGTCGCCACCATCCGCGAGGTCGCGATGATCGCGGCGAGTGCCGACGTCGACACGGCCCTGCGTGCCGAGAGCGAGGGACTGGCCGACCTCGTCGTCTCCGACGCGGCGCGGGCGACCATCGCGGTGGCCTTCTTCGACACGGTCCGGACCCGATCGCGGCTGCGTCAGGCAGCCGGGGACGCACCGGCCCGCACACCGGTGCTGGTGGTCGCCGGGCCGGTGGGCCGCCGGACACTCGCCGCCGGCGGAATCGCGTCGGTGGCCGTCGTCAGCGACGGTGACGCCGCAGGGCTGTCCCGGCTGCGCGCCGAGGAGGGCAACGTCGTGCTCACCGTCGCCGAGCCGGGCGTCGAGCCGCCCGCCGGTGATCCGGTGCTCTGGATAGCCCCGGACCGCCTGGGCGACGGCGGATACGTCATCGAGTACGCGGCCGCGGACGAACCGGTCGACGACGTCGTCGCGCGGCTCGCGCGCACCGGAGCACTGGCGGTGCCGCTGGCCGACGGGGAGCGCGAGGGGTTCGGAGGTCGCGTCGCGGAGGCCGTGAGGGCCGCCGCCGACGAGGCGCGCCGTGCCGGGACCGACCCGGCCGTGATCGAGCGGGCGCTGGTCGTGGCGGGACTGCGGCCCGCGCCGCTGACCGCCGCCCCCTTCGCGCGAGAGCCGGTGGTGACCGAGGAGGAGGCAGGTCTGGGCAGGCGTTTCGTCGACGCGGCGGTGGCCACGGCGGTGAGGCTGTGTGATGAGGGTGTGCTGCGCCACGCCGACGACCTGGACGTGGCCTCGGTACGCGCCGGAGGTGTTCCCGCCTGGACGGGAGGCGCCGGCCGCTGGTCGGCGGACGTCCGACAGAGAAGCAGAGAGAAGGAAGAAGAACGATGACCGAGTTCACGAAGCTCACGGCCGACGGCCCGATCCGGCACCTGATGCTCGACGCGCCGCAGCGGCGCAACGCCCTCAACCTGCCGATGCTGCGGGAGATCGCGGAGGCGGTCCGGACGGTGGCCGCCGACGACGAGGCCCGCGCGCTAGTGGTGAGCGGCGCGGGCAAGGCGTTCTGCGCCGGCGCCGACCTGAACACCATGTTCGGAGACATCGACCGGAGACCGGCGGAGATCCGCGAGGACCTCAAGCGGGTGTACGCGTCGTTCCTCGGTATCAAGGATCTGACGATCCCCACGATCGCGGCGGTAGGCGGGGTGGCGGTAGGTGCGGGCGTGAACATCGCCCTGGCCTGCGACATCGTGATAGCCGGCCCGCGGGCGAAGTTCGCGCTGACCTTCGCCGAGATCGGGCTGCACCCGGGGGGCGGGTCGAGCTGGTTCCTGACCCGCAGGATGGGGACCGGGCGGGCGATGTGCGCACTGCTGGGTGCGGAGGTGCTCGACGCCGGGCAGGCGTACGAGACGGGCCTGGCGACCCGGCTCGCGGACGATCCGCTGGCCGAGGCGACGAGCCTGGCCCGGCTTTACGCGCGGCGTGACCCCGCGCTGGTGCGGGACCTGAAGCGGGCCGTCCAGATGTCGCAGGCCGCGGATCTGGACACGGTGCTGGAATTCGAGTCGTGGGCACAGGCGTCGGCCGTGACCAAGCCCCGCTTCCAGGAGTACATGGCGGACTTCCTGAGATAACCGGCTGAGACGACGCGGGGAGCACCGGATGAGTGAGACCACCGCGCTCACCGGCCCTCGCGGATTCGTTCCGGGAACCGGAACGGTGGCTTGAGGCCTGGCACGCACTGCCCGCACCCTGACCGGGAGCCACCCGGCAGCACGTTGCGAGGAGATGACATGGCGTTCCCCCGTACCTCGTCGGAGATCACTCTGCCCTGGCTGGCCGAGCTGCTCCGCGAGCACCATCCGGACGCGGCGGCGCCGGTGGCGTTCGAGACGACCCCCCTGAAGTCCGGGGTCGGCGAGATGGGAACCCTCGTCCGTGTCGGCCTCGGCTACGCCGACGGAGACCAGGGCGGACCCGTGAGCCTCATCGCCAAGTTCGCCACCGACAACGAGCACCACCGCGAGCGGGCCCGGAGCATCCGGCTCTACGAGCGCGAGGTGCGCTTCTACCGGGAACTCGCCGCGCATGTGCCGGCCCGGGTGCCCCACGCCTACCTCGCCGCCGTCGATGACGACAGCGCCCGCTACTGCCTGGTCCTGGAGGACTTCTCCGACCATATTCCCGGCGACGAGGTGCGCGGCTGCACGCCGGGGGAGGCGGCCCTGGCGGTGGCCGAGGTCGCCAAGGTCCACGCCGCGTTCTGGAACCGCACCGATGGCCCCGAACTGGCGTGGGTCCCTCGCCACGACGGCGTCTTCGCCGCCAACCGCCACCGGGCCGTCATCCAGGGATGGCCGAACATGATCGCCAATCATGAGGCGCGGTTCGGCGACCAGGTCCGCGCCTACGAGCAGGCGTACGTCCAGGCCTTCCCCCGGTTGCTGCGTCTGATGGCGCGGCAACCGGTCACCTTCGTCCACGGCGACCTGCGGATGGACAACCTGCTGTTCGGCCGATCCGGCCGGCCCGATCCGGTGGTCCTGCTCGACTGGCAGGGCAGTGTCGTCGGCCGCGGCGTCCAGGACGTCGCCTACCTGGTCACCCACAGCATGACCACGAACGACCGGCGCGCCGCCGAGAGCGAGCTGATCGACCTTTACGTACGCACCCTCAACGACGCCGGGGTCGACTACCGCCGTGACGAGGCCGAGGAGCACTACCGCCTCGCCATGCTGTTCATCTTCTCCATCGTCGTCGGTATCACCGGGGGCATGAACAACAAGGACCCGCGTGCCATCGCGCGCAAGAAGGGACTGGTCGACCGCGCGTTGACGGCGATGGACGACTGGAAGGTCTGGGATCTGCTCTGAGCGCTCCCAGCACGGCAGAACCACTCACCACGAACCGAAGGACCATCCATGCTGCTTCCCGCCGACGAGTCGATCCACGAACCCCCCCAAAGTGAGGCCTGGCAGGAGAACTACCTGTTCCACGGCTGGGACGAGGCGTTCGGCAACGGGGTCTACCTGCATCTCCAGCACATCCCTGCCGAAGGTCTCGTGGACGTGCGCGCCGCCTCGTGTGTCGACGGCGTGCTGACCTCGACGGTCAGGCAGCAGGCGGGCGGCAGTGCTTTCGGCGCCGACGGCTTCGACGTCGACATCGCCGTGCCGTTCGAGAAGATGCGACTCGGTTATGACGGCCGTGGCCGGGTCGGTCTGGACGAGTCCGGCTGGCTCTGCTCCGGGGCGGGGGACTCCCCGTTCGGCTTCGACATCGAGATCGGCACCCGTTGTGCGCCGATCTCTTGGCGGCCGATCACCACCGAGCTGTTCCCGGTCGACCCGACCAACATCTTCACCGTCGCCGAGCACTACGAGGTCGGCTCGGTGTGGAAGGGCACGGTGTGGAGCGGCGGCCGGAAGATCGAGGCGAGCGGCCTGATGTGGCGTGACCACTCGTGGGGCCAACGCCGCTTCCGCAGCAACGCCGGATACTGGACGCCGGTCGTGCTCGACGGCGGGCGGCGCTTCCTCACCGCGCTGACCAAGCGCTATGAGGACACCTGGTACAGCTTCGCCGCCGAAGCCGTCGACGACCAGGTCGTCGACGTCTACACCGACTATCTCGTGCGGCAGAACACCGCCCACGGCGAGGTGTTCACCGACGCCAGTTCGCTCGCGGTGCGCGACGAGCGGGTGACCCGCTTCGACATCGACGTCGTCCGGGTGATGGGCGCCCCCCGTAACTGGGACGTCAACGGCCTGCCGAACTGGGGCCTGGTCGACCACGTCGGGCACGTGCGCTCGGGCGATTCCGCGGGCATCGGCTCGTTCCAGACGGCCCCGGTGTCGACCGCGTCGATCATCAAGGCATCGGGTTCCGGCGCGGTGCGCTGACCTGCGCGCTCAGAGCCGCGCCCGTGGTGTTTCCGCGATCCGGAGGAGAGGTTTCCCGGGCGTGGTAGCAGGCTGCCCTCTGACACG
The DNA here is from genome assembly GCF_042899335.1 of Streptosporangium sp. NPDC000095. NCBI lineage: Bacteria > Bacillati > Actinomycetota > Actinomycetes > Streptosporangiales > Streptosporangiaceae > Streptosporangium > Streptosporangium sp. NPDC000095. Next base: position 95,576 of record NZ_JBIAZS010000022.1, read on the forward strand.
TCAGCCCCGGTCAAGAGGCTGTGTCGGGCCGGTGACGCCGATGTTCCAGTGCTCGGAACTTCTGGTGGCTGTGCGTATTCGGTCATCTTAGTGTCCCCCCAAGTGGTCCAGGGGGCGCTCGCGCAGCGCGGTCCCGTCGACCTCCGAGAGGCGACAAAGAACCTGGGGCGAGGTTCGGAAATCCAAGTCAGTACGCGACTCGGGGCAGGGCCGCGCGAAGCGGTGAGAAGCTCCCCGATTCCAAATGTGAGGCAGCGGATGTTCAAGCGTAAGAGAGTCTCAGCAATCCTCACGGCCGGTCTGCTGGCCGTCGTGACCCTGGCGGCCTGTGGCGGCTCCGATGACGAGGTTGCCACCGGTGCGGCCGGTGCCGCCGGTGAAACCAAGGTCCGGCTGCTGCTCGCCGCGGACACCACCGGTTTCGCCGACGTGATCACCGCCAAGAGCGCCGGCTACTTCGAGAAGAACGGGCTGAACGTCGAGTTCCTCCCCTATATCGCGAACTCGGGCACCCAGGTGCAGGCGGCCGTCACGGGTGACACCGACATCGTCGGCGGGGCGATCTCCGCGCTCTTCTTCGGCACCGCGAGCGATCGTGACGTCGTCGCCGTCGCCCGGGCGTCGAACACCCAGAACGGCGTCCTGCTCGTCAACAGCGACTTCGTCAAGGCGCAGGAGGCCAAGGGGGTCACCCAGGCGTCTTCGGTCGAGGAGCGCATCAAGGCGCTTGAGGGCGCCAAGTTCGGCGTCGCCTCCCGCGGTCCCGGTAGTGAGGCGTCGCTGCGGGCGCTGCTGCTGCACTACAAGGTTCCGTTCGGTGAGAACAGCTTCGTCGCCCTGGGCTCGCCCGCCGGCCTGGACTCCGGTCTGAAGGCCAAGCGCGTCGACGCGATCTACACCGGCCTGCCCGGTGGCCTCAATCCGGTCAAGAACGACTACGGCGCGATCTGGCTCGGCCCGGCGGACTATGCCGAGACCGGTGCCTGGGACGCGGGCAACATCGCCTACATGGCGGCCGGTCCGTGGGTCGAGCAGAACCGCGAGACGGTCAAGAAGTTCCTCGCCTCGCTCAACGAGGCCCGTCAACTGCTCGCCGGTGACCCCTCCAAGGCCGCTGAGGCGTATCTGACGTTCTCGCCGAAGAACGACGCGGCGTCGGTCAAGGAGTCGTTCGAGATGGTCAAGGCGAACTACGAGGGAGACGCCAAGATGACCGAGAACTACTTCGAGAAGAACAAGGCGATCTACGAAATCTCCAGCGACAAGCCGTCGACCCTCACCTTCGCCGACGGTGTTTGGACGGAATAGGAGATGTCCTTCACCGGAACGCGGCAGACCACCACCGCCGGCGCCCAGACATCGGGCGCCGGCGGGGACGAGAACTTCCTCCGCGCCGAGAACGTCTCCGTCAAATTCGGCAAACGAGGCAAGAACGAAGTGCAGGCGCTGTCGAACGTCAGCCTCGGTATCCGGCGCGGGCGGTTCGTATGCTTCGTCGGGCCCAGTGGCTGCGGCAAGTCGACGCTGCTCAACGTCTTCGCGGGGCTCCTGCGCCAGACCGAGGGCCAGGTGTACTTCGACGGCAGGGAACTGGGCGGCGTCAACACCGGTGCCGGGTACATCACCCAGCACGACACCCTGCTCCCGTGGTCGACCGTCGAGTCGAACATCGAACTGGCGCTGCGGGTACGCGGCTACGGCAAGGCCGAGCGCAAGGCACGCGTCGAGCGGGCACTGGAGAGCGTCGGCCTGGAAGGTTTCCGTACCCTCTACCCGTCGCAGCTCTCCGGCGGCATGCGCAAGCGGGTGCTGCTGGCCCGTACGCTCGCCTACGAGCCGTCACTGATCCTGATGGACGAGCCGTACGGCGCGCTCGACGCACAGATGCGCCAGCGCCTCCAGACGCAGCTGCTGGAGACCTGGAGCGCCGGTGACAAGACGATCGTCTTCGTCACCCACGACCTGGACGAGGCTCTGCTGCTCGCCGACGAGATCGTCGTCTTCGCGGCGCGTCCCGGCCGGATCGTCTACCGCACCGAGGTGAACCTGCCCCGGCCGCGCGACCTCACGTCGCTCCGTACCGACCCGGGCTTCGGCGAGCTGTGGCAGGACCTGTGGAACCGGATGGACCACACGGCTCAGGAGGACGAATGAAAGGCAGAGTCGCGCCGGCCGAGGAGGCGGAACCGGCGCGGGCGCCCGCCGGCCGGCCGCCGGTCGCGGAGCCCGGCAAGCTTTCACAGCGCCGTACGATCGGCACCCGGGTGCGGGAACGGATCACGCCGCGCGCCTTGGTCGTCGGCGCCGGAAACATCGGGGTCCTGGCACTGCTCATCCTGGCCTGGCAGGTCTTCGCCGGTCGTCCCGGTGAAGGGCTCGCCATCGTCGACGAGTTCTACGTCGGCCGTCCCGGTGAGGCGTGGGCCGCGTTCGTCGGGTGGGTCGAGGACGGCACGCTGCTCACGAACACCGTCATCACCCTGCGCGAGACGCTGTACGGTTTCGCGATCGGTTGTTCCCTGGGCGTCCTGGCCGGTTTCGCGCTGGGCCTCAGCAACATCCTCGGCGACATCCTGCGGCCGCTGGTCATGGCGGCGAACACGATCCCGAAGCTGGCGCTCGCGCCGATGCTGATCATGTGGTTCGGCATCGGTGAGGCGTCAAAGGTCGCCGTCGCCGCCCTGCTGGTCTTCTTTCTCGTCTTCAACAACACCTACCAGGGTGTCCGTGAGGTCGACCAGCACCTCGTGAACGCGTTGAAGATGCTGGGCGCCTCGCGGATGCTCATCCTGCGGCGCGTCACGATTCCGTCCAGCCTGGTCTGGGTGGTGACCAGCATGCGGATCTCGGTGCCGTACGCGTTCCTCGGGGCCGTGGTCGGCGAGATGATGGCCGCCCAGGACGGGCTGGGCACGCTCATCCAGAAGTCCAGCAACGCTTTCCAGCCGTCCGCGATGGTGGCCGCGATCCTCGTGCTCATCGTCATGGCGCTGATACTCAACGCGGTGATCAGCGTGCTGGAGCGGGTGCTGTTGCGATGGAGGTACGTCTGATGAACCTCAAGAACGATGCCGCCCTCTCGCCGGCGACCGTCGCCGATGTCACGGCCGGCTGGCTTTCCCCGATCCTCGCCGCCGACGGGGTGGCCTCGCCGCCGACCGGTGTGCGTGTCCAACCCCTGGGGGAGGGCGTCGGTGAGATGTCCCAGGTGGCGCGGGTGCACCTCGACTACGGCCCGTCCGAGTCGGGCACCGGGCCGGACAGCGTCATCGTCAAGCTCTCCAGTTCGTTGCCCAAGCGCATCGAGATGGCCGTCGAGATGTCGACGTACAAGCGGGAGTTCCGCTTCTACGAGACCATCGGCGACGACAGCCCGCTGCGCTCACCTCGGTGCCACCACCGGGAGATCGACGACGACGGGGCCCGGTTCGTCCTGGTCATGGAGGACTTCCCGCATCACATCCCCGGCGACGACGTCGCCGGGTGCACCGTGGAGCAGGCCGCCCTCGCCCTGGAGTCGGTAGCCTCGCTGCACGCCCGGTACTGGCGCACCCAGGATCCGGTGCTGCATCGGACGTTCGCCCGGCACGACGCGAGCCACGGGCCGTCGATCGCGGCGAAGGTCGAGAGCGGCTGGGCCACGATGATCGCCGACTTCGGCGACCTGCTGCCGGAGCGGCTGCGCGGCATGCGTGACGAATATCTGGCAGCCCTGCGGTCGCTGCAGACCTGGCTGTCGGAGGACGCCACCATCGTGCACGGCGACTTCCGGCTCGACAACCTCATGTTCGGCCCGCCGGGACACCCGGACGCGTTCGTCGCCCTCGACTGGCAGGGCATCATGCGGGCCAAGGGCATCCAGGACGTGTCGTACCTGGTCACCCACTGCATGGACACCGAGGTCCGGCGACGCCACGAGCAGGATCTGCTCGGCGTCTACAGCGCCGCCCTCGGCCGGCACGGGGTCGCCTACGGCCTGGAACAGGCCTGGCAGGAGCACCGGCTCGCGACGCTGCTGTTCTTCTCCTACGGGGTGGTCGTCTGCGGCTCGCTGAAGACGGACAACCCTCGGGCCCGCCGCCGCGCCGCCGGCCTCGTGCGGCGACTAGGCCAGACCCTGCTCGACCACGATTCGATCACGTTGATCGACGAGATCAACGCGAAGGGGGTGTGAGGTGATGGCGGAGTTGACCGGTGCCGACGAGTTCGCGCACGTTCCCGGCGAGGGCTCCTGGCAGGAGAACTACGCGTTCTACGGCGGCAACGCCGCGCTGACCGAGGGCCTCAGCCTGCACCTGCAGCACGTCGCCCGGGACGGGACCCTGGACGTACGCGCGGGGGTGACCGTCGGCGGCGTTTCCACGACCACCACCACGCACAGCTCCGGTGAGGACTGTTTCGCCTCACCCGGGCTCACCGTGGAGGTCGTCGAACCGTTCCGGCGATGGCGGCTGCGCTACGAAGGCCGCGGCTTCGTCGGGCCGGACGCCGACGGCTGGTACTTCACCCAGGACGGCGACGTGCCATTCGGCTTCGACGTGGAGTTGACGACCCGGCACCACCCGGTCTTCGTCTCCGAACTCGCCGCCAAGTTGTTCGCCGACGATCCGGGCGCCCGCGAGATGGGCATCTGGTTCGTCGCGAACCACTACCAGGCCGGCGCCGAATGGACCGGCAGGCTGTTCAGCGGTGACACGGTCACCGAGGCGTCGGGGCTGCTGGTGCGTGATCACACGTGGGGTCCGCGCGACATCAGGATCGACGACATCTTCTGGACGCCGATGGTCTTCGACGGCGCCCGGCGCTTCGTCGCCTCCAGCTGTGCCCTCTACGACGGGGTTTGGCGCAGCTACTTCATCGAGGCCGACGAGACCGGCATCGTGCACGTGCTCCCGGACTACCGGGTCCGCACGAACGCCGTCGGGTCCAGGCCGGCCTTCACCGCGGCCGACTCCATCGCCGTCGGCGACGGAGTCGTGCGCCGCTTCACCCATCCACGCGGCGTACACGTTCCGGCCGGGCGCAAGAAGACCTTCCAGGGCAGCACCCGCGGCCTGGTCAACTTCCTGGCCGAGGTGCACTCCGACGCGTCCGTGGGGTTCGGCACGGTCCAGTACGTGCCGATCAGGCCCTGACCCTCGATGACCCTCGATGACCCTCGATGACCCTCGATGGGTTCCGGAGACCAGAACGTGAAGTGGTCTGCTGCCGAGGAACCCCGGAGCATGGCCCCACGTGACAACCGGCCGTCCGTACGCGACCCGGGCGGTCCGCGTTCCCGACTCGCAGAGGATTCAACATGGCAGACGTGATCGGCCTGGGCATGACCCACTACCCGATGGTGGCCACGGACAACGCGAACATGGCGAGCCTGCTTCGCGGAACGCTGAAGGACCCCGACATCCCGGCCGACCGCAAGGATCCGGAGAACTGGTCCGAGCAGGCGCGGCGTGAATGGGGCGACGACGCCGGTGCCGCCGCGGCGCAGGGGCACCGTGAGGCGCTGCGCGCCGGCTTCGACCGCATCCGGGCCGAGCTCGACGAGTTCCGGCCGGACGTGATGGTGGTCTGGGGCGACGACCAGTACGAGAACTTCCGCGAGGAGGTCGTCCCGTCGTTCTGCGTGCTGGCCTACCAGGACACCGTCGTGGACCCGCTGGCGCTGCTCCGCAAGCGCAACCATCCGAACGCGTGGGGCCTGCCCGACGAGGGCCAGAGCTTCGTCATGCGGGGCCGGCCGGACTTCGCCAAGCGGCTCGTCACCGACGTGATCAACTCAGGTTTCGACATCGCCTACTCGTACGAGAAACGCAGCGGGATCAACTTCCCGCACGCCTTCGCCAACACCCAGCTCTTCCTCGACTGGGACAACGTCGGCAAGGAGTTCCCGTACCCGATCGTGCCGATCGCGGTGAACTGCTACGGCGAGCACGTCATCGCCCGCCAGGGCGGCATCGCCCGCTTCGCCGACATCAACGCCGGTGAGGACCTGGACCCGCCGGGGCCGTCGCCGCTGCGCTGCTTCGAGCTGGGCCGGGCCGTCGGCCGGTCCGTGCGCGCCGGCGGTCGGCGAGTGGCGCTGGTCGCCTCGTCGAGCTGGTCGCACGCCTTCCTCAACGACAAGGACTGGCACCTGCGTCCGGACACCGAGGCCGACCTGCGGCTCTACGAGGCCATGGTGGCGGGCGACTACGACACCTGGCGCGCGGCCACCACCGGCGAGGTCGTCGCGGCGGGCCAGCACGAGATGCTGAACTGGTTCTGCCTGCTCGGGGCCATGTCGGAGCTGGGACTGGAGCTGCGGTGGAGCGAATTCGTCACCACCGAGGTCTTCAACTCCAACAAGGCGTTCGCCGTCTACCGCTGAGCGGAGGAACATCCCATGACTGAGACGACAACCGTGAGGCCGGCCGCTGCCCCGGTCTCCGACGCGGAGCTGCGCGCGGTGGAGCGGTACCTGTTCCAGGACGCCGATCTGCTCGACGAATGGCGGTTGCACGAGTGGCTCGGGCGTTTCGCCCTCGAATGCCGCTACCTGGTGCCCTCAACCGACCTGCCGGACGGAGATCCGAGCCGGCACCTGTTCCTGGTGCAGGACGACCGCTTCCTGCTGGAGCAGCGGGTGAACTCGCTGCTGACCCGGTCGGCGCACGCCGAGTACCCGCATTCGAAGACGCGGCGGCTGATCACCAACATCCGGGCCGTCGACGAGGGCGACGACCGGCTGACGGTGCACGCCAACTTCGCGATCTATCGCACGCGCCCGGGGGTGTTCGACACCTACGTCGGCCGGTACCGGCACGTGCTGCGCCGCGACGCCGAGCACGGCTTCGTCTTCATCGAGCGGCGGGCGGTCCTGGACCTCGACACGCTGCGCCCGCAGGGAAAGGTGAGCATCATCCTGTGAACAGGTTGGCGGGACGTATCGCGATCGTGACCGGTGCCAGCCCGAACATCGGCGGCGCGCTGGCCCGCGGGCTGGCGGCCGAGGGCGCCAAGGTCGTCTGCACGGATCTGTCGGCGGACACCGCCGAGGCGTGCGCGAAGAGCATCGTCGAGGCCGGGGGGCAGGCGCTGGCCGTGGCCGGCGACGTCACCGACCCGGCGCACAGCGAGGAGGCCGTCGCCCTGGCGGTCTCGAACTGGGGCGGGGTCGACATCCTCGTCAACAACGCCGTTCTGTTCAACCAGAAAGGCATCCTGACGATGCCGATCGAGCAGTACCGGCGTCAGCTGGACGTCATTCTCTCCGGCGCCTTCCTGTTCACCCGCGCCGCCGCGAAGGCGATGATCGCCGCCGGTTCGCCGGGCAGCGTCGTCAACGTGCTGTCGACGGCGGCATGGCAGGGGCAGCCGGGCAACATCGGATACTCGACCGGCAAGAGCGGTCTGATCAACTTCACCCGGTCGGCGGCGATGGAACTGGCCGAGCACCGCATCCGGGTGAACGCCTTCACCCCGACGGCGACCAAACCGGTCGACCCGGTCAGCATCGAGAGGACGGCGAAGATCAAGGCGACCTCGGCCCGCGACTACACGATGGATTTCGCGGGCCTGATGCCGTGGCATCGGCTTCCGGTGCCCGATGACTACGTGCCGACGGTGGTCTTCCTGGCCTCTGACGAGTCCGCCATGATCAACGGAACGAACATCACCGTCGACGCGGGCGCCACGGCCAAGTACTGGCCCTGGAACCCGCACGGTGCCTAGGTCACGCGCCGGTGCCGGGCCATGAGGATCTTGGCGCCTGCCGGGCGCCGCGCCCCGCTCGGACAGGGAGCGGACACCGGTTCGCCGCAGAGTTCCGGCCGCTGAGACGGTAGATGGAACGGGACGCCGCGCACTGCGAGAGTGACGTCGTCGCCGTTCTCCGACGACGTCAGCGAGATCCTCCCGCCGCTGCCGGGAGAGTGAGCGAAGGAGTGCCTCGAAGGTGGACGCCTTGATCCGGATCAAGCCGGCGCGACGCACGGTCGTCGTCGGGACCCGGACCATCCGGGCCGAACAGATCCATCTGGGCGGTGCCCTCCGGGGTGCCGCGCTGGTCCTGTGCGACGCGGGCGACCTCGGCCCGGACAGTGAGGCCGTCGCCAACGACCTGCTCATGCAGGGGTACGAACCGCTGGTCGCCGAGATCGACGGCGACACGGCGGAGCGGGATCACCGCGCGGACATCGGCGCGTTGCTCGATGTTCTCGCCGAGCGCGGCTGGGAACACCAGCAGGTCGGGGTCCTGGGCTACGGCACCGGCGCGCGAGTGGCCCTCACCGCGGCCTTCGGTTTCGATCTCGGCGCCGTCGTCAGCATCTCGTCGGCGGCGGCCGATGTCGCCGCTCACGCGCTCCATCTGCTCGACCGGCCCGCGGTCATGCGCGTCCCCTGGCTGGGACTGTTCGCCGGCACCGCGACACAGGCCGCCGGCACGCTGGCCGATCTGCGGCGCAGGCTGCGCGCGGACGCTCCGGTGTACACGCGGGTGGTCGGCTACGCGGACGGGTCGGCGTGGCCGCACCTCGACGATCGCGACGCGGTCGATCACGCGGCCTCCTTCGACTCCTGGCAGAGGGCGATGGAGTGGCTGAACCTCCGGGTCGTCCCGCGACCCACCGAGCTCGCTCTGGCATGGGCACGGCGGCAGGCGAACGAATGACCGCCGCCGAGCCCGGAGCACGATTGGAGAATCGAGTTTCCATGTACATCGACGATGACCGGACCAAACCGCGATTCAGGGTCCACCGGTCGGTGATGGTGGACACGGAGGTCTTCAGGCTCGAGAAAGAGAAGATCTTCAACCACACCTGGTTGTACGTCGGTCACGAGTCCGAGCTGTCCAAGCCGAACGACTTCAAGACCCGTTCGGTCGGTGGACGGCCACTGATCTTCGCCAGGAACAACAAGGGTGAGATCAAGGTCTGGATCAACTCGTGCCCGCACCGCGGTGCCCTTCTCTGCCGGGAGCCGAAGGGCAACGCCCGATTCATGACGTGCTTCTACCACGGCTGGGCGTTCTCGATCTCCGGTGAGATGGTGTCGCTGCCCGGCGACCAGTCCTACGGCCCCGACTTCGAACGCCCGTCGCTCACCGCGGCCCCCAGGATCGACTCCTACCGCGGGTTCGTCTTCGTCTCCTTCGACCCCGACATCGTCGACCTGAAGACCTACCTGGCCGGTGCCGCCGAATACCTGGACCTGATCTGTGACCAGTCCGAGGTCGGCATGCAGGTGATCGAGGGCACCCACGAGTATTCGGTCCGGGCCAACTGGAAGCTGCTCGTCGAGAACAGCTACGACGGCTACCACGCGGTCACCGCCCACCAGCGCTACTTCGAGATGGTCAAGGCCGCCCGGGGCAGCCTCGACGGCTCGGCACTGGGCAAGTCCTCGGCGATCGACCTGGGCAACGGCCACGCCGTCATCGCCGGGGCCGTCTCCGCCCTCGACACGTTCGGCCGGCCGCTGTCGGAGGAGGGCCGGCGGGAGAAGGCCGAGCGGCTCGGGCGGCTGCGCCAGATCCACGGCGACGCCTGGGTCGACAGGATGGAGGGCGCCCGCAACTTGGTGATCTTCCCGAACCTGGTGGTCATCGACCTGACCATGGGCGTCGTGATCCGCAAGATCGACCCGCTGGCACCGGACCACATGGAGGTCACCGGCTGGGAGCTGATCCCGCCGGAGGAGGGCGACGACCTCAGGCGTCAGCGGCTCGACAACTATCTGACGTTCTGGGGGCCGGGCGGCCTCGCCACCCCGGACGACGTCGAAGCCCTGGAAGCCTGCCAGCGAGGTTTCGCCGCCTTCCAGGAACTGTCCTGGTCGGACATCTCCCGCGGCATGGCGAAGCCCGACCCGTCCGGCTCCGACGAGCTGCAGATGCGCACCTGGTGGCGGCAGTGGAACCGGCTCGTCACCGGTGAGCGACTCCCTCCGGAGGAGCACGCCCCGCTGGCGCCACACTACTCGGGCCGATCCATCCTGCGCGCGGATCTGGAGGCCAGCCCCACCTCCTGACCTCGATCCCGAGGACACCCGCCCGACCTCCGAACTATCCCCCCGCGTCATCGAAGGATGTGAAACGCCGATGTTCGATCTTTCACCCACCGCCGCCCAGCAGAGCGCGGTGGAGGAACTACGCAGCTTCCGCCCCCGGATCAGAGAGATCGCCCGAGAGGTCAACCGCACCGGGAGGCTCCCCGCCGATCTGAGGACCGACCTGAGCCGTGCCGCCGGGGCGACGCCGGAGGCCGTCGCCGACGGCAGCTCCGTGCTGCTGGACCCGGTCGGCCTCGTTCTCGTCGCCGAGGAACTCGCCATCGCCGACGCCGGAACCGCACTGGAGATCATCGGTGCCGCCCAGGCGCAGCTGCTCGCCGCGGCCCTCGGCGACAGCGCCGCCGTCGAGCGCGTCGGCGCCCTGCGGGCCTTCGGCGACGTGGCCCTCGGTCTGTACGAGGGCTACGGCCGGGCCCCGTCCGAGTACCGGCTGCGCGCGGAACGGCAGGGCGACCGGTGGTCGCTGACCGGCCGCAAGGACCCGGTGTCGCACGGCGCCGACGCCTCCGCCGTCCTGCTCGCGGGCCGCACCGACGACGACGCCTCCGCCGCCTTCCTCGTCGAGGCAGCCGGTGTGCAGGTCGAACGCGACGACCGCAAGGAGGGCAAGCTCGCCCTCGGCCTGGTCGCCTCCGCGGCCGTGCGCGTCGACGGCGCGACGGTGCCCGCCACCGCTCGGATCGGTGCGAGCGCCGAGGAGTTCACCGTGCTGCGCGCGTTCAACACGCAGCGCCTGCTCGTCCCCGCCGTCTCCATCGGACTGGGCCAGGCCGCCGTCGACACCACCGCCGAGTGGGTGTCCGGGCGCAAGGTGCGCGGTGCCGCCCTCGGCCGCAACCAGGGAGTCATGTTCCCGCTGGTCGACGCGGGCATCGCGCTCAGCCGGGCCCGGCTGCAGATCTGGGACCTCGCCTCCCGGCTCGCCGAGTTCGACACCGGAGCCGTACTGGAACGCCGCGTCGGCCGTGCCGTCGCCGCCGCCTGCGCCGCCGGCACCCAGGCCGCCCGAATCGCCTGCAACACGATGGGCTGGCGCGGCCTGAGCCAGCAGTTTCTCGCCGAGGCCCGCTACCGGGACGCCGGTGTGCTCTCGGCCGTCGACTTCGACGTGCTCCACCACAACGTCCCCGTCATCGAAGCGGCCTGAGGTTCCTCCTCTCGACCGGCGAAGCGACCACCGATCCCTGCGGAGCAAAGGAATTCAGCGATGGCGATCTCCCTCAAACCCTCTCAGAAGACCGTCGAACTCGTCGAGCTGACCCGCCGCTGGTCGCTCGACGTCGTCCGCCCGTACGCGCGCGAAGCCGACACCAACGAGATCTACCCCGACGTGCCCGAGGTCATCGAGGCCTGTCCGCTCGACGTGGCCCCCGTCGGGTTCGCCACCCTGCGAGACGACGAGTACGTCGACCGGGCCCACACCCTGAAGACCGACATCGAGTTCGGCCCCAACGTGTTGTCGGTCTTCATGACCGAACCGCTGTCGCAGGGCGACTCGTGGGCCTGGCAGATGCTGCACGGCGGCACCGTCTCCGAGGACTTCATCAACCTCATCGGCACGCCCGAGCAGGTCGAGAAGTGGTGCACCGGCGAGCACGTGCTCACCGCCATCGCCATGACCGAGGACCAGAGCGGCACCGACCTGGCCGGCATCCAGACCACCGCCGTGCGCGACGGCGACGAGTGGGTGCTCAACGGCAAGAAGGTCTTCATCTCCAACCTGCTCGAATGCGAGTGGATCGTGCTGCTCGCCACGATCGACCCGGAGGCCGGCAGTGCCGGGGTCCGCGCGTTCATCCTCGACAGGGACGACATAGCGAAGTTCGACGTCACCACCGACAAGGAAGACAAGATCGGGTTCCGGTTCATCCGGAACGCGACGTTCGAACTGCATGACATCCGCATCCCGTTCGACCGTTGCGTCGGCGGTCCTGAGGCCCCCGGCGTCGCCGCCGCCCTCGGTGTCTTCTCGAAGAACCGGGCTACCTGCGCCGTCTGGGGCACCAGCATCGCCCGAGGCTGCCTGGGCTTCACCGAGCAGTGGATCGACGAGCGCGCCGAGGAGTACTCCCCGGCGCGGCTCACGCGCATCCGCGCCGACTTCGCCGAGATGCACGACACCCTCGACGACGTCGTGCGCCTGGCGCTGAAGTCCGCCTGGCTCAAGGACAGGGGCGAGAACGCCGCCGTGACGGCCTGTGAGGCCAAGGCCGTCACACCGAAACTCGCCGAGTCGATCGTCCTTCGCTGCCTTCAGCTCGTCGGCGCGGAAGGCGCCTCCGAGCGGCACCTGTTGGAGAAGTGGTACCGCGACATCAAGATGACCGACGCCATGCTCGGCCCCGGTCAGGTCCAGCGTCGCAGCGTGTCGCAGATGCTGCTGCGCGGGGGAGCGGGCCGGTGAGCGCGTCGTTCGATCTGACCCTGCCCGACGAGGTCGTCGCCATGCGGCAGGCCGCGCGCGGCCTCGCGCTCGGCCGGCTCGACGCGGTCGCCCGCGAGGTCGACACGACCGGGCAGGTGCCCGCAGATGTGGCCGGGCACCTGCGCGACATGGGCTTCACCTGCGTCGTCGACAGCGAGTTCGGTGGCGGTGGTGTCCCCGACACCCACACCCAGCTGATCGGCGTCGAGGCACTGGCTCACGGCGATCCGTCGATCGTCGGCGCGGAGGTGTTCACCGGCGGCGGAGCGCTGCTGCTCAGCCTGCTCGGCACCGCCGGGCAACGGCGGTGCTTCCTGCCAGGGGCCGCCGCCGGCTCGGCCGCCGCGCCGGCGGTGGCGCTCTACGAACGCTTCGAGCCCTCTCCGCGCGCCTATGACACAGAGATCACCCGGATGACCGACGGCCGCTACCTGGTACGCGGCGAGAAGGTCGCCGTCGCCCTGGGCGGCGGGGCCGATCATGTGATCGTGGTGGGCCGTGACCCCGAACAGAACGTGTTGCGGGCCGCTGTCGTCGCACTCGCCGACATCGAGGTGGCGAGCGCGCCGGCCCAGGGCCATCTGGCGATGTCCAGTGCCGGGCTGACCCGAATCCGATTCGACGTCACCGTCGACGCCGACGCGCTGCTGCGCGACGAGGCCGACGGTGTCACCCTCGCCCAGGCGGTCGCGCGGACCCGGCTGCTCCCGGCCGCCGTCGCGCTGGGCGGGGCGACCCGGGCTCGCGAGTACGCCACCCGTTATGCCACCGAACGCGTCGCGTTCGGCCGGCCGATCATCTCCTTCCAGGGGGTGTCGTTCACCCTCGCCGACAACCACATGCAGCTCGACGCGGCCCGGCTGGGTCTGTGGAGCATCGCGACGGCACTCGACGGGTTCGACGACGACCGGCTCGCCGACGAGGTCGGCCGCATCGTCGCCGAATGCCACGCGGCGGCGACGACGGCGACCCGCGACGCGATCCAGATCCTCGGCGGGCACGGGTTCCTCACCGACCACCCGGTCGAGCTCTGGTACCGCTGCACCGCCCTGCTGTCGACGATCGACTGTGATCCACGTTTCACCCGGTTCGCACCGGCCGTCTGAGGGAGCCACACATGGTGAATCTGGAGCTCAGCCCGGAGCTGCGGCGCTACGAGCGAGAACTGCGCGAGTGGTCGGTGGGGATGGTGCGCCCGCACGCCCGCAAGGCCGACACCGACCACGAGCCACCCGCGAACTGGAAGGAGATCATCGACTCCTGCCCGGTGCCACTGTCGAAGAACACCGCTCCGGCCGGTGCCGCCGATCACCCCGAGGATCTGCCCACCTTCCCCGACGGGGAGCTGATGCGTGGCCTCGTGCAGTACGAGATGCTGAACTACGGCGACATCTGGGCCATGCACTGCATGGGCGGCGGCATCGCCCACATCGTGGTGCGGTTGCTCGGCACCGAGGAACAGTCGAAGCGCTGGTACGAACCGATCATCAGCGGTGGTGGCACGACCGGTTTCGCGCTCACCGAGCCGCAGTTCGGCTCGGACACCAGCATGATCCAGACACGGGCCGTTCGTGACGGTGACACCTGGGTGCTCAAGGGCCAGAAGATCTTCTGCAGTCACGGTGCCTCCGCCGACTTCGTCGTCGCGTTCGCCACGACGGACCCCGCGCGCGGCGCCGCCGCGTCGGAGGCGTTCGTCGTCGAGCGAGGCACCCCCGGCTTCGAGATCATCCGGGCCAACGAGGACAAGCTCGGCCTGCGTTCCTGGGAGACCTCGCAGCTCGGCTTCGACGACTGCCGGATCCCGCTGGAGAACCGGCTCGGCTATGTCCCCGGTGCCGACGACACCGCGGGCGGTGGGCGGCTGGGCGCGCTCAGCGTGCTCAACAACAACCGCCCCAACGTCGGCAGCATGGCCATCGGCATCGCCCAGGCCGCCCTGGACGTCACCGTCGAGGTGCTGAGGGAACAGCGGCACGGCTACAGGCCGCACCGCTGGTCGGCGATCCAGGACGATCTCGACGCCATGTCGGCGGCGCTGGAACGGGGCCGGCGGATGTGCCGCCGCGCCCAGTGGATGCGCGGGCAGGGCCTGCCGAACAGGCTGGAGGCCTCCGCGGCGAAGGCGTTCTCGCCGGACACCGCCGAACGCGTCGTCCGCCGCTGCATGCAGATCCTCGGCCCGGACGGGGCCAGTACGGACCTGCTGCTGGAGAAGTGGTACCGGGACTTGAAGATCCTGGACATCTTCGAGGGCACCGGGCAGATCCAGCGCATGGTTGTCGGCAAGGAACTGGCGAAGCAGGCCGGATAGGAGTCGGGTTGAGTTGCGGGCCATGAATGTCAACGAGGGGGAGCGTGGTGTGTCGGCGGAGGGCGGGGAGCCCGCTCGACTCGACGACGTGCTGGAGCGGATCCTGGCCGGACGCCACAGCCACCGGGCCTTCCGTTCCGAGCAGGTGCCGCCGGAGCTGATCGAGCGGATGTTCGCCCTCGCCCAGCGCACCGCCTCCTGGTGCAACTCCCAGCCATGGCAGGTGATCCTCACCAGTGGTGAGGCGACCGAGCGGTTCCGTACCGTGCTGTACGAGGCGGCCTCGACTCGTGACGGCAGTTCGGACATTCCACAACCGCAGGAGTACCGGGGCGTTTACCGGATACGACGGCGGGAGGCGGGCCACGGGCTCTACGAGAGCCTGGGGATCGACCGGAAGGACTTCGAGGCGCGAAGGCGCCAGGGCATGGAGAACTTCCGCTTCTTCGGCGCGCCCCATGTCGCAGTGATCACATCGGAGCGGTCACTCGGTCCCTACGGCTACGTCGACTGCGGCGCGTACGTATCCATGCTCCTGCTGGCCGCCGAGAGCCTGGGGATCGCGGCGGTCGCGCAGGGCGCGATCGCGATGCACTCCGATACCGTGCGCGCGCACTTCCGGATTCCCGACGACCGGATGATCGTCTGCGGTGTCTCCTTCGGCTACGCCGACGAGGAGCACCCGGCGAACCTTTTCCGCACCGGCCGAGAGGAACCGACGAACGTGGTCGACCGGCGCGACCGGTGACCGTGGAGGGTCGGTCTTTCATAGCTTTTCTTTGTCTTTGCGGCCTGCTGCTGATAACGGATCGGTAAGACCGTACTGTCATGGGCCGCATACAGTGTGTGATTTTGCCAGGGTGGGAGGGCGAAGCGCGGGACGGGAGGCGAGATGCACGATGAGCATGATCGGACTCACGGTCACGGCCTCACGGCGAGACCGCGAGGGCGCATGCCGTACGGCGATCCGCCGCCCCGGCAGCCGTCGCCGTCCGCCGGGCAGCCGCCTTCCGAGCCGTCGCACGCCCCAGAGGCGCCGAGTGCCATCGGAGTCCCGGATCTCCCTGAGCCGCCGGAGCCGGCCCAGCCTCCGCGCCCCGTACGGCCTCCAGGGTCCCGGGCGCCCGTAGGGCCGCCCTCTCCTCCTGAGCCGCCGGAGTGGCCGGAGTGGGAAGAGGCGACGGTGCCGCGCGGGCCCGCGCGGCACCGCAAGGACGAGTGGGACGGGGAGAGCGGTGGCCTCGCCCCCCGTTCACCGGTCCGCGACTCCCGGACATACCTCGACAGCAGGCCGTTCTCCATGCCCCCGCCTCCCAGCCCGTGGCGGCGGCCGTGGTCGCGTCTGTCGCGCGACCAACTCCTGAGGCCCGCGCTGATCGCGGGATTCCTCGCCGCGGCGGGGGTCGGTGTCTGGTCGTCGGGATGGTCCCCGTGGGACGGCGTTCCCACCGCGGGCACGTCGCCCGCGTCTTCCGGGGAGGGCGTTCTCCGGGGGCACGACATGGTGATCACCGCCTCGCGAGCCCCCGGGGTGGACGCGAAGGTCCCGCCGGGGACGGGGAGGGCTCCCGAAGGCGGAAAGGAAGCGGACGCGAAGGCCCGCAAAGGAAGGGCTCACGGGGGAGGGAAGGGATCGGGCCATGAGGGGGGCGGTAGGGCCGGCGGGGACGGGAAGGTCCCGGGCCGTGCCCCGGCGGGGACGCTTCCGGCGGAACGCGCCCTCTCCTCTGACAGAGACATCGAAAACGAGTGGATCGAGCGGGTGGAGCGGGCAGGAGCCGCCAAGAAGCCGGCCGAGCGGCACGCACGGCACCGCGAGGGCGATTCCGCGCGGGCCGCCGCCGGGGCGGAGACGGGGCGGGCGAAAGAAGGCGCGCGGCAGGAGAGCGGGCGCGGGGCCGCGTCGAAGGCCGGTGCGGGACGGGGGAACGCGAGCGGCGGGCGAGGGGACGGAAGCGCCGGGCGCCGAGCGAGGGACGCCGGTGGGACGGCGGGACGGTCGCGCTCCGAGGCGCGGGAGGACGGGGCGCAGCCCCGGGCGGGCCGGACGGGGGCACCGGCCACCGGGTCGCCGCCACCCTCGGCCTCCAGGAGCAGGCCGTCGTCCGGGGGCGGCATCAGCGCCGGCTACGCCTGCCGTCATCTGTCCTCCACGGACTGGCGCCACGCCTACTGCGTACAGGTATGGAACGACTACAGAAACAGAAACGGCCTGCGTTGACCCGCTTTCCGTGGGTGACTTCGGTTGACGCGGAGTGATGATTAACCGCCGGGCCGGGTCGGACAAGAACGCTGACCCGCGACGATGCGGCACGCGAGGAAAACGGGCACGAATATGTTTTCACCCTGAGCACCGGGTGATCGTCACATCGGCTCGCATCCCCGATCTCATCGAAGGATCCGCCGCATAGAAGGGGGGAGGTTCGGGCGTTTCCGCGTTGGTGTGCCTGACCTGGGAAGCCTTGACAGGGGGTTTACAGGCAATTTCCGGCGTGTTAAAAATCTGTAACTCGTGCAGCGGGTCGCGAAAAACCAGATTGTTGGTTGTCGCGGCATCGCTGGTTTTCACGGTTCCGTTCTCGGAGACGGCACCCTCCGAGAACGCGCGCACCACCGCACGAACCCGGTATCACCGCACCACCGCACGAACCCTGGTATCACCGGCAGCGCATGACAACGCCGCCGGCGGCATAAGCGCGGCGGCGCGCGCCTTGCCTGACTGTCCCCCCAAGTCAGGAAAGGACCCTCCATGTCCCCACGCCCTCGGCCGTGGGCCAGGCTGCTGACCGCAGTCCTGCTCATCACCACCGGCGTCGCGGCCACCGGATCGACGGCCCAGGCGGTCACCGGATCGGCCACCGGCGCGGCGGCCCGCGCGATGATCGACATCCCGGCCTCCGACTATCAGCAGGTCGCCCTGGCCAGGGGCTCCGGCTCGCTGGGCGAGGCGATGTCGCTGACGGTGCTGCCCGACAGGTCGGTCCTGCACACGGCGCGTGACGGCACGATCCGCCGTACGACCGCGGCCGGGAGCACCGCGACGGCCGGCAAGCTCAACGTCTACACGCACGACGAGGAGGGGCTGCAGGGCATCGCGGCCGACCCCGCCTTCGCCACCAACCGCTACGTGTACGTGTACTACTCGCCCAGGCTGAGCACCCCGAGCGGTGACGCGCCCACCACCGGCAGCGCGGCGACCTTCGACCAGTGGAAGGGGCACCTGAATCTCTCCAGGTTCACCCTCAAAACCGACAACACCCTGGACATGGCGAGCGAGAAGGTCGTCCTGCAGGTGGCGAACGACCGTGGCCAGTGCTGCCACGTGGGCGGTGACATCGACTTCGACGCGGCGGGCAACCTGTACCTGACCACGGGCGACGACACCAACCCGTTCGAGTCGAACTCCTACGCCCCCATCGACGAGCGCACCGACCGCAACCCGCAGTTCGACGCCCAACGCTCCTCGGCCAACACCAACGACCTGCGCGGCAAGGTGCTCCGCATCAAGCCGCAGGCCGACGGGACCTACACCATCCCCAGCGGAAACCTGTTCCCTCCGGGCACGGCCAAGACCCGTCCCGAGATCTACGCGATGGGCCTGCGCAACCCGTTCCGCATGTCGGTCGACAAGGCCACCGGCATCGTCTACCTGGGCGACTACGGGCCGGACGCCGGCAGCAGCAACTCCAGCCGCGGCCCGTCCGGCCAGGTGGAGTTCAACCGCATCACCGCCCCGGGCAACTACGGCTGGCCGTACTGCACCGGCACCAACACCACCGCCGAGACCTACAACGAGTACACCTTCCCGTCCGGCCCCTCCCAGGCGAAGTACAACTGCACCGGAGGCCCGACGAACAACTCGTTCCGCAACACCGGTCTGACCACCCTGCCCGCGGCCAAGCCCAGCTGGATCCGTTACGGCGGCGACGCCGGATCGCCGCCGGAGTTCGGCAGCGGCTCCGAGTCGCCGATGGGCGGCCCGGTCTACCGCTACGACGCGAACCTGAACTCAAGCGTCAAGTTCCCCCAGACGCTCAACGGACGGTTCTTCGCCGGTGAGTACGGCCGCCGCTGGATCAAGGCGATCGAGGTCACCTCCTCGGGGGCGCCCGGCGAGATCTCCGCCTTCCCGTGGACCGGCACCCAGGTCATGGACATGTCCTTCGGCCCCGACGGCGCCCTGTACGTGCTCGACTACGGCACCGGCTCGGGCAACCAGGCCCTCTACCGCATCGAGTACATCGGGGGCGGCAACCGCAACCCGATCGCGAGGGCCGCCGCGAACAAGACCTCCGGGGCCGCGCCGCTCGCCGTCACCTTCTCCTCGGCCGGCAGCTCCGACCCCGAGGGCGGCGCGCTCACCTACTCCTGGAACTTCGGCAACGGGGCCACCTCCACCGCGGCCAACCCCACCTACACCTACACGACCAACGGCACCTACACCGCCACACTGACCGTGCGGGACCCCGGCGGGCTGACCGGCACCGCCAACGTCACCATCACGGTCGGCAACACCGCGCCCACGGTGAACTTCGCCCAGCCCGTCAACGGGCAGCTGTTCTCCTTCGGTGACACGGTGCCCTTCCAGGTCAACGTGAGCGACCCCGAGGACGGGACCATCGACTGCAGCAAGGTCACGGTCACCTACCTGCTCGGCCACGACAGCCACGCGCACCAGATCACCAGCAGGACCGGCTGCTCGGGAAGCGTCGCGGTCCCCACCGACGGTGAGCACGACAGCGCCGCGAACATCTACGGCGTCTTCGTCGCCAGCTACACCGACAAGGCCGGCCTGACCACTGAGAGCACGCGCACCCTGCAGCCTCGCCACCGTCAGGCCGAGCACTTCGGCGCCCAGTCCGGCGTCCAGCTCGCCGACCACGCCACGGCCGAGGGCGGCAAGACCGCGGGGTTCATCGACAACGGCGACTGGATCTCCTTCACGCCGTACGCGCTCGGCAACGCGACCTCCATCACCGCCCGCGTCTCCTCCGGCGGTGCCGGCGGAACGCTCGAGGTGAGGGCGGGATCGGCCACCGGCACGCTCCTGGGCACGGTCACCGTGCCGGTCACCGGCGGCTGGGACACCTTCAGGGACGTCTCGGCCAACCTGAGCAACGTTCCCTCGGGCACCACCACGCTGTTCCTCGTCTTCAAGGGCGCGACGGGCCAGGGCAACCTCTTCGACCTGGACGCCTTCACCCTGAACACCGGTAGCAGCGGTACCAGCACCACGGTGGAGGGGGAGGCCTACACCTCCAGCTCCGGTGTGCAGTCGGTCGCCCACGCCGGAGCCAGTGGCGGAAACACGATGGGCCACATCGAAAACGGCGACTGGGCCGGCTACAGCACGCTGAGCGCGTCCGGGGCGAAGACCTTCACCGCGCGCATCTCCTCGGCGGGTTCTGGCGGCACCATCCAGATCCGCGCCGGTTCGCAGACCGGGACGATCCTCGGCTCGGTGGCGGTACCGGTCACCGGCGGCTGGGAGACCTACCAGAACGTCACCACCACCCTCACCGGGACGGGCTCAGGGGCGATCTTCCTCACCTTCACCGGTGGCTCCGGCTCACTGTTCGACGTCGACACCATCACGATCACCAAGTGACGGATCCCCGGCGCGGCACTTCGCCGCGCCGGGGATTCTCACGTACCCGAAAGGACAGCGATGCGTAGTCTCATCGCACGCGGGCTCGCGGTAGCCGCGGCGGCCCTCACGGCGGCAGCGACCGTGCTCGTCCCCGGCGCGGCCCAGGCCGCCGCCCCGTTCGACGTGCTGGTCTTCTCCAAGACGGCCGGATTCCGGCACGACTCCATCCCGACCGGCATCCAGACCATCAGGGATCTGGGTACGGCTAACGGCTTCACCGTCACCGCGACCGAGGACGCGGGAGCCTTCACCACGGCCAACCTGGCCACGTACGAGGCCGTGATCTTCCTCAGCACCACCGGTGACGTCCTCAACAACACCCAGCAGAGCGCGTTCGAGAGCTACATCAACGGCGGCGGCGGCTACCTCGGCATCCACGCGGCGGCCGACACCGAGTACGGCTGGGCCTACTACGGCCAGCTGGTGGGCGCCTGGTTCAGCAGCCACCCCGCGATCCAGCAGGCCACCGTGAGGACCGAGGACAACACGCACCCGGCCACCTCCCACCTCGGCGCCACCTGGAGCCGCAGCGACGAGTGGTACAACTACGGCACCAACCCCCGTTCCAACGTGCGCGTCCTGCAGAACCTCGACGAGGGCAGCTACAGCGGCGGCAGCATGAGCGGCGACCACCCCATCACCTGGTGCCGCACGCAGGGTTC
This sequence comes from Streptosporangium sp. NPDC000095, assembly GCF_042899335.1. NCBI lineage: Bacteria > Bacillati > Actinomycetota > Actinomycetes > Streptosporangiales > Streptosporangiaceae > Streptosporangium > Streptosporangium sp. NPDC000095. The sequence continues at coordinate 116,677 of NZ_JBIAZS010000022.1, forward strand.
GGGTCGCTCGTTCTACACAGGCCTGGGGCACACCATCCAGTCCTACGCGGAATCGGCCTTCCGCAGCCTGCTGCTCGGCGGCATCAGGTACGTGGCCGGGCAGGTGACGGCCGACTGCAGCCCGAGGACCTCCGGCACCAGCATCACGGTCGAGGGGGAGTCCTACACCTCCAACTTCGGTGTGCAGCCGGCGAACCACGGCACGGCGAGCGGCGGCAGGACGGTGGGCTACATCGAAAACGGTGACTGGGTCGGATACTCGTCGGTCAACGTCTCCGGGGCGAAGACCTTCAGCGCCCGCGTCTCCTCGGCCGGTGCCGGTGGCACCATCCGGGTGCGCGCGGGCTCGCAGACCGGGACGGTGCTCGGCACGGTGACCGTGCCGAACACCGGCAGCTGGGACACCTTCAGGACCGTCTCCACCACCCTCACCGCGACGGGTTCGGGGCCGCTGTTCCTCACCTTCAGCGGCGGCTCAGGCTCGCTGTTCGACGTCGACACCATCACGATCACCAAGTAGTGCCCGGCGGTCGGCGGGTGCCTCACACGACCGTGATCGGCTTGATCAGCTGCTCGCGGAAGTGGTCGCACCCGTCGGCCACGCCCGGCGGGACGTCGGGGCCGCGCTCCTCGCGGCACGCCGTCTCCGGCACCTCCCGCCCCGCGGGAGTGATCCCGCCGAGCGCCACGTGACCGGCCGCCGCCGACCGTCGCGCCCCGCCGGAGCATGACACCGCGCCCGCCCTCGCGGGCGGACGCGGCGGGCACGGGGCCGTCTAGATGACGACGACGCCGGTCCAGAAGGCTTCGGCCTTCCGATAGACCTGGCACAACTCGGTGTCGAAGTACGGCGAGACGCCGGTGTCGTACCGGTTGTCGCCGTCGGTGTCGGAAACACTGATCGTGACGCCGTTGAGGTAGCCGGTACGGCTGTCGTCCGTGTAGCCGGTCAGCCACGAGGAACCGAGAGAACCCTCACCGGTGAACTGGGAGTCCACGCCGACGGGCCGGTCCATGGGGAGACCGGTGACGTTCATCGTGAGCGTCGGCCCGGTCGAGCGTTCGAGTGTCTCGCCCGTGTGGGGCCGGTCGCCGTCGGGGTGGGGGCCGGCGGGGTATCCGAAGACGTCGGCCGCGGGCGCGAGCGGCTGGTTGAACAGGATTCCCTGGGCGCCGACGTTGTCGGCCAGCGACCCGACATTGGTCAGCACGTCCGGGGAAGGAGAGGCAACACCGCGGTACACGTTGACGAAGGCGAGGTCGCGGTCGTAGTCTCGGACGTCGTCGAAGTCCTGGTGAACGAAGCCAACCTTCCCGACGTACAGCCCGAACGGGGCGGTGCCCTCGGAGTAGGCCGGGACGAAGACCCAGTTGGCGAGCGTACCGGCCGGGGCCTCGGTGTCCAGCAGGCAGTGACCCGCCGTCGCGACGGCGTTCCGATACCTTGTGTGCACGACCGTGCCGGTGCACCAGTGCGGCTGGAGGTCGCTCCCGACGAAGAACACCTTGCCCGAGGTGGTGGGCATTCCCCCTTCCGGCGAGGCCGGTCCCTCCAGCGGCGGGATGGAGTACCGGGGGCCGTCCGGGACGATGTCCGTGCTCAGGCGTTCCCCGTCGGCCGCGGTCCGCACGGCGTACGGTGTGGCGTTCCTCAGGTTGGCGGCCCCGTCGGCGAACCAGAATCTCGCGACCTGCTGGGCCTCCGTCGTGGTGGGGGCCAGCCGGACCATCACCACGCTCGCGGCCTGTGCCGGTGTGACGACGGTGGAACCCAGCACGCTCAGACCGACACCCAATGCGATCAGTGCACGTCTCAAGCTTGATCTCCGATCCAGTCATGGGCGTCTTCGCGCCCTGTAGGTGTGGAGAACCGGCCGGTCGGCCCGGCCGGTGAACAGCAAGATCGTAACTTTGACCGTGACCTGTTTCCAGAAGTTTTAGATCACATGTTCGATACAGGGGGGATGGTGGGTCGTCGTCGCACGGCTTCGGAAACTCCGACCACGGCCCCGGCGCGCCGACCGGGATCAGCGTGTGGCTGAGCGCGGCCGAGGACACCCCCTGACGGCCGTCCTCGCTCGCTCGGGGCGTTTCATGAGGGTATGTGGGCAGGGTCTTTTCAAATAGTGGACTGTTGTTTGGCGTCTCGTCTCAACCCTCGGTACCCTTGATCTCAAGGTCGAGAGGCGCTGCAACGGGCTCGGGTCCGCCACGCTCGGCCCTGATCTTCCGGTAAGGGCGCCTCCCAGAACAGGGAGGTGGACCGATGAACGGATCCTTGAAGCACGTCGGCGAGCACGAGGGTGACTCCGCCTCGCACACATCCGGTGACGGCGCGCGTTCCGCGGACGGCACCCAGGGAGCCGAGGCCCGCGCGCGGGCACTGCGCGAGCTTCTCGGGCAAAGAATCCTGGTGCTCGACGGAGCCTGGGGCACGATGCTGCAGGGGGCCTCGCTCACCCCGGCCGACTACCGCGACGATCGCTTACTCGACCATCCGCGCGACGTGACCGGCGACCCGGACCTGCTGAACCTGACGCGCCCCGACGTCATCCTGGACATTCACCGCCAGTACCTCGCGGCCGGCGCGGACATCACCACCACCAACACCTTCACCGCCACCAGCATCGGCCAGGCCGACTACGGGCTGGAGTCGCTGGTGCGGGAGATGAACCTGCGCGGCGCCCAGCTGGCCCGCCAGGCCGCCGACGAGGCGGGCGGACGCTTCGTGGCCGGTTCGATCGGCCCGCTGAACGTCACGCTGTCGCTCTCCCCGCGCGTCGAGGACCCCGCCTACCGAGCGGTCTCGTTCGACGATGTCCGCGCCGCCTACGCCGAGCAGATCAGCGCGCTCGCCGAGGGCGGGGTCGACCTGCTCCTGATCGAGACGATCTTCGACACGCTCAACGTGAAGGCCGCGATCACCGCCGCGCGCGAGGTCGCCCCGCACCTGCCGCTGTGGATCTCGGTGACGATCGTCGATCTGAGCGGGCGCACGCTGTCGGGACAGACCGTCGAGGCGTTCTGGAGTTCGATCCGGCACGCCGAACCGCTCCTGGTCGGCGTGAACTGCTCGCTGGGCGCCGAGGAGATGCGCCCGCACGTCGCCGAGCTCGCGCGCCTCGCCGACACCTACGTCGCCTGCCACCCCAACGCGGGCCTGCCCAACGCGTTCGGCGGCTACGACCAGACCCCGGACGAGACCGCGGCGCTGCTCGACGAGTTCGCCAGGGCGGGAATGGTCAACGTCGTCGGCGGCTGCTGCGGGACCTCGCCCGCGCACATCGCGAAGATCGCGTCCGCCGTGTCCGGCCTGCCGCCCCGCCAGGTGGCCGAACCCGCGGCCCGCACCCGCTTCAGCGGCCTGGAGCCCTTCGAGATCGGCCCGGACACCGGGTTCGTCATGATCGGCGAGCGCACCAACGTCACCGGCTCGGCGCGCTTCCGGCGCCTCATCGAGGCCGACGACCACCAGGGCGCCGTCGACGTCGCGCTGGAACAGGTACGCGGCGGCGCCAACCTGCTCGACGTCAACATGGACGCCGACCTGCTCGACAGCGAGCAGGCGATGACCACCTTCCTGAACCTGATCGCGACCGAGCCCGAGGTCGCCCGCATCCCGGTCATGATCGACAGCTCGCGGTGGAGCGTGCTGGAGGCCGGTCTCAAGTGCGTGCAGGGCAAGGGCGTCGTCAACTCGATCAGCCTGAAGGAGGGCGAGGAGGCGTTCCTGCAGCAGGCGCGGATCATCCGCGACTACGGCGCCGGTGTGGTGGTCATGGCCTTCGACGAGCAGGGACAGGCCGACACCGTCGAGCGCAAGGTGTCGATCTGCGCCCGCGCCTACGACCTGCTGACGAGTGAGGCCGGGTTCGCCGCCGAGGACATCGTGTTCGACCCCAACGTGCTCGCCGTCGCCACCGGCATCAGTGAGCACAACGGGTACGCCAAGGCGTTCATCGAGGCCCTGCCGCTGATCAAGGAGCGCTGCCCCGGAGCGCTGACCAGCGGCGGCATCTCCAACCTCTCGTTCTCCTTCCGAGGCAACGACATCGTGCGCGAGGCGATGCACTCGGCGTTCCTGCTGCACGCGGTGCGCGCCGGCCTCGACATGGGCATCGTGAACGCCGGGCAGCTCGCGGTCTACCAGGACATCCCCGCCGACCTGCTCGAACTCGTCGAAGACGTGATCTTCGACCGGCGTGAGGACGCCACCGACCGGCTCGTCGCCTTCGCCGACACGGTGAGCGGGTCCGGCACCCGCCGCGTCGTGGACCTCGCCTGGCGCGAGGCCCCGGTGGAAGAACGCCTGTCGTACGCCCTCGTGCACGGCATCGTCGACTTCATCGAGGCCGACACCGAGGAGGCCAGGCAGCAGCGGGCACGCCCCCTGGAGGTGATCGAGGGGCCGCTCATGGACGGAATGAAGATCGTGGGCGACCTGTTCGGGTCGGGCAAGATGTTCCTGCCGCAGGTGGTCAAGAGCGCGCGGGTGATGAAGCGCTCGGTCGCCTACCTCGAACCCTTCATGGAGGCGGAGAAGGAGCAGGCGCGGCTGGAAGGGCGCCTCGACACCAGCCGCGGCCAGGGGAAGGTGGTGCTCGCCACCGTCAAGGGCGACGTCCACGACATCGGCAAGAACATCGTCGGCGTCGTGCTCGGCTGCAACAACTACGAGGTCGTCGACCTCGGGGTGATGGTCCCCGCCTCGGTCATCCTGGACACCGCCGTCGCCGAGGGAGCCGACGTCGTCGGGCTCTCCGGCCTCATCACCCCGTCGCTGGACGAGATGGTCACCGTCGCCGAGGAGATGCGCCGCCGAGGGCTGAAGCTGCCCCTGCTGGTCGGCGGCGCCACGACCTCACGTCAGCACACCGCGGTCCGCATCGCTCCCGCCTACGACAACCCCACGGTCCACGTGCTCGACGCCTCCCGCGTCGTCGGCGTCGTCTCCGACCTGCTGGACGCCGACCGCGCCGAGGCACTGGACGCGAGCAACCGCGCCGACCAGGAACGCCTGCGCGAGCAGTACGCGAACAAGCAGCGCACCCCGCTGCTGAGCGTCGAGCGGGCCCGCGCCAACCCCGAGAAGGTCTCCTTCGAGGACCTGCCCGTCCCCGACTTCACCGGCATCCGCGTCGTGGAGCCGGACCTGGCCGTGCTGCGGGAGATGATCGACTGGCAGTTCCTCTTCCTCGCCTGGGAGCTGAAGGGCAAGTATCCGGCGATCCTCGACCAGCCGGTGGCCCGCGAGCTCTTCGACGACGCCAACACCATGCTCGACCAGATCATCGCCGAGGGGAGCTTCCAGGCCAAGGGTGCCTACGGCTACTGGCCCGCCCACTCCGAGGGCGACGACATCGTGCTCGAACACGGCCTTCGCCTGCCGATGCTGCGCCAGCAGACGGCCAAGCCCGAAGGCCGGCCCAACCGGTGCCTGGCCGACTACATCGCCCCGGCCGGAGACCACCTCGGCGGGTTCGCCGTGGCGATTCACGGCGCCGAGGAGCTCGCGGCCCGCTACGAGGCCCAGAACGACGACTACCGATCGATCATGGTGAAGGCCCTCGCCGACCGCCTCGCCGAGGCGTTCGCCGAGCACATCCACCTGCAGGCACGGCGTGGCTGGTTCGAGCCGGACGCCGACCCCCTCATCGAGGACCTGCACGCCGAACGCTTCCGCGGCATCCGCCCCGCGCTCGGCTACCCCGCGAGCCCGGACCACAGCGAGAAGCGGGAGCTGTTCGACCTGCTGGACGCCGACCGCCTCGGCATGGGCCTGACCGAGTCCTTCGCGATGACCCCGGCCGCGAGCGTGAGTGGGTTGATCTTCGCCCACGAGTCGTCGCGGTACTTCACCGTGGGGCGGCTTGGCAAGGATCAGGTCGAGGACTACGCCGTGCGGCGTGGCCTGGAGCTCGCGGAGGTCGAGCGCTGGCTGCGGCCCAACCTCGCCTACGACCCGGAGTGATCTGATCCTGTTGGCCGGTGCCGTAGGTCGTTGACGGCCCCGGCCGACGGGATTCACCTCTGAAGCCACCGCGTAAGCCATGACGTCCTGCCCTGCTAGACGTGCCATGAAGGCTTCCAAGGGCTGATCTCATAACCAACGGATTGGCCCGGCGCCTCCACCTGAGTAGAGGGATGCTCACCGGGACGGTTCCTGGTTGGAGCGGAATCCAGTGCGCGGACAACGGACTTCGGTGGGGATCAAGGCGCCCCGGCGACTGCTGAAGCACGTGGGTATCGGGCGAGGGGAGGGGATTTCTGGGTGGCCTTCCAGGTGTCTCGCTCGCCGTCGAGAGCGTCTGGGGCGTCGTGGTCATCTGCCTTCCTGGGTTGGAGTTGCGGCCACGATGAACCGAAAGACCTGACCTTCGCAGTGGTCAGGTCTCGGAGAGTTGGAACCAGACCACCCGGCCGGTCGGGGTCTCGTACCAGCCCCAGGAGGTGGACAGTTCCTGGACCAGCCAGAGGCCGCGTCCGCCGCCGTTGTCGGGGGCGACGTCCAGGCAGATTCGGGGCGTCTGTCCTGTTGATCCGGCGTCGATGACGTCGATGTGGAGCGTTCCATCGTGGTTGGCGACGGCGACGGAAACCCGGCCGTCGGGGTGGCGGCCGGAGTCGGAATGGCGTACCGCGTTGGTGAAGAGTTCGCTGACCAGCAGCAGTGCGTCGTCGGTCTGCTTGTGGCAGATGCGGTCCAGCAGGTCACGGACGTAGCGGCGGGCCAGTGGGACGGACTCCACCTCGGCCGGGAGGTCGGCCCGGCCCAGCGGCTCCGGCGCCTTCATCGCGCAACCTCCAAGAGCCGCTCCGCCGCCATCCGCATCCTGCTCCGGCCCTGCCGGTCGTGGTCCGTCCGGGTGGAAGTTCGATCCCAGGTGAACACCGAGGTGCGGCCCCGCTGCGCGGTGACGACCCTCGACCGCCCTGGCGACATGAAGATCTCCACACTCGGCCGACGGCCGGGCGAGAGCCGGACCACGGAGTCGAACCCGAGATCGTTCAACTCCCAGGCCAACTCCAGCAACTCACCACCCCACCCTTGAAGATCACGAATCTTCATCTTCCTGTCATCCCTCCGTCGGTCCTGAAGCTGCTCGGCGTTGGACGTGATGGGCCTGCGGCTTACGCGGAACGGGCTACAAAGCCTGCGACTGCGACGTACCATCACTCTCGGTGAGCGAGCACGTGCTAAATCTGCACCTGCAAATCTGAACCTGCAAGCACTTTCGCACAACCAGTTAAATATTCATTACGATGTGTGATCGCACAGGTGTCTTGGAGGGAGACCCATGGCCAGCTTCTCGCCGACCGTCCGCCATCGACGACTGCTGCAGGAGTTGCGACAACTCCGCACCGCGGTCGGCCTCAAGCAGGAGGAAGTGGCTGATCATCTGAACTGGTCGACATCGAGGATGACCAAAGTGGAAGGCGGGACGCTGCGGATCTCCGTCAACGACGTCCGGGCCATGTTGCAGCTCTACGGACTCCGTGAGGGCGCCGAGTACGACGCGCTCGTCCAGCTGGCGAAACAGGCGAAGGAGCGAGGGTGGTGGCATGCCTACAGCGATGTGATCCCGCAGTGGTTCCAGGTCTACGTAGGGCTGGAAGCGGAGGCGTCGTCACTTCGTAACTACGAACCCGAACTCGTTCACGGGCTCCTCCAGACCGAAGATTACGCTCGCGCGATCTACCGGGCGGCACGGGTGACCGACGCACCCGACGAGATAGAGCGGCACGTCAGCCTGCGCATGGCCCGACAGGACGTCATCACCCGATCCGAGCAGCCCATGAACTTCTGGGCGATCGTGAACGAGGCCGCTCTGCGTCGCCGCGTCGGTGGTGCCCGTGTCATGAAAGAGCAGCTCCAGCACCTCGCGGACATTTCGGCTCAGCCGAATGTGACCGTCCAGGTCTTGCCCTACGTCATCGGCGCTCATGCGGCGATGCTCGGATCGTTCGCCATCCTGTCCTTCTCCGAGGGGCCGAGTGAAGTCACCTACCTGGAGTACATAACCGGCAGTCTCTATCTGGAGAAGACCGAAGAGATTCAGGCATATACCCTGGCATATGACCACCTGCGTGCTTCAGCTCTCGATCCTCGGGATTCAATCGATATGATCGCGAAGCTCGCAAAAGAAGATCTATAAGCACTGAAAGGGGCAAAGTGTCCCACGAAGAAATAGCTCGGGCGGTCTGGCGAAAGAGCAGCCTTAGTGGTGGAAACGGCGGTAGTTGCGTCGAAGTGGCCTCTTTGGGCGGAGGACGTGTAGGTGTTCGTGACAGCAAGGACCGGAGCGGGCCGGCGCTGATTTTCGCCTCCACTGAGTGGCGAACCTTCATCAGCGGCATCAAGGACGGCTCCCTTGCGGATCCGGCCGCTTGACGGTCTATCCGAGGCATCGGCCACGGTCGCGGCTTGGACTGTCGAAGTGCTGTCTGTCGGCCGCACCACTGTGAAGAGTGCCGTTCCTGAGAGGGAGCGGCAACATGCCTGTGGCAGGCTTCGGGGCGTGCGTTATCGACCGACAGGCTCGGGTGAGCGTCGGTGTCCTCAGGATGACATCCGTGCTCCGCTGGAAGTTTCTGAAACGGCGGAGGCGAAGCAGCATAGTGCCTGACCTGCCAGGCGAGATTTGCGATGATGTCTCGGGCAGGGCTCGGATCACGGAGTGGGGGAGGGGTGAGGTGATGGCATTTGACCCGAAGCTGGCGGCGGCGCTGTCGGGGGCCACGCTCCGTCAGCTCGCCCACTGGCGCAAGGCCGGCGTCAACCGTGGCGCGGTGCTGATCCCGGAGATTTCCAGCACCCGGCCCGTTCTCTATTCCTTCCGCGATGTGGTGGCGTTACGGACCTGCGTCAAGCTGCGCAATGACGCCTCGCTGCAAAAGATCAGGCGGGCGCTCGACACCCTCCGCGGCGACTTGCAGGAGCACGATCACCTTTCGTCATACACGCTGGTCACCGACGGCAGCAGTATCTACCTGGCCGAGCCTGACCAGGCGGTCGACCTGGTACGGAAGAAGGCCAACGTGGTCATCCACGAGATGGTCGACGTCCTGCAGCCGTTCTACCGCGACGGCAGGCACATCCCGCCACTGCTGCGGCCCCGCGCGCATGTGACGGTGAATCCCGCGGTTCGCGGCGGGGTGCCGGTGATCGAGGGCACTCGCGTCCCCTATGACGAGGTCGCCGCTCTCCTTCGAGATGGGCTCCCTCCGGAGCGGATCTCCGAGTACTACCCGAGCGTCACCCCTACGGCGGCCCTGGACGCCGCCGACTTCGCCGACTACGTCAACAGCTACGATCCCCCCAAGGAACCACGTGAGGCTGCTGCTGGATGAGAACGTGTCCCGGCCGCTCCACCAGGCCATCAACGCCTTCGTTCTGGGGCATGAGATCGTCCATCTGCTGGATCTCGACCGCTGGTCCGGGACTCGGGACGAAAACCTCTACCCCCGAGCGGTGGCCGCGGGATTCCACGTCATCCTGACCAACGATGCCAGGCAGATGCAGCGCCCCCGGGAGGTCGAGGCGATCGCCGCCTCCGGGCTGCACCGGATTGAATACCCGCACAAGCATCCCGGCATGATCGGAATCGGCCTGGCGATCGCCACCGTCGCCGCCGGACTGCCCGCTGCCCTGAATCTCCTCACCGAGGCGGACGGGCAGCACTTGGTGACCTTACGCGGCATCGACCCGACCCCGACCAGTCGCCTGCGCGTCGTCGATCCCGCTGCCACTCCACCCAAGTATTGGCCGAAGCCGTCCCAGGAGTAACGCTTTGACCGAATGGACAGGTCTGAAGCGCTCCGGGACACACCAGAGCCTCCATCAGACCCAGTGAGACTAGAAGGGCAGGCGTTCCTGGTGGGGTCTGACTCAATCAAACCCTGGCCTCGACAGTGAGTGTCTTTGCTCCGATCT
>NZ_JBIAZS010000023.1:0-118095 GCF_042899335.1 Streptosporangium sp. NPDC000095
CCCCACCCCCCCCCGCCCACTAGTGTGGGGGGGGGGGGGGCGCCCCCACCCCCCCCCCCCCCCGGGGGGGGGGGGGGGGGGGGGACAAAAAGGCCCCCCCCCCCCCCCCCGAAACTCCGCCCGTTCATTCGGGCGAGCGGGGGCGGAGCACGATCGCGGAGGCGATTGACACGTGGCCTTAACAGGGTTTGGACCGCCCGGCCCGCTGCCGTCGAGCGATGAATCGATCAAGTGAATGATCGCAGGGGTTCAAATCGGCGTGTCGTTTTCCCGGGCGCGATGCCATATGGGCGTAGAACGAGACCCTGTGATGTCGATGGAGGTTCTGGTGCTTCGGCTTTGGATGAGAAACCCGATTGAGAATCACCGCCGGAAACCGTCCAGCCGATTCCCAAGGCACAGGCGATCCCAGATCCGTCCGTTCATGACCGCTGTGGCCGTCGCGGCGGGGTTGGCGGTAACGGCAGCCATGACCGTCCCGGCTGCGGCGACCACGCAACCTCCGAGGTTCGTCTATGTGGCCAACACGCAGTCGGACACCGTGTCGGTGATCAACACATTGACCAACACGGTCGCCGCCACCATCCCCGTCGGCCGCGCCCCTCTCGAGATAGCGATCTCTCCCAACGGCGCCCGCGCCTATGTGACGAACCAGGGATCGGTCACCGTGTCGGTGATCAACACTTCGACCAACACGGTCACCGCCACCATCCCCGTCGACGACTACCCGCTGGGGATCGCGGTCTCCCCTCGCGGCACCCGTGTCTACGTGACCAACACGCAGTCGGACATCGTTTCGGTGATCAACACATTGACCAACAAGGTCACCGCCACCATCCCCGTCGGCCACCACCCCTTCAGGATCGGGATCACCCCCAACGGCCTCCGTGCCTACGTGACCAACCAGGACTCGGACACCGTGTCGGTGATCAACACATTGACCAACAAGGTCACCGCCACCATCCCCGTCGGCCACCACCCCTTCGGGATCGGGATCACCCCCAACGGCGCCCACGTCTACGTGACCAACCAGGACTCGAACATCGTTTCGGTGATCAACACATTGACCAACAAGGTCACCACCATCCCCGTCGACCGGAGCCCCTTCAGGATCGCGATCACCCCCAACGGCCTCCGCGCCTACGTGACCAACCTGACCTCGAACACCGTGTCGGTGATCAACACCATGACAGGCGAGCTCACCGCCACCATCCCCGTCGGCCAGAGCCCCTTCGGGATCTCGATCGCCCCCGGCGGCACCCACGCCTATGTGAGCAACCTGAGCTCGGATTCCGTGTCGGTGATCAACACCACGACCAACACGGTCATCGCCACCATCCCCGTCGGCGACGGGCCTTTTGGGGTCGCAGCCGGAAACGCCGTCCACCGGGGTGGTGTCCCGACCATGACTCGCGAGTGAGAAGAAGTATCCGCACCGCTCGAACTCGCACCGGTCTCGGAACCGGACCGGCTCGCCGATCGCCTGCCTGCGAACCCCTGACGGACCCACGATCACCCGGCGCCGTCGATCCCGGCACACGAGTCGTCGGAGCGAGCACCGGGTAACGAACTTCGCGGTCGGTGGCTACGGCGTCAACGGTGCTCAGAGCTCCGTATCCCGGCCCTGTGCCGAACCCGCGTCACGGTTCGCGGGCGACCTCGGTGAGAATACGGAGGTGATAGACACGCGGCGGCTCAGGACCCTGCGTGCGGTGGCCGACCACCGCACGGTCACCGCGGCCGCCGCCGCGCTGCACCTCACCCCCTCGGCGGTCTCCCAGCAGCTCGCCGCCCTGGAGCACGAGGTCGGCCACCGGCTGTTCGACCGCGACGGCCGGGGCGTGCGGCTCACCGCCGTCGGGCGCATCCTCCTCGACCACGCCAACGAGATCCTCGCCCAGCTGGAACGGACGGAAGCCGACATCGCCGCCTACACGGCCGGTACGGCGGGCGAGGTGAAGGTGGCCTCCTTCGCCACCGCGATCGGGCTCGTCGTGGCTCCCGCGATCGGCACCCTGCGGGGCAAGGAGCCGGGCATCCGGGTGCGCGTCCTGGACGCCGAGGGCGACCAGAGCCTCACCATGGTCCTGGACGGCGCGGTGGACGCGGCCGTGGCCGTGGAGTATCGCGGAGCCCCCGCCGAGGACGACCGGCGGCTGTCGCGCATCCCGCTCTACTCCGAGCCGTTCGACCTGGTGCTCCCCCGGGGCCACCGCCTCTCCGGGAGCGAGGTGACGGTCGCGGACCTGTCGGGCGAGACGTGGATCGGCCCCTACCCCGGCAATCCCTGCCACGACGTGATCGCGCTGGCCTGCGAGCACGCGGGTTTCACCCCCGAGTTCGCCCACTCCTCCGACGACTTCAGCGCGGTGGTCGCGCTCGCCGCCGCCGGGGCCGGGGTGGCGATGGTGCCACGGCTCGCCCTGCGCGGCACCGACCCGTCCGGCGTGGTGATCCGCCCGGTGCCCGGCCCGGAACGCCGCGTCTTCACCGCCGTACGCCGGGGCGCGGAACGGCACCCCCTGCTCGTCCCGCTGCTGAACGCCCTCCAGGACGCCGCGACCACCCTGGACCGGCCCTCTCCGTCCTGACGACCGCTCCATCGGCCGGGACGGGCGACCGGTGTCGGTGACCCTGAGGCTCAGGACTCCCGGCGAGTGCCCGAAACGGCACGTCATCCGTTGAACGGATCCTCCGGATCAGGAGTGTGTGCAGCTCACAGGCGATTACCTTCCACCGGCCACGGGTTTCGGACAGGCTACTGAGGCACAAACAGTGAGACCTGAAGTTTTCATACGAACCATTGACGGCGGATGAACGCCACACCTACATTGAACCATCGGATCGCTGAGCGATCCGATGGTTCATTGCAGGCGATGAACACCGCACCGTGACATGTCTCTCCCCACGACTCGGAGAGTGGACCGGCATGACGGCCATGAAAACCCCCTCCACAGCACCCACCACCCCGGAGCCCCCTCCGAAGCGGGAGGTCGCGATCACGAGCACAGCCCTGGCGAGAACAACGGCCCTGAGATCCCGGCTCACAGGCGGGGTGGTCGGCCTTGCCGTCCTGGCCTTCCTCGCCGCCCTCTGGGAGGGCTACAAGGCGCTGGGCCAGGCGACAGGCGACCGACTGCTCGGAATACCGTTCCCGGTCGCGACCGACGATCTGTCCATGCCACACCTCGGCACGATCCTGGGCGCGCTGGTGGAACCCGCCCGCCGTGGGAACCCGACCAGCCTGGGCGTCTACCTGCTCGGGGAAACCTCCGTGACGCTGCGCGAGGCCGCCTACGGCCTGGTGGCCGGATCGCTCCTCGGACTGGCGCTCGCCATCGTCTTCCTCCACATCCCGCCGGTCTCGCGTGGCCTCATGCCGTGGCTGGTCGCCTCGCAGACCATTCCGCTGGTCGCCATCGCCCCGATGATCGTCATCTGGGGCGGCAAGGCAGGGCTGCCTCCGTGGGTCGCGGTCACCGGCATCGCGGCGTACCTGGCTTTCTTTCCCGTGACGATCAACGCGTTGCGAGGGCTCAAGTCACCGCCGAAGGTGCAGACGGAGTTCATGCGCAGCGTGGGTGCCGGGAGGCTCCAGTTCCTGCTCTGGCTCCGCATGCCCGCGGCGCTGCCGTACCTCTTCGCGGGGCTACGACTCGCCGCCACCGCCAGTGTCGTCGGCGCCATCGTGGGTGAGTTGTCGGCGGGCACGGGACGAGGAATCGGCCGAGCCATCCTCACCTTCGCCTACTACTACTCGAACGGCCCCGAGAAGCTGTACGCCGCCGTCCTTGTCGCGGCCGTCGCGGGGATCGTGTTCGTCCAGCTCCTCAGCTGGATCGAGCGATTCGCCCTCCGCAACCGGCACAGCCGATGACCGCCATCTCTCTTCCGATCCCTGGAGAGCCCACGATGCCTGAATCCGCAATCATCAGTGTCAGCGGTGTCACGAAGGAGTTCAACAGCGGGACGGACCGTTCCGTGACGGCGCTGACGGACATCGACCTGTCCATCGCCGAAGGCGAGTTCGTGTCGCTGCTGGGTCCGAGCGGCTGCGGGAAGAGCACGCTCCTGCGGATCATGGCGGACCTCACCCAACCCACCGGCGGTTCGGTGAGTTTGAACGGCAAAGCCCCCGGCGCCGCACGGCGAGACCGTGACTACGGGATGGTCTTCCAGCAGGCCGGCCTGTTCGACTGGCGAAACGTCCAGCGCAACGTGGAGTTGCCGCTCCAGGTCGCCGGTGTGGCCAAGGAGACCCGGCGGGCCAAGGCCACGTCCATGCTCGAACTCGTCCGCCTGTCCGAGTTCGCCCACCACTTCCCGTGGCAGCTCTCCGGCGGCATGCAGCAGCGCGTGGCGATCGCCAGGGCGCTGTCCGCGGACCCGAAGATCCTTTTCATGGACGAACCGCTCGGCGCACTCGACGAGATGAACCGGGAGCGCCTTCAGGGTGAGCTTCTGCGGATCTGGTCCGACACGAGGACGACCGTCGTCTTCGTGACGCACAGCATCTCGGAGGCCGTGTTCCTGTCGTCGCGGATCGTGGTGATGTCCTCTCGCCCCGGGCGGATCGCCACCAGCATCGACGTCGATCTGCCGTACCCGCGTTCCGCCGCCACGCGGACGACACCCGAGTACTTCAAGAAGGTCACCGAGGTCAGGTCCGCTCTGCACGGCACGTCGGCCGCCCAGGACGCGCCGTGAGCGTCCGTACCGAAAGCCGTACCGAAAGCAGGCGTTCGATGCCGATCACCGCCGGACGGGCCGGGACGGCTGCCAGGCGAGGACTGCCGGTCCTGGCCGCCGCGGTCGTCATCCTGGGCACCTGGCAGCTCGCGGTGCGGCTGTTCCAGGTCCCGTCGTTCATCCTGCCCGCGCCGAGTGAAATCGCCTCGGCACTGGCATCGGAGTTCCCGACGATCCTCTCCGCCTCGAACGTCACCGTCAGGGCGGTCCTGCTCGGCCTCGTTCTCGGGTCCGTCGCCGGCATCCTCGTGGCGCTGGTGGTCAGCCGCTTCCACAAGGTGGCGGGCCCGGTCCTGGCGATGGCCGTGATCGTCAACTGCGCTCCCATCGTCGCGCTGGCGCCGATCTTCAACAACTGGTTCGGCGTGACCAACCTCGCCTCCAAGGCCGGCGTCGCAGCGGTCATGGTGTTCTTTCCGGTCCTGGTCAACACGGCCAGGGGCCTGCTCCAGATCTCACCGCTGCACCTGGAGCTCATGGAGTCGCTGGCGGCACAACCGCGACAGATCTCCCTGATGTTGCGACTCCCCAACGCGTTGCCCTATCTCTTCAACGCGCTCAAGCTCGGGTCCACCCTGGCCGTCATCGGCGTCATCGTGACCGAGTACTTCGGTGGTCCGAGCAATGCGCTCGGGGTGTACATCGCCTATCAGGCAGCCCTGCCGCGCTTCGCCGAAGCATGGGCAGGGATCTTCGTAGCCAGCCTGCTCGGGCTCACGACGTTCGGGCTGATCTCGCTGCTGGAGCGGCTTCTGATGCCCTGGCACGAGTCGATTCACAGCGACGAGACGTGATCTCCGGTCATTTCCCCCCACGATTACTTCCTTGAAGGAGCCACAATGTTCCGCTCCCTTCGGCGCCTCCCGCGCCCACGGGTCAATCGCCGCGCCGTCGGCGCCGTGGTGGTCGCCGCCACGCTCTCCCTGTCCGCCTGTGGCATGTCGGAGGACACCACGGCCTCCGGGTCCGGCGCGGAGGACACCACCTCGTGTCAGACGCGAACCCCGGTCAGGCTCGTCCTCCAGTGGGTGGCGCAGTCGCAGTTCGCCGGCTACTACGCCGCCAAGGAGAAGGGCTACTACGACGCCGAGTGTCTCGATGTGACCATCCAGGAGGGTGGCGTCAACATCGTGCCGCAGCAGGTGCTGTCGGCGGGCAACGCGGAGTTCGCGGTCAGCCACGTCACCAAGACGATGGCCACCCGGGAGCAGGGGGCCGACCTCGTCAACATCGGCCAGGTGTTCCAGCGCGGCGCGTACCTGCAGGTCGCCTGGGCGGACTCGGGCATCAAGCAGCTCGCGGACCTCAAGGGCAAGAAGGTCGGCAGCTGGGGGTTCGGCAACGAGCTGGTGCTGTTCGCGGCGATGAAGGGCGCCGGCGTCGACCCGGCCAAGGACGTCACCGTCGTACAGCAGCCGTTCGACATGTCACTGCTGCTGAAGCGTGAGGTCGACGCGGCCCAGGCCAAGATCTACAACGAGTACGCCCAGCTTCTGGAGACCGTCAACCCCGAGACCGGCGCGCTGTACAAGCCGGAGGACTTCTCGGCCATCAGCCTTCAGGACGCGGGATACACGAGCCTTGAGGACGGTATCTACGCGCGTGGCGACTGGCTGGCCGAGGACGCCAACAAGGACGTCGCCGTGAAGTTCCTCAAGGCGACGTACAAGGGCTGGGGCTTCTGCCGGGACGACCTGGCCGGCTGTGTCGAGATCGTCCTCAACAACGGCAGCGCGCTCGGCCAGGGTCACCAGACGTGGATGCTGAACGAGGTCAACAAGCTCGTGTGGCCTTCACCCGACGGCGTCGGGACCGTCGACCAGAAGGCGTGGGACCAGACGATCAAGATCGCGATCGACGCCAAGGTGCTCAAGGCCGACCCCGGTGAGGGCGCCTTCCGCAGGGACCTCACCGAGAAGGCGGACCAGGAACTCAAGGCGGAGGGATTCGACATCACCGGCGAGGGCTACAAGCCGGAGACCGTGGAACTCACCGCCGGGGGCAAGTAGCAGATGATGTTCGTGCGTTATGCGGCATAAGTCGGTGTAAGGCACGGACAACACCCGGCGAGCCTGCCACGATGATGGCCGCAACCGTCGATCACATCACCTCAACGGAGGAGACAATGGCACCCAGCGAAGCGGGACTCGTCCGCCGGACTATCTGGCTGCTTCGTGCCGTGGCCGCCCACCCGGAGGGTGTCGGGCTCAGCGAGGTCGCCAGGGAGGCCGGCATCCCCAAGGCGACGTGCTACCGCGTGCTCACCGTCCTCGAACGGGAGAGCTGGCTGACACTCGATCCGGACACCCGCCGTTATCGGGTCTCACTCGGCCTCCTCTCGATCGTCGGAGGACTGCTGGACCGCGACGGCGCTTACGGCCACATGCGCGGCGTCCTGCGGCAACTCGCCGAGGAGACCAAGGAGACCTCCGGGTTCGACGTGCTCCTGCCACCCAACGTCATGGTCGTCGCACAGGTCGCCGGGCCCTCGCTGATCGGGCAGACGCTCAAACCCGTCCCGCGGACCCAGCCCGTGTGGGCGACCTCGACCGGCAAGGTTCTGCTCGCCGCCCTCGATCCGGAGGCGGTGCGGACGGATTTCGCGGCCGAGTTCTCGGAGAAGGCCCCCGAGGAGCTGGGCGGTCTGGACGCGTTCATCGAGTCGCTGGACTCGGTCCGCCGCAACGGCTTCGCCCTCGCCTACGACGAGCTCGAAGTCGGCGCGGCGTCCGTGGCCGCGCCGGTACGGGTCAGGGACTCGACGCCCTACGCGGTGTGGATCGGCGGCCCCACCTATCGCATCACGCGTGACCGCATCGATTCGGTGGCGGAATCGGTGATCGAGGCCGCTCGAAGGCTGAGTGAACTGCTGAGCGTCACGGACATCGTCCTGCCGAGTTCCCTGACCGGGGGCCAGGCCACCAACTGATCGGCGCCAAGGAGGCGCGACGAGGAGTTCGCCCATGACATCTCTTACCGACACGATCGCCGCGGCCGAAGGCATCGCCGGCAGTGTGCAGAAAGGCGGGTTCGTCGGCGGGGTCAATCAGTCCGGTCCGGGGCGTGAGGGCCGCCGGGCCGGGATGGCCGAGTATCCCGAGGTCGAGTACATGTCCGTCAGGGCGCCGTGGTGACCGGGTTCATCCTGGCGGGCGTGCAGTTACGCCCGCGCATCGGTGACGTCGCCGGCAACATCGAGCGATCGTCGAAGTGGATCACGAAGGCGGCCGAGGCCGGTGCGCGGCTCGTCGTCCTTCCCGAGGCGTCCTCCGCGGGGTACGTCTTCGCGGACCGCGCCGAGGCCCTTCGGTACGCCGAGGACGTCCCCGAAGGACCGGCCTGCTCGGCCTGGGCCGCACTCGCCAGGAGACACGGTCTCTGGATCGTCGCCGGTGTCACCGAACGCGAGGGCGACCGGGCGTACAACTCGGCCGTGCTGATAGGCCCTGACGGGCACGTCGGAACGTTCCGCAAGGCCCACCTCTGGAACGACGAGAAGGCCGTCTACCACCGCAACGAGGCGGGGTTTCCGGTCTTCGACACGCCTCTGGGGCGGATCGGGGTGGGGATCTGCTACGACGCGTGGTTCCCGGAGACCTTCCGCAGCGCGGCTCTCCAGGGCGCCGACCTGATCGTTCTTCCGTCGAACTGGGTCCCCGTGCCGGGCCAGCCGGCCGATGTGCCGGCCATGGCCACCCTCATGTGCATGACCGGTGCGCACAGCAACCAGTCCTACGTCGCGGGCGTGAGCCGGGTGGGTGTCGAGCGCGGTCAGGAGTTCGTCGGGAGATCGGTGATCGTCGGCCCCGACGGCTGGATCGTCGCGGGTCCCGCGAGCGACGACGGCGAAGAGCTGTTGCTCGCCGAGATCGACCTCATCGGGTCGCGAGAGGCCCGGCGCGGCAACCCGTTCAACCAGCCGCTGGCGGACCGCCGCCCCGATCTCTACGTCACCCACGACGCCCGGGATGCCCAGGACGGCCGACGGGACTGATCCCGGCGCCGCGGCCACGAACGGGCGCCCGGTTTCCATCCTCGAATCCCTTGACACAATCCCGGCCGTCCTCAAAAATTGAACCAACGGTTCATCAGATGAACCATAGAAGGAGACGAAGTGAGCATCCAGGTCCGCAAGATCATCAAGCATCTCGAGGAGACCGTGCTCGAGAACGGGCGGCCGGTCGAGCGCCCGCACCGGGTCGCGTTCGTCGGCGCGGTGATCGTCAACCCGTACCCGAGCGAGTACGTCCAGGACCTGGTGACGCTCGCCGACGAGCTGGGCGAGGAGATCGGGCAGCTCGTCGGCCCGGCCTGCGTGGAACTGCTCGGTGACGAGGTGGAGGCGTTCGGCAAGGCCGCGCTCGTCGGCATCGACGGCGAGGTCGAGCACGGCTCGGCGCTGATCCACAACCTCCGGTTCGGCAACGTCTTCCGCAAGGCGGCCGGCGGCACCGAACTCCTGCCCGCCGCCGAGAAGGTCGGCCTCCCCGGCAGCCCGATCGACATCCCGCTCAAGCACAAGCTCGACGCGAAGACCCGCTCGCACCACCAGACGGTGACCTTCCAGGTCGCCGACGTCCCCCGTCCCCGCGAGATCCTCGTGATCTGCGCGGCCGCCAACGCCGGTCGCCCGCTGGCCCGCCTGGCCGCGTTCGGCGCCGAGACGAAGACCCAGTGACACCCGCGGGACGAAGGAAGGCGATCCGATGACCGTCACCGACGCGCAGACATGGACCGGCCAGCGGGTGAAGGAGGCCGACAAGGAGTACGTCATCCACTCCTGGTCGGTCCAGGGCGCGCTCGACCCCATCCCGGTCGCCGGAGGCTCGGGCTCCTGGTTCTGGGACTACGAAGGCCGCAAGTACCTCGACTTCCAGTCGCAACTGGTCAACCTCAACCTCGGACACCAGCACCCGAAGCTGGTCGAGGCCATTCGCAGCCAGGCCGAACAGCTGTGCTACATCGGCCCCGGTTTCGCCGAGCGGTCCCGGGCGGAGCTGGCCGAGATGCTGGCCGGGCTGACGCCCGGTGACCTGAAGATGAGCTTCTTCACCACCGGTGGTGCGGCGGCCAACGAGAACGCCGTGCGCCTCGCCCGTCACGTGACCGGCCGCCAGAAGATCGTGGCCCGGTACCGCTCCTATCACGGGGCGACCGCGGGGGCGATGGCGCTGACCGGGGACCCACGTCGCTGGGCGGCGGAGCCGGGCATGACCGGCGTGGTGCGGATGCTCGATCCGTACACCTACCGCTGCCCCGCGGGCCACCCCGACCCGTGCCCCGTCTGCTCGGGGGGACCGCACCTGGAGGAGATCCTCCAGTACGAGAACCCCGACACCGTGGCCGCCGTGATCGTCGAGCCGGTGACCGGCACGAACGGGCTTCTGTACCCGCCTGACGGATACCTCCGCTCCCTGAGGGAGGTCTGCGACAAGTACGGCATCCTGCTCATCTTCGACGAGGTCATGGCGGGGTTCGGCCGGACGGGCGAATGGTTCGCCTGCGACCACTGGGATGTCACCCCGGACATCCTCACCACCGCGAAGGGGCTCAACTCCGGTTACGTCCCGCTGGGCGCGATGACCGTGTCGGAGAAGATCTCCGACTGGTTGCGGGACAACATGTTCTGGGGCGGTCTCACCTACGCGGGACACCCGCTCGCCTGCGCCTCCGGGGTCGCCTCTCTGCGCATCATGCAGGACGAGGGTGTCGTCGAGAACTCCCGGCTCATGGGCCGGCGGCTCGGCGAAGGGCTCGCGACCCTGGCCGGCAGGCACCCGAGCATCGGTGACATTCGTGGCCGTGGCCTCTTCTACGGAGTGGAACTCGTCAAGGACCGGGCCACGCGCGAACCGCTCGTGCCGTTCAACGCCAAGGGGCCCGCGGCCGCACCCGTGAGCCGCGTGCTCAAGGCGGCGATGGAGCGTGGCATGTACCTCACGGCGAACTTCAACGTGCTGCGCCTGACCCCGCCGCTCATCATCCGCGAGCCGGAGATCGACCTGGCTCTCGACGTGCTGGACGAGGTGCTCACGCTGGCCGACGAGCACTACGTCGGCTGATCAGACCGACCGTCCAGCTGGTGTGACCGGCCGTTCAGGAGGGGAAACGATGGGATCGACACTCATCAAAGGCGGTACCGTCGTCAACGCCGACGCCGCGATCCGAGCCGATGTCCTGGTGCGTGACGGTCTCGTCGTCGCACTCGGGCTCGGCGACGACTGGTCGGCCGACGAGGTCGTCGACGCGACCGGGAAGCTCGTTCTCCCCGGCGGTATCGACGTGCACACGCATCTGGAATATCCGATCGACGGCTTCACGACCCGAACGGCGGACGACTTCCACAGCGGCACGATCGCGGCCGCGCACGGCGGGACGACGACGGTCATCGACTTCGTGAAGAAGGAGCCCGACAAATCCCTCTTCGACTCATACATGCGTCGCCGGGATGTGGCCGCCGACAAGGCCGTCGTCGACTTCGGGCTGCACGCCATCGTGCCACCGCGCGACCAGCAGGAGAACGTGCTGGACGACCTGCGCCGCCTGGCCGGGGAAGGCGCGTCGAGCTGGAAGTTCTTCATGGCCTACCCCGGCACGCAGATGGTCGACGACGGCCAGCTGCTCGAAGGCCTCGAACTCGCGGTCGAGTACGGCGTGCTGCCGATGGTGCATGCCGAGAACGGCCACATGGTGGCCCGAGAGACCCGATTGCTGATCGAGAGTGGACGCACCGCCGAGAACTACCACGCCACGGCGCACGGCCACGAGTCGGAAGCCGAAGCGGTGCATCGGGCGATCGTCCTGGCGGACTCCGTCGGCAGTCCCGTCTACGTGGTGCACGTCTCCAGCGCGGCGGCCGCGGCGGAGATCGGCCAGGCGCGGAGCCGGGGCTCACTGGTGTGGGGAGAGACGTGCCCGCAGTATCTCGCGGTCGCGTACGAGGACTACGCCGAACTCGGTGAGAAGGCCGCCGCGTACATCTGCTCGCCGCCGATCCGGGAGCGCGGCAACCAGGAGGGCCTGTGGCAGGCGCTCACCACGGGGGCGCTGTCGACGGTGGCCACCGACCACGCGGGTTTCTGCCTGGAGCAGCCCAACGACCTCCCTCCGCAGAAACTGCGCAGCCCCGGCTATTTCCCGAAGGTTCCCAACGGGGTTCCGGGAGTCGAGGACCGGCTCATGGTCGTCTGGGAGACGGGAGTCAAGACGGGCCGGATCGACATGTGCAGGTTCGTCGACCTCATGGCGACGCGTCCGGCCAAGCTGTTCGGGCTCTTCCCGCACAAGGGTCTGGTGGCCGTGGGCGCCGACGCCGACCTCCTCGTGTGGGACACCGCGGCGGACCACGTCATCACCACGGCCGGTTCGCACATGCGCACGGACTACAACCTCTACGACGGCATGCGGGTGACCGGACGACCGGTCCACGTGTTCTCCCGCGGCCATCACCTCGTCAACGACGGAGCCTTCGACGGGAAACCCGGTCGCGGATCCTTCCTGACCCGGGGCAAGCCCCACCTCTTCTGACCCCGACTGATCGGAGTTCTCCGGATATGAAACTTCCCCTCGGCATCCACGTCGGCGAGAGGCTGAGCCTCGAACAGACCTACTGGCAGGCCGAATTCGCGGATCGGAACGGATTCGAGTCGGTCTGGGTGGCCGAAGGCCGCCTGGCCAGGGACGGAATCGTGCCCGCGGCCATCATCGCGAGCAGGACCTCCAACCTGAAGATCGGCACGGGCGTCGTCAACAACAAGAGCCGCAACGCGGCGCTGATGGCCGTGACCTTCAAGACCCTGGACGAGGTGGCTCCGGGTCGCGCGATCCTCGGCATCGGCGCCTGGTGGGAGCCGCTCGCCACGAAGGTCGGCCAGCCGCTCGTGAAGCCGCTCGCCTCGATGCGCGAGTACATCGCCGTCTGCCAGGCGTTCTTCCGCAACGAACTCGTCTCCTTCGAAGGCGAGTTCGTGCAGATGCGCGACGTGCGATTCGACAGCATGTACCGCGAGAACAAGCCGGTCGACATCCCCATCTACATCGGCGCGGTCGGGCCGAAGATGCTGGAGCTCGCCGGAGAGATCAGCGACGGCGTCCACATGGACTTCCTCCTGCCGCCGTCCTATCTGACCGGCGCCAAAGAGGCGATCGGCCGGGGCGTCGCCAAGCGCACCGACGGTCGCGCGGGGATCGACCTGACCCAGATCGTGGCATGCAGCGTCAACGACGACGACCCGCAGGAGGCCATCGACGCGTGCAAGGCGTTCCTCACCCTCTACCTCATGCAGCAGCCGCACATCGC
The DNA here is from genome assembly GCF_042899335.1 of Streptosporangium sp. NPDC000095. Lineage (NCBI taxonomy): Bacteria > Bacillati > Actinomycetota > Actinomycetes > Streptosporangiales > Streptosporangiaceae > Streptosporangium > Streptosporangium sp. NPDC000095. Next base: position 13,049 of record NZ_JBIAZS010000023.1, read on the forward strand.
CGAGCACTGTGGCGTGGAGCGCGAACTGGTCGACCGGCTGCAGGAGGTGGCGGGATGGCCCGCGACCCCCGAGGACATCAAGCGCGCGATGCCTCTCGTCTCGAACTCGCTGGTGCAGAGCGTCACCGCGTGCGGGTCCACGTCGCAGGCATTCGACAAGCTCATGTCGTACCACGAGGCCGGCGTCAGATGCCCGATCATCTCCACGCTCGGCGACAAGGAGCGGACGCTCACCAGCCTTGCCATGGCCGCGAAGGACTGAACGATGGATCACCACTCTCCCCGGACGACCATCGCCATCGTGGGCGGGACGGGACCTCAGGGCCGCGGCCTCGGATACCGGCTGGCCCGTGCCGGACACCAGGTCATCCTGGGATCACGTGACGGAGACCGGGCCGCGCAGGCGGCCGCCGACCTGTCGGAGCTTCCCGCCGTGGGAACGACCGTCCGCGGAGACACCAACGCGTCGGCGGCCGCCGACGCGGAGGTCGTCATCCTCGCCGTACCGTACAAGGGGCACGCGGACCTGGTCGGCGGTCTGGCCGCCGACCTCGACGGCAAGCTGCTGATCAGCTGTGTCAATCCCCTCGGCTTCGACCGGCACGGCCCGTACGGACTGGACGTACCGGACGGCAGCGCCGCGGAGGAGGCGGCGCGGATCGTACCCGGCACCACGGTCGTCGGCGCGTTCCACCATCTCTCGGCGCCGCTCCTCCTCGATCCCGGCGCGGACCTGTCCCACGAGGACGTGCTGGTGTGCGGTGACGACGCGGAGGCCAAAACGCGCGTGATGGCACTGGCCGTCGAGGTGACCGGCGGCCGGGGAGTCGACGCCGGCCGTCTGCGAACGGCGCGCCAACTGGAGCCGCTCACCGCCGTGCTCATCTCCGTGAACAAGCGTTATCGCACGCGGTCCGGCATAGCGGTGACCGGAATGCCGCAGCCCACTCCCGAGAAGGTGATCGTATGAAGCTCGCCGCGGTTCAGCTCCGCGCCACGGACGACCGGACGGAGACCATCGGCAGGGCCGGCGATCTCCTGGACGCCGCCGCCGATCAGGGCGCCGGCATCGTCCTTCTTCCCGAGCTGTTCGCCGTCCCGTTCGTGCAGCCTGACCCGGACCCGGATTACTTCGAGCTGGCCGAGCGTCTCGACGGCCCGTCGAACACGATGGCGGCCGACCGATCCCGTCGGCACGGGATCACGGTGGTCTCTTCGATATTCGAAGCCGGTGATGTTCCCGGCGTGTATTTCAACGCCGCCTGCACGTACGTCGCGGGCGAGCTGAAGTCGGTCTATCGAAAGTCCCACCTGCCGTTCTCCAACGGATTCCCGGAGAAGTTCTATTTCCGGCCGGGGGGCACCGAGCCCGAGGTCGTGCAGACGGGTGAGACCGGGGTCGGCACGATCATCTGTTACGAGAGGCACTTCCCCGAGCTGAGCAGGATCGTCGCCCTTCGAGGCGGTTCGGTGCTGTGCGTGCCGGTCGCGTCCGCGAGCGCGCCCATGCGTGAGGTCTTCCAGCTCGAACTGAGGGCACACGCCGTGTTCAACGGGCTCTTCGTGATCTGCGCCAACCGGGTGGGCAGCGAAGGCGTCAAGGACTACTTCGGGATGAGCGCCGTCTACGGCCCCGACGGCGACATCCTCGCCCAGGCGAGTGACGACGGCGACGACGTCGCGATCGCCGAAGTCGACCTGGAGCTGATCGCGAGTTCGCGCCGTCGCCGCCCGTTCCTCCGCGACCGGCGCCCGGAGCTGTACGACCGGCTGACGGCGATGTGACACCACCCGGAAAAACCCGCACGCCACGTGCCGGCATGAGATCTCCGTCGTTTCCCTCCGAACCGGGTCCCGGCACCGGGACAAAGCCCCCGGCGGGGTGCTCCAACCGGACCCCGCCGCCCTGACGACGGCTCCGTCGGCCGCCGCGATGATTGATATTCGGTATAACCGAAGATACATTCGGTTTATGCGAAGCGTCGCAGCGCCCGTCGTTCCCATCTTCAAGTCTCGGACTCAGGCGGAGATCCTCGCCGCCATCTATCTACGGCCCCGGCAAGACTGGACTCTCGCCTCTCTGGCCCGAGATCTGGGCACGGCACCCTCCACCCTGCACGCCGAGGTCCATCGCCTCATCGACGCACAGCTGATCACCACTACCGAGATCGGACGCTCTCACGTCCTGCGCGCCAATCCCGACCATCCCCTGTTCCGGCCCGTGACCGAGATCCTGAACTACATGTACGGACCTCGTACGATCATCAGCGAGGAGTTCGCCGGCATCCCCGGCACCGAGCGCCTGCTCATCTTCGGCTCATGGGCCGCCCGACATGCGGGAAACCCAGGACCTGTCCCCCACGACATCGACATACTTGTCGTCGGCGAGGTCGACCGGGCCGCCGTCTATGCCGCCGCCGACCGTGCTCAGGAACGCATCGGCATGCCGGTGAATCCCGTCCTCGCCTCCACCCACCGCTGGAACGCGGAGGCCGACGCGCTCATCAGACAGATCAAGTCAGCCCCCGTGATCGACCTGACCGCCACGTCTTCAGCGCCGCACGCCGAGGCATGAAACCGCATCCCTCGCCGGACGCCTTCCAGGACGCCGCGACGACACCGCGCAGGCCCCCGTCCCGGTGACGTGGACGCTCGTCGCGACCAAGGGCATCTTCAGCACGAACGAGGCATCGAGGTGGCCGTTGTCCTCACCGTCGGGTTTCCGAGGCGGGGGGGAGCTCCTCGTTGTCGTCCGCCCACGATTTCGACAGGAGGGGTAGCCGGTGCCGGCGGTGGCGCCAGTGATGACCCATCGCTCCTCCTACCAGGGCGACCGTGGCGATCAGTCCGGCGATCATCGCCTGAAGCACCGAGTACATATCCCCACCCCCATCCTTAAAGTTCTCTATGCGGCTTTTCGTGGGACAGGGAATGCATGGATGCATCAGGCTTAAATTTTCTTGAAAAGCGATTTACCTCACCATGTACCCCCAATTCCCTCTCCCGCCCCACATGGCTCGCACACCCCACACGACCCGGATGGGCACATCGGGAAGGTTCGGCTGTTCGGCGCCTTCAACGGGACCGGCCGCGCTCGTTCCTGCGGAACATCGAGGTGCGTCCGCGTCTTCGCGGCTCGGGTCGGCTGGCTATCATCGCGAAGTGACGGACGACGCTCTTCATGATCACGCCATTGACGCATTCATCGCGGCGGCCAACACCGCTGACCACACCCAGCGGGCCACACTTCTGAGCCGCGCTCTCACCGCCGACGTCGTCTTCTGGGGGCCGTTGGGCCGAGGCGTCGGGCGCAAGGCGGTCGAGGACTTCATCACCGAGGTGGTGCAGGGGCACCCGTCCGGCCCCTGCCGGATGGTCCGTACGACCCGGGTGGACGCACCGGACGAGTGGGCGCGTTTCGGGTGGCGCTACGAGGACGCCTCGGGCCGGAGCCTGCTGACCGGGATGGACGTGGTGCACGTCACCCCCGAGGGCGACATCGACGAAATAGTGATCTTCGCCGACTCCCCGGAATGACCTCCGGCTCACCCGGGTGCCGGACGCGCTCTGACACACCCGCGCCGGGTGCCCGCCGTCTTCGTGAGGTCGATATTCGGTATGACCGAAGACACATTCGGCTGTACCGAAGCGTCGCGGCGTCCCTCGTCCCCACGCGGTGATATCCGCTGATCGTCGCGAGGCCCCCGGCGGAGGCTCCAACGGGGGAGGTGGAGCCGGGGCGGCACAGGTCGCGGGTTCCTGGGGACGGGCCCGCGTGCCACTACCCGCCGGGGGCGGTTCAGGGTCCCGACCGCTGCCGGGCCTCCGTTCAGGCGGAGGCGGGCGGTCCAGGAAGGAGATCATCCGGAGCGGACGAGGCTGCCGGGACCGACGGATCTGACAGCTCGGAGAGGTTCTCATCGGGGAGCGGAACCGAGGGAAGCTCGCACCAGACGGTCCGGCCGGGCTGTCGTCCGTGGGAGCGGCAGCCCCAGTTCCCGCCCGAGAGCATGCCGACGATGGCCAGCCCTCGGCCGTTCTCCATCAGCAGCGACACCGGGTCCACCCGAAGGCGGGGTTCCTCGACGCTGAGGCCCGCGTCCACGACCTCGACGCGCAGCAAGCCACCGTACGCCAGCAGCCGCAGGATCAGCGGGTCGTCATCACCGGCCCCGGCCTGCCCGCTCACCCCGCGCCGAGCGTGCCGGACGGCGTTGGTCACCAGCTCGGACACGGCCAGCCGCGCGTTCTCGTAGGCCGGATGCCCCTCCCCCAGCCATTTACGAACCTCCTCCCGTGCCCTCGAAGCGGCTTCGACATTACCGAGCAGAAGTATTTCGCTAAACGTCTCCGGTTCCATGGGATTGCGCCTTCCGACCGAATTGAACCGACCCGTTCTCACGTGAGCCGTCGGCTGACATCCCGCGACAGCATCGGCCCGACGGGAAAACGGTCCCAAACACCGAGGCGCGAAGGAAGCAGATCCGCGCTTATCAGGGGTTCACAGTTCGAGAAGTAAGTTCACAAAACTGTGAACCCAAGAAAATCCCGTATTCCATTCCCTCCGCAATGCAAATGAAGGAGAATCCCCAGGAGACAGCGAGAGGAGAGCGAGATGAGCGTCATACCAGAACCGGATCCAGAGATGGAGCCCACACCCGAGACAGAGTCGGAGCCGGAGTTCGATACGGATTACCATGAATCCACGCGCGTTCAATTCGGTAGAGAGCTACGGAAATACCGGCTTTTGTCGAGATTTACCCAGAGGCAGCTCTGCCTCGCGGTCCCCCTCGCCGTGAGCCAGCTGAGCATGCTGGAGAACGGCCACCGTGCCCCCACCTGGAAGCTGGCCCGTCAGCTCGACGAGGCCCTCAACCTGGGCACGACGCTCGCCGACCTCCTGGACCACCTGGACCGCACGGCCACCCAGGTCCCCCACTGGTTCCGCCCCTGGCTGGAGTTCGAGCCCCTCTCGACCTCCCAGCGCATCTGGGAACCCCTGATGGTGCCCGGCCTCCTCCAGACGGAGCAGTACGCGGAAGCCATCCTCAGCCGCAGCCCCGGCGTCACTCCCGAGCAGGTGAAGCAGAACGTCGCGGACCGGATGGGCAGAAAGAGCATTCTGCACCGACCCGATCCCCCGATGCTCTGGGTCATCCTGGACGAGGGCATCCTGCACCGTCCCGTCGCCGATCCCGAGGTGATGAGGGGACAGTTCCACTACCTTCTGGAGATGTCGGAGAGCCGATGGCTCTCTCTGCAGGTGCTCCCCCACAGCGCGCGCAACGTGCTCGGCCTGCTGGGCGGCTTCACCATCGCCGACATGCCAAAAAACGCACCGCCCGTGGCATACATCGATTCCCAGAGCACCGGGGACCGGACGAGCGAGCGGGCCGAAGAGATAAAAAGGCTAGAATTCCTATATGACCTGATCCGTGCGGACGCCCTATCCCGGAGCGATTCACGCGACAAGATCAAGGAGGCGATCCAGCGATGGACGACCTGACCCAACAGCTTCACACCGCTCACTGGCGCAAATCCACCCTCTCCGGCCACGACGCGAGCAACTGCGTGGAAATCGCCGACCTCTCCCACGGCCACCGAGGCATCCGCGACAGCAAAAACCCCACCGCCCCCGCCCTCGTCCTCACCCCCACCGCATGGAACACCTTCATCACCAGCGTGAAGAACGGCCACTTCGACTGACCATCCACCCAAGGAAACGCCACAGCAATGGACATCCCCGCCCAGGAGCTCCACAGCGTCCACTGGCGTAAATCCACCCTCTCAGGTGGAGACGGAAGCAACTGCGTCGAGATCGCCGACCTCTCCCACAGCCACCGAGGCATCCGCGACAGCAAAAACCCCACCGCCCCCGCCCTCATCCTCACCCCCACCGCATGGAACACCTTCATCACCAGCGTGAAGAACGGCCACTTCGACTGACCACCCAAGGAAACGCCACAGCGACGACCTCTTTTCGTCCCGCTGAGGACCGCTCCCCGTTCACTGCATGATCGGAAAGCCAGGCGTTCGCCTGATGAAGCAAGAGGGCTCCTGGTAGACGGGTCCATCACCGTCACGACCAGGAGCTCTGGGTGCTGCCCTACCGTGCCACGGTCGTTTCGTCGCCCATTCACAGGAGGTTTCGTGAAGGTCAGCGTCGTCATTCCCGCCTTCAACGTGCGGAGCAAGTTACGCCTGTTGCTGTACACCCTCGCGCACAGCGTGCTCGATCCGGAGGACTCCTTCGAGATCGTCGTCGCCGACGACGGCTCCACCGACGGTACCGGCGAGATGGTCGCCGAGCTGGCGGGCCGTGACAACCTGACCTACCTCTACCTTCCGCGCACCGACCGGTCGAGCCGGGCGGCCGCCCGTAACGCGGGCATCGCCAAGGCCGACGGGGAACTCATCGTCATGGTCGACGCCGATACGGTGGTCGGGCCGACCTATCTCGCCGAACACGTCCGTTATCACCGGCTCAGGAATGATCTCGTGGTGATCGGCTCCCGCCCGGACCTCGGAGACGGAGACTTCGACGAGGAGCGCCTCAGCCGCGAATTCACCTTCGACGCCATGCCCGCCGTTGCCTGGGGTGATCCGCGCGAGCGGGTGCTGGCCGAATTCTCGGGCAACATGAACCGGCTCGCCATCTGCTGGCATTTCCTGTTCACCTGCAACGCCTCGGTACGCGTCGAACACCTACGCCGGCTCGGTGGTTTCGACGAGGCGTTTCTCGGCTGGGGACTTGAGGACACCGACCTGGGATATCGGCTGCGGCAGGCGGGACTGGCCTTCGCCTTCAACGTCTCGGCCGTGGCCTACCACCAGCGGCGCCGGGAGATAGACGCCGCGATGTACGACGACTGGGTCCACAATCTCTCCTACATGATGGCCAAGCATCAGGCGCCGGAAGTGGCGATCCAGTCGATCGTCGGCCCGGCGATGAACCCCACTGACCGGCGGATCGGCTGGGTTGAGGCGATGCGCTGCTTCGAGTTCGCCGCGCGGGCCCTCGACGGCCGGCTACCGGTGTCCACCACCTACCGGCTCGTGGTGGTCGAGGAGGACACGGTCGACGCCGCGACGGCGGAGTTGGCGGCCCACGGCGCGACGAGCGATCTTCTCGTCATCGACGAGACCCCCGGCGCCGAGCTGTCCGGCCCGGTCCAGTGCGTGGACACCTCCGGCGAACTGCTCTACTTCCACCGGCCGTCGGCGACACAGCGAGCCGAGATCCTCAGCCGCTACCCGGTGGCCGACGGATGAGCTGAACGTATTTCACCCCGTTTCGCGGGCCTGAAGAACGACGACCTCGACTGATTTCACATGCACCTTCACCAAGAAACCCCCCGATCACATGGCGAATTCGGGGGGTTTCTCTGTTTGGCGAGAGAACTCAGTCACTCCGATCGACTGGATCGTCGACGCCCAGCACAATCAGCTCCAGTTTTCGGGCGGACCGTCCTGTAGGTCTTCGACGCTCACTCCCGGCAGGTCGTTGAGCAACCGCCCCCACACCTGCTTTCCTGCGAGCGTCAGTACAGTACGGTCAGTCCGATTACCCCAGTAGGCGGCCTCTGCCACGTCGATCGGCACCACATCGACCCCAAGGTCCGCCCAGGTGCCGGAGATCCCTCGCTGGGCATCACCGTCAAGATCGATTTTGACAGGGTCGTATCCAACGCCGAGTTTCACGACAATCTCATCGAGACCCAGTCGGGGATTACGGGCCAGAAGTTCCGCGTCCAGATATTCTCGCTGGTCCACGGTGAGGTGTGCTCGTGCGGTGATCACTGATATGGCAGGCAGAAGAAGACCGTCAGGGACACGACGTTTGATCGCATGCACCACGCCGACCGCTTGGTCGTGTCCTTGGGCATAAGCGGTGATGAGCGAGGTGTCGAGAATGAACTTGGCGCTCACGCCGTGGCCCGGCCGGCGTACTTGGCGATCAGTTCTTCGGCTCGACGCTCACCGGCGGCGAACCCCTCAGGGTTGGAGGTGCGGATCGCCTCGATGCGACGCGCTTCTCGCTCCTTGGCAGCCCGGTAATCCTGCTGCATCTGTCGGTGAACGGCCTGAGCGATGTACTCGGCAGGCGTGATGTCCTGGCCGGTCTCGGCAATCCACTGCCTGGCCTCGGCAAGCAGATCGGCGGGAAGTTCGTTGCTCATGTCCCGAGCGTAGTGCAGGCACCTCGCACAGGCGGGGAATCAATGGAGAGCTTCGCGGTATGGAACATCGACAACACCCACAGAGGTTCACAATGGCCCCGTCTGGAGGCATGGCCTCGCTGAAGGCTGAGGACTGTGCCACGGATCAGGGCCGGGGCGGCGCGGTGAGTTTCGCGACGTCGGAGGCGTAGACGGTCATCCAGTGCGGATGCAGCCGGTAGTAGACCACCTCGTTGGTCCAGTCGAAGGCGTCGTCGCCGTAGAAGTCCTTGAAGTACGCGAGCAGGTCCGGCCAGTCCGCGGCCGGCTCGCCGTCCTGGGGGTTGAGGATCTCCACGGTGCCGTGGGTGAACACGCCCAGTTCCTCACCGCGCATGTACGCGGCGCTGACGGCGGGCCTGGCGGCGAGGTGGCGGGCCTTGGCGGCGTTGAGCGCCGTGCCGAAGTGCCACTTTCCGTGCAGGAAGTGCCCGTCCACCCCGCTGATCCGCGGCTCACCCTTCGCCGTCACGGTGGACAGCGCGAGGGGGCACATACCGGCGAGGACCTGGGTGAGCTGCTCTGCGCCCAGGGTGCGCTCGCCGCTGATGACCGAGCGGAGGTACGAGTTGGAGCGGAAGAGAGAGGCGTCCAGGAGGGCCTGGAGCTCTTTGAGCTCTTCTGGCGTTTCGCGCATCGAAATCCTTGTCTATCCGTAGGGCCCGGTCCACGCCCACCATCGACGCCGACCGGGGAACCCATGCTCGACCCAAAACCCGACACCTTGTGTCATGTTTCTTCCCTGGTCTTTGAGGCGACGTCGTCGGTCGTGGTCACCTTGAGCGCCTTGAGCGTCTCCGTGAGCTGCTCATCCGTCGCGACGACCGCGCCACCCCCGGCACCCGGCTTCTGTTGTTCGGTGCCGCCGGCTTCATGCCCCAGCTCCGGGAAACCGTGCGGGAACGCGCGGACGTACAACTCGTCGACCTGACCCGCCTCTACGAGGGTTCCTGAGCAGCCGGTGCCCTGTCCCGCGATGCTGAGGGACAGGGCACCGGATCTCGTACGTCAGACGGAGAAGTCGCGGAGCAGGCCGGTGTATTTCTTGGAGCGGGGAGGGGCGAACTCGCCTCGGGTGCTCGTCCGCAGGCCGAGGGAGACGAGCGACTCGACGAGCTTGGTCGCCACGGTGACGCCGTCGATCACCGGGACGCCGACCGCGCGGGAGACGTCCGCGCAGAAAGAGGCCATGCCCGCGCAGCCGAGCACGATCGAGTCGCATCCGTCCCGTTCCACAGCCTCCGCGCACAGGGCGGTCACCACCTTGCGCGCGTCCGAGGAGGGGTCGTCTAGCTCGAGTACGGGGATGTCGCAGGCGTGCACCCCCCGGCACGCGCCCGCGAAGCCGTACCGGGTGGCGAGGTCCCACGCCCGGCCCGTGGTCCTGGCGAGGGTCGTCACGACGCTGAAGCTCCGGCCGACCAGGGTGGCGGCGTGCATGGCCGCCTCGGCGATCCCGACCACCGGCCCCGAGGCGAGCTCGCGGGCGGCGTCGAGGCCGGGGTCTCCGAAGCAGGCGATGACGTATCCGTCCGCTCCCGCCGCCTCGCCCGCCGCGATCTCCGCCAGCAGGCCGGGCACGGCGAGGGCCTCGTCGTAGTGGCTCTCGATCGACTCCGGGCCCATCGCCGGGTTCACGGCCGTGACGACGGTGGACGGCGCCGCGACCGCCCGGGCGCATCGGCCGATGTTCTCGGTCATGGTCCGGGCGGTGTTGGGGTTGATCACCCGGAGGTCGACGCGGGTCATCAACCGACCAGGGTCGTGCCGTCCGACACCCGGTCGGTGTCACGGTCGAGACCGCCGATCCTCGGCGACATCCGCTCCAGCACGGTGAACGCCACGAACCCGAGCCCGCAGCCGACGAACCAGCTGTAGTCGGCGATCCAGGTCACGTCGATCGTGGTGAGCTCCAGGTCGAGCAGCATCTTCGGCACGAGCACCGACACGATCGCGGGGACCCCGCTGAGCACCGTCGCCCAGACCGCGTTCGGGTTGTAGCCGCCCTGGAAGAAGTAGCGGCCGGTCGCCTCCAGGGTGAACATGTCGTCCACCCAGATCCGCTGGCGGCTCACGATGTAGTAGCCGGAGATCAGGATCCCGAACAGCGGCCCGATCAGGGCGCCGAGGATGCCGAGCGTGTAGTGGATGGCGTCGGGGTTGCTGTACCAGTTCCACGGTGTGAGCAGCACGGAGCCGACCGCCGCGATCATGCCGCCGGTCCGCCAGCTGATCTTCTGCGGGTTCACGTTGGAGAAGTCGAACGCCGGGGAGATGAAGTTCGCGACGATGTTGATGCCGATCGTCGCGATGACGAAGGTGAGCCCGCCCAGCAGGATCGCGAACGGTGTGTCGATGCGCTCGACCGTGTGGATGGGGTCGGTGATGAGCTCGCCGAACACGGGCACGGTCGCCGACGCGGTGATCACCGTGAGCAGCGAGAAGAACAGGAAGTTGATCGGCAGCCCGAGGAAGTTGCCCTTCTTCACCGCCGCGAACGACTTCCCGTACCGGGAGAAGTCACCGAAGTTCAGCATCGGCCCCGAGAAGTACGAGACGACGAGGGCGATCGCGCTGAGCATGACCGGGATGGACGCGCCGAAGTCGAGGTTCTCGCCCTCGGAGAGGTCGAGGCTGATGTTCTCCCAGCCCGCCTGGCTGACCAGGTAGACGGCGAGCACGACCATGACGACGTAGACGGCGGGTCCCGCCCAGTCGATGAACCGCCTGATCGCCTCCATGCCCTTCCAGAACACGGCCGCCTGTGCCACCCAGAGGATGGCGTAGCAGATGTAGCCGAGCGCGGACAGGCCGAGGAAGCCGCCCTCGTTCAGCGACGCCGACGCGGGCCAGAACTTGAGGAAGATGATGATGAGCGACTGGGAGGCGAGGTAGGTCTGCACCCCGTACCAGGCGATCGCGATGAGCCCGCGGATGATGGCGGGGATGTTCGCGCCACGCACCCCGAAGATCGCCCGGTTGATGACCGGGTACGGCACACCGGTGACCTGGCTCGGCTTGGCGACCAGGTTGCAGAACACGTTCACGATGACGATGCCCACGATCAGGGCGAGGAGGACCTGCCAGCTCGCCAGCCCGAGGGCGAACAGGCTGCCCGCGGTGACGTAGCCGCCGACGCTGTGCACGTCGGACATCCAGAAGGCGAAGATGTTGTACGAGGACCATCTCTGCTCGCGGAGCGGGGCGAGGTCCTCGTTCGCGAGCCGGGGGTCGTAGTCGGGTTTGACGAGGCCGTCGCCGACGGGCATGCCCGCGGCCTCGACGACGTCGTGTAGTTTCGGCTGGGACGGTGCGCTGTGTTCGGTCATGTCGGCTTCCGTGGGGGGTACGGTGCGGGAGACCGGTGTGTCCCGCGCGCGGGTGTGCCAGGGCGGAAGGTGCTCGGGATTGACGCAGTTGCCCCCGCAGGGGCTGTGGCGTGGGCTGTTAAGTGGTCACTTAACAGCTGCCGTCAATGTATGCCTTGACACCCGACCCCTAATTTCGGCCGCGTAAAGGCCTTGTGACAATTGGCGTGGAGGCCGTGACAGCCATGACCCCGGAACCCGGCGCGGAGATCGAGGCGATCACGAACGAGCACCTCGGCCGCAGGCTCCGCGAGCTGCGGCTCCGGTCGGGGATGTCGCTGCGTGCCCTGGCGCGCGAGCTCGGCATCTCGCCCAGCGCCGTCTCCCAGATCGAGCTCGGCACGATGCGGCCGTCCGTCAGCAGGCTCATCGCCTTCGTCTCCGCGATCGGCGTGCCCCTCGCGGCCGTGTTCGACACCGCGGAGGCGGCCGACGCCGACCCGGCGGGGCCGAGCGCGCCCCCCGGGTTCGCCATCCGGCGCTCGTGGGAGGTCGCCCCCATCCGGCTCAGCGGCGGCATCACCTTCCGCAGGCTCTCGCCCGCCCCCTCACCCGACGTCGAGTTCTTCGAGTCGACCTATCCGCCGAACTCGATCTCCAACGCGCACGGCCACTTCCTCAAGCACGAGGGCTACGAGGTCGGGACCGTGACCAGGGGCGAGCTCACCATCGACTTCGAGTCCGAGGTCGTCACCCTCGCCGAGGGCGACTCCATCACCTTCCCGTGCAGCCGCCCCCACATCATCGGCAACCGCTCGGAGACCGTCACCGCCGTCGCGACCTGGCTCATCGTCCACCACTGACGGAGACGACGCGACCGTGTGAACGCCCGTGGCCCACCGGGCCTTCGGCGGAAGGTCCGGTGGGCCACGGTTCGCGGCCGGCGGCCGAGGTGAGTGTTTCCACGATCGTCACGGCCGGATGAGCGGTCGGACGGCTCAGGCGTAGACGGACGCGAGCCACTCACCCCAGGTCCGCTCGGCGTCGGCCTGGTCGACCTCGGTGAAGAGGTGGTGGCCGGTCATGATGACGCCGTCGCCCCCGACGAACCGCAGCAGCGCGTCGTCGGTGCGTACGCCCAGGAAGCTGGGGGCGAGCACCGTGTCGACCACCCCGTCGACGCCCTGGCCCGCGACCGCGAGATGCACCTTGTCGCCCTCTTCGACCTGCTCGGACAGGCCCAGGGCGTGGGTGAGGCCGGCCCAGGCCAGGTCCTGGTCGGGCTGCTGCGGGGCGAACGCGGTGACCGGCACGGCGGTGCGTCCGCCGAAGTGCTCCAGATACTGGGCGAGGGTCCGCAGGTAGAGCGGGTTGCCCTTGCGGAGCGCGTCGTACTCCGCCTCCCAGTCGCCGGTCAGGACCCCGCTGTGCACGAACCGCAGCACGGCGCCACCGCCGTCACGGCCCTCGACGAGATATTCGAACGCCATGAAGGCGCCGTCCTCGTCGGGCTCCGAAGCGTAGGCGAACCGGTGCGGCGGCTCCCAGGCGGTGACCGTGGAGTCACCGCTCACCCCGGGCATCGTCATCGACGCCCTGCCACCTTCGCGGGGCTCGATCTCGTTCTTGCCCATGAACCACGCGTCGACGCCGGGGCCTGTCGCGATCGCCTCCCAGACCTGCTCGGGGGTCGCCTGGAGGTCGACATCGTGGGTGAGGCGGAATTCGTGCGACATATCAGGACTCCTTGATGTCGTTGGTGTCGTTGCCCCGCCTCGCTCCTCGACGAACTTCACGAGGCCGTGGCGCTGGAGGGTCTTCAGCTCTGCCGGGACGACCCGGTGACCGCCGCGCGACCGGTCGCCGGGTGCCGCTCGACCGGCGCCTCCGGCGGCCGCACCCGGATCGGATCGAGCGCCGCCTCGGCGACGCCGACCTCTTCGGCCGCCCCGCCTTCGAACATGTTCTCTACAATATCGACCGACGACTCACACCGTCAATACAAAAAAAGTTGTCGGTACTGGACGGGCTCCACGACACCGGAACAACCGGGGCGTCACCGGTCCACCGCTCGCCTCGACCTGTTCACGACTCGACGCAGCCCGGCCCTTCGCCCGACACCCGACGTGAGGCCGGGCCACCACATGTCCTGTTCGCCCGTTTCACTTCTCACGCCCTCTTAAATGGTCGACGACCGGCTTGCCCTGGCCCGTCTTGTTCTTCCCGCCCTTCTCGGTGCGCCGACACCGGAGACTCGGCCGTTGACGGGAGGGCCGCGGCGATGCAGTCGAGGACGCGCTGGAGCCCGTACCGGAACTGTTCGTCGCGGCTCAGGTGGGGGTGGCGCGCCTCCATTACGATCTTGGTGAAGATCGGGTACTCACCGCTCTTCACCAGCCGGTCGACGTACGAGTGGCTCCGCGCCATCCACTCCGACTCACTGAGCCCGCTGCGGCGGAACTCCCCGGCCGAGCTGATCTCCTCGCGGACGTTGCCCTCGATGTAGCTGTTCAGCATGGCCATGAGGGCGAGGTTCTCGTCGATGGAGACGAAGGCGTCGAGCACTCCCATCAGCCGCTCGATCAGAAGCAGCTGGCTGGGGCCGAAGCCGGGGAGTGACCGCTGCACGGCGGCGATCCACGGGTGCCTCAGCCACATGGCCCGCCACTCGTTGGCGTAGCGGGTCAGGTCGGCGCGCCAGTCGCCGGAGGGCATGCCCTCGACGTCGATCTCGCCCATCAGCCGGTCGGCCATGAGCTCAACGAGGTCGTCGCGGCTCGGGACGTACCGGTACAGGGACATCGCGCCGGCGCCGATCTCGGCGGCGATCCGCCGCATGGTGGCGGCCTCCAGCCCTTCGGCGTCGGCGATCCGGATCGCCGCCTCGGTGATCTGCGCGCGGCTGTAGACCGGTTTCGGCCCGCGGGCCGGGCGCTCGGGCCGCATCCAGATGCTCACATGCTCGGCGTCGGGCACCGCCCCACCTCCTTATTGCGTACATGGTACCCAATGGCTTAGCGTGACCACCACAACCGCGTACAACGTACCCAGTGGAGGGATCGTGAACGACCCGATCGTGGTCGCCGAAGGGCTGCACAAGTCCTTCGGCGACACCCGTGCCCTGCGAGGGCTGGACCTGAGTGTTCCGAGAGGAACGGTCTGCGGCCTGCTGGGGCCGAACGGCGCCGGCAAGACGACCGTGGTGCGCATTCTGACGACCCTGTCCGACCCCGATGCCGGGCACGCCCGCATCGCCGGATACGACGTCGTCCGCGAGGCCGGCGAGGTGCGCGCCAGGATCGGGCTCGCGGGCCAGTACGCCGCCGTGGACGAGAAGCTCACCGGCCGCGGCAATCTGCGCATGTTCGGGCGCCTCTACCACCTGCCCCGGCGCGAGGCGCACCGGCGGGCCGATGAGCTGCTGGAGCGCTTCGGTCTGACGGACGCCGCCGATCGGCCGGTTCTCGGCTACTCCGGCGGCATGCGCCGCCGGCTCGACCTGATCACCTGCCTCATCCTGCGCCCCGAGGTGCTCTTCCTTGACGAGCCGACCACCGGCCTGGACCCGCGCAGCCGCGGCGAGATCTGGGACGGCATCCGCGAGCTGGTGGCCGACGGCACCACGGTGCTGCTCACCACGCAGTACCTGGACGAGGCCGACCGGCTGGCCGACGACATCGCCGTCGTCGACCACGGGCAGGTGATCGCCACCGGCACGCCCGACGAGCTGAAGGCCACGATCGGCGACCGCCTCGACGTCACCCTCGAAGACCCCGCCGCCCTGCCCGCGGCGATGACCGTCCTGAACACCCTCACCGGGACCGATCCCACGACGACGGGCGCCGACCGGCTCAGCGTCGTACTGCCCGGCGCACCGCCTGTCGCGTCACCCGGCGCACCGCCCGACGGCCGCCTCCGGCTCGCCGACGTCGTGCGCGAACTCGACCGCGCCGAGGTCGCCGCCGCCGACGTGAGCCTGCGCCGCCCCACCCTCGACGAGGTGTTCCTGCGCCTCACCGACCGCAAGGAGACCGTGCGATGACCGTCCTCACCTCACCGCTGGGCCGCCTGCGCTGGACACTCACCGACGGGCTGACCCTGGTCGGCCGCGAGCTGGGCCGGCTGCGGCAGGAGCCCGGGCAGATCGTCGCCGCGCTGGTCTTCCCGGTCGTCATGGTGGTGCTGTTCGGGTACGTCTTCGGCAGCGCGATCCAGGTGCCGGGCGGCGGCGACTACCGCGAGTACCTCATGCCGGGCCTGTTCGCCATGGTGACCTTCACCGCCGCGCAGGGGACCATGGCGCGGATGGCCGCCGACACCTCCCGCGGCGTGATGGACCGCTTCCGCTCCATGCCGATGGCGCGCCTGGCGGTGCCGTTCGGGCAGACCGGCGCCGACTCCCTGGTCGGCGTACCGCTGCTGGCCGCCATGGTGACCACGGGCCTGCTGGTGGGCTGGCGACCGCACCACGGCCTGATCCCCACCGTCGAGGCGTTCGCGCTGATCATACTGCTGCGCTACGCGCTGAGCTGGGTGGGCGTCTACCTGGGCCTGGTGGTGAAGGACGAGCAGGTCGCCGACGCGATGGTGCCACTGTTCCTGCCGATCACGATGCTGTCCAACGCGTTCGTCCCGACCGACGGCATGCCCGCCTGGCTGCGATTCGTCGCCGACTGGAACCCGGTGAGCGCGCTCACCGCCGCCTTACGGGAGCTGTTCGGCAACCCGGGGGCCCCGGCAGGGAACGTGGCCTGGCCACTCGCGCATCCGGTGACCACCGTCCTGCTCTGGTCGGCCGTGCTGCTGGCGATCTTCGTCCCCCTGTCGCTCCGCGCCTACACGCGCAGCGGGCGCTGAACGCTCCAGGCGTCCTCCAGCGGTCGTCCGTGGAACGGTGACAGTCCTGTGGCCGTCATGCCGCAGGGCTGCCACCGAAAATGAAAACGATTCTTTACATGACCTTGAAAGTGACTGTATGTTGTCAACCAATCACTCTACGAACTCAACGAATGTAGGTGAGCACCATGCCGGAAAACGGCACAGAGCGCCCCCCCGACCCCCGGGTGGCGTTCGTGGACGCGGAGTCGGCCCAGACGGGCGAGACGAGCGAGCGGCCCGGGACGGCCGACCGTGCCGCCGTCGCCGCGAAGACCGATGACCATCTCCCTCCCCTCGCCGATCAGCCGATCGACGACAAACCTCTCGCCGCGCGATTCACCGAACCGGAAGAGGAGGAGTAGAGATGCAGCTGCACTTCCGCAACCGCTACACCTCCAAGGTGTGGGTCGCGATCATGTTCTACAGCCCCGTCGGCTGCCGCGACTACGGCCAGTGGGGCACCCGGGGCTGGTGGGCCATCGACCCGGGCGGTGAGGCGTTCGTCCTCAACACCGACAACCGCTACGCCGCCTTCTACGCCGAAGCCGCCAACGGAGCCGTCTGGACCGGTCCCTACGGCCCGATGTACGTCTACCAGAACGCCTTCGACTCCTGCATCAACATCGGCAGCACCGCCGCGAGGCGCGTCGGCACCCGACTCGTCGACATGAACGGTTATGCGCGCTACTACGTGAATCTCACCGCCTGACGCGCTCCCCTCACCTGACGCGCCGCCCGGCCCCGACCGGCCCCGCGCCACAGTGAGAGCGGACGCGGGTGAGCGCCTCCTGAGAGACGGATACCAAAATTCCCTTCTCAAGGTCCGTCCCCCCTACGCGCAGGAGGCGCTCGATCCCAGCCGGGCGACCCGCGTCAAGCTCCGGGCTCAGATGTCGAGCATCCCGGCTCCGAGGATTCAGCGACGCGGGGTGAGCAGGAAACGATCCTTCGCGTTGAGTTCCACGGCGGCGCGGCTGTAGAGCAGCGGGAAATACTCCCCCTTCTGCCAGGGTTCCGCCAGGTCGCGATAGTGCGGGCTCCGGGGGTCACCCGACTGGCCGGGAGCGTTGATCGCCTGCGACCTGTCCCAGTCGCCGACGTCGAGCACCATCTTGAACGTGGGGCCCGACAGGGGAGCGTAACTGCCCGGCAGATAGTTCGACGCCTCCACGGTGTTCCACGAGCCACCGCGCGGGAAGGGGCCCACGTCCTTGCCCGTCGGATGCCCGAACGTGAGCCGCTGGATGTCGCCCCACTTCCAGGTGGCGGGATCGGGGCCGAGCCGACCGACCAGTTCGTCGTAGGCCGCCGCGAGCGAGGTCTTGAGAATGCGGTCCCGCACCGCCGTTCCCCCGGCGCCGAACCACCGGTCAGGGTTGTCCATCGCGTCGAAGAGCAGCAGCGGGTCGTGGATGAAGATCTGCCTCGCCACGTTCTCCGGCAGGACCTCGCGGGCGAACGCCGGCTCCAGATGGCCACTGAACCACGTCTCGAACAGGGCGGCCCGTCCCGAGTCCGCGCTCGTGACCGCGTCGTAGGTACGCAGCAGTTCGAGCGCCCGCGCCGTCGACGGCTGGTCGCTCGTGATGCCCGCGAGCAGCCGCACCAGTCTGCGGGCCGGGATGGAGACCTTGTCGCTCTGCAGCGCCGCCGAGTCGGCGGGCGAGGTGCGCGACCGGGAGGAGAGCACCTCGACGATGCGCTCGTGCCGGTACGGGGAGGCCCACGAGTCGAACCCGACCTTCAACGGGTGGTCCTTGGGCATGTTGAACTCGTTGGCGGAGGCGACGATCCCCTTGGCCGGGTTGTAGGAACGCGGCAGGCGGGCGCCGTCGTGGAAACCGGCCCAGTCGTAGCGGCCGTCCCCCGGCACGGGCAGCAGGCCGTCGTACCCGATCCTGTTCGGTGCCAGACCGCCCGGAACCCACCCGATGTTGCCCGCGACGTCGGCGTAGATCTGGTTCTCCGGCGGCCCGCCCCAGGTGCGCATCGCCGTCGCGAACTCGTTCCAGTTACGCGCCCGCATGTACTTCATGCTGCCGAAGTAGGGCGTCGTGCCCGGTTGCAGCCAGGTCGTACGCAGGGCGTAGGCGAGATTCCGCTCCCGATCCACCTTGATCACCGGACCGTGGCGGGTGAACGAGAGCTCGGTGCGCTGTGCCCGCTCGCCTGCGACCGGCACGTTCTCCGTGACGGTCCTGAAGCGTTCCCACCCCTTGCCGTACCGGTAGCGTCCCGGGTCGCCGGGATCGAGCTGATAGACGTAGAGATCCTCCTGGTCGACGCCGAAGATGGTGAGCCCGAACGCCACGGTCCCGTTGTGCCCGATGGAGATGCCGGGCAGGGCGGGCTCCCCCGCCCCGATCACGTCGAGGCCGGGTGCCGACAGGTGGGTGATGTAGCGCAGCGCGGGCGCCTTCATCACCCGGTGCGGGTCGCTGGCCAGGATCGGACGACCCGTCGTGCTGCGCGCCGGCGCGACGGCCCAGGCGTTGCTGCCCTCGGAGAGGGCGGGCCCCGGTGGCTCGGGGACCGCGCGGACCTGGCCGTTCTGGAAGACGACGCTCTGGGTGGCGAGCTGGTAGGTGCCGAGCACGTCCGGAGGAATCGCGCACGGGTCGAGCCCGTCGGGCACCACGGTCTTCCACTCGGGCTCAAGCTTGCGCATGAGCGGGTCGACAGCGATGCCGCCCGCGCAGACCGCGCGGGCGCGGTCGACCTCGGAGGTCAGATTGATCGCCAGGCTGTGGCTGCGGATCCGCACGACGTCCTCGGGAGACCATCGCGCGGGCGCGTACCCCAGCTCGCGAAACTCCTGCGGCATCGCCTCCGGGGTGCGCTTCAGCCAGTCGACGTAGGCGTTGATCCCCTCGGCGAACCGGGTGGCCGCCTTCTTCGCGTCGGGACCGTAGCTCTGCCACTCCTTCTCCATGTCCCCGCGGTAGAGGAACAGCCTGGCCGCCTGGTCCTGCTTGAGGTAGGCGGGGCCGAGCACCTCGGACAGAAGCCCGAGGCCGCGACGGCGCCACAGGTCGATCTGGAACAGGCGATCACGGGCCGCGTTGAACCCCTGCGCGAGATACAGGTCGGCGGTGTTCTCCGCGTAGATGTGCGGCACACCCCACCGGTCCACCAGCATCCGCACCGGCCGCTCCAGCCCGGCGACCGAGAAGACCGAGTCCGCGCCCGTCACCCCTTTCGCGCCCGCCGGTCCCGCCCGGCCCGCCGGACTCTCCGCCCCCG
The DNA here is from genome assembly GCF_042899335.1 of Streptosporangium sp. NPDC000095. Classification (NCBI taxonomy): domain Bacteria; kingdom Bacillati; phylum Actinomycetota; class Actinomycetes; order Streptosporangiales; family Streptosporangiaceae; genus Streptosporangium; species Streptosporangium sp. NPDC000095. The sequence continues at coordinate 32,697 of NZ_JBIAZS010000023.1, forward strand.
TCGGCCCCTCCGCGCCCGCCGCCTGCGGTAACAGGCCGGCGCCGAGGGCACCGCAGACGGCCAGCAACGAGGCCGTCCTCCTCCATCGCCGCATGTCGCTCCTCTCGTCGGCCGGCAGCACGAGGCATGCCGGCGATGTGGGGCTCGCCCAGGCCGCACATCGAGCGCGGACGCGCGTTCCCGCGTCCCATCGCCCCCGCGAAGGATCACGACGCCGTCATCACAGCCGCGGCTCCCCAGCCCCCGTCACCGCAACTGTGGCGCGCCCTCAGTGCCCCGTCAGCCCTTGTTCGCCCCCTTAGAGCCCCTTCAAGGGAGCCCTTTCACGAGGAAGCGCCGTCCACGAGGAAGCCTCCGCGCAAGAGCGCGCCGGATCACGACAAGCGCCATCAGAGCCGCCGTACGTCGACAGCCGAGGACCGTCCGCCGCCCGTGACCACCCGCCTGCTCGCGCGCTCCGTCAGGACTGTCCGCCACCCGCGGGCTCCGTAGGGACCACCCGCCTGCTCGCGCACTCCGTGAAGAGCGCCCGCCTACCCGCGGGCTCCGTCCCCGGCCACTGTGACCGCCTCGGTGAAGTGCCGATACCTGGTCAGCTCCTCTTCCACCGGCTCCAGCACCAGCTCGCGGCCGACCCGGTCGACGCTCGACCGCAGTGCCTTCGCCGCCTTGCGTGCTCTGCGCCGTCCGCCGAACCAGGCGGCCGCCCGGGAGAGCAGCGCGATCAGCAGGCCGAGCAGCACGCCCCCGACCAGCAACGTGGTGGGCCAGGGCAGTTCCCCTGCGGTCGGCAGGTAGAGCTGCGGGAGCCGGAGATAGTCGATGGCGACCAGGGCGAGCAGCCAGATCCCTCCGGCGACCACCGTCGCGAGCGCCAGCCACTGCGCCAGCCCGGCCAGCCGCCACCACAGGGGGCGCTTGGAGACTCCGAGCGAGGTGGTGGCCACCGCCCGGTCCAGGCTGTCCTCCAGCTCGTCCCCGCGTGACCTCGCCGCCTGCCGCACGGCGGCGGCCCACGGCGCGGGAAGCCCGGCGGAGGCGGCCCCCGCAGCCTCGCGAATCGCGGTGTCCATCCGGGAACGCTGGACGACGGTCGCGACGGGGATGGACGTCCTCCCGACGACGCCCTGCGGCTCTCCCGGCTCCCCCGCACCCCCGGCGGTCCTGCTCGCGGTGTCCAGGCGGAGGCGGCGAAGCGGATCGGGCCGCAGGCGGCGGACCCATCGGGTGGGCGGCCATCCGGTGGCGGCGACCGAACGGTGCCGGTGGGACTTGGCCACGGCCTCGACGACGGCCGGCACCCCTGCGGCCTGCGACAGCGCGTCCCTCAACGGCCTCGCCAGGCCGTCAGGCCCGCCCGCGACGCCCGGAGGGGTCTCGCCGGGGGCGACGCCGGACGCCCGGAGGAGCGCGTCGGCCGCCATGCCCGCGTCGGCGGCGAGGCGGGCGGACCAGGACCGCCGGTCGGCGACCCGGGAGGTGAGCAGCGAGCGCAGCTCGGGGATGCCCGCCCCGGTACGGGTGGACACCCCGACCACCGGGACACCGGTCAGGCCGTCCTCGTCGAGGAGCCGCCGGAGGTCCTTCAGGCAGCGCTCGGCGGCGGCCGGTGAGAGCCGGTCGATCTGGTTCAGGACGACGACCATCACCCCCCGGTGCCTGGCCAGCGGCCGGAGGTAGCGGTCGTGGACGGCCGCGTCGGCGTACTTCTGCGGGTCGAGCACCCACACCAGCAGGTCGACCAGCTCGACGAGCCTGTCGACCTCCAGCCGGTGCGACGGCTCGATCGAGTCGTGGTCGGGCAGGTCGAGCAGGATCAGCCCGGCGGCCGCCTCGTCCATCCTCGCCACCTGCCCCGAGCCGTCCGACGGCCGGTCGGCGGAGGGCGAAGAAGCACCGGATGCGTCGAGGAGCTCGTGGCGGCGGGGGATCTCCAGCCAGTCGAGCAGCGGCCCCGCCCCGGCGCCCTCCCAGAGGGCGGCCTGGGCGGTCGAGGTGGTCGGGCGGGTGACGCCGACCGTGGCGAGCGAGGTGCCGGACAGCAGGTTGAACAGGGAGGACTTGCCGCTGCCCGTGGCACCGGCCAGCGCGACCGCGGTGTGGTCGACCGACAGGCTCGCCCGTACCCCGGCGCGGGAGATCACCGAACGGGCCGCGCTCACCGCCTCCGCGTCCAGCCTCCCGTCGGCCAGATCGGCGGCGCGCGCCAGCGCCGTCAACCGGTCGTCCAACGAGACGGCCTTCTCCCTTCGCAGCAGCTTCACGCCTGGCCCGCCTCTCCCTTACCGGTGGTTCGCGGAACACCGCCGGGCGCACGGGGGTCGCCGGGCCTGCCGGACGCGTTCGGGGCGTCGTCATGCGCGTGCGGGACGTCGCCGTGGACGCGGGGGACCTCGCCGGGCGCGCGGGGGAGACCGCCGGGCGCGTGCGGGAGTGCGTCGGACGGCCTGCGTGATTCCTCCACGGTCCTCGGGACGGAGCCGGCGGGCAGGGCGGCGCGGCGGTCCGCGACGGGGAGCTCGCGCAGGTGCTCGCGTACGGCGTCGGAGGCGGCACGCAGGGCGGGGGCGGTGCCCTCGGGAGGCTGGGCGGCGTCCAGCAGGTCGGTGAAGCGGTCGGCGTCCTCACTGAGGAGGATCGCGACGCGGGCACGCAGGTCGGTGCGGGCCTTGACGGTGAGGTCACGGACGGCCTGGTCGCCGAAGACGGCCTCCAGGACCTTCTGGCTGAGCACGCCGGTGCCTCCGGCGATGCCGACCTCGATGCCGGTCAGGCCGCCGGTCGAGGCGAACACCGCGATCATCAGCAGCAGCCCGGCCCCGTTGAGCCCGAAGGAGGTGATGCGGGCGGTCGTGCGCTTGTCCGCCCCCTCCTCGCGGACCAGGTCGAGCACGTACGACTGCCAGCCCCGCACGGCCTCCTCCGCCTTCGCGGGCAGGTCGGCGGAGGCCCGGCCGAGACGTCCGGCCACGGCGACCCCCTCGCGTTCGAGGAGTGCCCGCCCCGAGGGGTGCGACGACCAGGACTCCAGGAGGCGCTCGGCGGCGCCGTCGGCCGAGGCCCTGATCAGTGCCTCCACGCCGCTCTCCAGCGCGGTCCGCAGCTCGCTCTCCGGCGCGGGCCGCCCGGTGACGAAGGCGACCACCCGGTCTCTGAACCTGCCGACCCGGCTCTCCAGGGAGCGCATCAGGTCACCGGTACCGACGAAGTCCTGCCAGCGGGCCAGAACCTCGCCGCGCAGCAGCGACCCGTCCCGCATGCCCTCGTCGAAGGAGGCGAGGCCCACCGCGTAGGCGGCGTCCGCCATCGAGCGGAGCTCCTCGGCCTCGGTGTGCTGACGGTCGACCGCGGCCGCGAGCGCGGGCACCCGGGTGGAGAGGCTCTCCAGCGCGCCGGACAGGGTCTGGCGTACGACCTCGGCGCGGGAACGGGAGTCGGCGGCGATGGTGGTGAGCCAGTCGGCGATCGGCTGAACCGCCTGGCGCGGCAGGCGGGCGTTCTCGTCGGGCAGTGTCAGCTCGGGCACCTCGAAAAGGCGCGTTCCGCCCAGGCCGTTCGCCTCGAGCAGCCGGTTCAGGTCCTTGCGCACCACGCCCATCGCCTCGGGGGGAACCCTGGACAGGACGACGGCGAGGGCCGTGCTACGTTCCCTGGCCGAGCGCAGGAAGCCCCAGGGAACCTCGTCCGCGTACCGGGCGGCGGTCGTGGTGAACAGCCACAGGTCGGCGGCGGCGAGCAGTTGGGCGGCCAGTTCGCGGTTCGCGGCGACGATCGAGTCGATGTCGGGGGCGTCGAGCAGGGCGAGGCCGGGCGGGACGGTGGCGGCGGTGACGATCCGGAGCGTGCCGGGCTCGCCCCTGCCGCTCCCGGTGACGCGCGGCAGGCCGGGCAGGACGTTCTGGGCGGTGAACCACTCGCGGTCGACGGGGCTGGTGACGAGGGTGGGTGCCATCGTCGTGGGCCGCAGCACCCCCGGCTCGGAGACGTCCTCGGCGACCAGGGAGTTCACCAGCGTGGACTTCCCCGCCCCGGTGGATCCGCCGACGACGGCGAGCAGCGGAGCGTCGATCGCGCTCAGCCGGGGGATCAGGTAGTCGTCGAGCTGGCCGGTCAGCTCGCGCAGCGCCCGGCGGTCGGCCTCCACGTCGCCGATCGCGAGGGGGAACAGCTCGCGGTCGAGGTGCCGCCGCAGCTCCCGCAGCGTCTCCAGAAGACCGTCGTTGTCACCCATACGGTCGATCCTGCCCTGCCGAGGCCCCTCTAGACGTGTTTGGCCCCACCGCTGGACCGGGTTACGGGGGCGAACTCGGTAAAGCGGTGGGGCCCAGCCCTCGGATCTCACCCGGGGGTCATGCCGAGCTCGTCTCCCCCGCAGCTGGAGGCGAGCTCGAACCCGCTCGGATGCTTCCGAGGTGATCGGGGGTCGTGCAATGCCTATTTGAACACACAAACCTCAGAAACGGGTCATGTAGAGCTGAATATCAGCTGAAAATTCAATCACTGTGGGGCGGTCGCAGCACATAGCCGACCCCGCGAAGGGTGTGGATGAGCCGGGGCTCGGCCGTGTCGACCTTCCGGCGCAGGTAGGAGACGTAGGACTCGACGACCCCCGCGTCACCGCCGAAGTCGTAGTTCCAGACGTGGTCGAGGATCTGCGCCTTGGACAGCACCCTGCCGGTGTTGACCATGAAGTAGTGCAGGAGCTTGAACTCGGTCGGCGACAACCGCACCGGGATGCCGGAGCGCCAGACCTGGTGCGCCTCCTCGTCCAGCTCCAGGTCGCCGACCTGGAGGCGTACCGGCAGGTCGAGATCCCCCCTGGTACGGCGGAGCACGGCCCGGATGCGGGCCAGGACCTCCTCCAGGCTGAAAGGCTTGGTCACGTAGTCGTCGGCCAGCCGCAGCCCCGCCACCTTGTCGTCGGTGCCGTCCCGCGCGGTCAGGAAGAGCACCGGCATCTGCCCGCTCATCTCCCGCAGCCGTCCCGCCACGGCGAAACCATCCATGTCGGGCAGCATCACGTCCAGCACGACCAGGTCGGGACGGATGCGCTCGGCGAAGTGCACGGCCTCCCTGCCGTCCACCGCGGTCACCACCTCGAACCCCGACAGGCGCAGGCTGGCCGAGAGCAACTCCCTGATGTTCGGTTCGTCGTCCACGACCAGCAATCGGGCTTCCACTCTGTCCAGCACACTCCGAGACTCGCCCACCTCTCTGGAACGCAGCTCAGCCGGGGCTGAACGTTTCCTGAGAGACCTCTCAGTACCTTTCCCGGAGAAACGCGGCCGTCACGACCGGGTTCACCGGCGCCCGGCGCCCTCGTTGATGTCGGTCGCGGTCACCGAGCCGTCATCGGCCGGTGTCCCCCGCACGACGACCGTGCCTCCGGGTTCGAGGTCGGTGACCTTCCCTTCCTTCGTGACGCGTACGGACGTCTCGTCGGTGGTGTTCACGGTCACGACCGAGCCGTCGACCGTCTGGACGTAGACCTTGCCACCCTCGACCCGCTGCACCGTACCGACGGTCATGCCGCCCCGGCCACCGCCCTGACCCCCTTGGCCGCCCTGACCCCCTTGGCGCCCCTGGCCGCCGCCGAAGCCGCCGGGGCCGCCGGGGCCGCCGGGGCCCGCCTGCCGCATCACCGCCTCGGCGATACCGGACGGGCCGCCCATCGCCTTCTGCGCCTGAATGCCCACGATCACCCCCGCCACGAGCATCACCCCGGCGCCCAGCACGAGGGTGAGCGTCGACAGGCGGCGCCGCGGCCGGGCCGCCAGTTCACCGTCCAGGTCTCCCCGGAACGGGGAACTCTCCAGATCCCTGCCCGCCGGGACCGTCTCGTCGGCGTTGCCGCCCATGTGTCTCTCCTTCCTAAGTCGCGTGAGCCGTGCGGGTCATTCGTGACGCAGGGCCTCGATGGGCCGGAGCTTGGCGGCCCGGTTCGCCGGGTAGCCGCCGAAGAACAGTCCGATGCCCACGGAGACGCCGAGGGCGAGCGCGATCGAGGACGGTACGAGCACCGGTGAGATGCCCGCGATCGTGAAACGGGTGCCGACGAACGCGACCGCGACGCCCGACAGACCGCCCACCAGGCTCAACACCGTCGCCTCCAGCAGGAACTGGCCGAGAATGGCGCTCCTGGGCGCGCCGATGGCCTTCCTGATGCCGATCTCCCTCGTCCGTTCCGTCACGGTGACGAGCATGATGTTGGTGATGCCGATGCCGCCCACCAGCAGGGAGATGGCGGCGACCGCGCCGAGCAGGGCGGTGAAGATCCCGATGGTCGAACCGATCGTCTCCTGCAGGGTGGCCTGGTTGAGGATCCGGTAGTCCGCGACGCCCGCCGGGGTGATGCCGTGCCGCTGGTCGAGCACGGCGGTCACCTCGGCCTGCGCGGAGTCGGTCGTGTCGGCGCCGGTCGCCTGCACGATGATCGAGCCGAGCGCGCCGAAGCCGGTCAGGCTCTGCTGCATGGCGGGCAGCGGCACGACGGCCACGTCGTCGGCGTCCTGCATGCCCGACGAACCCGACTCCTTGAGCACCCCGACCACCGTGAACGGCACCCCGGAGACGCCGACCTGCCTGCCGACCGGATCGGCGGCGCCGAACAGTTCCTCGGCCACGGTCCGCCCGATGACCATGATCTTCCTCGCGGCGAGCACGTCGTCGTTGACGAAGTAGGTGCCGCTCTCCACGGGCCTGTTCGTGGCCTCGAAGTAACTGGGGTAGGTGCCCACGAGCTGCGCGATCGTGTGACTCGCGCCCTCGTGGACGGCGGTGGCCGCGTTCGCGGTCACCACGGGCGACACGCTCCGCACCGAGGGAACCCGCTCGCGGTCGGTGAGCGCCCTCGCGTCCTCCAGGGTGAGCGGCCTGGCCTGGGTACGCGGTCCGTCGTTCTGGCCCCCGGCCACCCGGCTCCCACCACCTCCCCCTCCCCCGAAGGCACCGCCACCGCCACCACCGCCTCCGGCGAAGGACGCCGAGACGGTGAGGGTGTTGGCGCCGAGCCGCTGGATGGACTGCTGGATGCTCTGCGAGGCCCCCTCGCCGAAGGCGACCAGCAGGATCACGGCCGCCACCCCGATGAGGATGCCGAGGGTGGTGAGGAAGCTGCGCAGCTTGTTGGCGGCCAGTCCCCGGAGTGCGAACCTCAGGATTTCGAGCCGGCTCACGCGGTGACCTCCGGCACGCGGGGCGGAGGGCCGTCGACGGGGGCCTGACGGCGGTCCTCGACGACGCGACCGTCCACCAGGCGGATGACCCGCTTGGCGTGGGCGGCCACGTCGTCCTCGTGGGTGATGATCACGATCGTCCTGCCCGCGACGCTCAGGCGGTCGAAGATGCCCAGTACGTCCCCGGTGGAGGCGGTGTCGAGGTTGCCCGTCGGTTCGTCGGCGAGCAGGAGGGCGGGCGCGGTGACCAGTGCCCTCGCCACGGCCACCCGCTGCTGCTGGCCGCCGGAGAGCTCGTTCGGCTCGTGGCCGACCCGGTCGGACAGGCCCACCTGCTCCAGGGCCGCCAGGGCGCGGGCCCTCCGGTCGGCGGCGCCGACCCCGCCGTACGCCATGGGCAGCTCGACGTTGGCGAGCGCGCTCATCCGGGGGATGAGGTTGAACGACTGGAAGACGAATCCGATCTTCCGGTTGCGGAGTACCGCGAGCCTGCGCTCGTCCAGCGAGCCGACGTCGGTGCCGTCGATGCGGTAGTCGCCGGAGGTGGGCACGTCCAGGCAGCCCAGGATGTTCATGAGCGTCGACTTGCCGGAGCCCGAGGCGCCCATGATCGCCACGTAGTCGCCTCGGTCGACGCCGAGCGACACCCCGCGCAACGCCCGGACCTCGGCGTCTCCCCTGCCGTACACCTTGGTGATGTCCGTGAGAGACAGGACGGGAACGGTCATCGGCCGATACCTCCCCCGCCACCGCCGTTGCGGCCCCCGCCACCGCCGAGGCCGGGGAAGCCGCCGCCCTGCCGGGTGGTCTCCGTGGCCGTCGGGCGGACCACCTGGTCGCCTTCCGCGAGCCCCGATCTGATCTCGGTGAGTGTGTCGCCCTTGATCCCGGTCTCCACCTGCACGGGCACCTGTCGGCCGTCCCGCAGTACGGTCACCGTGCTTCGCCCGCCCGTCGTGGAGATCACCGTGGAGGAGACCGCGAGCACGTCCTCCGCGCGCTCGACGACGATCCCGACCGTGGCCGTCTGGCCGAGCCTCACCTCCTTCGGCACCTCGGTGAAGGAGATCGTCACCGGGTATCTGACCACGTTGTTGCCGATGGTCGCGGTCGGCTGGATCTGGGTGACCTTCCCCGAGGCGGTGACGCCGCTGAGCGCGTCGAACCCGATGGAGGCCGCCTGGCCGACCTTGAGCCTGGTGACGTCGGTCTCGGTGAAGGTGCCGACGAGTTCGAGTCTGCGGGTGTCGGCGAGGTCGATGAACCCGCCCGAGGCGTTCGCCGCCCCGTCCGCGTTCGCGGAGGCCCCGGAACCGGCCGCGGTGGTCCCGGTGGTCGCGGTGGTCCCGGTCCTGGAGGCGCCGCCCGAGGATCCGCCGACCGTGCCGTTGACGGCGGTGACCGTACCGGCGAACGGCGCCTTGATGACGGTGCCGTCCACCGCGCGCTTCGCGGCCCGGTAGGTGTTCCTCGCCGTGACGTACTGGGCGTAGGTTTCGGCGGTCGAGGTGTCGTCGTCCGCGGTGTCGAGAGCGGCGGCGGCCGCGTCCAGGCTCTCCTGCGCCGACTCGTCGTCCAGCCTGGCGAGGATCTGTCCCGCGGTGACCTTGTCCCCGGCCTTGACGTAGATCTTCTCGACGGTGCCGTTCGTCCCGAAGGACAGCGATCGCGCACGGGCACTGGACACGGTCCCCGACGCGGATACGGAGGCGGAGACCGTGGCCCTGGTCACCGGAACGGTCCGCACCGCGACGTCCGCGGACGAGGTCTCACCGCCGAGAGAGGAGTAGGCGATCACCACTCCGCCCAGCAACAGGACCCCCAGGGTCCCGTTCACGATCAGCGCTCCGCGCTTGGTCGACAGCTTCACAGCGCCTGACCCTGGCGCACCAGGCTTGGACCTACCCCGGCGAAGGCTGAAGGTTTCCTGCAGACTTCGTCGTACCGCCGGTGATGCACAGCAAACCTTCAGGGACCTGTGAGCATGCTGTGAATCAGACGGTCCAGGATGTCCGCCATGAGACCGACCCATCTCCCGAAGCGCCTGCGCGCGGGAGGACTCGCCCTGGCCGCCCTCGTCCTCGTGGGCGCGGGAGCGATCGTCGCGCTGGACAGCGGCTCCGACGAGGCCCCGCGGACAGAGCCGGTGTCCGCCAGGCGCGGGACCGTGACCGCCGCGGTGTCGGCCGCAGGCAGCACCGTGGACGACGGCACCCGCGAGCTGGCCTTCGGCGGATCGGGGACGGTCACGAAGGTCTACGTCAAGGCCGGGGACAGGGTCGGCAAGGGGGACGTACTCGCCAGGATCGGTCCCGAGCCCGCGCGCGAGCGCCACGCCGCCGCGAAGGCGCGGCTCGCGGCGGCCGAGGAGGCACGGGAGGCGGCGGAAAGCACGGGCACGACCGGGACCGGGCAGCAGAGCGGAGGCCAGGCAGGGGCCGAGCAGCCGGGTGATCAGACGACGGATCAGACGAGCGATCAGGCAGGGTCCGACCGCTCGGGTGGTCAGACGGGAACCGACCGCTCGAACGATCGGGCAGGGTCCGACCGCTCGGGGGGTCGAACCGGTTCCGACCGGCCGGGGCCCGCCACGCGGACCGGCTGCGAACCCACGGCGACGCGACCCCCTGGAGCGGGCGCCACCGCCACCCCTTCCGTCCCCGCCGAGGCTCCGGAGCCCGTACGCACGATCTCGCCGCCCCCGGCACCCGCGCCGACCGAATCGACGCGGACCGTACAGATCGCTCCCGCGGGCGGGATCGTCCCCGCCGGATACCGCCTCACGACGGCACCCGCCCTCACCCCCACCCCCGTGCCCGTACGGGACTCCATGTCCGTACCGGCGCGATCCTCGGCCGCGACGCCCGCGCCCACCTCGACCGCGACACCGACGGTGACGGCGCGTCCGGATGACGGTTCTCCCTGGCCCGCCCCGACGGTCACCGTCACCGTGACGGCCGCCCCGACGGTGACCGTGACGGCCACCGCCACGGTCACCGTGACCGCGAGGCCCGAAGGGAACGGACCGCCCACCATTCCCACCGGCCCCTCGGCCGGTCCCGGCGAGCACCCCGGACCGACGGCGAGCCCCACCCGCCCCACCGGGACGGCCGTACCGACCGCCAGGCCCACCGCCACCGCGTGCCCCACCCCGAAGCCGAGCGCGAGCACGGGAACGGGGGCCGACCGGGGCACGTCTCCGAACAGGGACACCGGACAGAACACCCGGCAGGGTCCTCAGCAGAGCGGCGGAACCGGGCGGGGGGCGCTCACCGTGGAGCAGGCCGATGCTCGTGTGAAGGAGGCGCGGGCGGAGCTGACCGACGCCACGAAGGAACTCGCGGGCGTGCGAATCGTCGCCCCCGTCGACGGCACCGTCATATCCGTCGCCGGAGCGGTCGGCGACCGCGTGGGCACCGGCACCTTCCTCACCCTCGGGAACCTGGACGAACTCCAGGTGGAGGCGCTGTTCACCGAGTCGGACATCGGCAGCCTGAAGCCGGGACAGCAGGCGGCGATCACCCTCGCCACGCGACAGGGAGAGAAGTACCCGGGCAGCGTGACAGCCATCGCCCCCACCCCGACCACGAGCGACCGACTGGTGCGGTACGGCGTCACGATCGCGTTCGACGCCCCTCCGCCGAACCTCCTCGTGGGCCAGACCGCCTCGGTCACCGTGACCGTCGCCGAGTCCGCGGAGACGCTCTACGTCCCCGCACAGGCCGTACGGACCGGAGACGGAGTCTCCAGGGTCACCGTGCGGGGCGGCGCGGAGCGGGTCGTGGAGACGGGGGTCCGCAGCGACCGCTACGTCGAGATCACCTCCGGGCTGTCCGAGAACGACCAGGTGATACTGCCCGGCGCGACCGAGGGGGAGTTCCCCGACAGCAGCTGGCCGGAGGCCGACGCCCCCCGGTAGGGGCCGACCGGAGCTGTCAGACATCGACAGGACTCCGGAAACCTCTCGCGGCCACCGCGGCCACCCCAGGACCGGCTCGGAGCCGTCAGACATCGACAAGGGGGGCGTTCGGCGGGGCAGGTCGTACCCGGCAGGACGCCGGCCACCCCACCCGTACGACCGGGCCAGAAGCCGACGGCTTCGTACCGGAGGGAGATCAGTCGGATTCCGAGGCGAGGGGGAGGACCACCCGGAACGTCGCCCCCTTGCCCGGGTCGGACTCCACGGCGACACGGCCGCCGTGGGCCTCGACCATCGCGGCCACGATGGCGAGGCCGAGACCGCTCCCGCCGTCCTCGGGAGCGCGCCGCCCCCGGGCGGAGTCGGCGCGGTAGAACCGTTCGAAGACGCGCTCGCGCTGCTCGGTGGTGAGGCCCGGCCCCTCGTCCGCGACCTCGATGACGGCCATGTCGCCGTCGCCGGAGCCGTCGCTGGAGAGGAGCACCCGTACGGGGGTGCCCTCGGGGGTGTGGGTGAGCGCGTTGGTCATGAGGTTGCCCACGACCTGGCGGAGCCGTACCTCGTCGCCGGAGACGATGAGCGCGGAGCCGTCCACCGAGAGCGTGACATCGCGCTCCGGGGCGAGGATGCGGGCGTCGTGGACGGCGTCGGCGGCGATGGCGAGCAGGTCGACCGGGCGCATGACCATCGGTCGCTGCTGGTCGAGCCTGGCCAGCATGAGCAGGTCGTCGACGAGCAGGCCCATCCTGACCGCCTCGGACTCGACCCTGCGCATCAGCGGCGCGGCGTCGATGCCGGGCGCCTGCCGGTAGAACTCGGCGAAGCCCCTGATGGAGGTGAGCGGCGTGCGGAGTTCGTGCGAGGCGTCCGCGACGAACCGGCGCATGCGCTCCTCCGAACTGCGGGCCGAGGACTCCGACTCGGAACGGGCACGGAAGGCCGCCTCGATCTGGGCGAGCATGCCGTTCAGCGACCGGCCGAGGCGGCCCACCTCGGTGCGCGGGTCGGCGTCGGGGACGCGGCGGCCCAGGTCTCCGGCGGCGATCGCCTCGGCGGTGCGCTCGATCTCCTCCAGCGGGCGCAGGCTCCTGCGGATGATCACTACACCGGCTCCGGCGAGCATCAGCACCAGGCCGCCTCCGCCGAGCAGTTCCACCAGCGCGAGCTGGCCGACGATCTGCCGTACCTCGCTCATGTCCACGGCCACGATGAGGCTCTCACCGGTGTCCAACGAGGTCACCCGGACCCGCCAGTCACCGTTCTCGAAGAGCTCGCCGACCCGGCCGTGGGAGATGTCCGGCCCCGGCTTGCCCTCCACGTCGATGCCGCTGAGCAGGACGAGGGTCCTGTTGTTCTTGTCGCGGAGCTCCAGCCTGGCGTCGGAGGGCATCAACTTGCCCCCCAGCGCGATGATGCCCCGGTTGTTCATGCGGCGCAGCGCGGAGTCGGTGGTGATGTCGATCTGGCTGTCGACGCGGTCGATCAGGTAGCCGCGCATGATCGAGACGCTGCCGACGCCGATGAGGGCGAGCGCGACCGTGAGCAGGAGCAGGATGACGCCGATCAGCTTCACCCGCAGCGGGGTCGCGTTGAGCATCACGGAGCCGGTGGCAGGCGCAGCACGTATCCGACACCGCGCAGGGTGTGGATCAGCCTCGGGTCGACATTGTCGATCTTGCGGCGGAGCACGGAGACATAGGACTCCACGATCCCGACGTCGCCCCTGAAGTCGTAGTCCCATACGTGGTCGAGGATCTGGACCTTGGACAGCACCCGTCCCGCGTTCGCCATGAAGTAGCGCAGCAGCTTGAACTCCGTCGGCGACAGCGCCACCGCCTGGCCCTTGCGCCACACCTCGTGGCTCTCCTCGTCGAGTTCGATGTCGGCGAAGGTGAGCCGGGGCGGCCTGGGGCTGAGCTCGCCGGAGTTGGTACGGCGCAGCACGGCCCGGATGCGGGCCACGACCTCCTCCAGGCTGAACGGCTTGGTCACGTAGTCGTCCCCGCCCATGGTCAGCCCTCGGATCTTGTCCTCGGTGGCGTCACGCGCGGTGAGGAAGACCACGGGGGTGTCGCTGCCGCCGCCGCGCAGGCGCCGTACGACGTCGAAGCCGTCCATGTCGGGGAGCATCACGTCGAGGACGATGAGGTCGGGCCGGTGCCGCTGGACGGCGGCGACGGCCTCCGTGCCGTTACCCGCCGTGTTGACGCCGAACCCGGCGAACCGCAGGCTCGCGGCCAGGAGTTCGAGGATGTTGGGCTCGTCCTCGACGATCAGCAGACGTGCCTCGGGTGAGTCGGTCACTGGTCTATTTTCACCGGCCCACATGAGAAAGCAGTTAACTGGTCAAGACAGAGGCTAACCCCACAATATGCCTGGCTATCGCCAAACTCGATGTGGCCGCCGGTGAGGGGGCGTTGCGCACGAGGGCGACGCGGCCGTGTACGTCGATCGCGAAGTCGTCCAGCATGCCGCCCTGTCTGTCCACAGCCTGTGCGCGGACGCCTCCCGAGGTCCTCACCAGGTCGGCGGCGGTGAGGGCCGGGACGTAACGGCGCGCGGCCCTCAGGAACGATCCTTTACCCATCGAACCGGCCACCTCCCGCACCCCGGTCCTCCAGTGCCTCGCCGCCAGCCGCCGGGTGCCCCGCCAGGCGAGGGTCCGGCCCAGGTCGGCGAGGTCGACGTTTCGCCAGGAGTAGCCTTCCAGCGCCAGCGCCATGACCGCGTTGGGGCCGACCAGCACCTCGCCGTCGATCCTGCGGGTCAGGTGCACGCCGAGGAACGGGTACCGGGGGTCGGGAACCGGATAGATGAGCCCGCGGACCAGGTCTTTCGCCTCCCCGGCCAGCGCGTAGTACTCGCCGCGGAAGGGGACGATCCGCACGTCGCCGGGGACCCCCGCCATCCGCGCGACGGTGTCGGTGCCGAGCCCGGCGCAGACGATCACCCGGTCGAAGTCGAGCGTCCGCTCCCCCGCCAGGACGTTCACCCCGCTCGCGGTCTCCCGTACGGCACGCACCGGATGGGAGAGCAGCACCGAGCCGCCGCTCTCCTCCACGTCCAGGGCGAGGCGCCGGGCGACGGCGGGGAAGTCGGCGATCGCGGTGTGCGGGGAGTGCACGGCGCCCACGCCGACGGCGTGCGGCTCGATCTCGCGCAGGGCGAGCGCGTCGAGTTCGGCGATGCCGGGAACCCCGTTCGCGCGGGCCCGCTCGGCGATGCTCCGCAGTTCGGGGCGCTCGGAGCCGATGGAGGCGACGACGAGCTTGCCGACCTCGTCGTACGGGATGCGGTGCTCGGCGCAGTACTGCCGAAGCAGCGCGACGCCCTCCCTGCAGAGCCTGGCCTTGAGCGAGCCGGGGCGGTAGTAGATCCCGGCGTGGACGACTCCGCTGTTGTGCCCGGTCTGGTGGGCCCCGACGCGGTCCTCCTTGTCGAGGACGGTCACGGTGGCCCCGTGGGTCAGCGCCGTCTCCCTGGCCACGGCCAGCCCGACGATTCCCGCACCGACGATCCCGACCTTCATCGCCGGTTCCTCCCTTCTCCTTACGGGTCCCCACGGATTTCCCTCGGGGCCCCCTGTGGAGCGATCATGCGGTGATCCGAGGTGGTCTGAGTGATCTGGGCAGCCCGAGCGATCTGGGTGATCTGGGTGATCGCGTCCGTTGGGACGAAAGACGCGTCATCGCGTGACACTACCCGCCAGCCTCCCGACCTTGTCGACGGTGAGATGTCCTTCCTGGGCCAGCCAGCGCAGCGAGTCGGCGACGGTCTCCTGGACCGGCCGCAGGCTCACGCCGAGCGCCTCCAGGGTCGGGGTGTCGTACGTGCGGACCATCGTGACCATCATCTCGACGGCGTCCCTGGTCAGCGGGTAGTCGATCTCCTTGATCAGCTTCATCACGTCACCCACGGCCGCCGCGCCGCGCAGCACCGAGCGGTGGATACGGAACCTCCTGCAGCGGTTCCCCGTCACCTCGTCGCAGACGTCGGCGAGCTGCGCCCAGGTGAGGTAGTGCCCGCCCAGCATGAACCGGCGCGGCCCCCGCCCCGGTTCGAGGCAGCGGGCGAGCACGACGGCCAGATCCCGTACGTCGACGATGTTGGCGCCGCCCGCGGTGATCGGCCAGCCCTGTTCCAGCCCGGCGCGCAGGCCCTCCACCATCGCGTCCAGCGAGGGCTGGTACGGCCCCACGACCCCGGCCGGGTAGACGATCGTGATCGGCATCCCCTGGTCCTGGAGCCTCCTCGCGTAGCGTTCGGCGGAGATCTTGCTCCTGCCGTACTCGTTCCTCGGCGTGGAGAGCGGGCTCTCGGTCGTGATGACCGGCCCGGCCGGGGGCACGAAGACGCCAATGGTGGAAATATGCACGATCGGGTCGAGACCGAGTTCCACGGCCTGTCCAAGGACGTTCTTCGCCCCGGTCACATTCGTACCGCCCAGATCTCCGGCCTGGCCGATGATCCCGATTTCCGCGGCGGCGTGAATGACCGCGTCGCACCGTTCGAGCCCGTCCCGCACGGCCGCCGCGTCGCGGATATCGGCCGTGTGCAGGGGGACCTCCTCCGTCACCCCGACGGCGGCGAGCACCTCGCGTGTTTTCCGGGGATCGCGTATGAGAAGAAGCGGTTCATGCCCGTCGGCGAGGAGCGCGGCGACCGCATGCGAGCCGACGAAACCTGACGCTCCGGTCACCAAAACGCGCATGCCTGAAAGTTATCGGCAACCATCACCGCAGGAGAAGGGATAACCGGCCTGGTTCTTAACCGTCATTGCCAATGCGGGAAACAAGCCCAGGCCGGTCAAGGAATACGCGAATATGTCGGGGCAATAAATCGTTATGCGGTCATTCATTTTCGCCACGAGATCACGACCCGCACCACCTCCCGAGCCGTGAGATCACATCTCGTGCCGCCTCCCGGGGGCGGCACGAGACCACGAGCCCACCGATTTCCGAGGCCGGCGCGAGATCCCCGGACCGGCTCCTGGGGGGAAGGGCGGCCGGCGGGTTCCCACAGCCGTTACGCACATGTCTCCCGACCGTCGCCCACCCCGGTGGCACGGAGGGGTATACCTTGATCAGGCCGGATGGCGGCCAGAACCGACCGCGTCACCGGGTGGAGATACGAGGCGATGAGCAGAGAACTCTCCATCGACGTCGATCGCCAAGAACACGCGGACTGCGCCGTGATCACGGTCGTGGGTGACATCGACCACAACTCCAGCGAGTTGCTCAGGGAGACGATCGAACGACTGGTCGCCGACCACCGACCGCGGATCGTCATCGACGCGGAAGGCATCACCTTCTGCGACTCCACCGGGCTGCGGGTGCTCCTGAGCGGTGCGCGGGTGGCCTCGGAGGCGGGCGGGTGGCTGCGTCTCGCCGGAATCTCGGACGTCCTCAGCCGCCTCCTGCGGATGACCGACCTCTCCACCTGGTTTCCCGTCGATCCCGATGTGACGACCGCCCTCGACCGTGCCGCCCGCCGCGACACCCAGTCCCCCGGCTGAGTGAGCCTCCGAGGTCCCTCAGCGGGTCTTGCGGGCGATCAGGGTGATGGTGCCGATCGCGCCCGTCGCGATGACCAGCCAGAGGAGCACGGCCAGGACCGGCACCCCGGCCTCCGCGCCGTCGCCCGCTGTTTTCGCGTCCTCACCGTCCTCACCGCTCCTCGCCCCGGCGACCGGGGTGGGCACCGGCTCGCCGGTGGTGTCGGAGGTCGGTGTGGGGGCCGCCTGGCGTAGGGCGGAGGCGGGTTCGGAGGCGCCGAGGGCCGCCGCGGGCAGCGGCACCCGGTAGACCGGGCTGCGGCTGCCCTCGCTGCCGGTCAGCAGGTATCTGCCGTCGCGGGTGTAGGTGATCGACTCGGCCTGTCGCAACTCCGGCATCGTCACCCGGGCGATCTGCTCTCCCGGGGCGCGGTAGACCGTGGCCGAGAAGTAGGTGCGGATCACGAAGCTCGATCCGTCGGGTGCGTAGGCGGCGTCGGTGGCCATGATGGGCGCGGGCCCGACCTTGCGGAGGACGTTGACCCTGTCGGTGCGCAACCGCTTCGGTGCCTGGTAGACGGCACCGGCGAACTGCTTGGTCACGATGTAGAGGCGGCCGGTGTGGGGGTGCACCATGATTCCCTCGGCGTTGCGCCCGCCGTCCTCGTACCGGAACCGGTAGCGCACCGCAGGGACGACGGCGTCCCTCATCACGGCGGGTTCCGCCACCTTGTATACGGAAATATCAGGCCATGCCCCTTCCAGGTTGTCGCCGATATCGGCGAACCAGAGCACCCCCTGACCGGTCCGCGGGTCGGTGGACGCCGCCATGCCCTCCCAGTCGCGGGACTCCGCCCCTCGCAGGGTGAAGGTCGCGCGGGTCCGCCCGTCGGGGCCGACCGCGTAGAACACCGGGCCCGCGGAGCTGTCGTTGTGGGTGTAGTAGATGTCCTTGCCGGTCGGCGAGACCGCCAGCCCGCTCGACTCGGTGATCCGGCTGTCCTTGAAACGGAAGAGGATCCGCGCCCCGTCGTCCGCCCCCGCCTCCCGTTCGTCGCCGGCCCTCGTGCCCTCCCCGCCCTCGGCCTCCCGCGCATCCGCCCGTACGCCGTCCCCCGTGTCCGCCCGTACGCCGTGTCCCGCGTCCTCCCGAACGCCCTCACCGTCGCCGGCCCGCGCGCCCTGGCCCGCGAGGACCGTGGCCACGGTCAGGCAGGCCACCGCGAACACGCGAACCACGACTTCCCCCCGCTTACTCAGCATTCAGCCATCATGCCCCGGCCGTGCGTACGGGCGGCACAGACGTGGCGGGTCCGATCGGCGCCGATTTCTCACGCAATCCACTCGCCTGGAGTGCACTCCAGGTACCTAGGGTGGACACATGGACTATACGCAGCTTGGCCGTACCGGCCTGAAGGTCAGCCGCCTCTGCCTGGGCACGATGAACTTCGGCCCCCTGACCACGGAGGACGACTCCTTCGCGATCATGGACCACGCCCACGAGCTGGGGATCAACTTTTTCGACACGGCCAACGTCTACGGCTGGAAGAAGGGCGAGGGCGTCACCGAGCAGATCATCGGCCGCTGGTTCGCGAAGGGTGGCGGGCGCCGCGAGAAGACGGTGATCGCCACGAAGCTCTACGGCTCGATGGGCGACTGGCCCAACGAGGGCCAGCTGTCCGCGCTCAACATCCGCCGCGCCGCCGACGCCTCGCTGAAGCGGATGCAGACCGACTACATCGACCTCTACCAGGCGCACCACGTCGACCGGAACACCTCGTTCGACGAGTTCTGGGAGGCGATGGACATCCTCAAGCAGCAGGGCAAGATCCTGTACGTGGGGTCGTCCAACTTCGCGGGCTGGCACATCACCAAGGCCCAGGAGAGCGCGCGGCGTCGCAACAGCCTCGGCCTGGTCTCCGAGCAGTCCCACTACAACCTGATCGTCCGTGAGCCCGAGCTTGAGGTGATCCCGGCGTCCGAGGACTACGGGGTGGGCCTGATCCCGTGGAGCCCGCTCGCGGGCGGCCTGCTCGGCGGCATCCTGCGGAAGATCGACAAGGGACGTTCGGCCTCGGAGCAGATCACCAAGCAGCTGGACAAGCACCGCGACAAGATCGAGCGCTACGAGGAGTTCTGCGACGAGCTGGGCGAGGACCCGGCGAACGTCGGCCTGGCGTGGCTGCTCCACCAGAAGGTCGTCACCGCGCCGATCATCGGGCCGCGCACACTCGACCAGCTCGACGGCACCACCAGGGCGCTGGAGATCGTTCTGGACGAGAAGGCCCTCGCCCGCCTGGACGAGATCTTCCCCGGCTTCAAGACGGCGCCCGAGCACTACGCCTGGTAGCGCCGGGAGGCTAGGACACCAGGGCGCCGATCACCACGAGGAGCACGAGCAGTGCGAGCACCGTGGGCAGCAGCCAGCGACGGGGACGATCCACGCCCTGGAGCCTAGCTCTGCCCACGGGGTGCGCGCGCCCCCGGGCGCCGTTCCTCGACCGTCTCGTGGCGGTCCCCGGCCCCGCAGCGGGTCCGGCCCTCGCGTTCGACGGCGAGAACGGGCTCGTCACGCACCGGTGGCGGCGGGGATTCCACGGACGGCCGCACGCGACCTCCTGCCGATCACCCTCGTCAGCATTATGGCCACACCGCAGCCGATCAGGGTGAGCGCACCGCCCACCATGACCCCCGCGCGCGGGCCGCCCAGCTCGGAGATCCAGCCGAGCAGCGGCGCGCCGATCGGGGCTCCGCCGGTGAACACGAGCACGTAGATCCCCATCACCCGTCCGCGCATCTCCGGCGAGGTGGCGAGCTGCACGCTGGCGTTGGCCGCGGTGTTCACCGAGATCAACGCGATGCCCGCGGGCACGAGGGAGAGCAGGTACAGCGGGTACCACGGGGCCAGGCCACTCGCGATCTGGAACAGGCCGAACGCGACCGCGCCGCCGACCAGCAGTCTCCGGCTGGGTCGTACCCGCCGTGCCGCCATGAGCGCACCCGCGAGAGCACCGACCGCGAACATGCTGGAGGCGAGCCCGAACGAGGCCGCGCCCGCCCCGAAGACCTCACGCGCCATGAGCGCGATCGACATCGAGAACGACTGCGTGAACAGCGAGACGAAGGCGACCAGCAGTATCGGCATGAGCAGCTCGGGCCGCGCCATCACGTACCGCAGGCCCTCGCGGAGCTGCCCCTTCGCCCTCGGCACCGGCTCTGGGGTGGTCAGCTCGGAGGTGCGCATGAGCAGCAGACCGGCGAGCACGCCCGCGAAGGACAGGGCGTTGATCAGGAAGATCGGGCCGGTGCCGCCGAACGCGTAGATCAGGACACCCGCGACGGCCGGGCCGACCACGCGGGCCAGGTTGAAGCTCGACGCGTTCAGCGCGATCGCGTTGGACAGGTCCTTGCGGCCGACCATCTCCACGACGAACGACTGCCGGGTCGGCACCTCGACGCAGGCGATGAGGCCGAGCAGGAACGCCATCGCGAACACCTGCCAGACCTGGGCCGAGCCGGTCACGACGAGCACGCCCATGGTGAGCGCCAGCAGGCCCATGAACGACTGGGCGACGATCAGCAGCAGCCGCTTGGAGTAGCGGTCGGCGAGCATGCCGCCCCACAGGCCGAAGAGCAGCAACGGCAGGAACTGCAGCATGACGGTCACGCCCAGCGCGAAGGCGCTGCCGTTGGTCAGGTCGAGCACGAGCAGGTCCTGCGCGGTGCGCTGCATCCACGAGCCGACGTTGGAGACCACGCCTCCGGCCGCGAACAGCCGGTAGTTGTAGACGCGCAGGGAGCGGAACATCCCGCCCCGCGTCTCGGGCACGGGCTGGGCCGTCCCGCTCTCCGTGGCCTGCAACTCGCTCGCGGCGGCGGCCCGCGCGGCCCGCCGCCGCCTCATCCTCGCCCTCAGCCCGATCTTCTTGCGTGGGCTCCCGCCCGGCTCACCCGCCGGATTCGCGCCGGTTTCCCCGCTCGACTCTCCGGCCGGACTCGCGCCGGACTTCCCGCTCAGCTCTCCAGCCGAACTCGCGCCGGACTCCTGGCCCGGCGCGTCGTCCCGCTCCCCCTGTGACCCCTGCGACCGCGTTCCCGCCTCGCCCCCGGGCACGGCGGAGACCCCGGCGCCGTGTGGGATTCCGGTGTCATGTGGAACCCGGGCGTTGTGTGGGACCCCGGGTTGCTCGGGTTCTTCCGGTTCGGCTAGATCCGGCTGAGCTTCTCCAGTATCGGAGCCGCCTGCCGGAGCGTCGCCCTCTCCTCGGGTGTCAGCTCCTTCAGCCGCTGTGTCAGCCACGCCTCCTTGAGGCGCCGCTCCTCCCTCAGCAGCGTTGAGCCCTGCTCTGTCACGCTCACGGTCACCTGGCGCCGATCGGTCGGGTGCGGTGTGCGTGACACCAGCTCCCGCTCGGCCAGCACGGCGATCACGCGTGTCATCGAGGGCGGCTGCACCTTCTCCAACTCGGCCAATTCGCCGGGGGTTATCGCGGAATGCCGTTCTACGGCGGCGAGCGTCGCGAGCTGGGTGGGCGTCAACGAGTGCACCGCGGCCTGCCTGCGCAGGCGTCTGTTCAGTCGTGCCAGCGACACGCGCAGAGCCGAAGCGAGACCGGCGTCGCTGCGCAGGCTCGCGACGTGGTCCTTCCTGGGGTGGTTCATTAGCGTAAGTCATTACCTTTGCTAACTATATACGGATGCACGTGATTCCCTCCAGAGGGTTTTCTTCTTGGCGCGGGGCCGTACAGCGTGCCAGACGGACGGGAGATCGCCAACCCGCCCGGAGCACCCGGGGTTCCTCGCCGGGAACCCCGGGGAGAGCTCGACACCCAGTGGAAACGCCGGCGGGTCCGGCCGTACTCCCCCTGCGGAAGCCGAGGTCCTTCGAAGGAGCGACCTCTCACACCAGGATCTCACCGCCCGCCTCGCCCCTCGAAGCCGCCGTCGCACATCCCGAAACGCCGGCGGAAGGGCGGCGGGGTGCCACCCGGCTTCTCGTCCTCACGCGGCGCCGGATCTCATGGAATTCTCAGTTCGGGATGAGGGAGGTCTCAGATGCTCAGCCGACCATCGGTCCGGTAAGTGCCATGCCCTTCATCGGACAAGGAGTTACATGAACCGCACCAAACGCATGATCATAATCGCCGGCGCCGGCACCGCTCTCGCCGCCGGACTGACCGTCCCCGTGGCGGCCTGGGCGACCAGCCCCACCCCCGCGCCGTCGTCCTCCTCCTCGGAGACCCCCGGCACCGCCACCGACGGCCCGCGCGGCCTACGTGGCCCGCACGGCGGTCCCGGTGGTCCCGGTGGTCACGGTGGTCCCGGTGCTCTCCATGGCCCCGGCCACCACGAGGAGATGGCCGCCAAGCTCGCCGAGATCCTCGGGGTCGACAAGGACAAGGTCACCACGGCCCTGGAGGAGATCAGAAAAGAAGGCGGCCCCGGCCGACCGCCCAAGGCCCCCGAGCAGGACGAGGCGGAGAAGGCCGCCCCGCAGGACGAGCCGAACGCCCCGCAGGATGAGCCGAAGAAGGCCGCCCCTCGGGAACGACTGGCCGAGGCCCTGGCCGGCAAGCTCGGGATCAGCGCGGACAAGGTCGTCGCAGCGCTGGAGACGCTCGATCAGCAACACCGCGCCGAGGCTGAGACAGCCTTCGCCGAACGGCTGAAGGAGGCCGTCACCGCCGGCACGCTCACCCAGGCCGAATCCGACGCCGTCCTCAAGGCGTACCGCGCGGGTCTGATCCCCGCCGGCCCTCGGGGACGCTGAGCACAACGGCACGGGAGCACGTACGGCCGTCACGGTGATCGCCTTCCAAGGCCCACCGTGACGGCCGTACCTCGTCCTTGGGAGTTCACCACGGTGTACGGGACGGCGCTCACGAGCAAGGCGGGGTGAGCGATCCATACACGGCCGCTACCTGATTTGAAGCCGGGAAATCCCTGGTCTTGGACCGCGGACACCACTACCGGTGCGCCGCTGGCCGCCCCTCGGCTCGCCACGGCGTACGAGAACGCGGAAGGCCGTCGCGGTGCCCACGTTCTCGGATCACCGTGACGGCCTTCCGCGCGTCGCTCAGCCGAGGCCGAACATGGCCTTGATCGGGCCGAGTGCGAAGTAGACGACGAACAGGCCCGCGACCGTCCACATCAGCGGGTGGACCTCACCGGCCTTGCCCTTGATGGCCTTGATCAGCACGAAGGTGACGAAGCCCGCGCCGATGCCGTTCGCGATCGATTTCACCATCAAGTCAGGTAACCATGGAGTGTACGACATGGACTCCCCGCCGTGTCGGCGGTCGCACCGAACTCGACATCAACCCTGACCTGCTCGTTTGGGCTCTCTACGCCCGCGAGTCCGAGGACGCCGACCGAGAAGCCGAGCAGGTGACGAACCAGCTCGACGACCTACGAGGCTTCGTCGCCGACATCGGCGGACGCATCGGCAAGGAGTACGCGGAGAACGACATGTCCGCGTTCAAGAAGATGCGCGCCCGCCTCGAAGACGGGACGATGGCCTACCGCGTCATCCGACCTGTCTGGGACACCCTCATGCGGGAGCCGCGGCGCGGGACCCACAACGCTCTGGCGCTTCCGAACATCGGTCGCGGCATGCGCACCCCTGACCGCGTCGAGATCAAGACGCCGCCCGAGCACCCGGTGGCCGGCTCGTAAGCTGAGCGTCAGTCCGTCCGGCCGGTGGTTCAATCGGTGCCGTGCCTCTCGACGAGTTACGTGATCTGATCAACAGACATGCCCGGCCCGATCTGAGCTGCGCCATCGGCGACGTGCTGATCTTCCGGGCCGAACAGCCCTACCCGCCGACGCCGACCACGTACGGCAAGGTGCTCACCGTCGTCGCGCAGGGCGTCAAGCGATTCGCGCTGGGCAACCGCCTGTACGAATTCCGTGCCGGGCAGTACCTCATCGCCTCCGTCAACCTGCCGGTGACCAGCCATTTCACCGAGGCCAGCCCGGAAGCCCCGGGGCTGGGGGTCGGGCTGACCCTGCACCCGGCGGCCGTGGCCGAGATGTTGCTGCTCGCGAAGCCCGGTGAGCTGCCGGAGATCGAGCCCGCCGCCCCGCCGGGGCTGGCCGTCAGCGACGCGCCGGCCGAGCTCGTCGACGCCGTGCTGCGGTTGTTGCGGCTGCTCGACATGCCTCGGGACATCACCGCGCTCGCGCCACTGATCAAGCGGGAGATCCTCTGGCGGCTCATCACCGGGGAGCAGGGGGCCATCATCCGCCAGTTCGGGCTGCCCGACAGCGAGCTCAGCGGCATCGCCCGCGCCGTGCGGTGGATCCGGGACAACTACGCGCGGCCGTTCCGGGTGGAGGAGGCGGCCCACCAGGCGGGCATGAGCGTCTCCGCCTTCCACCGCAGTTTCCACGCCGTCACGGCGATGAGCCCCATTCAGTTCCAGAAGCAGATCCGATTGCAGCAGGCCCGGCTGCAGCTCGCCGCCCAGCCCAACGACATCACGGGAGTCAGCCGCCGGGTCGGTTACGACAGCCCTTCTCAGTTCAGCCGCGAATATCGCCGCCAGTTCGGCGAACCACCCAGTCAGGACGCCGCCCGCCTGCACGCCTGGTGATTTGCACAAAGCTCGCGTTCTCCTGCCCGATCCTGCTCATTTCGCCTCTCCGTACTTGAAAAAGGCGGGTACGAAGAGAATTAGGCAAGGAGTCGCAAGTATCGGACAAGCGTTTTCCAGCCACCCGCTGGTTGCATGGAACCCCGTTCGCATCTGTCGGGTGGCGAGAGGAAAACGCGATGACCGACGACTTCTCCAGTGAGATCTCGCTGGAGGTCAACGACGTGACGCACCGCCTGCCGGTGGACAACCGCAGGACCCTGCTCGACGCCCTCCGGGAGGACGTCGGGCACACCGGCCCGAAGAAGGGCTGCGATCACGGGCAGTGCGGCGCGTGCACCGTGCTGGTCGACGGCCGCCGGGTGGTGTCCTGCCTGACGCTGGCGGTCGCCACCGAAGGTGCGCGCGTCACCACGGTCGAGGGGCTCGCCGGTGACGGCGGGCTGCGGCCGCTCCAGGAGGCGTTCGTCCGGCTCGACGGGTTCCAGTGCGGTTTCTGCACACCGGGGCAACTCTGCTCGGCGGTCGGCATGCTGACCGAACACGCGGCGGGCTGGCCGAGCGCCGCCACCGCCGAGTTCTCCCCCGACCTGCCGACGGCCGAACTGGACGCCGCCGAGGTACGCGAGCGCATGAGCGGCAACCTGTGCCGCTGCGGCGCGTACCCTTCGATCGTGCGCGCGGTGCTGGAGACCGCCGCGCGCGAGGCGGTGAACGGATGAGGCAGTTCTCCTACCGGCGCGTGACCGAGGTGCGCGACGCCCTCACACTCGTCGCCGGGCACGACGACGCCCACTACCTGGGCGGCGGCACGAACCTCATCGACCTGATGAAGAACGGCGTCGAGACGCCGGGCCGCCTGGTGGACGTGCGCCGCCTCCCGCTCGACGGGGTGCGCCCGACGCCGGACGGCGGCCTGCTCATCGGCGCGACCACGACCAATAGCGACGCCGCCGCCGATCCCGAGGTGCGCCGCCGGTATCCGGCGCTGAGTCAGGCGGTGCTCGCGGGCGCTTCGGGCCAGTTGCGGAACATGGCCACGGTCGGCGGCAACCTGCTCCAGCGCACCCGATGCGGTTACTTCGCCGACCTGTCGCAACCGTGCAACAAGCGCACCCCGGGCAGCGGCTGTGCGGCGATCACCGGAGCGCACCACAACCACGCCGTCCTGGACTGGACCGGCCACTGCGTGGCCACGCACCCCTCCGACATGGCGGTGCCGCTGGCCGCCTTCGACGCGGTGGTGCGATACGAGACGCTCGAAGGCCCCGGTGAGATCCCGCTGACGGACTTCTACCTGCCGGTCGGCGACCGCCCGGACCGGGAGACGGCGCTGCCACCCGGCGCGCTGATCACCGCGGTCGTCCTCCCCCCGTCCACCACCGCGCGGCGCTCGTGTTACCGGAAGGTGCGCGAACGCGCGTCGTACGCCTTCGCCACCGTCTCCGTCGCGGTGGCCCTGGACGTCGAGGACGGCTTCGTGCGTGACGTGCGGATCGCGCTCGGCGGGGTGGCCTCGCGTCCGTGGCGGGCGCGGAGCGCCGAGGAGGTCCTCCGGGATGCACCCGCCACCGCCGGCCGGTTCCGGGAGGCGGCCGAGGCGGAACTGGCCGCCGCCGAACCGTTGCGCGACAACGCCTACAAGGTGACCTTGGCCGTCAACCTCATCGAGGCCGTGCTGACCGAACTGTCCGGAAAGAAGGGTGAGCGATGAGCTCGGAACCGACCACCGCCGCAGTCGGCAGCGCGCGCCCCCGGATCGAGGGCCGTCTCAAGGTCACCGGCGCCGCCCGTTACGCCGCCGACGAGCCGCGACCGGACCTCGCGCACGGCTGGATCATCACGGCCACCGTCGCCCGGGGCCGAATTCGCGACATCGACGTCTCCGCCGCGCTCGGCATGCCCGGGGTGCTGGGCGTGCTCGACCACCGCCACGCGCCCCGGCTCAACCCTCAGGCGGGTAACTACTTCGGCCCCGACGGCAGCCTGCTGCTGTTGCAGGACGAGGTCGTCCCGTACGCCGGCCGTCCCATCGCCCTGGTGGTGGCGGAGACACCCGAGCAGGCACGGGCCGCCGCCGAGGCGGTCCGGGTGACCTACCGGCCCGAACCGCACGACGTGGACTTCCGGCTCGACCACCCCGCCGCCCGCCCGGCATCCACCGCCTTCGGCCCGGAGGCCGACACCGGCGATGTGGAGGCCGAACTGGCCGCGTCCGCGATCGTGGTGGACCAGCGCTACCGCACGCCCGAGGAGAACTGCGGCGCGATGGAGCCGCACGCCGCGACCGCGTGGTGGGAGGACGACCACCTGCACGCCGTGGATTCCAACCAGGGGCCTTTCAGCGTCTCGCAGGTGCTGGCGACGTTGTTCGAGATGGACCGCGATTGGGTGCACATCCGGGCCGAGCACGTCGGTGGCGGTTTCGGGGCCAAGGGTATGTGCGGCCCGCAGATGATCCTCGCCGCGATGGCCGCCCGGAGATTCGGGCGTCCCGTGCGCGTCACACTCACCCGCGAGCAAGTGTTCCTGTCCACCGCGCTGAGGCCTCCGACCGACCAGTGGCTGCGCGTCGGCGCCGACACCGACGGCCGCCTGCGCGCCATCCACCACCGGCCCGCGTTCGCGCTGTCCCCGCTCGCCGAGTACATCGAGTGGTGCAGCGAACAGGCCATGACCCTCTACGCGGCCCCGGCCATCCGCACCGAGCTCACCGCCGTCCCACTCGACATCCTGCCGCCGAGCCCGATGCGCGGGCCCGGCGCGACGCCCGGGTCCTTCGCCCTGGAGTCGGCGATGGACGAGGTGGCCGAGCGGCTCGGCCTCGACCCACTGGAGCTGCGGTTGCGCAACCAGCCGGCCGTGGGCCCCGTGTCCGGTCGGCCGTTCAGCAGCCGCCGCTCGGTCGCCTGCCTTCGGGAGGGTGCGCGCCGGTTCGGCTGGGCCGGCCGCGACCACCGCCCCCGGACTCGGCGCGAAGGGCACCTGCTCATCGGCACCGGCATGGCCACCACCTCCTTCAGCGCCGGGGTGTTCCCCTCGTCGGCGTCGATCACCGCCGAGGCGGACGGCACGTTCACCGTCGCCATCGGCGCGACCGACATCGGCACCGGTGCGCGCACCGCCCTGACCGCCGTCGCGGCCGACGCACTGGGAGTCGGTACGGAGCGCATCCGCATCCGCATCGCCGACAGCGACCTCGGCATGGCCTGGAACGCCGGAGGCTCCCGGGGCACCACATCGTGGTCGTTCGCGATCACCGAGGCCGCCAAGGCGCTGCTCGAACGGCTGGAGGAGCCGGTCCGGCCGGTGACGGCGACGGTGGACACCAGCGCCCTGATCGACTACCGGCCGGAGAAGGAACGCCACACCTACAGCGCGGTGTTCGCGGAGGTGAGCGTCGACCCCGCCACCGGCGAAGTCCGGGTACGCCGGATGCTCGGCATGTTCGCCGTCGGCCGGGTGATCAACCCGCTGCTGGCGCGCAGCCAGGTCGTCGGGGGAATGATCATGGGTCTGTCGATGGCGCTGCACGAGGAAGGCCTCCGCGATCCCGCGACCGGCCGGCAGGTCAACGCCGACTTCGCCGGCTACCACATCGCCGCGCACGCCGACGTTCCCGACATCGAGGCCGACTTCGTGCCCGACTACGAGCCGGACGACCCGCTGGGCCTCAACGGCCTCGGCGAGATCGGCACGGCCGGCACGGCGGCGGCGATCGCCAACGCCGTCTGGCACGCCACGGGGACCCGCCAGCGCATTCTGCCGATCCGTCTCGACCGCGTGCTGGAGACGGTGACGTCCGGCGTCCGGGCCGGAGGCCTCGGTGTTGCCTGAGGTGTGGCCGTTCCTCGCCGCCCGGCGCCGGGCGGGGCGGCGGGGCGTCTTGGCTGGACCGGCCGCCCTCTTCGCCACGGCGACCTGCCGATCCGTGCCGCTGAGGTGATGGCACATGCCTGAACGGCACGAACGACCGGAGGCGGAGCCGGCCGCCGCCCCGGGCCGTTGGGTGACCGCGCATGCTTGATCTGCGCGAACGGTCCAGGCCGTTGTCGCCTGCCGGGTCCACGCTCATGGTGCTGTCCCTGTCACTCGGAGGTCTGGCGTTCGCGGTGCTTCAGTCGCTGGTCGCGCCCGCGCTGCCGACGATCGCCCGTGATCTGGAGGTCTCCACGGGCGATGTCAGCTGGGTGGTCACCGCCTATCTGTTGTCCGCCTCGGTGCTGACGCCCGTGCTGGGACGGCTCGGCGACATCGCGGGGAAGCGGAAGGTGCTGCTGGCCGTGCTCGCACTACTGGCCGGGGGGACCCTGCTGGCCGCGCTGGCCCCGAACCTGGCGACGCTCGTCGTGGCCCGTGCCCTTCAGGGCGCCGCCGGGGCGATCATGCCGCTGTCCATCGGCATCGTGCGGGACGAGCTGTCGCGCGAGCGGGTCTCCGTCGTCATCGGCCTGCTGTCGGCGATGGTCGGGGCCGGGGCGGGCGTCGGCATCGTGGCCGCCGGCCCGGTGGTGGATCACCTGTCCTGGCACTGGCTGTTCTGGCTGCCCCTCGTCGTGATCGTCGTCGCGTTCCTCGTCGCCGCCTGGTGCGTGCCCGAGTCGATCACAAGGACGCCCGGCCGTCTCGACCTGCCCGGCGCCGCGCTGCTTTCCGTGGCACTCGTGTCGCTGCTGCTGGCGATCAGCAAGGGCGGCGACTGGGGCTGGGCGCATTCCGCGACCGTGACGCTGCTCGCCGTCGGGCTGGCCACCCTGGTGCTGTTCGTCCAGGTCGAACGGCGGGTCCACGAACCGCTGGTCGACATGCGGCTGATGACCGTCCGCGGCGTCTGGGCCACCGATCTCGTCAGCCTGCTGCTGGGCTTCGCGATGTTCGGCACCTTCCTGCTGGTGCCGACGCTGCTCCTACTCCCGGTGACCACCGGGCCCGGCTTCGGCCTGACCGTCACCCAGGTAGGCCTGTTCCTGCTCCCCACCACGCTCATGATGCTGGTCTTCGGGCCCCTCGCCGGGCTGCTGGTACGCCGCGCGGGGCCACGCCCGCCGATGATCCTCGGCGCCGCCGCCGTCGCGGCCGCGTTCGTGCTGCTCGCGTACGTCCATGACGCGGCCTGGCCCATCCTCACCGCGGGAGCGCTGACCGGTGCCGGTATCGGCCTCGCGTTCGCGGCCATGCCCAACGCCCTCATCGAGAACGTCCCGCCGAGTCACACCGGCGAGGCGACGGGCGTCAACAGCATCGCCCGCACCATTGGCAGCGGCGTCGGCACCGCCGTCATCGCGCTGGTGCTCTCCCTGGACGCCGGCCGCGCCTTCACCGTGGGCTTCTCGGTCTGCGCCGGGGTGGGCATACTCGCGGTCATCGCCTCGGTTCTCGTGCCAGCACGTCCGCGGACATGACCACACGACGGCGCATTTCCCCATCGGCGAGCCGCGGCGACACCTGGCGCACTTCTCGTTGGCTCTTGGCGGCGTCACCAAGACCGTGACTCATTCGAATCGTGGCCGCCGGATCGCGCGAAGATCCACTTGATCACCGATCGGTCCGGTCTGCCGATCTCTGCCGCGATCGGTGCCGCCACCACCCACGACAGCAAAGCACTGGAACCGCTCATACGGGGGATTCCGCCGATCCGCTCCCGGCGAGGACCACACCGCCGCCGACCGGCAAGCTTCACGGTGACAAGGGCTACGACCGTCCGCGCCTGCGAGCCTTTCTGCGCGGCCGGGGCATCGTCCCCCACATCGCCCGCCGGGGGATCGAGGCCGGCGCGCGGCTGGGCCGCCCCTCCCGGGTCGTCGAAAGCGCCGTCTCCTGGCTGACCGGCTGCCGTCGCTCACAGCGTGGCTACGAACGCCGTGCCGACCGTTTCGCGTCCTTCGTAGCCATCCGCGGCCCTCATCCGCTACCGCCGAGGGCCGCCAGGTGATCCTGGACAGATCACCTGGCGGCCCTCGGCTTGGTTCTCAGCCCAGGTTGAGCAGGGCCTTGATCGGCCCAAGGGCGAAGTAGATCACGAACAGGCCCGCGACCGTCCACATCAGCGGGTGGACCTCACGGGTCTTGCCCTTGATCGCCTTGATCAGCACGAAGGTGACGAAGCCCGCGCCGATGCCGTTCGCGATCGAGTACGTGAACGGCATCAGGACGATGGTGAGGAACGCCGGGATCGAGATCTCGTAGTCGGTGAAGTCGATCTCGCGGATGGCGGTCATCATCAGGAAGCCGACCACGACCAGGGCGGGAGCCGCGGCCTCGTAGGGGACGACGGCGACGAGCGGCGAGACGAAGATGGCCAGCAGGAACAGCACGCCGGTGACGACGCTGGCGAGGCCGGTGCGGGCGCCCTCGCCGACACCCGCGGCCGACTCGATGTAGGTGGTGTTGGAGGAGACGGAGGCCGCGCCTCCGGCCGCCGCGCCGATCGAGTCGACGAGGAGGATCTCGCGGGTCCTGGGCAGGGTGCCATCCTCCTTGATCAGCCCGGCCTGCCCGCCGACGCCCACGATCGTGCCCATGGTGTCGAAGAAGTCGGTGATGAGGAGGGTGAAGATGAGCAGCAGGGCGAGGACGACCGAGACCGAGCCGAAGGCGCCGAGCGGGTCGAACTCCCTGAAGAGCACCAGCGGGTTGTTGAAGCCGAAGATCTGCTCGGGCAGCTGGGGGACGACGAGCTGCCAGCCCGCGGGGTTCGGCTGCTGGCCGGGCGTCACCGAGGCCCCGACGTTGGTGACGGCCTCGACGATCACCGCGAGGACGGTGGTGGCGATGATGCCGATCAGGATGGCGCCCTTGGTCTGACGCGCCACCAGCAGCACGATCAGCAGCAGGCCGACCACGAAGACCAGGATCGGCCAGCTGGTCAGCGAGCCCCCGATGCCGAGTTCCAGCGGCGGCCCGGCGGCCACGCGGCGGACGAAGCCGGCGTCCACGAAACCGATCAGCGCGATGAACAGGCCGATGCCGACGCTGATCGCCGTCTTCAGCTGGGGCGGGATGGCGTTGAACACCGCGGTACGGAACCCGGTCAGCACCAGGAGCCCGATGATCACGCCTTCCAGGAACACCAGGCCCATCGCCGACTCCCAGGACATCTGCGAGGCGATGCCGTAGGTGACGAAGGCGTTCAGGCCGAGGCCCGCGGCCATCGCGAAGGGGACCCTGCCGACGATCCCCATCAGGATGCTGAGCAGTCCGGCCACCAGGGCGGTGCCCGCCGCGACGAGCGGGACGTTGGGCGCGCTCCCGTCTCCGATGAACTGGCCTTCGACGTCCGGGACGGTGGCGATGATCAAGGGGTTGAGCACGACGATGTAGGCCATCGTGAAGAACGTGGCGAACCCACCGCGCACCTCCCTGCCCACGGACGAGCCACGGTCGGAGATGAAGAAGAAGCGGTCAACTTTACTTAATTCAGGATTTTTAACATCGCTCACTCGCGCAGAGTGACAGCGAGCTTTCCTTCTCGGAAGGCCCGGCCGTCGATGGTGATGGTTTCGAGATGGATTCGCGCCTTCACGTGACCCGTTTTGCGAATAGTGAGAGGTCGTCACCTAGTCTGGAGCGCGTGAACCAGCCACGACCTCCGGATCTGCAGCCGTTGAAGACCAACGACACGCTCACGATCCTCACGGGTACCGGCCTGTGGGCCGTCGCCCTGGTCGTCCTTCTCGTCGCGCAGCCGGGCCCCGAGCACCGCTGGTGGATCTGGACCTGTGTCTCGGGCATCTGCGGCGGCCTTTTCGGCCTCTGGTACGTGCGCCGCCGCAACCGCCGCCCGCCGCCCGAGGCCGAAGGGCCGATCGAGCCGACCACCACGATCACGTAAACCCCCGGGCCGCGCCCGGGGGTCCGCCCGCCCGTGGTTTCCCCACCCCGTCGTCGCCGTACTTCACCGTGGGACGCCCCCGAGCGCGCCCAGGGATCATCGCCCACGGTTCCGCCTCGCGGCGCCGTCGGCGTCCCCCGAGCGCCCAGGTGATCGTCTAGGTCGAGGCGGTCCAGCTGTCCAGGTCGGCCTCGGCGAGCAGCAGCGGCACCGCCGCCGGGTCGCGCAGCAGCGCCGCCACCGCGAGCCGGTCGCCCCACTGGCCGGACGCCCAGGCGAGCCCGCGCGCCAGCCCCTCCACACCCGAGGCGTGCACCGTGCCCTCGAAGAACCTCCAGGCCGCCGGGACACCGTCCACCAGCAGCCTCTCGTGCTCCACGTAGCCGCTGGGCGCGGTCGGCAGCAGCGACCGTACGGCGGGCGGGACGTCGCGCTTCTCGCCGGAGGACGTCACCTCACCCGCGGCCTCCTCACCGGCGAGCGGCAGGTCGAGCAGCTCCGACAGCGCCTCGGCCAGGTCGAACGGGGCCAGGATCAGCGGCCGGCCCGCGACGAGCGGCAGCAGGTCCGGCGCCTCGACCACGACCGGCTCACCCGCCGCCTCCGCGTCGCCCTCGGAGTCGGCGCCGACGGACAGCACGCGGCCGTCCTCGGCGTCGACGGCGACGATCGCGTCACCGAGGACGGCGCGTACGGCGCGCGGGGGCCCGACACGGGCGGGGTCGACGCCGGCGAGCGCCACCCACAGGGAGCGGAGCTGGGCGCGATCGACCTCCACGGAGGGGTCGCCCAGCAGGTCGAGCAGCTCGTCGGGACCACCGTGGGAGGCGAGCAGGTCGGCCAGCGTACTCCGGACCCCGATCATCGCCAGCGCGGCCTCGTCGACGACGGCGGGGGCGTCCCCGTACAGGCCGAACAGCAGCGGGTCGCCCGCGGGGAGCCGCAGCTCCGTGGGGCGCCTGCCGGCGAGTACCGGGTGCGTGGAGAGCCACCAGGCGGTGTAGGAGGGCACCTCCACGACCTCCCCCGCCACCAGGACCCGCAGCGGGTGCAGGACCGAACGGAGCGGCGGGCGCGACAGCAGGGCGAGGGCGGCGGGCCAGTCGGCGACGTACTCCAGGTCGCGTACGGCGGAGAACTCCCTCGCGACCGGCGGTACGGCCGTCTCGGGCAGCAGGTCGAGGACGACCTCCAGCCACTCGTCCTCGCGGTCCAGGTCGTGGTCGCACTCGTCGGGATCGATCATGACGTCGGAGTCGTTGACCACGGCGAAGCCGTCGAGCACCCCCGCCGCCGCGAGCACCCTGGGGCCGTACCGCTCCACCAGCTCCGGTGCGGCCGTGCCGAAGTGCGTCTCGCGGTCGAGCAGCCCGGCGAGCGCCCCGTCGGCGAGGAGCAGCTCGCCCGCCGGGTACAGCTCGCCGTCGGCGCCGCGCAGCGCCAGCTCTGACAGCCAGGGGGCGTCGCCCGCGGTCAGCCCGGCGGCGTCGACCAGCGCGAGCACCGCCTTGGCCACCGGTTCGGAGTCGGGGCTGTCCAGCGACTCCGAGACGGCGGAGCGGGTCAGCGGGTCCTCCAGGACGGTACGGGGCGTGGCCTCGCCCGCGCCGAGCCTGAGCAGGAGGGGATGGGCCGCGTCCGGGTGCACGACGCGCAACCCGAGCGGCGCGAGGACCGCCGGGTCCAGCCTGGAACCGTCGGTGAGCAGCAGCGTGCCGCGCGGCCCCCTGACCAGGCGGCCGTCGGCCAGCGGCACCGGCAGCGCGCCGAGGGCCTCGGGGTCGTCGGCGGGCAGCACCTCGTACAGCGACCGCCACCAGGCCGGGTCCCTGTCCTTGACGGCGTCGCCGGAGAGCATGTCCACGATGTCGGAGAGCTGCACCCGGTTCACGCCGAGTGCGGTGATCGCCGGATGCCGGGACGGCCATCCCGCGGGCAGCAGTCCGGGGATCATGGGGGCGACCCTCTCCAGCAGCTCGGCCGGGGCCGCGACGACGGACGCCTGCCGCCCGGAGACGACCGGCTCCGCACCGGCGGAGAGCGCGTCCGGGGAGGCGTCGCCCGCCGCGCCGGAGCCGACCCCTGCCGCGTGGAGACCGGCTCCGGCGTCGGCGGGACCGTCGGCGGGGTCGGGGAGCAGGAGCGAGGCACCGGAACCGCCCGGCCTGCCCGACGAGGCCGGGTCGGCGGGCGGCGAGAGCGCGGGAAGCAGCGGGGCGTCGGGGAGCCTGCGCAGGATCGCCCGGCGGATGCGGGCGTCCAGCTCACCCTTGCCCATCATGCCCGGGACGAGGTCGAGGAGCCGGGGAGTGCGAGGCAGCCCGGCGAGCAGTTCCAGGTAGGTGTCGGCGGCACGCTCGACCAGGAAGTCGGTGAGCGGGCCCGGCGCGACATGCCGCCGGTCGGTGGCCATCGGGAACGAGGCGATCAGCAACGCGGGCAGATCCAGCGGCTCGTCGCTCGGCGTGGGCGCGTGCACCACGGGCGGTACCAGCGCGGGCAGCGGCCGAGGCTCCCCGCCCGCCCCGACGAGCCTGGAGGACCCGGACCTGACAGAGCCGCCCTCGACAGAACCGGTCCCGGCGGCCTCGGACCCGGTGGCGGGCACGGGAGCGGTGACGGGCACCGCCCAGCGGACCAGCCAGTGCGGACGGGAGCGCTCCTCCGTCGGGCGGTCGGCGAAGAGCTCAGCCACCTGCTCGGGAGTGAACCGCCCGGAGTCCGAGACGACCTTCCAGCCCTCGGAGGTGACGGTCCGCGTCTCGCCGTCCACGTCGATCTCGATCGACTCCAGGGCGGGCAGGCCGAGCAGCAGGGCGGGGCTGGTCTCCCGCAGCATCGCCCGTACGGCCTCCTCGGCCGCCTCGTCACGAAGCGGCAGCCGCACGAGCGTGTCGAATCCCGCGGGGATCTCCACCGGGCCCGCGGGGAAGGGGAGACGCAGCAGCGGTACGTGCCCGCCGCGCTCGGCGAGCTCCTTGGCCAGCTCGGGCTCCGCGGCCACCAGGGCGGCGGTCTGGTCACGGGACCAGCGGACGACCCCGGAGCCGAGCGAGCCGATCACCGGCTCGTCACAGACCGACACCACGGCCGCGAACCCGACGCCGAACCGGCCGGCGGCGTGGGCGTCGTCGCGCTTGGCGGAGACACGCAGCGTGGACAGACCCTCGATCCCGGACCTGTCGACGGGGGCGCCGACGTTGGCGGCCGACAGCACGCCCTCGCGCAGCGAGAGGCGGAGCCGTCCGGGCACCCCGGCGCGGAGCGCGGCGTCCGCGGCGTTCTGGGCGAGCTCGACGATCAGCCGGTCGCGGTAGCCGCCGAGTGCGAAGTCCTCCTCCGCGTTGGCGTCCTCACGGAAACGGGCGGGCGAGGCCGTCCAGGCGGCCAGGACGGCGGAACGCAGTCGTTCGGTGCCGAAAATGTCAGTCAAGACGATGCTTCCAAAGGTCGAAGCCCCGCGCGACCAGGTGCCCCGGCCGCGACGGCCAGGACGACCAGTACGGCCAGGACGCCACGGAAGCGGCTCCCGGCCGCGACGGCCGGGTGTGCCGCGGGGGCGGGCGGCGGGGCGGGATGGACCCGGTGGTGCCCCGGGTTGGGAGCGGCCCGGCGACGCCGGGTCAGGAGTGACCGAGCGGCTCGGAGGCGGTGTCGTCCACCGATCCGGCCAGGTCTGGTTCCGAGACGTGCTCGGCGGTGTCGTAGGAGAGGTCGTCGAGGATCGGCGAGGTCGGCTCGACCTGGTGCGGCAGCACGGCGGCCTCGGAGTGGGCGCCGCAACCGTGGTCGGCGGCGACGACCCGCCCGTCGTCGGGAGCGTACTCGTTCGCGCAGACCCCGAAGCCGGTGCGCAGCGCGCCCGCGAGCGGCCAGTAGAAGCCGCAGGTGGAGCACTGGGCGGGCGCGGCGTGCGCGAGCGGGGTGTGCGGTCCCGACTCGCCGGAGTGCCAGCGCCGCACGGCGCGGTCGCGGCCGATCGGGGAGAGCACCCTGGCCCGGCCGAGACCGTACTCGAAGATCATCTGACGGTCGGAGTCGTCGTCGGTCTCGGTGAAACCGGGCGCGAGCCTGTCGTCGTCGTCGGAGGTGGGCAGCAGGTCGCCCACACCGAGATCGCCGGGACGCAGCCTCTCGCTCCACGGCACCCACTGCGGCGGCATCAGGGCCCCCGAGCCGGGCAGGAGCACGACCTCGCTCACCGTCACGTTGCGCGCCCGCGAGGCGCGGGCGACCGTGACGGCCCAGCGCCAGCCTCGGTAGGCGCGGTCGAGACAGGCGAAGTAATGGGTGACGACGCGGTCGCCCTCACCCTCGACCCCGAGGTGCTCGCCCACCTCTCCGGGCCTGACATTCTCCTCGACCGCGGCTCTGGCCAGGTCGACGGCCGCGACGCACGCCTGGTCAAGGACCACGGCGCGGGATCGAGTCCGACTCATGAGTCGCCTCCCGTCAGCCTCGCAGCACGACGGCTGCCGTCCCTACCGGCTGGCTCGCTCACTGCGCTCACAGTTCATTCTCGCCCATGCCCGGAGCGAACGGCACCGTGGACATCTAATCACCCGGGAAGTGATCCGGCGCCCCGGAGACCGGCCGTCATGGCGAGCCCGGGCGAGGTGGCGGACTCCGATCGCCCCAGGAGTGATCTGACGCACCCCGGATCCCCATGAGCAGACAGGCCCGCGGACCCTCTCCGATCATCCCTGGAGTGACGTGACGCCCCCCCGGAAGAGAACCCGGCCAGGCCGGTGGAGCCCGATCCCCCGGAGTGACCAGCCACCCCCTGAGAGCGCCCCGGCCGAGGCGGTGGCTTCGATCGCCAGGGGAGTGACCAGGCGCACCGGACAACTCACCCGCCCTTCGGGTATGACTGGATACGTGGCAGCTGGGTGGGAACGGGCGCGGAAGACGGTGGGCGATGCCTCCCGGTGGGTCGGCGAGGCCGCCTCCGCCGCGGGCAGGACCGCCGCGCGCGCGGGCCGCGGCACCGGCCGGGTGACGGCGAAGGCGGGCAGGGGGGCGGTCAGCGGCACCCAGCGGGCGGGCAGGGCCGCGCGGCGGCTGACCCACGCGCAGGGCGCGGGCCGCACCGGGCTGGGCCAGCTGATCGAGTTGACCGCCGCGCACAGCGTGGGCGACGCCCTGGTCACCGCGGCCCTGGCCGGGACGCTCTTCAAGCTCCCGGTGAACGAGGCACGCGGCCAGGTCGCCCTCTACCTGCTGATCACGATGATCCCGTTCGTGGTGGTCGCGCCGTTCGTCGGCCCGGTCCTCGACCGGTTCCGCTCCGGGCGGCGTTTCGTGATGGCCGGGACCCTCTTCGGCCGCGGGCTGCTCTGCTTCGCGATGGCGGCGGCGATCGTCCCCGGCGACGTGTTCACGATCTTCCCCGCGGCGCTCGCCGTGCTGGTCCTGTCGAAGGCGTACAACGTCTCCCGCGCGGCGATCATGCCGAGCGTGCTGCCCGCCGACATCGCACTCGTCACGGCGAACGCGAGGGTCGCCCTGTTCGCACTGGTCGCGGCGGGCGTCGCGGTGCCGATCGGCGCGGGCGCCAGCGCCTGGCTGGGCGCCGAGTGGGTGCTGCGCGGGGCGACGGTGCTCTTCCTGTTCCAGGGCGTGCTCGCCGTACGGCTCCCGCGCCACATCGACTCCCCCGATCTGGACGAACTGGACGACGAGGGCGAGGAGCGGCCACCCCGCTGGCGCACGATGCTGAACGTGGGTCCCGTGGTGACCGAGGCGATGCACGCCAACGTCGCCATCCGCCTCTACTCCGGGTTTCTGCTCTTCTACCTGCTGTTCCTCGTCCAGGACAAGAACCTGCCCGGCCTGCCGCCGGTGGTCGCCATCGGCGTGCTGGGAGCGGCCGCCGGGATCGGCGGGCTGGCGGGCACGGCCGTGGCCTCGTGGGTGCGCAACCACTCCCCGCAGGTCATCGTGCTCGGAACGCTCGCCCTGACGACCGCGATCACGATACTGGCGGCCGTCGTCTTCCAGTTGTGGAGCGCGGTGGCGGTCGCGCTCGCGGCCGCGTTCGCCCAGGGCCTGGGCAAGCTCGCGCTGGACGCGATCGTGCAACGGGAGATCGGCGAGGAGGTGCGCTCGTCCACGTTCGGGGTGGTGGAGGCCTTCCTCCAGATCGCGTGGGTGCTGGGCGGCCTGGTCGGGCTCTGGCTCTCGCTGTTCGCGAGCGGGACGGCGGGACTGGCCGTGATGTCCGTGGTGCTGGCGGGTTCGCTCGGCTGGCTGCTGGTACGCCGCCGAGGACGGGTCAAGGAGGTGGACGCCAGGGTCGAGGCCGCGAGAGGTCCGCGCCACTCCCCGTCAGGGCCGCACCCCACGGCGAACGGAGAGCGGCCCTCATCTGACGGCACGCCGGAGGAGCGGGTCGGGTCGTGGCCCGCCGGGACGACCACCGCGGTCGTACACCACGGGGATCCACCGACGGAGAAGCGGACCAGACCGCTCACCAACCCGCACGGCTGAGCCGCGAGGGTCTTCCGGCGGGTTCG
Organism: Streptosporangium sp. NPDC000095; assembly: GCF_042899335.1. Lineage (NCBI taxonomy): Bacteria > Bacillati > Actinomycetota > Actinomycetes > Streptosporangiales > Streptosporangiaceae > Streptosporangium > Streptosporangium sp. NPDC000095. The sequence continues at coordinate 71,226 of NZ_JBIAZS010000023.1, forward strand.
GATCAGTCGTCGAGGTCGTCGGCGACGGCTCGGAGCACGGCGGCGATCTTCTTCGCGTGCGCGGCCTCCGGCTGCTTGCCCCTCTGGTACGACATGGAGACCGTGTCCAGGAGCTTGATCAGATCCTCCACGATGACGACCATCTCGTCGGGCTTCTTGCGCTTGCCCTTGGGCTTGGCGGTCTTGGCGAGTGTGGGCGGCTGATCGATCACTCGGACCGAGAGCGCCTGCTGGCCGCGGCGCCCCTCGGCCACACCGAATTCGACCTTCTGTCCGGGCTTGAGGGAATCCACGCCGGACGGCAGCGCGGAAGAATGCACGAAGACCTCACCGCCGTCGTCGCGGGTGAGGAAGCCGAATCCCTTGTCGGCGTCGTACCACTTGACCTTGCCACTCGGCACAGGGGTGACCTCGTTCAGACTGTCGTGAAAAGGAATGGATGTAGGTTATGCCCCGCAGGCGCCGGGAGCGACCGCGTATTGAGACCCGAATTACACGAGAACGGGGGTTCGCCAGTCGTCGAACCATTCGACGAACTCGGTCAGGTCACCCAAGATCACATCGGCTCCGTGATCACGCAGTTCTCCCGCCGGATAGACACCTGTCGCCACCGCCACGCTGACGACTCCCCCCGCTCGTGCCGCGTCGATGTCCGCGACATGATCCCCAACATATGCGGCGGCGCCGAAAGCCGCGAGGGCCGGACCCTTGGCCGCCCCGAAAACCGATCCGGCGACCTCGTCCACCTCCAGCCCGAGGAACTCGACCGTCCTCGCCGCGTCGCGGGCGTTCTTGCCCGTGACCACGGCGACCCTGCCTCCCACCCGCCGTACGGCCTCGACGGCCTCGCGCGCACCGGGCATGAGGGTGGTGACCGGGACGGCGATCGACGGATACAGCTCCCGGTAGACGTCGGCGGCGGCGGGAACCTCCTCGACGGGCATCCAGTTGGCCAGTTCCCACTCCAGCGGCGGCCCCAGTCTGCCCAGCACGGTGACGGTGTCGATAAAGATGCCGGTACGCAGCGCCACCTCCTCGTAAACGGCGGCGATGCCCGCACGCGTGTCGGCGAGCGTCAGATCGAGGTCGAATCCCACAGAGTTCACCAGGTCACTCACCGCTCCTTGTCCGCTCCGCGAAGAGATTCACGGAGAATCCCTCAAAGAATGCCAAATCCCCCCAAACATTGCTAATCCAGAGCGTTGTCCGTGACGCATCCCACCGCGGAAGCCTTCACGAAAAGATTCGCCTATCCGGAAGACGCGCCGACGCCTCCCCATCGGTTCTCCGGTGTTCGCGGAGACCGTGGGCGAGCCCTCGGGACCGCGTGGAGCGCGACCGCTTCTCCACCTCCCTGATGTGCCTCACCCTCGGCCCGCCGCCCCGGCTGATGGTCCGGACCATCCGCCGACAGACCCGGCGGCCGACGCGCCACCGGACGGTCACCCCGCGAGAGCGGAGGCCGTGACCACCCCGTGCGAGGCCGGAAGCCGTGAGGACTCCGATGGCGTCACCCGGGTCGGCGGGCTCCCCTTCCCACCGGCATCGGAGGATTGAGCAGGCGGTAGGCGAGCCAGAAGACGGCCCACGCCGTACCCAGCATGAACATGAGCCCGCTGATGGTGAAGAACTCGTCCACCACCGTGCCGAGGTCGTTCCTGGCCCGTACGAGGGCGACCAGGGCACCGCCGAAGGTGTAGCTCACGAGCGGAGCGGCCAGTCCCAGCGCCTTGTCGGAGGTGTGCCAGTTCTCGCAGGCGACCACGACGAGAGCCGCGACGGCCCAGACCAGCACCGGGATCGTGAAGATCGCGATCGGGGCGAACGGGAAGGGGATCAGCAGGCCGGCCAGGGCGAGCAGGACCATGCCGGCCGTCTCGCGCCGATGGCTCAGCAGGATCGTCCGGGTGTCCTGGGTGCCGGGGACGACGTCCTCCCTGGAACGGACCGGACGCCGTCGGCGCAGCCAGTCGGGACGGTTGCGCGCCCGCCTCCTGGCCAGCCGCTCCTCGGCCTCCCGCATGCCCCTGGCCACCCCGGGCGGAAGCTCCGGACGGCCCTCGGCGTCTCCCCGGACACCCGTCTCTTTTCGGACTCCGGTGTCTTCCTGAGGTCCCGTGTCTTCCTGAGCCCTCGCGTCTTCCTGAGGTCCCTGGGCTCCTTGGGGTCCCGGTTCCCCTCGCGACGCCTCCAAGCGCTCTCCTCCCCGGACCTCCCCGTCTTCCTGCTCTTCCCCCGACTCCTGTGGCGCGTCCGGTGTCGACCGCCGTGCCGCCGACGGCGGGAAAGGATCCCGCACGGCTGGGATCTCCTCGGTCGGCGGGTCGTTCTCCACCGCGTCCTCCCACTCGTCGACCCGATCCGGCTCGGGCCGACCCCGCGTGGGCCGGTCCAACTCGGGGCGATCCGACGCGGGCCGGTCCGACTCAGGGCGATCCGGCTCCGGGTAATCCGACACAGGAGCGGCCGATTCGGGACGGTCCGCCTGGGAGTAATCCGAAGCGAGACGGTCCGAGGCGAGACGGTCCGGCTCGGGGTGATCCGACGAGGGATGGTCCGACGAGGGATGGTCCGACACGAGGCGATCCAGCTCACGGCGCTCCGAAACGGGGCGATCCGACTGAGGTTCACCGGCATCGGGATGAGCCCCCATCACGGCGTACGGATGCCCTCGCACGGGTCGGCGGGGAGACGGGGAGACGGGGGGATCTCCGGAAACGGGCTCCTTCGATGTGGGAGCCGATCCCTCGGGGGAGGTTGAAGCGGAGCTCTGGGGAACGTCCCCCTCCGAAGGCTCCTCGGGAACGGCCCTTTTCGAGGGACCCTTGGGCGCCGCACCCTCCGGGGTGGGGGCCGGGTCATCGGGGGTGGGGGCGGCGAGAGGCACGAGTGCCACGGAAGGGATGGGGGTGACACCGCCGACGCCCGTGGCGGGATCAGCGCGGTCGGGGCGATCAATGCGGTCAGCACGGCCTGGACGGTCAGCATGGCCGGAGCGATCGACGCCATCAGCACGGTCTGGACGGTCGAAGCGATCGGCACGGTCAGGATGTGCGGTGTCGAAGCGATCGACATGATCAGCACGGTCAGCGTGGCCGGTACGTGTGCTGTCAGGACGATCCACATGACCAGCACGGGCGGCGCCGGGGAGCCCGGCGGCCCCCTCCCCCCGCGGCCTGGGGACCGTACCGGAGTCATCACGCCGGGATCTCCACAGATCCCGCAAGCCCCGCAAACTCGGAAAGCCCTCCTCGGAGACCCGTGGCTCGGGACGCCCCGGTGAAGTCTCCGGGGATGGGGACGGGGACGGTACCTCCCCACTCAGACGGCGTAGCTCGTGCTGGACCAGTGCGGCGGGGTCGCCGAACCGGGCCAAAATCCTCTCCACGGCGACCGGGTCGTCCGTCCCCGCGCGCTCGGCGTCGATCCGCCTGCGCAACACCGCCACGAAGTCGATCCGCTGCCTGGGCCTCATCACACCGTGCGCCGCGTCGGCCGCCTTGCTGACGTAGTCCAGGACGAGCTGGTCCGCACGCTCGATCACACTGACCATCCTCTCTCGGCATCGCCTCGCTCGTGAGCTTCTTCCCTTATTCGCTGCCCTTCACGTGATCTGTTCGCCGCCCTTCACATGATCGTTTTCCCTCTTCGGTCGATCACGGAATTCCCCCAGGCCGCGCGATGTCGGTCAAGCCTCCTACCATTGGCGGAATGAGCACGGAGTTCACCGAGTGGTTGCGCGGCCGGAGCGATGACCGGCTGCGGGCTCTCGTCTCCGTACGTCCCGAGCTCATCACCCCCGTGCCCGCCCATCTGGAAGGGCTCGCCGGGCGGGCGAGCAGCCCGTCGGCGGTGGGCAGGGCGCTCGACAGGCTCGACCGGTTCACGCTCGCGGTCGTGGAGACGCTGGCCGTGCTTCCCGGCCCGATCGCCTACAGGTCGCTGCGCGCCCAGATGGCCCGTTCCCTTGCGGGGACGGCCGATCCACAGTTCCAGAGCGCCCTCAAGGAGACGGTCGAGCGGCTGCGCACCATGGCCCTCGTCTACGGCCCTGACCGCGCCCTGGCTCCGGCGCCCGGGGTGCGGGAGGTGCTCGACGCTCCCGCGGGGCTCGGTCCGCCCGCCGTGGAGGCGTTCAGGCACCATCCCGCCGAGCGGCTGGCCGAGCTGGTCCAGGACGTCGCGGGCGAGGGCGGCGAGACGGGGAGCGCGACCAAGGAGACGCTCGCCGCGCTGCTCGGCGACGCGGAAATCGTCGGACGGCTGATCGAGGAGGTCTCGCCGCAGGCGCGGTCCGCGCTCAACGAGCTGGTCTGGGGTCCGGCCAGCGGCCGGGTGCCCAACGCCCGCCGTGAGGTGCGGGCCGCCACCGCCCGGTCGCCGATCGACCAGCTCCTGTCCCGGGCACTGCTCGCCGCCACCGGCGAGGAGACCGTGGTGCTGCCCCGCGAGGTCGCCCTGTTCCTGCGCGGCGGCCGCGTCCACCGGGACCTGTCCCCTCTCCCTCCCGCCGCGGAGGGCACCGAGCGCGACCGCGGGCTCGCCGACCGCACGGCGGCCGGGCAGGCGTTCACCTTCACCCGCGTGGTGGAGGAGTTGTGCGAGCGCTGGAGTGTCGACCCGCCCGGCGTGCTCCGCAGCGGTGGCCTGGCCGTGCGCGACCTCAAGCGGACGGCGGGCCTGCTCGACCTGCCCGAGTGGGTGACGGGACTGATCGTCGAGGTGTCGTACGCGGCGGGGCTGATCGCGGCGAGCGGCACGGTCGACGGCGACTGGATGCCCACCCCCGGCTACGACGGCTGGAGGGTGAAGGCCACCGAGGACCGCTGGGTGGTGCTGGCCACGGCCTGGCTCACCATGGACCGGGTGCCGGGGATCATCGGCGAGCGCGACGAGCGCGACCGGCTGCTCAACGCCCTTCATCCCGACCTGCGCCGTCCGGCCGCCGCGGAGGTCCGCGCCACGACCCTGGGCGTGCTCGCCTCGACGCCGGGGGTGGCGCCCACCCTCGACGCGGTACGCGAGCGCCTGGCCTGGGAGCAGCCCCGCCGTCGCGGTGGCTACCGCGACCAGCTGGTGGAGTTCACGCTGCGCGAGGCCGAGCAGATCGGCGTCACCGGGCTCGGGGCGCTCGCGGGCCACGGTCGCGCCCTGCTCCCCGACTCCTCCGGCGGCTCCGGCACCCCGGCCGGTTCCGCCGGCGGCCGCGCGATGCCCGCCGCCCACCTGCTGCTCCCGCTGCTGCCCGAGCCGCTCGACCACGTCCTCCTCCAGGCCGACCTGACCGCCGTCGCCCCGGGGCCGCTCACCGGCGACCTGAGGCGATGGCTCGCGCTGACGGCGGAGGTGGAGTCGACCGGCGGCGCGACGGTCTACCGCTTCGACGAGCGCTCGATCCGGCGGGCCCTGGACGCGGGTCAGGGCGCCGACGAGCTGCTGGCCATGCTGGAGCGCCACTCGACCACGCCCGTGCCGCAGCCGCTCAGCTACCTGGTCACCGACGTGGCCAGGCGCCACGGCCGGATGCGCGTCGGATCGGCGAGCGCGTACGTGCGGTGCGACGACTCCTCCCTGCTCGACGAGGTGATGGCCGACAAGCGGGCGATCCCGCTGCGGCTGCGGCGGCTCGCCCCCACGGTGATCGCCTCCAAGTCCTCCCGTCCGACGCTGGTCGACGCGCTGCGCGCGATGGGGTACGCACCGGCGGCGGAGTCGCTCGACGGTGACGTGATCATCGCCCAGATCGACGTCCGCAGGACCGAGGGCACGTCGGCGGGTCGTTCCCCGGTCACGTTCAACGGCCACGAGGCCGACGTGGTGGCCGCCGCGGTGCGCGCGGTGCGCGCGGGTGACGCCGCGCTCCAGGCCCGTCGTGCCCCGGTCGCCGTCCCCGGCGGCGAGGTGCCGCGCTCCCCCGCCACCGCCACGATCACCGCCCTGCGCGAGGCCATCCGGCAGGGGTCGCAGGTCTGGATCGGCTACCTCGACTCCCAGGGCAACGCCACCAGCCGGATCCTCGAACCCGCCCGGATGGAGGGCGGTTATCTCACCGCCTACGACGAGACGCGAGCGGCGGTGCACCGCTTCGCCCTGCACCGCATCACCGGCATAGCCGACATCGTCTGAGATGCCTCCCGCCGACAGCACGAGGGGCGGAAAGGCCGCGCCGGCCCGGCGTGCCGTAAGGGGCCAAGGGGTAGTCTCGGTTGCGGGACGGGCCCACCACGAACTCGGCCGGCGGTCCGATGATCCGGCGACGGCGCGTCGTTCGCCCCGCCGCTCACCGGGGTGCGAGGGTCCCTTTCCGGGTCCCCTCCGGGCTCCGCCCCCGGGACGCGACCGAGTCCATCCGCCCATGGCCCACGACCTACGCCCCATATCGTGTCAGTTGACGTTCTGAGCTCCACAGAAGCGAGAGATCCCCATTGAGCAGCGGTCACTCAGAAGGCCCCAGCACCAACCCGGACGACTGGAAGAGCCCCTACACCACAGGCCCCGGCCAGACTCCGGGCCACGAGCGGCAGCCGTACGGCTACGAGCAGACCCGGCAGGATCACCAGCCCGGCTACGCCCAGCCCGATTACGCCCAGCCGGATTACGGTCAGCCTGACTACGGTCAGCCCGGCTACAACCAGGCCCCGGCCTACGGCGAGCCCTCCGGTTACACCGACCCCGGATACGGACAGGGCTACGGACAGGGCTACGGCGAGCAGCCTTACGGGCAGAGCTACGGACAGGGGTACGGAGGTTACGGATCCCCGCCGCCTCGCAACGTCGAAGGTGTCAGGACGCACGGGATCGTCGCCCTGGTCATCAGCATCACCCTCGCGCTGAGCTGCTTCGTGAGCCCCGGCGGCATCGTCGGCACCATCCTGTCGGGCATCGCGCTGGGCAAGGTCGACGCCGATCCGCAGGGCGCGAGAAACCTGCTCAAGTGGACCTGGATCAGCATCGGCGTCAACATCGCGCTGCTCGCCCTGGGCATGACCTTCTTCATCGTCGCCGGCGTCAACGGCGCCTTCGACTCCTGAGCGGGCCGGGGCCGTACGCGACGAGCCGGTGGGCGTTCACGGGTGCGACCATGAGCCGAACCGCCGTAGCCTGTGGTAACCGAGGGAGAAGGCCGCTGTGACTGACGGACCATTGATCGTCCAATCGGACAAGACCCTGCTCCTTGAAGTCGATCACGAGCGGGCCGGGGAGTGCCGCAAGGCGATCGCGCCGTTCGCGGAGCTGGAGCGCGCCCCCGAGCACGTGCACACCTACCGGATCACCCCCCTGGCGCTGTGGAACGCGCGGGCCGCCGGGCACGACGCCGAGCAGGTGATCGACGCGCTGATCGCGCACAGCCGTTACCCCGTGCCGCACGCGCTGCTGGTCGACGTCGCCGAGACGATGTCGCGCTACGGCAGGCTCCGCCTGGAAAAACACCCCGTCCACGGCCTCGCCCTGACCAGCACCGACAAGGCCGTGCTGGAGGAGGTCCTGCGCGCCAAGAAGATCCAGCCGCTGCTGGGCGAGCGCCTGGGCGACGACGGCGTGGTGGTGCACCCGAGCGAGCGCGGCAACATCAAGCAGCACCTGCTCAAGCTGGGCTGGCCCGCCGAGGACCTGGCCGGATACGTCGACGGCGAGCACCACCCGATCGTGCTCACCGAGGAGGGCTGGGAGCTGCGCACCTACCAGCGGGAGGCCGCCGAGGCGTTCTGGCACGGCGGCTCCGGCGTGGTCGTGCTTCCCTGCGGGGCGGGCAAGACGATCGTGGGCGCGGCGGCGATGGCCCAGGCGAAGGCGACGACGCTGATCCTGGTGACCAACACGGTCTCCGCGCACCAGTGGAAGCAGGAGCTGCTCAGGCGGACCTCGCTGACCGAGGACGAGATCGGCGAGTACACCGGCACGAAGAAGGAGATCAGGCCCGTCACCATCGCCACGTACCAGGTGATGACGACCCGCAGGCAGGGCGTCTACCGGCACCTGGAGCTCTTCGACGCCCGTGACTGGGGTCTGGTCGTCTACGACGAGGTGCACCTGCTGCCCGCGCCGATCTTCCGGATGACCGCCGACCTGCAGGCGAGGCGGCGGGTGGGCCTGACCGCGACGCTCGTGCGCGAGGACGGCAGGGAGGGTGACGTGTTCTCCCTGATCGGCCCCAAGCGGTACGACGCGCCGTGGAAGGAGATGGAGAACCAGGGCTGGATCGCCCCGGCCGACTGTGTCGAGGTGCGGGTGACGCTCACCGACGAGGAGCGGCTGGCCTACGCGATGGCCGAGTCCGAGGAGCGCTACCGGTTCTGCGCGACCACGCCGTCCAAGACGCGGGTGACCGAGGCGCTGGTCCGGCGGCACCCGGACGACCAGGTCCTGGTCATCGGTCAGTACATCGACCAGCTCGACGAGCTCGGCGAGCACCTGAACGCACCGGTGATCAAGGGGGAGACGAAGGTCAAGGAGCGGGAGCGCCTCTTCCAGGCGTTCCGCGACAGGGAGATCCAGGTCCTCGTCGTCTCCAAGGTCGCCAACTTCTCCATCGACCTGCCGGAGGCGGCGGTGGCCATCCAGGTGTCGGGCACCTTCGGGTCCCGGCAGGAGGAGGCTCAGCGGCTGGGCCGGGTGCTGCGGCCGAAGGCGGGCGGGGGCGGGGCGCGCTTCTACTCCGTGGTGAGCCGTGACACCGTGGACCAGGATTTCGCCGCCCATCGGCAGCGGTTCCTCGCCGAGCAGGGGTACGCGTATCAGATCATCGACGCGGACGACGTGCTCGCCGGAGATTGATCTCACACAGCGAACACGTCGTCAATTTGTGTCAGGTCCACGAAATCCCGCGGGCTTTCGACAAACAAACCACCCCCTCGCTAGGCCTCAGGGCCACTGGCGACATACCCCCATGATCTGCGGGAGTCACCAGGTTCGCCTCGCTTTTTCGCCATTTCCACGGAGAATTACAGAGAGTGTCAGGGCGATTACGGAACGATCGGATCGCCGACGAAGAGAACGCTCTCTTCGATCATCGGACGCCCACCTCAGCGACCGTTGGAACGGTAAAACGATTTTTGTCTCCGCGCGCCGCCGGCACCGGAGCAGCGCCCGCCGTGTTTTGTCGCCGCGTGTCCCCGGCGCCCGCGCGGCATCCGCCGTATCCTCGTTCACCGTTAATCCTTTTGAGACTCCGCGGGGCCGTCGCTAAGCTGGTCGATTCGCTGCCCGATGACCACCACCTCCGTTTATCGAATGGGAGGCGCTTCAGCGTGCCCGCACATCAATTGGCCCCCGACATAACCGACGACTCCGCCCGGATCCTCGCCGCCGAACGCGAGCATCTGGCCGTCTCCAGAGCGGCGCTGCGCGCGATGCGCGAGCACGCCCGGTCCCTCTCCTCCGACGCCGCCGGAGACTGGGTCTCCCAGCAGATCCTGCAGGCGCTGCTCGACCAGCGCGTCGAGGCGCTCGCCGACCACTCCGGCACGCCCCTGTTCTTCGGCCGCCTCGACCGCGAGGCCGGAGACGACCTTCCCAGCACGGTCTACGTCGGGCGCAGGCACGTCCACGACGACAGCAGCCGTCCCCTGGTCATCGACTGGCGGGCACCGGTCTCGCGGGCCTTCTACCAGGCGAGCCCGTCCGACCCGATGCGCGTCGCCCTGCGCCGCAGGTTCGGCTACCGGGGCGGCGACCTGACCGCGTACGAGGACGAGCACCTCGACCAGGGCGGAGCCGCCCTCGCCCAGAGCAGGATCCTCACCGAGGAGATCGAGCGCCCCCGCTCGGGGCCGATGCGCGACATCGTCGCGACGATCCAGCCCGACCAGGACGAGATCGTCCGCTCGGACCTGGGACGGACGGTGTGCGTCCAGGGCGCCCCCGGCACGGGGAAGACCGCGGTGGGTCTGCACCGGGCCGCCTACCTGCTCTTCACCCACCGCGAGCGGCTCGCGAGGTCGGGTGTGATGATCGTCGGTCCGAACCGGGCGTTCCTCTCCTACATCTCCTCCGTCCTGCCCGCCCTGGGCGAGGTCAAGGTCGACCAGACCACGGCCGCCGGGATCCTCGGCGACCACTCCGCCCCCGAGGACCCCGCCGTCGCCACCGTCAAGGGCGACGCGAGGATCGTCCCCGTGCTCCGACGCGCCCTGTGGGCGCACGTCGTCAAGCCCACCGAGGGCGTGCTGTTCACCAAGGGGATCAACCGCTACCGGGTGGCCGACCACGAGGTCCGCGAGATCGTCGCCTCACTGCGCGGCACCGTCCGCTACGGCCCGGGGCGCGCCACGCTCGCCCAGCGCCTCGCCCACCTGGTGCTCGTCCGGATGGAGCAGCGCGGTGAGTCTCCCGACGACCGGGTGCAGGACGCGGTGGCCAGGTCCAAGCCGGTCAGGGCGCTCGTGGACGCGGTCTGGCCCAAGCTGACCCCGCAGCAGGTGCTCCACCGGCTGTTCAGCGACCCCGCCTTCCTCGCCGCCGCCGCCAAGGACGACCTCACGGCCTCCGAGCAGTCGCTGCTGCTGTGGGCGAAGCCCTCCAAGTCCTTCCGCTCGGCGAAGTGGTCGGCGGCCGACGGCGCGCTGATGGACGAGCTGGCCGACATGATCGAGCGGACCGTCCCGCTGGGCCACCTGGTCGTGGACGAGGCCCAGGACCTGTCGGCGATGCAGTTGCGCGCCCTCGGCAGGCGCTGCCGCACCGGCTCGGCCACCGTGCTGGGCGACCTCGCGCAGGGCACCACGCCCTGGTCCGCCCGCTCCTGGACCGAGGTCCTCACCCATCTCGGCTTCGAGGACGGCGCGGTCACCGAGCTCACCCTCGGCTTCCGCGTGCCGCGCGAGGTCCTCGACTACGCGGCCAGGCTGCTGCCCTCGGTCGCCCCTGACCTGGCCGCCCCCCGGTCACTGCGTCCCGGCGCGGGCTCCCTGTCGGTGCGGCCGGCCTCCGACCTCGCCGCGGCGCTGGCCCGTGCCGCCGAGGAGGCGCTCGCCCGCGAGGGCTCGATCGGCGTCATCGTCCCCGACGCCCTGGTGGGCGCCGCGTCCGAGGCCCTGTCCCACCTGGATCACCGGGTGCTGAGTCCCGACACGGTCGAGGACCACCGTCTCCTGGTCGTGCCGGCGTCCCTGGCCAAGGGCCTGGAGTACGACCACGTGATCGTGGCCGAGCCCGCCGACATCGTGGAGGCGGAACCGCGAGGGCTGGCCCGGCTGTACGTCGTCCTGACCCGGGCCGTCACCTCGCTCACCGTCCTGCACACCGGGGAGCTTCCCTCCCAGCTCGCCGGGTGACCCTCTCCGGTCGGCGGCTCCGGGAGTCCGGTGCCAGGCGCTACGAACGGTTTCTCGGCCTGGGCACGAGGTGCGCCGCTTTGATCCCGAAAGGTCTGTCGCCGACCGGGATGGTGCCGATGACCTTGTGGGTCTTGATGTCGATCACCGACACGCTGTTCGTCTCCAGGTTGGCCACGTAGAGCCGGGCGCCGTCGGCGGAGATCGCGACCCCGAAAGGAGAGGACGCCTCGACCGGGATCACGTCGATGACCTCGTTCGTTCTGGCGTCGATCACCGCTACGCTCTCCGCGAGCAGATGGGTCACGTAGACGCGGGAACCGTCGGCGGAGACCGCGATCCTGGCAGGCTCCTTACCGACGGGGACGGTGGCGATGACCCTGTTGGTCTTGGTGTCGATCACCGATACGGTGCCGGAGACCTGGTTGGCCACGTAGACACGGTGACCATCGGGGACGAAGCCGATTCCGAGCGGCCCCTTGCCGACAGGGACGGTGGCGATGACCCTGTTGGTCCCGGTGTCGATCACCGATACGGTGCCGGAGGCCTGGTTGGCCACGTAGACGCGACGATAGGGAACGGCGGTGACTATGAACGGGCGGTGGCCGACCGGGACGGTGGCGATGACCCTGTTGGTCTTGGTGTCGATCACCGACACCAGGTCCGAGAGCACATCGGCCACATAGACACGGGTCCCGCCGTAGGAGACGTCGATCCCGATGGGGTTCTTACTGACGGGGATGGTGGCGACGACCTTCTTGGTCGTCGTGTCGATCACCGACACGGTACTCGACTGCGCGTTGGCCACGTAGACACGCGCGTTGTTGGGAGTCACCGCCAGCTGGATGGGGTTGTCGCCGACCGGGACGGTGGCGATGACCCTGTTGGTCTTGGTATCGATCACCGACACGGTGTCCGACTGCGTGTTGGTCACATAGACGACGTCCTTCGGTGGCGTGACGGCCTCGGCCGTGACCGTCGGCGCCATCACGGCCGCGATGAACAGCGCCGCCAGGGCGGGAAGGACGCGCGACCGCCACCTGCCCTTGGACGACCAGCCGGGCGGTTTCCAATGGTTATGATCCATCGTTCCCCTCACCTACCGCTGTATGGGCAATGGCTCCATTGCCGCCCCATGGACCCGTTCTATGGCGGTTCGGCATCGCGCCCGGGAAATGACACTCCGGCTTTAACTCCTGTTCCGGCAGACCTGCCCATTCATTGCCTGACACATCGCGAGGCCGCCCTGGCGGCATGGGGGCGAGCGCGCCTCCTCGTCCCCGCTCGGCGGGTCCGGACCGGCATCGGCTTTCGAACCCCCGACGACCCCGCACGGGCCTGCGCCGGATCGAACCCCGCGGTTCGCGGCGTCCCCGGGAGCACCCGCCAGGGGGCGGCCTTTCAAGAAGGTCGACGGCGGATGGCGGACAACGCCTGGGGAAAGCGCACAAAAAAAGAGGCGACCCCGAGATCCTCGGGGTCGCCTCTTTTACCTGAAAGCGGTTGGACTCAGAAGTCCATGTCGCCGCCGCCGGGCATGGCGGGGGCGGCCGCGGCCTTCTCGGGCTTCTCGGCGATGACGGCCTCGGTGGTGAGGAACAGCGCCGCGATGGACGCCGCGTTCTGCAGCGCGGAACGCGTCACCTTGGCCGGGTCGATGATGCCCGTCTCGAACAGGTTGACGTACTCGCCGGTGGCGGCGTTGAGGCCCTCACCCGCGGGAAGGTTGCGCACCTTCTCCACGACGACGCCGCCCTCAAGGCCGGCGTTCACCGCGATCTGCTTCAGCGGCTCCTCCAGAGCCTTCTTCACGATCGCGGCACCGGTGGCCTCGTCGCCGGAGAGCTCCAGCTTGTCGAACGCCTTCGCGCCGGCCTGCAGCAGCGCCACGCCACCGCCGGGGACGATGCCCTCCTCGACGGCCGCCTTCGCGTTGCGAACGGCGTCCTCGATGCGGTGCTTGCGCTCCTTGAGCTCGACCTCGGTCGCGGCACCGGCCTTGATGACGGCCACGCCGCCGGCCAGCTTGGCCAGACGCTCCTGGAGCTTCTCGCGGTCGTAGTCGGAGTCGGTGTTGTCGATCTCGGCGCGGATCTGGTTGACCCGGCCGGCGATCTGCTCGGCGTCACCGGCACCGTCGACGATGGTGGTCTCGTCCTTGGTGACGATGACCTGGCGGGCGCGGCCGAGCTGGTCCAGGGTGGTGGACTCCAGCTTCAGGCCGAGGTCCTCGCTGATGACCTGGGCACCGGTCAGGATGCCGATGTCGCCCAGCATCGCCTTGCGACGGTCACCGAAACCGGGCGCCTTGACCGCGACCGAGCGGAACAGGCCACGGATCTTGTTCACGACCAGGGTGGCCAGGGCCTCGCCCTCGACGTCCTCGGCGATGATCAGCAGCGGCTTGCCGGCCTGCACGACCTTGTCGAGAACCGGGAGCAGGTCCTTGTTGGCGGACACCTTGGAGTTGACGACGAGGATGTACGGGTCGTCGAGGACGGCCTCCATACGCTCCGGGTCGGTGACGAAGTACATCGAGGTGAGGCCCTTGTCGAAGCGCATGCCCTCGGTGAGCTCAAGCTCGAGACCGAAGGTGTTGCTCTCCTCGACGGTGATGACGCCTTCCTTGCCGACCTTGTCCATCGCCTCGGCGATCATCTCGCCGATCTGCGGGTCGCCCGCGGAGATGGACGCCGTGGAGGCGATCTGCGCCTTCGTCTCCACGTCCTTGGCGAGCTTGGACAGCTCCTCCGACACGCGCTCGACGGCGGCCTCGATGCCCTTCTTCAGGGACATCGGGTTCGCGCCGGCGGCGACGTTGCGAAGACCCTCGCGTACGAGAGCCTGGGCGAGCACGGTGGCGGTGGTGGTGCCGTCACCCGCGACGTCGTCGGTCTTCTTCGCGACCTCCTTGACGAGCTCGGCCCCGATCTTCTCCCACGGGTCTTCGAGCTCGATCTCCTTGGCGATGGAGACACCATCGTTGGTGATGGTGGGGGCGCCCCACTTCTTCTCCAGCACGACGTTACGGCCCTTGGGGCCGAGGGTCACCTTGACGGCGTCCGCGAGCTGGTTCATGCCGCGCTCGAGACCGCGCCGGGCGTCCTCGTTAAACGCGATCATCTTGGCTGCCATACGGCTAACCTCCCAGAGAAAGGGTGGCTTACACCGGACCGAGCCGACGCCCGCGACGGCATGTGGGCCCACGACTCCGTTCGGCGGGCCCCATCGCCTCGATCCAGGATTGGCACTCTCTATGCGTGAGTGCCAAGAATCTGTTTAGCACTCTACCCCGACGAGTGCAAGCCGCGCCCCGTTGACCTGGGCCGCGCGTGGGACGATCTTCAGCTTCTCGTCATGTCCGCGAAGATCCCGCGCCACGTCGGCGTACGCGATGGGTCATCATCGGGGCCTTTGGGAGGCATTGGCGCCTTTGGGGTCACTGCCGTCATTGCCGTCGTTGGCGGATGCCCGAACGACACGAACGCCCGGCTCGCCGGATGAGGGCGAGCCGGGCCTGGGCGGTGGGGGTTCAGCGGACCGCGACACCTCGGGACCCGCCGACTCCTCCCTGCGAATTCATGAAACGGCCGCGTCAGACCGCCCGGACGGATTCCGCCTGGGGACCCTTCTGCCCCTGGGTGATCTCGAACTCGACCCGCTGCCCCTGCTCCAGGGCGCGGTAGCCATCCATCATGATCGCGGAGTAATGGACGAACACATCCTTACCACCGTCTACCGCGATGAAGCCGTAGCCCTTGTCCGCGTTGAACCATTTGACGGTGCCCTGCGCCACTTGCGACTCCTCTTACTGGTCTTAAAGGACGACGCCCATTCCTCTCGCGAAGTCCCCAATCTCCGGGGCGGACTTCGCCACGTCGATCGTTCCGACCATACCTGTGGGAAGCGGTCGGGCAACAGAGTCAAGCACCAAACTACCTCTTTACGAGAGCTTTTATCACGAGGAGAAAGTTTCATCATCACTGCTGGTTAGTCAGGGGTTACATTATTCGTGCACGCGACAAATATGAGCTTCTGTCATAAAACACGGCACCCGCCCGGCCGGAGCCGGGCGGGTGCCGTGGATTCGCGGGTGCCCCTGGGGATGACGCGGTGCGACGCGAGGCGGTCAGGGCCGCGTCAGGGCGAAGGAGTCAGCCTCCGGCCACCGCCGGGATGATGGAGATCTGAACACCGGAGGGCGTCGCCGTGTCGAGGTTGTCGGCGAAACGGACGTCCTCATCCCCAACGTAGACATTGACAAAACGTCGGATCTTTCCCGATTCATCGAGAATCCGGGCACCGATCCCCGGGAAGTCCGCGTCGAGCTTCTGAAGAACATCGCGCAGGGTCTCGCCTTCTCCGTTCACCTCGGCGGCACCATCGGTGTAAGTCCGGAGAATCGTCGGAATCCGCACAGAAACGCTCATAATTCAGTACCTTTCACGATTTCTAGGCGATAGCCGCACGGAATGCGTCAAGAGAGGGTCGAATCACTGCGGTCGGGCGCGCCTCCGCGGCCACCGCGTCCAGGGTCTTGAGACCGTCACCGGTGTTGAGGACCACGGTCTCGGCGTCGGGGTCGAGCGTGCCCGAGGCGACCAGCTTGCGCAGCACCCCGACGACGACGCCTCCCGCCGTCTCGGCGAAGATGCCCTCGGTCCTCGCCAGCAGCCGGATCGAGTCGACGATCTCGGCGTCGGTGACGTCCTCGACCGCGCCGCCGGTGCGGCGGGCGATGTCCAGGACGTACGGTCCGTCGGCCGGGTTACCGATCGCGAGCGACTTGGCGATCGTGTCCGGCTTGACCGGCCGGATCACGTCGTGGCCCGCCTTGTAGGCGGAGGAGACCGGGGAGCACCCCTCGGCCTGGGCGGCGAAGATCTTGTACGGCCTGTCCTCGACCAGGCCGAGCGCGATCAGCTCCTTGAAGCCCTTGTCGATCTTCGTGAGCTGCGAGCCGGAGGCGACCGGAATGACGATCTGGTCGGGAAGGCGCCAGCCGAGCTGCTCGGCGATCTCGTAGGCGAGCGTCTTGGAACCCTCCGCGTAGTACGGGCGGAGGTTGACGTTGACGAAGCCCCACTGGTCGCCCAGCTCGTCGCCGATGAGCTCAGAGCAGAAGCGGTTCACGTCGTCGTAGGTGCCCTCGATGCCGATGAGCCTGCCGCCGTACACGGAGGCCATGACGATCTTGGCCTGCTCCAGGTCGGAGGGGATGAACACGCAGGCGTCCAGCCCGGCCCGCGCGGCGGCGGCGGTCACGGCGCCGGCGAGGTTGCCGGTGGAGGAGCAGGAGAGGGTGTGGAAGCCGAAGTTGCGTGCCGCCTCGACGGCGATGGCCACCACGCGGTCCTTGAAGGAGTGGGTGGGGTTGCCGGAGTCGTCCTTCACGTGCAGCGAGCGGATGCCCAGCTCGCGGGCGAGGTTGCCGGCGTTGACGAGCTTGGTCCAGCCGGGTGCCATGTTGGGCTTGGCGGCCACGTCCTCGGGGACGGGCAGCAGCGAGCGGTAGCGCCAGATGTTGGTCGGCCCCTCGGCGATCCGCTCCCGGGTCACCCGCCCGAAGTCGTACGCGATCTCAAGGGGCCCGAAACACTCGGTACACGCGAAGCTGGGGCCGAGGTCGTAGCGGGCACCGCACTCCCGGCAGGACAGCGCCACGGCGGGGCCGAAGCGCCGGTCGCGCGCGCCGTCGGCACGAGCGGAGGAGGTGGTGTTCTCAGTGGTTGCGAGCGCCATGAAGCGAGGCCTTTCCCTCATCTTCGTCTGGACCACCCTGGTCACAGACCGGAATTGGCACCTGTCCCGGTCGACCTCGTTCAGATCACGGGTCGTGAACCGGGATGGTTGCCGGGGCTTCGCAGGGCCGGTCCCTCCACCCCTCTGGATGAGCAGATATTCAGTTGGAAACCTGACGCGCAGGTCTTGAGCACTCTACCCCGCCCTGCCGCCCTCCTGACTTCATGTCTCACTGTGCGAGATAAGGCGTGTTATCCAGCGGACAGCCGGATCCGTTCCTCCGCCCCCGAGACAGGCGGCGTGGCTGGAAAAACAGGTGAAAGGACAGGTGAGGCCCCCGCCGGACGGACGATCCTCGGTGATCGTCCGCCCTGCGGGAGCCTCACCCCTTCCGGTCGTCGCCGGACGCGCCCCGCGGGCGGCGTCCGGTCGGCGGTCACGGCGCCTTGAACCCCAGGGTGTACGCGCCGACGCCGGACGAGGAGACCACCCGGTAGCGGTAGTAGCCGGGCGTGCCGGTGTAGGAGATGCTCTCGTCGGTCCTCGGGCCGTCGGAGGTGGCGACGACCGACCAGTTCCCGCCGTTCCACTTCTGGAGATACAGGTCGAAGTCGACGCCGTCGTCGGCGTCCAGGCAGCCCTTGTGGATGCCCCCCTTGGTCGACCTGTAGTAGCGGCCGTTCGGCTGGTAGGCGGACGCGCCGTTGGCCAGGGTGCCGGTGTAGGTGTTCGGGAAGCCGGTGCAGGTGCCCGAGACCGGCGGTGGCCGATTGCCCGCGACGGTCCTCAAGGTCAGGCCATAGGCGGTGAGGATCGGGCCGATCGGCTGGAAGTAGGTGGTGCCGCCCTGAGTGCAGTCGCCGGAGCCGCCCGAGGTGACGCCCTGGGCCTGGTCGATGGAGATGAAGGAGCCGCCGGAATCCCCGGGCTCGGCGCAGACGCTGGTGCGGGTCAGCCCGGAGACGGTGCCCTGGGGATAGGTGACGCTGGCGCCGCGCTGCTGGATGAGGCCGCAGTGCCAGTCGGTGGTGGAGCCGGACCGGCAGACCGACGCCCCCTCGATGGCGACCGTGGCTCCGGCGACGGGCACGGTGCCGCCCTGGCCGTTGTCCACCGCGGGAGTGGGCGTCCAGTTGGAGTTGACCGCGACCCAGGAGTAGTCGTTGCCGGGGAAGGTGGACCCCTGGAAAACGCCCTGGCCGACTCGGTTGTAGCCGGTGGTGACGTCGCCGCTCTTTCCACAGTGGCCCGCGCTGACGAAGCCCGGCTGGGTGCCCTTGAGCACGGAGAAGCCGATCGAGCATCGGCTGGTGGCGCCGATGTAGTAGGCGTTACCGCCCACCAGGTCGTACAGGGGCAGGGGAGTCTCGGCACTGGGCAGCACGACCACTGCCTCCTCGTCCACACCGGTGCTCTGGACGAGGTTTTCAGCCGCATCGGGTTTCGGGGAGAGGACGACCACCTTGTTCCTCTTCACGTCGATAAGACGCACACTCGACACGAGCGACGATGCGCTGGAGTGGTTGATCTTCTCCTGGATCCCAGTGAGTTCCTCCAGCGATCTGGCGACGACCTCGGCCTCGGCACCCGCCGCGAGGATCACGGGAATGTCGGTAACACTGGTGGTGGCCGCCACCAGGGTGCTCGCGGTGTTTCCCCGAAGCCAGGTGCCGCCATAACTGGAGCCGAGTCTTCTGTTCAGCTGCGCCGCGACCGAGGATAGGCGGGCCTCGTTGAGCAGGCGTACCTGGGCCTCGGCCGGGGTGAGGCGCAGGTCGCGTACGAGCGCCCTTATCATTCCGGGCGGCGGCTTCAGCGCGACCGACGCGACCGGCACGGCCATCTCCGCGGACGGGACGACGTGCGTGGCCGGGGCGTCCGCCGCCTGAGGTTCGGCGCCGGCCGGTACGGCGGCCAGGGCGAGCGCGGTTGCGGTCAGGGCGCATGATGCGATGAGGACGTGTCTGCGGGACATGTGGGTTCTCCTCGACCTTTGCCTGTGAAGCGCGAGGGGAGGTCACTGCATGTCACCCATTGATCACGTGACGTGGGCAACGCCACTCTAGATCAGACAAGGCCGCCGAAGCCGCGCGCCACGCGGAAGGTGTTCACGAACGGTTCCCACCGGCCCTGGCCCCTCCAGAACCATCCGGCCCTTCCCGAACCGGGCTGCCCCTCTCGAACCGGACGGCCGAGATCAACCTCGGAGCCGGACGACCAGGACGAACCCGGACCGGGCTCCCGAGAGCGAAATCGAGCCGAGCGGCCGGGATCGAAGTCGGGATCAGAAGCCGTAGGCGTCGCCCAGGGCGCCCTGGACGTATTTGCGCGCCTGGTGGATGCGCGACTTGGCGGTGCCCAGCGGGATCCGGAGCTGCTCGGCCACCTCGTTGTAGTCGAGCTGGCAGATGTCACGCAGCACCAGCGCCTGGGCGAGCTCCGGCTTCTCGGCCTCCAGCGCCTCCATCGCGTCGAGCAGGTCCAGCCGGGACCCGGCGATCACGCTCACCCGGGCGACATCCGGCTTCTGCAGCGGCAGCTCGTCCGAACTCTGCTCGGCGGCGCGGCGCTTCAGCGAGCGATAGGTGGTCCTCGCGCAGTTGGCGGTCACGATGTGCAGCCAGGTGCTGAACCGGGCACGCCCTTCGAAACGGCCGATGTTGCGCGCCACCGCGAGCAGGGTGTCCTGGCAGGCCTCCTCGGCGTCCTGCCTGAAGGGAAGGATCCGGCCGCAGTGCCTGAGCACGGCGGGCTCGATCCGCCTCAGCAGCTCACCGAGCGCGCGGTGGTCGCCCTGGGCGGCCGATCGGGCCAGGTCCTCGGTCGTCTCGTCCAGCGCCATCACGGGCCCCCATCAGCGGTCACGGTCGCTGGACATCCTATGGTCCGGCCCTCGGACGGCGCCCCTCCCCTTCTCCCTGCCAAAGCCCTCCCCTTCTTGCCGCCAAAAGGGTGATACGTCGAGCCTCATCACTTCACCTGCCGACAAGAGCTGACACAATTCGTTGAACACCGTTCTTTCGTTGACCCGAAGGGCGAGGACACCCCGCTGCGGTGCCGGTTAACCTTCGAAAACAGGCGTGTCCCCAGCCAGTGAAGAAGGGATCTCATGAGCGCGATCCTGGTGGCCTCCAACCGCGGCCCCGTCTCCTTCACCCTCTCCGAGGACGGCTCACTGTCCATGCGCAGGGGAGGTGGCGGCCTGGTCTCCGGCCTGTCGGAGGTCGCGAGGGACGTCAACGCGCTGTGGGTCTGCGCGGCGCTGTCCGACGGCGACCGAAGCGCCGTGCGGCTCGCGCCCGGCGGCCGGCTCGACCAGGCGGGCTACGACACCGGGACGGTGCGGATGCTCGACATCCCCCCGGCGACCTTCCACCGCGCCTACAACGCGGTCGCCAACTCCACCCTGTGGTTCGTCCACCACCTCCTCTACGACACCCCCAACCGGCCGCACTTCGACGCCAGGTTCCGCAGGGAGTGGGAGTCGTACCAGGCCTACAACGAGGCGTTCGCGATGGCGCTGGCCGAGGAGGCCCCGCACGGGGCGCGGGTGATGGTGCAGGACTACCACCTGAGTCTCGCCCCGGCGATGCTCAGGGGGGAGCGCCCCGACCTGCGGGTGGCGCACTTCTCGCACACGCCGTGGGCCCCGCCGGAATACTTCAGCCTGCTCCCCGACGACGTGGCGACCGAGCTCCTCGAAGGCATCCTCGGCGCCGACCACGCGGGCTTCCTCACCGACCGCTGGGGCGGGGCGTTCATGGACTGCTGCGAGGCGGTGCTCGGGGCGCGGGTCGACCGCGGGGAGCGTACGGTCACGCACGCGGGCAGGACCACCAGGATCGGCACCCACAGCCTGGGGGTGGACGGCAAGGCGCTGTGGACCCGGGCCTCCGAGCCCGACGTGGAGTCGCACATGGCCGCGCTCCGCGACCAGGTGGGCGACCGCAGGCTGATCGTGCGGATCGACAGGACGGAGCTGTCGAAGAACATCGTGCGGGGCCTGCTCGCCTACAAGCAGTTCCTCGCCACCTACCCGGAGTGGCACGGCCGGGTCACCCACCTCGCCTTCGCCTACCCCTCCCGGCACGACCTGCCCGAATACCGCGAGTACACCGCGGCGGTGCAGCGCTGCGCGAAGGAGATCGAGGACGAGTACGGCACCGAGGACTGGGATCCGCTCATCCTCAACGTCAACGACGACTACCCGCGCTCGCTCGCCGCCTACCGGCTGGCGGACGTGCTGCTGGTGAACCCGATCCGCGACGGCATGAACCTGGTGGCGAAGGAGGGGCCGGTCCTGTCTCCGCACAGCGCGCTGGTGCTGTCGCGGGAGGCGGGTGCCGCCGCCGAGCTGGGCGAGCACGCGCTCACGGTCAATCCCTACGACGTCTCGGCCACGGCCGCCGCGCTGCACGAGGGCCTGACGATGCCTTCGGCCGAGCGTTCCAGGAGAGGTGTCCTGCTCGCCGCCGCGGCGACCGCGCTCCCCCCGCACCGGTGGTTCGCCGAGCAGCTCGACGCCCTCGGGTGACGATCAAAATCGTTGGCCGGTTTTAGCCCCACATGAGATAATTTTGGCGGCTATTTCACTTTTTGGTGCACGGGAGACCGAGTTGACCGCGACCGCGCACGTCCGGCTGATCCGCGACCGCGCGACCTGGCTGATCTACCTCCAGTTCGGCGTCTTCGCCACCTACCTGTACGGCCTCAGCTCCGCGCTCCCGCTGCTCCGCCTCGACCAGGGCGTCTCCCAGGCGGTCGCCGGGCTGCACGGGACCGCGATGGCCGCCGGCGGCATCGTCACCGGTCTCGTCCTGCCCTGGGTGGTGGGAAGGATCGGGCGGCGGGCCGCCATCTGGACCGGGATGGCCGGGATAAGCTCCGGCACGCTCATGGTCGCGGCGGCCCCCACCGTGCTGCCGGTCACCCTTCTCGGGTACGGCGTCGCCGGCGCGCTGTCCGCGCTCGTCCTGTTCCCGGGCATGGCCGCGCTCGACGATCGGCACGGTCCCGCGGGTCCGGCGGCGATCAGCGAGGCCAACGCCGTCTGCGTGATCGTCGGCATCGGGGTCCCTTTCGTGGTCAGCACCGCCGCGCAGAGCGCCCTCGGCTGGCGGGCCGCGCTGCTGGTGACCTCCGTGCTGGCCGCGCTGCTCGCGCTGGCCATGGGTCGCGTACGGATCCCCGAACCGGAGAAGACCGTCGGCGGTGCCGCCACGGACGGCGGTGCCCGCTTCGGCTGGCGGTTCTATCTCGCCGCGACCGTGCTGTTCTGCTGCGTCGCGATGGAGTTCTGCTTCAACCTGTGGGCGGCCAAGCTGTTCTCCGACCAGACGGGACTGCCTGCGGCGGTGGCCGCGACCGCGGTCGCGGCGTTCACCGCCGGGATGGCGGCCGGGCGGATCGCCGGGGCGTGGCTCGCCCTGCGCATCCCGCCGACCGCGCTGTTCCTCGGCGCCCTCCTGGTCGCGGCCGTCGGGTGGGCGATCTTCTGGTTGAGCACGGACCCGATCTTCTCCTACGCGGGTCTCGCCGTCTCCGGGCTGGGGGTGGCGCTGCACTTCCCGATGGCATTGTCGCGGCTGCTCGCCACCTCCGGCGGGCGGCGGGACCGCGCGTCGGCGATGGCCGCGATCTTCTCCGGGCTCGCGGTGGGAACCGGGCCGTTCCTGCTGGGCGCGCTGGCCGACGGGTTCGGCACCCAGCGGGCGTTCCTCATGGTCCCCGCCCTGATCGGGCTCGCCGTCGCGGGACTGCTCGTCACCGCGGGCGAACGTTCCCTGAGGAGCGTGGGCGAACCGGCCTGAACGGGCGTTCCTCCTACGCCTCGCGCTCGACGGCGTCGGCGATCGAGGTGAGAAGCTCCAGGACCCCCGGGGGTCCCTCCACCACGATGTCGGCCTCGACCTCGATCTCCGGCGATCCGCTGAACACCGTCACGCCCGGCAGACCCGAGGCCCGCACGGCCGCGAACGCCGCGAGATCTCCCAGGTCGTCCCCCGCGAACAGCACCGACCGAGCGGCCCGCTCGCCCAGGAAGGCGCTCAGCGCCACCCCCTTGTCCGTCCCCGGCGGGCGCAGCTCCAACACGAACTTGCCCGGCTCCACCGTGAGCCCCGCCCCCGCCGCCAGCGCGGCGACCGGCTCGCGCAGCGCGTCGAGCGTCGCCCACGGATCGGCCGCCTGCCTGGTGTGCACGGCCACCGACCGCTCCTTGTCCTCGATCCGCACCCCCTCGATCCCCGCGACGAGCGAGACGAGCCCGCCTTTGGCCAGGTCGAGACCCGGGTGCACGGGCGGGGCGGCGAGCGCGCCCGCCTCCCAGCGTTCGAGGCCGTAGTGCCCGAGTACGACCAGCCCGGGGACCTCGGTCAGGGAGCCGTACTCGACGGCCGTGGCGGCGGGGCGGCCGGTCACGATCACCACGGCGCCGACCAGGCGGCCGAGCCTGCCCAGCACCTCGGCCCCGCCGGGGTGGATCCTCGCCGCCGCGGGATCGGGGACGATCGGGGACAGCGTGCCGTCGAAGTCGAGCCCGATCACCGCCCCCGCCGGGTCGGCGACGATCGCCTTCAGCCCTTCGGACGTGTTCGTCGTCATATCCGCCTCGCCCTGTCGAGTGTGGTCACCGTCATCCTCGTCCCAGCCCGACGAGTCCCATCAAGCCCCCGTCGAACTCTCGCCGAACTCTCGCCGAACCCCCGTCCGACATGGCCCGGCCGAACCTCGCCCGGTCCTCTTCGAATCCCCTCAAGCGTGTTCGGGCGTCATGCTCGCCCGGCCCTCACCGCCTTCGAGGTTTCGCCCGTCCTGTCGGCCCGGCTCTCGCGATCGCCCGCCGCGACCGGTCGTACCCGGAGATCAGGGTCGCAAGCCCATTTTTCGGGCGGAACGGTCGCGACGGCGGGTCTCGCGGAGCCGGCGCAGGCGCTTGACCAGCATCGGATCGTGGGCGAGCGCAGCCGGGAGGTCGATGAGCTCGCTGAGCAACTGGTAGTAGCGCGTCACGGAGATGTCGAAGACCTCGCGGACCGCCTGCTCCTTGGCGCCCGCGTAACGCCACCACTGGCGCTCGAAGGCGAGCAACTCGCGCTCCCTGTCGGTGAGAGCCCTCTGCGCGGGCTCCGGAGCGGCGCCGTCACCGGAACTCGGCGCGGTGTCCATTGCTTCCTCCTCCGTCGGGGGGCACGCGGCGGTCACACCGCGCACGCGCGGCCCGAAGTCAGGATAGTCCGGAATTTCGCGCTGTTCATGACGGATGTGGCGACGTACAGTCACCTGATGTGACCTCTGTCATCAGCCTTCTCAGCGACTACGGACTGGAAGACGGCTACATCGCCGCATGTCACGGCGTGATCGCCGGAATCTCTCCCGAGTCGCGGATCATCGATGTGTGCCATCTGGTCCCCTCGGGGGACGTACGCCGCGGTGCGGCGATCCTGGCCCAGACGATCGCCTATCTTCCCTCCGGCGTGCACGTCGCCGTGGTGGATCCCGGCGGCGGCGGCTCGCGCAGGGCCGTGGCGGTCGAGGCCGGCGAGCATGTGTTCCTGGGCCCGGACAACGGGCTCCTGTCGTGGGCGATCCACGCCAGCGGGGGCGCGCGTGCCGCCTACGAGCTGTCCAACACGGACCTCTTCCTGAAACCGGTCTCGCCGACCTTCCATGGGCGCGACCTCTTCGCCCCCGTCGCGGCGCACCTGGCCATCGGGCGCCACCCGTCCGAGCTGGGGCAGGAGATCCCGCTGGAGCGGCTGGTCTCGCTGCCCGCGCCCACCTCCGTGCTGCAGGAGGGCTGTGCCGAGGGCGAGGTGCTCTCGATCGACCGGCACGGCAACGCCCAGCTCTCGATCGGCTCCGGCGACCTGGCGACGCTGGGCGTCGCGCTGGGAGAGACGCTGGTGGTCTGGCTGGGCAGGCGGCGGCTCTCGGTGCCGTTCAAGGAGAGCTTCGCCTCCGTGCCGCCCGGGGAGATCGTGGCCTTCATCGACTCGGCCGGGCTGGTCGCGCTCGCGGTCAACTCGGGCGATGCCTCCCAGCGGCTCGGCCTGCCGCCCGGAGCCCACGTACGCCTCTCTCCCTGCCCATGAAAAACACAGAAAAAGCGACTTAGGGAGAAGTCTCCCAACACGTTATGCCGTTTACCGAATTATCGTTGTAGCCGAAGGATCGTTCCACCTGTAAATACGCATGCCGGAATTCCGATGACGTGTCCACATTCCCCCGGACAATGACCCCTTTTCGTTCTCTCGCTCCCCCCGGCCCGGCCTCCGACCTCGGTGTCGTCGAGGCTCACCGTCCTCGCCGCCCGCGAGCGGCCTGCCCTCCACCGGATATACGAGCTGACCTGGCAGTTAAGGAATCCGCAGGGGTGTGGCAGGTCGGACGCGCCCGGATCGAAACAGTGATCGGCCATTATTCGTTCAATCACGGATCCGCGATCATTACCACAAGCTGACCATTCTTGACCCTCCAGAAAGCATGTCGCTGGATAGTCTCACTCCCGTTACTTTGAGTAGCCGCGCGCAGACGGTCCTTTCAAAAGGCCTCATACACTGCCGCGACGATTTCCTTCCAGGGGGAACCACAATGATTCGTCGTCTTCTCATCACCTCCGCGTGCGTCGGCGTCGCCGTCCTCGCGCCGGCCGTGGCCGCCTCCGCGTCCACGTCCTCCACCAGCTCCGCGACCAAGGTCACCGCCGCCTCGGTCGTCAAGGCCGCCGCCCAGGCCAAGGCCGCCAAGAAGGCCGCCGACTGCTGCGGCGTCGGCGTCGGCGTCGTCAGCGCGGCTCCCGCCTTCATCCCGACGAGCACCGTCACCTACGGCACCACCGTCATCCCCACGGCCGTGACCACCGGCTGCGGCGGCGGCGTGTACGGGGGCGGCATCTACGGGGGCGGCCTCTACGGCGGCGGCGTGTACGGCGCCGGCTGCTACGGCGGGGGCGTCTACGGGGGCGGCGTGTACGGCGGCGGCTTCTACGGCGGCGGCGTCTACGGGGGCGGCGTGTACGGCGGCGGCTTCGGCGGGGGCGGCATCCTCGGCGGTGGCCTCATCGGCCGTGGCGGCAACACCATCGGCGGCGGCGGCAACATCATCAGCAGCGGCAGCGGTGTCGGCCACGGCGTCGGCATCGGCGGCCTTGTCGGCATCGGCGGCGTCGGCGTCGACATCCTCTAGCAGGACGGACGTCCCTGCAGCGGATGTCCTGCGGTAAAGACGTCTCGCGGTAAAGACGTTCTACGGTAAAGCGGGCAGGGCGTGGCCTCCACAATTCCATGTGGGGGTCGCGCCCTGTCGTCGTTCCCGGGGTCCGCTCGCGAAATCCCCGCTTCGGCCCCTCGCCGTTCCCGGCCCGCTCGCGAAACCCCGCTCTCGCGACTCCACGCGGAGATCGCACCGTTCCCGGCCCGCTCGCGAAGCCAGGCCCTACGGCCCTACAGCCCTCCGCGACTCCACGCGGGGATCGCACCGTTCCCCACCCCGCCCGCGAGACCGCTCCGCCGGTCCTTCGCCGTCCTCCCGGGGCCTCCGGTCTCCGCGACGCCCTCCTAGGCGTGGATCACGTCGTGGGTCTCGGCGAAGTGGCACGCACTCGCGTGCGCGATGCCCGGCCTGACCCGCAGCGGCGGCTCCTCGACGGCACAGATCTCCTGGGCCTTCCAGCAGCGCGTACGGAACCGGCACCCCGACGGCGGACTGGCGGGAGACGGCGGGTCGCCCTGGAGGATGATCCGCTCACGGCGCTCGCGTCCCTCGGGGTCGGGCACGGGAACGGCCGACAGCAGCGCCTGGGTGTAGGGGTGCGCGGGCCGGTCGTAGATCTCGGTGTCCTTCCCGATCTCCACCATCTTGCCCAGGTACATCACCCCCACCCGGTCGGAGATGTGCCGGACCACCGACAGGTCGTGGGCGATGAAGACGTACGCGAGGCCGAACTCGTCCTGCAGCCGCTCCAGCAGGTTCACGACCTGCGCCTGGATCGACACGTCGAGCGCGGAGACCGGCTCGTCGCAGACGATGATCTCCGGCTGGAGCGCGAGCCCGCGGGCGATCCCGATGCGCTGACGCTGACCGCCGGAGAACTGGTGCGGGTAGCGGTTGATGTGGTCGGGGTTGAGGCCGACCACCTCAAGGAGCTCCTGGACCCTGCGGCGCCGGTCGCCCTTGGGTGCGACCTCACCGTGGATCTCGAACGGCTCGCCGATGATGTCGCCCACGGTCATCCGGGGGTTCAGCGAGGTGTACGGGTCCTGCATCACCATCTGGATGTTGCGGCGGGCCCGCTTGAGCTCGCCGCCCCTCGCGTCGGCGATCTCCCGGCCGTTGATCCTCACCGAGCCCGAGGTCGGCCGCTCCAGCGCCATCAGGAGCTTGGCCAGCGTGGACTTGCCGCACCCCGACTCGCCCACGATGCCGAGCGTCTCCCCCCGGCGCAGGTCGAAGGAGACCCCGTCGACGGCCCTGATCGCGCCGACCTGCCTGCGCAGGACGATGCCCTGGGTGAGCGGGAAGTGCTTGACCAGGTCGCGAACCTCAAGGATCGGCTCACCCGTGGCTGCCATCGAGGACCTCCCTCCAGTAGTGACACGCGCTGGCGCGCGTCGGGCCGATCTCGTACAGCGGGGGCGCGTCGACGACGCAGTCGTCCTGACGGTACGGGCACCGGGGGTGGAAGGCGCAGCCCGTGGGCATGTCGAGCAGGTTCGGCGGCATGCCCTTGATGGCGTACAGCTCCTGGCCCTTCTGGTCGACCCGGGGGATCGAGTCGAGCAGGCCCTTGGCGTACGGGTGGGCGGGCCTGCGGTAGATGTCGTGCACGAGGGCGTTCTCCACGATCCGCCCGCCGTACATGACCGCGATCTTGTCGGCGACGTCGGCCACCACGCCGAGGTCGTGGGTGATCAGAATCAGGCCCATGTCGCTCTCGCGCCGCAGCTCGCCGAGGAGTTCCATGATCTGAGCCTGCACCGTCACGTCGAGGGCGGTGGTCGGCTCGTCGGCGATCAGCACCTCGGGGTCGAGCGCGATCGACATCGCGATCATGATGCGCTGGCGCATCCCCCCGGAGAACTGGTGCGGGTAGTCGTGCACCCGCTGCCTGGCTGCGGGGATGCGGACCCGGTCCATCAGCTCGATCGCCTTCTTGGTGGCGTCGCGCCTGGAGGCGCCCCGGTGCACCCGGAACATCTCCCCGATCTGGTCGCCGACGGTGAACACCGGGTTCAGCGCGGAGAGCGCGTCCTGGAAGATCATCGCGATCCGACGGCCGCGCACCTGGGCGCGGGCCTCCTCCGACAGGCCGAGCAGGTTCGTGCCCCGGAAGCGGATCTCGCCCCGGGTGACGCGGGCCGGTGGGGAGTCGAGGATGCCCATGATGGCCTGCGCGGTCACCGACTTGCCCGAGCCGGACTCGCCGAGCACGGCGAGCGTCTCCCCGGGGTTCAGCGAGTAGCCGACCCCGTTGACCGCCTTGACCACGCCCTGCCTGGTCGTGAACTCCACGTGCAGGTCGTCGACGACGAGCAGCGGCTCGCCGCCCGGCGTCTCTCTGGAGGGCACCACCTGTGTCGAGGTCTTCTTCACGGCTCCCCCTCACCGCAGCTTCGGGTCGAGGGCGTCGCGGACCGCGTCGCCCAGCATGATGAAGGCGAGCACCGTCAGGCTCAGGAACAGCGCCGGGAAGAGCAGCGCCCACGGAGCCTCCAGGAAGCGCTCCCTCGCGTCGGAGATCATGAGTCCCCACGAGATGTCCGGCGAGCGCAGGCCCACGCCGAGGAAGGACAGACCTGCTTCGGCGGCGATGAAGTAGCCCAGGTTGATCGTGGCGACCACGATCACCGAGGCGATCGCGTTCGGCAGGATGTGCCGGAACATGATCCGCGACGCGGAGGCGCCGAGCGCCCTCGCCGCGAGCACGTAGTCCTGGCTCTTGGCGGTGATCACCGCCGCCCTCATGATCCGGTACGTCATCGGCCAGGTCAGCACGGCGAGCGCGAGCATGACGGTCCACACGTTGCCCGTGCGGAACACCGCCAGGATGAGCAGGGCGCCCAGGATCGACGGGATCGCGAAGAAGATCTCGGTGATCCGCGAGAGCAGGGTGTCCAGCGCGCCGCCGGTGAACCCGGCGAACAGGCCGAGCAGGCCGCCCACCAGCGCGGTGACGATCGTGGTGGCCAGGCCGACCACGATCGAGTTGCGGGCGCCGTAGACGGTGCGGGCGTAGATGTCGCAGCCCAGGTTGTCCGTGCCGAACCAGTGGGCCTCGCTCATGCCCAGCCGGGCGTCGCCAAGTTGGCAGCTCCTGGCGTCGAACGGGTTCACCGAGGTGAACAGCGAGGGGAACGCCGCCATCACGACCAGGACGGCGATGAGGATGGACGCTCCGATGAAGAGCGGGCGGCGGCGCAGGTCGTACCAGGCGTCGCCCCACAGGCTCGCGGCCTTGGGCGCCTTCGCGCCTCTGGCGCCCCTGCGCGGTTTGCCGTGCTTGGGGCCCCCGGTCTTCCCTCCGGCCGGGACAAGGGTGTCACTCATAGCGGATCCTCGGGTCGAGCACGGCGTAGAGCAGGTCGACGACCAGGTTGGCCAGGATGTAGATCAGCACCAGGACGGTCACGATGCCGACGACCACGGGCTGCTCGCGCAGATATACGGAGCTGAACAGCTGCTGGCCGATCCCCGGCAGGTTGAAGATCGTCTCAGTGATCACCGCGCCGCCCATCAGCACGCCGAGATCGGCGCCCAGGTAGGTGACGAGCGGGATCAGCGCGTTGCGCAGCGCGTGCCGCCCGACGATCCGCTTCCGGGGCAGGCCCTTCGCGACCGCGGTGCGGATGTAGTCGGCGCGCAGGATCTCCACCAGGCTGTTCCTCGCGAGCCGGGTGAGGTAGGCGATCGACGTCCCCGCGAGCACGAAGCCGGGCAGCAGGTAGCTGCGCCAGCCCTCCGTCACGCCCGCGACGGGGAAGAGGTCGATCCCCGCCTGCTTGAGCTTCACCCCCAGCAGCAGCTGGAGCACGAAGCCGGTGACGAGGGTGGGGATGGAGATCAGCACCAGGGTGGAGGCGAGGATCATCGAGTCGCCGGCCCTGCCCTGGCGCAGCGCCGCGTACAGGCCGAGCCCCACGCCGATGACGGCCTCCATCACCAGGGCGGTCGCCGCCAGGTTGATGGTCACCTGGAACTTGCCGGCCATGATCTCGCCGACTCCGACACCGGCGAAGGTGGTGCCGAAGTCACCGCCGAACAGGCCGGTGATGTAGTACCAGTACTGCACCAGGAACGGATCGTTCAGGTGATACTGCTCGCGCAGGATGGCGACGATGTTGGGGTCTATGCGCTTCTCGCCGGCCAGCGCCGCGATGGGGTCGCCGGGCAGCGCGAAGACGATGGCGTAGATGAGCAGGGTGGCGCCCAGCAGCACCGGTATCGACTGGATCAGGCGCCTGAGGATGTAACGGCCCATTCGTGTCTCCCGTAGGTGCCCGGGACGATCTCGCGGACCGGCGGGTCGCGCGGTGCCGCGAGATCGTTCCGGGCGGCCGGTGGGGCCGGGCTCCCGCCCGGCCCCTCAGCCGTTCGTCAGCCGGTCTTCTCGACCTCGGCCCACTCGATCTGGTTGAGAAGGTTGATCTTGACGCCCTTGACATGCTGGGAGAACGCGGCGTTGGTCCGGTAGAAGTACACCGGAATGTAGGGAAGTTCCTTGATCAGGATGTCGTCGGCCTGCTGGTAGAACTTCAGGCCCTCCT
Organism: Streptosporangium sp. NPDC000095; assembly: GCF_042899335.1. Lineage (NCBI taxonomy): Bacteria > Bacillati > Actinomycetota > Actinomycetes > Streptosporangiales > Streptosporangiaceae > Streptosporangium > Streptosporangium sp. NPDC000095. Next base: position 102,004 of record NZ_JBIAZS010000023.1, read on the forward strand.
CCTGCGTCGGGGCGGTGTCACCCTTGGACAGGAGCTCGTCGAACTCCTTGTTCGACCAGCCGGCGTAGTTGGAGCCGGTCTTGATCGCGACGGTGGAGAAGATCGGGGTCAGGTAGTTCTCCGCCGACGGGTAGTCGATCGCCCAGCCCATCCGGAACATGCCGCCGTAGGTCTTCTTGTCGAGCTCGTCGAGGATCGAGGCGAACTTCTCGAAGGGCTTCACCGTCACCTCGATGCCCAGGTTGGCGCGGAGGCTGTTCGCGACGGCCTCGATCCACTCCTTGTGCGGGCCGTCGGTGTTGTAGCCCAGCTCCAGCGTCTTGGGACCGTTGTTCTCCGCGTACTGCGCCTTGGCCTTGTCGGGGTCGTAGCCGCAGGCCGCGCAGGCGCCGGCGCGGTAGCCGTCGAGGAGGGGGTTGATGAAGTCGTCGGCCGGGGCGCGCGTGCCGGAGAAGACCTTCTCCGCGATGGTCTTGCGGTCGATGGCCATGGAGATGGCCTCGCGGACCTTCACGTTCGCGTACGTCTTGTTGTACTGCATCGGGAAGCCGATGTAGCCGACGCCGGCGTCCGCCTCGTCCATGTAGCGCTCGCCGAGCTCGGACTTCGCCCTCGCGATCGCCGACGGGGGCAGCGAGTCGTGGATGTCGAGGTTGCCCGCGGCCAGGTCGTTGAACGCGGTCTCCGGGCTCGTGTAGAGCTTGAACTGAAGCTTGGCGAACTTCGGCTTCGTCCCGGCGAAGGCGTCGTACCGGGTGAGGTCGATCGTCTGGTCGGTGCCCTTGTTGTAGGGCTTGTCGATCTGGAAGTAGCCCTGGCCGATCGGCTTCCTGGCGTACTCCTCGGTGATCTTACCGTCGGGGCCGAAGGCCGCCTTGGGCAGCGGGTAGAACGCCGTGTAGCCCAGCATCGTCTTGAACTGCGAGAACGGCTTGCTGAGAGTGACGGTGAAGGTGCTCTCGTCGACGACCTTGAGGCCCTTCATCTCCTTGGTGGAGACGGTCTGGCCCTCACCGGGGTTCAGGTCGGCCCAGCCGTCGATCCGGCTGAAGAAGCCGTTGGCGCCCTGGACGTTGTCCTGGTTGGCAGCGTAGTTCCACGCGTCGACGTAGTTCTGCGCGATCAGCTTCTCGCCGTTGTGCCAGGTGTAGCCCGGCTTGAGCTTGATCGTCCACACCGTGTTGTCCGGCGACTCGATCGACTCGGCGACCTCGTCCACGACCTGCTTGTTCTCGTCGTAGCCGACCAGCGGGGCGAAGATGGCGGCGAGGACCTCGGAGCCTTCGGACTCGGTGGTGTCACCGGGATAGAAGAGCTTCTGCGGCTCACCGAGCTCCATCCGCACGGGCTGGTCGGCCCCTGCCGCCCCACCGTCCGGGGACGTCGAACCACCACACGCGGTCAGCGCGAGGGCGAGCAACGCGGCGCCGGCGGTGACCCGGGCACTCTTGGTAACACGCATTGCGGTAAATCCTCCCTTTGCAGGCTTGCGTCGACACTGAACTCCGTGACCCCGAGCACCGCGAAGGAGGATCTTGTGGTCCCTGCTTCCCGCTGCCGCTGTCCGGGTGCTGACGCCACACCGATCGCTCGCGACTATCCTCTACCGCTCCACACCGACTTATATCTGTGATGTTGCAGTTCGGTTACGCATTGACTGACTCACTGTCATATGTCCGTCAACTCAACGAGACCGAGACCTCGGATGTCCATGAAAACGACATCCAGGCACACGTAGGACGTGAACGGTCACGCCAAAATACCCCCGCGCCGACACTGATCGCATCCGTTGCCCTCCCATGACCCTGACCTGGGCCTGCGCTGACCTGACCGCGAAGGGCCTGGTGTCCCGCGGAAGAACCGCACAATTGCCCTGGAACCTGTTGCCCGGAGATCCCGTCCAATGTGTGCGGCGAACCCCCGCCGCAGGCACTTCATCCACTCGCATCCAATAGAGTCCTTGCCATGAGCCAGCCGGAATCCGCGATCGCGGACGCCCAGGCGGGCGGCCCGAGTAACGGCACCTCCGCCCAGGGGCAGGAGCCGCTGGCCAAGCTCGCCGCGCGCCACGGTCTTCGGCGTGCCATCGCACGCCCGAGTCTGCCCGTATACCTGCGTCAACTGTGGGAACGACGCCACTTCATCACGACGTACGCCACGTCGCGCAACGTCTCGAAGTACAGCAACTCGGCCCTGGGCCAGCTGTGGCAGGTCCTCACCCCGCTGATGAACGCCGCCATCTACTTCCTGATGTTCGGCGTGATCCTGGGCGCGAACAAGGGCATCGTGAACTACCCGGCCTTCCTCATCACCGGGATGTTCGTCTTCACCTACACCCAGCGCTCGGTGAGCAGCGGCGCCAAGGCGATCTCCGGCAACCTGTCGCTGATCCGCGCGCTGCACTTCCCGCGCGCCTCGCTCCCGCTCGCCTACACGATCCAGGAGTTCCAGCAGCTGCTCATCTCCATGGGCGTGCTGTTCGGGCTGGTGCTGATCACCGGTGAGGAGATCACCCTGCTGTGGCTGCTCATCCCGGTCGCCCTGGCGCTGCAGACCATGTTCAACGTCGGCGCGAGCCTGGTGCTCGCCAGGGTCGGCTCCACCTCCCGCGACCTGAACCAGCTGCTCCCCTTCATCATGCGGACCTGGCTCTACGCCTCCGGGGTCTTCTTCTCCATCGAGGACAGGGTCGTGGGCCCCAACGGCGCCGGCCTCCCCCAGTGGGTCGCCGACATCATGTACTTCAACCCCGCCGCCGCGTACATCGAGCTCATGCGGGACCTGCTCATGCAAACCCACCCGGCCCGCCCCTACATCTGGGCGGTCTGCGTATTCTGGGCGGTGTTCGCTCTGCTCGGCGGCTTCTGGTACTTCTGGCGAGCCGAGGAGAAGTACGGCCGTGGCTGAGTTGACCGAGGAGCTGTCCCGAGTGAAGGCCGAGGAGCCCGCCGTGCCGAGCACGGACGTCAGGGTGCACCCCAACCCGGAACCCGCCCCCACCCCTGCACCCGAGGGCGCCCCCACGGTCATCGTGGACGACCTGCACATCATCTACCGGGTGTACGGCGCGGCGAGCGACGCGGAGAAGGGCAACGCCGTCAACGCCCTCATGCGCCTCGTCAAGCGCCAGGGACGGCCGCAGATGAAGGAGGTGCACGCCGTGCGCGGCGTCTCCTTCGTGGCCCGCCACGGCGACGCCATCGGCATCGTCGGCCGTAACGGCTCCGGCAAGTCCACGTTGCTGCGCGCCATCGCCGGGCTCCTGCCCCCGCACTCCGGCGCCGTCTACACCGACGGCCAGCCCTCCCTGCTCGGCGTCAACGCCGCGCTGATGCGCGAGCTCACCGGCGAGCGCAACATCGTGCTCGGCTGCTACGCGATGGGCATGAACCCCAAGCAGGTCAAGGAGAAGTATGACGACATCGTCGACTTCTCCGGCATCGGGGAGTTCGTGCAGTTCCCCATGTCGACCTACTCCTCGGGCATGGGCGCCAGGCTCCGCTTCGCCATCGCCTCGGCGAAGTCCCACGACGTGCTGCTCATCGACGAGGCCCTCGCCACCGGTGACCGCGAGTTCCGGCGCAAGAGCCAGGACCGCATCAAGAAGATGCGCGACGAGGCCGGCACCGTCTTCCTCGTCGCCCACAACCTCGACGTGATCGAGGAGACCTGCAACCGGGTCCTCTGGCTGCACAAGGGCAAGATCAAGATGGACGGCGACCCGAAGACGGTCCTCGCCGCCTACAACAAGGTCTGATCACACCCGCGACAGGAGACCGATCACGCGGCTGATCGGGCGAATCCGAGCCACGAGCTCGATCGGCGGCCTTCGATGCCACCGGTCCGATCGGCGATCACGCACGCCTTGACCACAGCTCTCCGATCAGGCGGTCTTCGATCACAGGGGCGTTGATCGCTACGCGGTCCGCGGGCAGGGCAGGATGAGAAGCGACCGACAAGACGCTTCCATCGGAGGTGAATCGTGTCCACGCGGCCACCGATTCCATATGACTTCCTGCCCCAGGTCCCCGCGCTGACCGTCGAGAGCGACGACGTCCGCGACGGCGAGCGCATGGCGGAGACCCACGTGTTCAACGACTGGGGCTCCACCGGCCAGAACGTCTCTCCCCACCTGCGCTGGTCCGGCGCTCCCGAGGGCACCCTCAGCTACGCCGTGACGTGCTTCGACCCCGACGCGCCCACCGGCAGCGGGTTCTGGCACTGGCTGCTGTTCGACATCCCGGCCGACGTGACCGAGCTGCCCGCCGGCGCGGGTGCCGGTGACGGCGGCGTGGGCGTGCACGGGCGCAACGACTACAGCCACAACGCCTACGGCGGCGCCGCACCGCCGCCCGGCGACCCGCACCGCTACATCTTCGCGGTGCACGCCCTCGACGTGGAGAAGCTCGGTGTCGGCGCCGACGCCCCGCCCGCCGTGGTCGGTTTCAACATCACCGCCCACACCCTGGCCCGCGGATACGTGACGCCCGAGTACCAGAACTAGCGATACGGCGCGCTCCCGGGCGGGACACGAGGGGCAATGAACTGACAGCGTGTTCGGTGTTCCGGTATGATTCGAACGTTGTTTCGATCCAAGGAAGCCGTCATGGAGTGGGGGCGCGCGATGCGAGAGCTGTCCACCGCGATCGACCACCTGTCCGTCGAGGACCCGTCAGAGATTCCGCGTCTCCAGCTGACCGAGCAGCTCATCGAGCTGCACTGGCAGATGGCCAGACTCCAGGCCGAGATCGCCCGTCGCACCTCCGTGCGAGGCCCGGGACGCTGAGGCGACGGGGAGGCCGGGTCGGTGCCCACCGATCCGGCTCCCCGTCGTCTCATGGGCCTTCGACTCACAGCCCTTCGACTCATGCCCCTTCGCCGATGCCGACCAAGCCCCGCGAGACCACCACGGAACCCACCAGGAGGCAGGTGGACGGCGGTTCGCCGAGAGGAAGGCCCGCGGAGAGCGGGTCAGGCCGAGAGCCGCTGGGGGGTGGCGGTGGCGAGCTCGAAGGGGAAGCGGTCGGCGAAGGCCGGGCGCAGGTCGGTGAGCCACACCGCGTTCGGGTCGTACCTCGCGAAGAAGGGGCGCCCGACCAGCTCGGGATCGCGCGCCTGGATGAGGTGGAGCACGAAGACCTTCTGCCCGGCGACCTCGGCGACGCCGTCCAGGCAGACCTTGCCCGGCGTGGCGGACATCGACGGGCCCCGCACGGTGCGGCACAGCCCGGAAACGCTCGCGTAGGCGTCCCTGAAGATCTCGTAAGCCCTCGCGAGCGGCACCGCGAAGTAGTCCTGCGGTCCGGTGTCGCGCTCGACGAACATGTAGTACGGGATCATGCCCATGGTGAGCTGCCTGCGCCACATGGACGCCCAGGTTTCGGGAGTGTCATTGATCGACCGGATCAGCGGCGCCTGCGTCCTGACCACCGCGCCGGTGGCGGTGATCCTCGCGACGGCGGCCTCGACGATCGGGAGTTCCAGCTCCCTGGGGTGCGAGAAGTGCGCCATGAAGGCGAGGTTCTTGCCCGCCTCGACCACGGAGGCGAACAGGCGGAGCGTGTCGTCGCTGTCGGGGTCGGAGACGAACCGCTGCGGCCAGTAGGCCAGTGACTTGGTCCCGATCCGGATGGATTCGAGCTGCTCGACGTCGAGTAACGGCTCCAGATAGCGGCGGAGCACCGGCTCACCCATGATCATGGGATCCCCGCCGGTGAACAGCACGCTGGTCACCTCGGGGTGGTCCTTGAGATAGCGGAGGAGGGCGTCGACGTCGTCGGAGGCGAACTTCAGGTCGGGCTCCCCGATGAACTGGGCCCACCGGAAGCAGTAGGTGCAGTAGGCGTGGCACGTCTGCCCCTGCTTGGGGAAGAAGAGCACCGTCTCAGGGTATTTGTGCTGCATGCCGGGCACCGCCTCCCCGGCGACGCGCGGGACGTTGAGGTCGAGCTGTCCGGCGGGGTGCGGGTTGAGCCCCGCCCTCACCCTGTTCGCGGCCGCCTGGATCTCCGCGTTCCCCGCCCCGGCCTCCAGGAGACCCGCCAGCGTGGTGACATCCGCCTCGGGCAGCATGTCCTCCTGGGGGAAGACCAGCCGATAGATGGGATCCTCGGGGATGGCGGACCAGTCGATGAGCTGATCCACCACGTAGGCGTTGGTCCGGAAGGGCAGCACCGTGGCCACCGCTCTGATCCGGAGCCGCTCGGCGTCGCCCAGACCGCCTCTGCGCAGCAGGTCGTCGAGATGTTTCACGGTGTAGGCACGGAACCCACGCTTGGCACCTTCGTTCAAGATCACCAGTCCTTTGCCGAGATTTTTGTCGCTGTCGCGGTAAACCCTGCCAGCCTTTCGCGCGTCACGGGCACGTTACATACACGACGTAAACCGACCTACGGTCGGTTCCATATCTCGGCAATTTCTTCTGTCCACGATGGATATCGCGATATATCTTGAATAGCCGTACACTCGCAGTCATGACGTCCTACGACCCCGTTCTGCGCACCTCGGACGCCGACCGCGACCATGCGGCCGCGGTGCTGAGCGAGGCATTCGCCGCCGGCCGCCTGACCAGCGTCGAGCACGCCGACCGCCTGGAAGCCACCTACGCCGCCGTCACGATGGACGACCTCGCCCCCCTCACCCGCGACCTGCCCGACGCCGCCGCTCCCACCCGCGTGGCCACCGTCGAGCGGCAGGAGGTCTCCGCCGTCTTCAGCAAGGTCGTGCGCGGCGGACGCTGGATCGCCGGGCGGCACACCGCGCTGAGCGCCACCTTCGGCGCGCTGATCGTCGACCTGTCCGAGGCGGTTCTCCCCGGCAGGGAGATCACCCTTGAGGTCAACTCCTACTGCGGCAAGCTGATCGTCAGGGTCCCCCGCAACGCCCACGTCATCGACGAGGTCGACGCCCTGTTCGCCAAACGCGCCGTCTCCGGTGGCACGGGCGACGGAGACGGACCGGTCATCAGGGTCGTCGGCCGGGCCGCCTTCGGAAAGATCATCGTCTCGCGGGAGAGAAGCGACTGGAATCTCCCCGGCACTCCCTGATCGACCCGACGGACCGACCAGGTCCTGGGCACGCCTACGATGCGGACAAACCATCCCGCACGAGGTGACCGCTTGCCTGAGACCCTTGCTCCCGGCGTCATGCCCATCGCCCTGGACGCGATGGGCGGCGACAACGCCCCCGACGAGATCGTGGCGGGAGCCGTGCGGGCGGTACGAGAGCACGGGATCTCCATCGTGCTCGTCGGCGCTCCCCGCCCCCTCGCCGAGGCGCTCTCCCAGCACGACGCGACCACCGAGATCCCGATCGTCCGGGCCGAGGAGGCCCTCGCCATGGACGAGGGCGCCCTCGCCAGCCTGCGCCGCCCGCGCTCCAGCATCGCCGTCGCCTGCCACCTCGTACGGCGAGGCGACGCCTGCGCCGTGGTCTCCGCGGGCTCCACCGCCGGGATCGTGGCGACGGGAAAGCTCCGGCTACGCGGCCAGCCGGGGGTGCTCAGACCCGCCATCGCCGTCGCCCTGCCGACCAGGCCCACCCCGACCGTCCTGCTGGACGCCGGGGCGAACGCCGAGGTCAAGCCGGAGATGCTGGTGCAGTTCGCCCACCTCGGCGCCGCCTACGCGGAAACCGCCCTGGGCATCGAGAGCCCCAGGGTCGGCCTGCTCACCATCGGCAGCGAGCCGGAGAAGGGCAACAAGCTCGTCAAGCGAGCCCACGAACTGCTGTCGGCGGCCCCCGGCCTCGACTTCGCGGGCAACATCGAGGGGCACGACCTGCTCACCGGCACCGTGAACGTCATCGTCACCGACGGCTTCACCGGCAACGTGGCGCTCAAGACCATGGAGGGCAGCGTCCGCTACGCCTTCTCGGAGCTCCGCGAGACGATCAACGAGAGCCGGACGGCCAGGGTGGGCGGCCTGTTGCAGAGGAGGCGCATCAGGGAGCTCTACCGGCGGCTCGACCCCGAGGTCCACGGCGGGGCCGTGCTTCTCGGCCTGAACGGCACCGTGGTCATCGCGCACGGCGCCTCGCAGGCGAAGGGAGTGAGCGCGGCCTGCGTGCTCGCGGCCACGCTGGCCCGGGAGGGCGTGGTCAACCGCATCGGTGAGCGCCTCGCCTCGGCCTCCCGCCCGCACCGCCTCTGGGGACACCCGCGCGTGGTGCCGTCTCCGGTGACACCCACCCACGGCACCGTCTCCGGCGACACCCAGGCATGACACCGTCTCCGGCGACACCCGCACCCGGCAACCGCAGCCTCTCCGGCGACACCCACGCCGGTCCCATCCGCCACACCGACATCCGCACCGAATCCCCAGCGAGACACCGGCTCCGATGACACCCGCGTACGAGCCGCCTACCTGGGGTGATATTTCCGATGTATCTGCACACACCTTCCACCGAATTTTCCGGCCCCGCGTACCCTGAGTCCCAGTCGATCGGGCGGGGGGACTGCGTGGAGCAGGTGGCGGAGCGGGGACTGACCTCGGCCGAGGTCGCCGAGCGGGTGGCCGCGGGGCAGGCCAACGACGTCAGGCGCCGGTCGAGCAGGTCCGTCTCGGCGATCCTCAGATCCAACGTCCTCACCCTTTTCAACGGGGTGATCGGGGCACTCTGGGTGCTGATCATGATCTTCGGAGAGTGGCAGGACGGCCTCTTCGGACTGGTGATCGTGGCCAACGCGGGCATCGGCATCATCCAGGAGCTCCGCGCCAAGCGCACCCTCGACCGGCTCGCCATCGTCAACGAGTCCCCGGTCAAGGTCCGCAGGGACGGCGTCGACACCGACATCCCGCCCCAGCGGGTCGTACTCGGCGACCTCGTCCTGCTCCGCCCCGGCGACCAGGTGCTCGTCGACGGCGAGGTGGTGGACGCCGACGGGCTGGAGGTCGACGAGTCACTGCTGACCGGCGAGGCCGACCCGGTGCACAAGCGTCCCGGTGACCCCGATGACCCCGGCGACGAGGTCCTCTCCGGCAGTTTCGTGGTCGCCGGGAGAGGCGCCTACGTCGCGACCAGAGTCGGCCGCGACGCCTACGCGGCCAGACTCGCCGAGGAGGCCAGCGCGTTCAGCCTGTCCCACTCGGAGCTGCGCGAAGGCGTGACGCGATTCATCAAGTACGTCACCTGGCTGGTCATCCCGATCGGCGCCCTGCTCACCTGGAGCCAGGTGAGCAGGCAGACGAGTGTCGGAGAGGCCGTCACCGGCACGGTCGCGGGTATCGTCACCATGATCCCCGAGGGCCTGGTCCTGATGACCAGCATCGCCTTCGCCGTCGGCGTGATCCGGCTGGGCAGGCGCCGCTGCCTGGTCCAGGAACTGCCCGCGATCGAGATCCTGGCCCGGGTCGACACGCTCTGCCTCGACAAGACCGGCACCCTCACCTCGGGCGGGATGGAACTCGACGAGATCCGCCCGCTCCGCGACGACCTGCCCGTGCACGAGGCACTCGCCGCGCTGGCCAACATCGATCCTCACCCCAACCCCACCGCCCTCGCCGTCCAGACCCGATACCCCGACTCCCCCGGCTGGACCGCCCTCACCAAGGTCCCCTTCTCCTCGGCCCGCAAGTGGAGCGGAGCCGAGTTCGACGGCCACGGCGGCTGGGTCCTGGGCGCTCCCGACGTCCTCCTGCCGCCCGGCAGCCCGGCGTACGAGGAGGCGGGGGCGCTCGCCGCCACCGGCCTGCGGGTGCTCGCCCTGTGCCGGGTCGCCTCGCTGCGCGACCCCGACGACCTCGGCGCCGTCGAGGCCGCGGCCGTCGTCGTGCTCAAGCAGCGGATCCGCCCCGACGCGGCCGAGACCCTCGCCTACTTCGCCGAGCAGCGCGTCACCCTCAAGGTCATCTCCGGCGACAACCCCGAGTCGGTGTCGGCGATCGTCACCTCTCTGGGCATTCCCGGTGGGGAGCGCGCGGTGGACGCCCGCACCCTGCCGGACGACGACCCCGAGAAGCTCGCCGAGATCATGGAGACCCACACCGTCTTCGGCAGGGTCAGCCCGCACCAGAAGCGGCTGTTCGTCGGCGCGCTCCAGTCGCGCGGGCACACGGTCGCGATGACCGGCGACGGCGTGAACGACGTGCTCGCGCTCAAGGACGCCGACCTCGGCGTGGCGATGGGCTCCGGCAGCGGCGCCACCCGGGCGGTCGCCCAGATCGTGCTGATGGACGACGGCTTCGCCGGTCTCCCCTCCGTGGTGGGCGAGGGCCGCCGGGTGCTGGCCAACATCGAGCGGGTCTCCGGGCTCTTCCTGACCAAGACCTTCTACGCGATCGTGCTCTCCCTGCTCACCGGGGTCATCGGGCTCGCGTTCCCGTTCGCTCCCCGGCACTCCACGCTCATCAACGCGCTGACGATCGGCATCCCCGCCTTCTTCCTCGCGCTCGCACCGAGCAACGAGCGCGCCAGAAGCGGCTTCGTACCCCGTGTCCTGCGCCTGGCGGTCCCCGCCGGGATCGTCTGCGCCACCGCCGTCTACCTGTCGTACTGGATCGCCCAGAGCGGGTCCGCCACCCTGGAGGAGAGCCGCACCTCGGCGGTGATCACGCTGTTCGTGGCCGCCTGGTGGGTGCTGGCCCTGGTCGCCCGCCCGTACGTGTGGTGGCGGGTCGCGCTCGTCGCCTCCATGGCCGGAATGTTCGCCCTCGCCCTCGCCATCCCGTTCGTCCGCGAGTTCTTCGCGCTCACCGTCGCGAGCCCCGCCGCCGGTCTCACCGCGGCCGGACTCGGCGTCGCCGCCGGGGCCGTGCTGACGGGCGTCTTCATGATCACGCGATCCCGTCGAAGCGCGCCGATCCAGGGTGATATCCAATCGGTTCAGGACCGGCCAGCCGATACCCTTGGGACATGACCGACCCGCAGCTCGCACTGACCGAGCGCGTCCAGCAGGCGCTGGCCGCCGCCTTCGGTGCGGAATACTCCGAAGCAGACCCGCTGATCCGCCCCTCGCAGTTCGCCGACTACCAGGCGAACGTGGCGATGAGCCTGAGCAAGCGACTGCGAAGGGCCCCGCGGGAGGTCGCCCAGGAGATCGCCGAGCACCTCACCGGCCGGGCGGGAGACGCCCAGGACGACCCGTTCCCCGGCAGCGTCGAGGTGAGCGGCCCCGGCTTCCTCAACCTCACCCTCTCCGACGAATGGATCGCGGCGCGGGCCTCGGAGATCCTCGCCGACCCTCGCGTCGGAGTGGGTCTGTCCGGCTCTCCGCAGACCATCGTGATCGACTACTCCGCGCCCAACGCGGCCAAGGAGATGCACGTCGGCCACCTGCGCACGACGATCGTGGGTGACGCGCTCGCCCGGGTCCACGAGCACCTGGGCAACAAGGTCATCCGGCAGAACCACCTCGGCGACTGGGGCACGCCGTTCGGCATGCTCATCGAGCACCTCCTCGACATCGGCGAGGAGGCCGCCGTCGCCCAGCTGGAGGCCGGAGAGGGCAACGCCTACTACCAGGCGGCCCGCCTGAAGTTCGACACCGACCCCGAGTTCAACGCGCGCGCCCGCGCGCGGGTCATCACCCTGCAGGCCGAGGAGCCGGAGACGATGCGCCTGTGGCGCATCTTCATGAACGCCACGCTGCGTTACTTCAACAAGGTCTACGTCCAGCTCGGGGTGACGCTGACCGACGACGACATCGCCGGCGAGAGCATGTACAAGCACGTGCTCGCCCAGGTCTGCGACGAGTTGCAGGAGCGCGGCGTCGCCGTCCTCAGCGACGGCGCGCTCTGCGTCTTCCCGCCCGGCTACACCGGCCGCGAGGGCCAGCCGCTGCCCCTGATGATCCGCAAGAGCGACGGCGGGTACGGCTACGGCACCACCGACATGGCCACGATCCGCTACCGGGTCCAGGACCTCAAGGCCGACCGCATCCTCTACGTGATCGGCGCGACCCAGTCGCTGCACATGTCGCTGGTGTTCGACTCGGCCAGGATGGCGGGCTGGTTGCCCGACCACGTCAGGGCCGAGCACATCCAGATCGGCAGCGTGCTGGGCTCCGACGGCAAGATGTTCAAGACCAGGAGCGGTAAGTCCATCAAGCTCATGGAGCTGCTCGACGAGGCCGAGACCAGGGCCGCCGAGGTGCTCAGGGACAGCGACTACACCGACGCCGAGCGCACGAGGATCGCGCACGACGTCGGCATGGGCGCGGTCAAGTACGCCGACCTGTCGGTCAGCCACGACAGCGAGTACGTCTTCGACTTCGACCGGATGCTCGCCCTCACCGGCAACACCGGCCCCTACCTGCAGTACGCCCAGGCCCGCATCCGCTCGATCTTCCGCAAGGGTGGGGTGGACCCTGCCGAGACGACCGGCCCCATCGTGCTCGGCCACCCTGCCGAGCGCGCCCTGGCGCTGCAGCTCCTCGGGTTCGGCTCGGTCGTCGAGGAGATGGCGGAGAACTCGGCACCGCACAAGATGGCCTCCTACCTCTTCGACACCGCGAGCGCCTTCACCACGTTCTTCGAGAACTGCCCGGTGCTGAAGGACGACGTCGAGCCCGCCGTCCGCACCTCACGGCTCGCCCTGTGCGCGCTGACCCTGAAGGTCTTGGAGACCGGCCTGAGCCTTCTTGGCGTCCCGGTGCCCGAGCGCATGTAACCTGTCCACCAGATGATCGTCTTTATTGAGAAAGTGAAGGCGATCATCTGGCAAAGTCATGTTCGGCGCGCCTCCCTGCGGGGATGTCCGAAGCGCAATACGCTGGCGCGGTCATCGGTCACAACTTCGAGGAGCTCTCTGCCTTGAGCACGGACCTGACCGCGAACCTGCGCACGGGCACCGCGAACCCCGGCAGCGACCTCACCGCGGACCTGAGCACGGACACCGCGAACGCCGGCACCGACCTGGCCGCGGATCCGAACACGGACACCGCGACCCCCGGCACCGGGTTGAGAACGGGTTCAAGCATCGACTCGCTCCTCACCGATCTGGCCACCGGCATCGTGCCCATCGGGATGCCGGTGGACTTCGACGCCGCCTCCGATCACTGGCTCGCCCCGGCCGTCGAAGCGCTCGTGCTGATCACGCGTGGCGAGGAGTCGCTCGAACCCCTCGCCCGCGCCGCGCAACGCGACGAGCAGCGGACCGCCCTTTTCCTCTGCCTCGCACTCGCCGTAGCCGGCCAGGGCGACCGCATCCACGCCTCATGGCTCGGCACCGCCTTCGGGGAACTCTCCCTGGAGCGCCCGGTGACCCACGGCCAGCGGGCGCTCTGGCTCGCCGCCGCCCGGGGGGCGTACGGCCCGGCGGGCAAGATCTTCGTGCTCCGCAAGCTCGACGCGATGACCGCCTCCCCTGTTTCCGAGCCCGACCGGTGGCTGCGCGCGCTCATCCCCGACGAGCCCTCCGCGGCCGTGTCACCGGCTCTGGCCGATTTCGAGGAGCTCGCCAGGCTTCCCGAGCTGGCCGACCCCGTACACGCCGCCGCCCGGCTCACCCACCTGCTCGACCGCTGCACCGAGATCACCTCGGCCCGCGAAAGCAGGGGAGGCGATGGCGGCGTCGTCGCCGAGAAGACGAGTTCCGTGAGCGGTCCCACGAGCGGCTCCGCGGCCCGGCCTGATGGTGACACCGCCGACGAGGCATCCGGCCGGGCGGGGGGAGCGAACCGTGACCTGGGTGATCTCGCGTTCATCACCGCCGCGCAGACGGACCGTTCGGGCGAGGCGGCCGTCGTGTGGAGCCAGGACGAGCCGCTGACCGTGCTCCGTCGGCTGGCCGGTGCGGGCGGCCCCGAACGGCCGATGAAGTCGCTCACCGACCATCTGCTCGGCGACCTGCGCCCCGGCTCGCACCCTTATCTGGCCGCGATCGCGCTGCACGTGGCCGCGCCCATCGTGCGGGCGGCGGGTGAGAGCCTCGCCGAGGCCACCCGCGCCGAGGCCCCCGAGTCGGTCACCATACCGATCCTCGGCCAACGTGTGACGCTCAGGCCCGAGGGCCCGGATCCCGAGTCGCTGGGTGCCGCCGAGGAGCGGATCACCACCGAGGGCGCTCCGACTCGCGGCCGCCCCTGGGCCGCCTACGCGCTGCTCGCCCTCGCCCCGGTGATCCTGGTGGTCGCGCTCGTCCTCCCCGTCCTCCCTCTCGCACCGCTCGCACTCCTGCCGGCCGCCGGAGGCGCCTACAGGCTGTGGCGTAGGCGGCAGCGTGAGCGAGCCGACGCGGAATACGTCGTCACGCGGCTCTCCGAGCTCAGAGAACTCGCCCAGGGCGCGGTGTGGGCACTGCATGAGTACGCCCACGAGTCGGAGGGCCGGATCAAGACGGCGACCTCGGACCTGGCCGAACTCATCCGCCTGCTCCGCAGGGGGCCCCGAGCGGGCTGACCGCCCGCGATATGCGGGCGGCAGCCTCGATGTCAGCCGTTGGTGATCTCCACCTCGGCGGGAGCCAGCAGGAAGACCTTCTCCGCGATCCGCTCGATGCGCCCCTCGCAGCCGTATGCCAGCCCGGCGACGAAGTCGACCATGCGGGTGGCCTCGGCGGTGCTCATCCCGCTCACGTCCATGATGACGGTCTGACCTTCGCGGAAGTGCTGCCCGATGACCGGTGCGTCGTTGTACTTCATCGGTGTCAGCATCACGATCCGCGAGGGCTCGTTCATCGCACGCCAGCGTTTGGCCGCGCGCTCCGAGGCAGACTGCCAGTCTTCCTCTTCGCCCTCGATCTCGTCCCCGTAGTCGTAGGACTCGTCATAGTGCTCGGCCCCGCTCAGGCCAAGGTAGCTCGCCACCTTGCGCACTGCCCCCATCGGCTCGTCCTTTCGCCAGGACCACGCCGTGTCCGGCCTGTCCCTACACCTTGGACGGTAACCGACGACATGAAGTTCGCCACGCGACACGCCCAGTGCTTATTTCCATTTTGTACGACTACCGCACTGGTCTGATCTCCGACTTTGCCCGATCCCCTGGCCCAACTTCAACCGATATCTCCAGCGCCGCTAGCATCGCGTCATGCTCATCTACACGGTCGATTCGTTTACCGATGAATTTTTCAAGGGTAACCCCGCGGGGGTCTGCATACTCAGCGATCCGGTTCCTGACGCCTGGATGCAGTCCGTAGCGGCGGAGATGAGACACTCCGAGACAGCCTTCCTGCTTGGAGCCGAGGACGGCGGACCGTACCGGCTCCGGTGGTTCACGCCGGTGACCGAGGTCGCCCTGTGTGGGCATGCGACCCTGGCCGTGGCGCATGTGCTGTATTCCACGGGAACGGTCCCAGAAACCCTCGAATTCTCAACGAAGAGCGGAATCCTGTCCGTGACCAGGGATAAATCCGGTTTAATCCACATGGATTTCCCGGCAAAGGTACTCCAAGCGACACCTCCTCCAGAGGGACTGATCGATGCGCTGGGGCTTAAACCTGTTTGGACAGGAAAAAATGTTTGGGATTACCTCGTCGAGGTCGAGTCCGAGGAGGCCGTGCTCGCCACCGCCCCCGACTTCCGGGCCCTGGAGGCCGTCGACGCGCGTGGAGTCATCGTGACGGCTCGGGCCTCGCGGCCGGGTGCCGACTACGTGTCCCGGTTCTTCGCTCCCACGGCCGGAGTTCCCGAGGACCCGGTGACGGGGTCCGCCCACTGCGCCCTCGCGCCGTACTGGTCGGCCAAGCTCGGTTCCGACAGTCTGGTGGGGGCCCAGTTGTCACAGCGTGGAGGTGTGGTCCGCACGACCGTACGAGGAGACCGGGTCGAACTCGCGGGAAACGCGGTGACCGTTCTTTCCGGCGAGCTCCACGTCTAGGGACGTGCGTCGAGGGTTTCGCCGCGCCCAGGCCGGCCCGGTGACCATCACCTCGTGAGCGCCGTGGAACGTTGGGAACATGACGCCCGTGAAGCGAAAACGGCTTCTCCATGGTTCACGGAGGCCCGAGAGCTCCTCCCTGCCCCTGCCGGCCTGGAACGTGGAGACTCGAGAGTCCCGGCCTTCGACGTCTGGAGGTTCGGAACACCGCTTGAGCGCCGCTGGGCCGCCCTCGGGACCCCGCTGGGCATCGCTTGAAAAAGGCCCTGGAAAGCACGAAAGGGCCCCCACCAAACGGTGAGAGCCCTTTCATGAAAAATTGTCCGGCGGTGACCTACTC
>NZ_JBIAZS010000024.1:0-114150 GCF_042899335.1 Streptosporangium sp. NPDC000095
ACTGGCTTTTAACACACTGTTGAGTTCTCAAGAAACGGACGCGTACACCATCACCCTGACCCGACCAACCGGTCCGGCAGAACTCCGGGGCGTTCGTTTTATTCTGTTCTTTCGTTGTGCCTTTATTCTTTCAGGCCCGCTTTTTCGTGTCAAACCGGCTCGTTTTAATCCGGTTGATTCGATCTGGCAGATCCTGATGGAATTCAGGCGGCTCCGTTTCCAGAGCAACCCCTCAAACTTACCAGCCTCTGAGCGGCTCTGCGAACCGATCTCCGAGGCCGTTGGCTTCAAAGGGATTGTCGACGAACACGACACAAGCCATACGGAAGTCACCGGAGTGATTGGAGTGGTTTGCGCCGGACCTCGCCGACATCAAAAGATTAGCAGCCCTCGCGGACCGCTCAGGACACAACGACGAACCTCGCGGCCGTATTCCCCGGACTCCCCTAGCCGGGAGGAGCCGGCGAGCCGGCGCCCCGAGGGCTGGGGGCCCGGCTCCCCGGGCGGCCTCGGCCCTCAGCCGAGCGCGCCCGCACGGAAGGGACCGGCCAAGCGAGACGGACAGCGCCAGCGAGACAGGCAGTGCCAAGGGGGACCCGGCGAAACCGAATGGAACGAAGCGCGACGACCGAGCGGGTACACCCGAACAGGCACCGGCGGAAACATAGACTCGGCCGAGTGAGCAGCCAGACGCCGCCGACGGCGAAGAAGGTTCCCAGCGAGCGCGTGCACCACGGGGACACCGTGGTCGATGACTACGCGTGGCTGACGGTCAAGGACGACCCGGAGGTGGTCGCCTACCTGGAGGCGGAGAACGCCTACACGCAGGAGGCGACCGCCCACCTCAAGCCCCTGCGGGAGACGCTCTTCCAGGAGATCAAGGCACGCACCCTGGAGACCGATCTCTCGGTTCCCACCCGCAAGGGCGGCTGGTGGTACTACTCGCGGACGGAGGAGGGCAAGCAGTACGGCATCCAGTGCCGGGTGGCCGCGGACGGCGAGACGCCGCCCGAGCTGAAGGCCGGGGAGTCGCTTCCCGGCGAGGAGGTCATGCTCGACGGCAACGAGCTCGCCGGAGACTCCGACTTCTTCTCGATCGGCACCAGCTCGGTCAGCCCCGACGGCACCCTGCTGGCCTATTCGACCAACTTCACCGGCGACGAGCGCTTCACCCTGAAGGTGAAGAACCTCGCCACCGGCGAGACCCTCCCCGACGAGATTCCCGGCATCTTCTACGGCGGCGCCTGGTCCGCCGACGGCACGACGTTCTTCTACACGACGGTCGACGACGCGTGGCGCCCCAACCAGGTCCACCGGCACGCGATCGGAAGCCCTGCCGAGGACGACGTGCTCGTCCACGAGGAGTCCGACGAGCGGTTCTGGGTCGGTATCGGGCTCAGCCGCAGCGAGCGCTACCTGGTCCTCTCCGCCGGAAGCAAGATCACCAGCGAGGTGCGCATCCTGGAGGCCGACAACCCCTCCGGTGAGTTCCGCGTCGTCAGGCCCCGGGAGACCGGTGTCGAGTACGGCGTCGACCATGCGGGCGACCACTTCCTGGTCCTGCACAACCGGAACGCGGAGAACTTCGAGCTGGCCACCGCGCCCCTCGACGCCCCCGGCGACTGGACGCCGCTCATCGAGCACCGCGCCGACACCCGGCTGCTCGACGTCGACGCCTTCGAGGGCCACACCGTCGTGCACTTCCGCAGGGACGGCCTCACCGGCATCCGCATCCTGCCCCGCGGCGGGGAGGCGTACGAGATCCCCTTCCCCGAGCCGATCTACGACGTCGCCCCTTCCGGCAACCCGGAGTTCGTCACGGGACGGCTACGGCTCGGCTACACCAGCATGATCACCCCGCCGTCGGTCTACGACTACGACCTGGGCGCGGGCGAGCTGGTCCTGCTCAAGCAGAAGGTGGTGCTGGGCGGTTACGACCCGGCCGACTACGAGCAGTTCCGCGAGTGGGCGACCGCCTCGGACGGCACCCGCGTGCCGATCTCGATCGTGGTCAAAAAGGGTACGGAGCGGCCCGCTCCCACCGTGCTGTACGGCTACGGAAGCTACGAGATCTCGATCGACCCCTCGTTCTCCGTCGCGAGGCTCAGCCTGCTCGACCGGGGCTTCGTCTTCGCCGTCGCGCACGTGAGGGGCGGCGGTGAGATGGGCCGCCACTGGTACGAGAACGGCAAGTTCCAGCAGAAGAAGAACACGTTCACCGACTTCGTCGCCGCTGCCGAGCACCTCTCCGCCTCCGGCTGGTCGAGCGCGATCATCGCGAGGGGTGGCTCCGCGGGCGGGCTGCTGATGGGCGCGGTCGCCAACCTCGCGCCGGAGACCTTCGCGGGCGTGGTGGCGGAGGTGCCGTTCGTGGACGCGCTGAACACGATTCTCGACCCGTCGCTGCCGCTGACCGTGATCGAGTGGGACGAGTGGGGCGACCCGCTGCACGACCCCGAGGTGTACGCGTACATGAAGTCGTACACGCCCTACGAGAACGTGGACGGCCGGGTGTATCCGCCGATCCTCGCGATCACCAGCCTCAACGACACCCGGGTCTTCTACCACGAGCCCGCCAAGTGGGTCGCGAAGCTCCGCGAGGTGGCGCGTGGCGGGCCGTTCCTGCTCAAGACGGAGATGGGCGCCGGACACGGCGGCCGCAGCGGCAGGTACGACTCCTGGCGCGAGGAGGCCTTCACCCTCTCCTGGATCCTCGACACGGCAAAGGTGGCTCAGTGACGTACATCGCGGCGAACGACAGGTACGACGACCGTCAGCCGTACAACAGGGTCGGCAAGAGCGGGCTCAAGCTGCCCGCCGTCTCCCTGGGGCTCTGGCACAACTTCGGCGACGACAAGTCCTTCGAGGTCCAGCGGGACATCCTCAGGAGGGCCTTCGACCTGGGGGTGACCCACTTCGACCTGGCCAACAACTACGGCCCGCCGCCCGGGAGCGCGGAGACCAACTTCGGGCGGCACTTCCGCGAGGACTTCGCCCCGTACCGGGACGAGCTGGTCATCTCCACCAAGGCGGGCTACGACATGTGGCCGGGCCCGTACGGCGAGTGGGGTTCGCGCAAGTATCTGCTCTCCAGCCTGGACCGGTCGCTGGAGCGGATGGGGATCGACTACGTCGACATCTTCTACAGCCACCGGTTCGACCCGGACACCCCGCTCGAGGAGACGATGGGCGCGCTGGACCACGCGGTCCGGTCGGGCAAGGCGCTGTACGCGGGCATCTCGTCCTACTCGCCCGAGCACACCAAGGAGGCGGCGCGGATCCTGCGGGAGATGGGCACGCCGCTACTGATCCACCAGCCCTCGTACTCGATGTTGAACCGGTGGATCGAGGGCGGCCTGCTCGACGTCCTGGAGGAGGAGGGCGTGGGCTGCATCGCGTTCTCGCCGCTGGCGCAGGGCATGCTGACCGACCGCTACCTGAACGGGATCCCCGAGGGGTCGCGGGCCTCGCAGGGGCGCTTCCTCACCCCGGAGATGCTCACCGACGAGACGATGCGGCACATCCGCATCCTGAACGAGATCGCGAACCGGCGCGGTCAGTCGCTGGCGCAGATGGCGCTGGCGTGGGCGCTGCGCGACAGGCGCGTCACCTCGGTGCTGATCGGCGCGAGCAGCGTCGAGCAGCTGGAGAACAGTCTCTCCGCGGTGGAGAACCTGTCGTTCGACGACAGGGAGCTGGAGACGATCGACAAGGACGCGGTCGACGCGGGCATCAACATCTGGGCCAGGTCCAGCGAGGTCTGACCTGTCCCGCCCGTCCGCGCGTTTCCGAGGAGGCCGCCGGTCCAGGTGACCGGCGGCCTCCGCCCGTCGGAACCGTTCTCGAAAGCCGTTACAGAGACCCGAGACGAACGCGGATCGGGTCAGAGCGCCTCGTTTCGCTGCAGGTACGTGAACGAGGCCCAGCCGGGCAGGACCGGCAGCCAGAAGGTGAGCAACCGGAACAGCAGCACGGCCGGGGCCGCCACCTCGCGCGGCACACCCGCCAGGGTGAGGCCGGCCGTGAGGGAGAACTCGACGGCTCCGAGCCCGCCGGGGGTCGGGGCGGCCGAGCCGATGGCGTTGCCCGCGAGGAAGACGATGGCGACGGCGGCGAAGTTGATGGAACCCCCGAAGGCGCGGACACAGGCGTCCAGGCACATCACGAAGGACAGGGTGAGCATCAGGGTGCCGCCGAAGCCCTCGATGATCTTCTGAGGTGACTGGAGGATGTCGAGCAGACGCGGGACGACGCCGGAGAACAGTGAGCGGAGCCGTGCGGTGATCAGGCGGCGCAGGCGCGGGACGCTCAACACGACCAGGGTCAGTACGGCCACGGCGAGCAGCGTGATCACGAGCGTGCGCGACGGGGTGAACGACGAGGCGGTGTTGGAACCGGTGACGTAGGCGAAAAGCAGCAGCAGGCCGACGTGGGAGACGAGCCCGATGAGCTGGGAGGCCCCTACGCTGGCCACCGCCTGCCCCGGAGGGATACCCCGTTTTTGCAGGTAGCGGGTGTTGACCGCGACCCCGCTCACCGCGGCGGGCGCGACGAGCTTGACGAACGACCCGGCGAACTGGGCGAGAACGGTACGGCCGAGGGGCAGCTTCTCCGGGACGAACCCCCTCAGCATGAGGGCGGCGGCGACGTAGCTCAGTATCGCCGCGGCGAGCGCCACTCCGGTCCAGCTCCACTTGGCCGACGTGATCATGTTGAGGTTGATCTGGGTCAGGTAGTAGACCAGGAAGTACGCGGCGAACGCGGTGCCGATGATGGTGATCAGGGTCCGGGGACGGAAGCGCTCCAGGCGCACCTCCTCGGCCTCGACCTTCGGCTTGAGCTCGACGATCCGGTCGCGGATCTCGGTGAGCAGTTCCTTGTTCCTGGTGAGCGCGGCCCTGGTCTCGCGGGTCAGCGCGATCCGCTGGAGCAGGGGGAGCGCGTCGGCGAGCACGCCGGACCCGGCCACGGCCGCGGCGGCGGCGACCGCCCGCTGGGCGCCGACGCGCAGGCTGAGGTAGGTGAGCAGCTGGGCGACGTCGAGACGGAGCAGCAGGTCACCGGCGGCGATCTCGCCGCTTCGGGCGTCCATCAGGACGACCCGGCCGTCGCCGTCGACGTGGATGCTGTCGCCGGTCAGTCGCCGGTGGGCGAGCCGCTGGACCTGCAGCAGCAGGACCTGCTCCCAGATCTGGGCGAGCAGGTTGTCGTCGATCTCGTTGTCGGGGATGCTGTCGAGCGCGCGGGTGGGAACGTGCTCGTAGGCGAGCAGTGCGGCCTCGCTGCCGATCTCGCTGGTGGCGACGAGCCTGGGGGTGCTCGCTCCGGCCGCCTGCGCGGCGTACGCCATGAGGGCCTCGCGCTCCAGCTCGGCGCGGAGCGAGCGGATGGCCTTGCGGCGGGTCTCGGTGTTGAGGCGCATGCGCCGCCAGAGGCGGTAGAGCACACCGGCGACCTGGCGGTCACGGTCGAGGACGGTGACGTCGAGACGGCTGCCGTCCCTGAGGTCGACGGCGTAGCGGCGGCTGCTCTGGTGGTCGTCGTCGAGCCTGCGGGCCTTGACGGGGGCGAACCCCAGCTTGCGGAGCGCCGCGACGACCGTGCTGCCCGGGGGGCGGGTGTTGGGGCTGCCCACGCCGTACAGGGTGGCGTAGCCGACGGCCAGCCCGATCAGGATGGAGACGACGATGCCGAGGATCGTCGCGGCGAGCCCCGCGAACAGGGCGACGGCGTTGAGCGCGACCGCGCTCCATAGGGCCGCCCGCCAGGTGGGGCGGCGGGATATCCGCACCGCGGTGACGTAGGCGATGATCGGGGTGAGCAGGGTGTTGATCGGCTCGACCCCGGCCCGGCCGCCGGTCAGCAGGACCCGCAGGTCCTCGGGACCGGCCTTGAGGATCCACTCGCCGAGCGCGAAGGAGAACACCATCGCGGCGATCGCCGCGAAGAGCCCCTCGGCCACCCTGAGTCCGTCGCGGTGCAGCACTCTCTCGATGGCGAAGGCGACGGGCACGCCGAGCATGGCCGAAGCGCTCAGCACCCCGGCCAGACCGCTGAGCAGGAACGGTGCCCGGCTGGTGCCGTCGGCGACGTCGCCCTCCAGGCCGTTCAGGGTCTTCTTGGCGACGAGGGCGAGCAGGACCACGGCCGTGAGCACGAGCAGGGTCGCCAGGAACCGCAGCAGGTCGGAGGGACGGCGGATCCGCTGCGGGAGCAGCGGCTCGACGACGTGCACGGCGAGATCGCCGTCTGCCGGCGGCCGTGTGCCGTCGACGGACGCCGTTTCGTCCAGTTCCTTGATTTCCGTCACCGCCTGCGATTCTGCATGTTCCGCATTACAGGTGCGTCACCGATCTTCTCGTTGAGTGTTCACAATCAGAGTCATGCGCATCTCGGTCGCCTCTGACAGTCTTGACGGTGTGGCCTCCATCTTGGTCTCCGAAATCGAAAAACGAGGCCACATGGTGATACCTCACGGCGCCCTGGCCGACGAGCGGGCCGACTGGGCGTGGTGCTGCGCGCGTGCCGCCGGAGACGTGGCCTCGGGGGTGGCCGATCAGGCGATCGTGTGCTGCTGGACCGGGACGGCGCGTCGATCGCGGCGAACAAGGTGCCCGGCGTACGGGCCGCGCTGTGCGCGGACGCGGTCACGGCGTACGGGGCACGTCGCTGGAACGACGCCAACGTGCTGGCGATCAGCCTCCGGTTGACCTCCGCCCCCCGGTTCGGGGAGATCCTGGACGCCTGGTTCGCGGGGAGTCCCAGCCTCGACGAGGAGGACAGGGCGAACACAGCGTACCTGTCGCAGGTGGAGAATTGACCGTTCTACCTGCGAGAACAATCAATTCGATGGGTGAAGGGCTGGAAGGCTGAACACCATGTTCCGTCACCCGCTCGCGTCCCGCCGAGTCGCGTCCGAGGGGCGGAAAGCCCCTTCCGTCGTCCCCAGGAAGTTGATGACCGCGATCACCGCGGTCTCGGTCCTGTCCCTGGCCGCGGTGTCGGCCGCGACCCCCGCCCCGGCCGACGCGGCACCCGTCGCGGGAGGCCCGGGACCCGTCGCATCCGCAGCCGTCATGGAAGGCTCGGGACCCGTCGCGGGAGACGTGACTCCTCTCGCGGGAGGCGACGACTCCGAGAGAGCCGCCGGGTTCGTCATCCCGGCCGGCGCGGCACCTGTTTCCGGGGGCGGCGACTCCGCGCCGCCGACCGGGAGCCCTCTGCCGCCGGAGGCGAAGGCGTTCGGGGCGTCGATCAAACTCGCCGCCCTCAGGGGGCACCTGGAGAGGCTCCAGAGCATCGCCGACGCCAACGGCGGCAACCGGGCGGCGGCCACACCCGGCTACGCCGCCTCGCTCGCCTACGTCGCGGACAGGCTCCGCGAGGCCGGATACCGGCTCACCTCGCAGGAGTTCAAGATCTCCTTCTTCCGCGAGGTCGCGACACCCGTGCTCAAGCGGACACGGCCCCTCGCCAAGAAGTACGTTCCCGGCACCGACTTCAGGACCATGACGTACTCCGGCTCGGGGGAGGTGACGGCCCCGGTGCAGGCGGTCGATCTGGTCCTGCCGCCGAAGAAGGGGCATGAATCCACCTCGGGGTGCGAGGCGAGCGACTTCTCCAGATTCGTCCGGGGCAACATCGCGCTGATCCAGCGCGGCACCTGCAGCTTCCAGGCCAAGGCGGAGCGGGCCGAGGCCGCCGGCGCGTCCGGCGTGATCATCTTCAACGACGGCCGGGCCGAGGGAGCCGACACCCACAAGGGTCTGTTCGGCGGCTCGATCAACACCTCCACCGTGCGCATCCCGGTCGTCAGCGCCGACTTCGCGACCGGTGAGCAACTGGCCGCCCGGGGAACGACGGTGGCACTCGTCGTGCAGACCGAGATCGCCCCCGACCGCAGGACACGCAACCTCATCGCCGAGAGCACCTGGGGTGACCCCGACAGGGTCGTCATGCTCGGCGCCCACCTGGACAGCGTCATGATGGGCCCCGGCATCAACGACAACGGCTCGGGCACCGCCGGCGTCCTGGAGACGGCGCTGGCGGCGAAGTCGCTGCGGACGAAGAACAGGCTGCGCTTCGCCTTCTGGGGCGCCGAGGAGCTGGGCCTGCTCGGGTCGAAGTACTACGTGTCCGCCCTGCCCCCCGCGGAGCGGGCGAAGGTCAAGCTCTACCTGAACTTCGACATGATCGCCTCACCGAACTACGTTTTCGGGATCTACGACGGCAACTCGTCGGGCAACGTGATCAGCGCGACCCCTCCTCCCGGCTCCGGCCAGATCGAGAAGCTCCTCCAGGCGTACTTCGAGGCGGTGGGCGAGCCGTACCAGGACGCCGACTTCAGCGGCCGATCCGACTACGGCCCCTTCATCGGGATCGGCATCCCCGCCGGCGGGCTGTTCACCGGCGCGGAGGGCCTCAAGAGCACCGAGGAGGCCAAGAAGTTCGGCGGCACCGCCGGGGTCGCGTACGACAAGTGCTACCACCAGGCGTGCGACACCATCGCCAACATCAACGACAAGGCCCTGCTGGTGAACAGCGGCGCGATCGCGGCGGCGGCGTTCACCTACGGGTACGCCGACGACCTCCCCCACGCTCCCAACAGCCCGCCGAACGCCGGTGGTTCCTTGGGCTCCAGGGGTTCCAAGGGCTCCGGAGTGCCCGGGGTGCCCGGCAAGGGGGCCGTCGTCCCCGGCAGGCCGGGCGCCGGCGCGGGCGGCCTGGAATCCGGCCACGACCACGACCACGGCGGCCTCCTCCGGTAGCACGGGGGCCGCGTGGCGTACGGCCACGAGGGTGCGGGGTGCCGGACACGGGAAACGACGGGATATGGAGGGCCGGGCGGACCGCGGAACCCGGGACGCGGGGCGCGGGGCGCGGGGCGCGGGGCGCGGAGGGGAACGCGCGTGCACCCCGCGCGGAGAGCGCGGCTACAGTCGGGACATGTCGT
Source organism: Streptosporangium sp. NPDC000095 (assembly GCF_042899335.1). Taxonomy (NCBI): domain Bacteria; kingdom Bacillati; phylum Actinomycetota; class Actinomycetes; order Streptosporangiales; family Streptosporangiaceae; genus Streptosporangium; species Streptosporangium sp. NPDC000095. The sequence continues at coordinate 8,954 of NZ_JBIAZS010000024.1, forward strand.
CAGGCGAATTGCGAGTGCTGGGGGCGTGCCCGCTGGACTGCCCGGACACCTGTTCCTGGGTGGTGACCGTCCAGGACGGCAGTGCCGTCAGGATGCGCGGCAACCCGGACCATCCCTACACCCGTGGCGCGCTCTGTGTGAAGGTGAACCGCTACCTGGAGCACACCAGGGCGGCCGACCGCATCCTGCACCCGATGCGGCGGGTCGGCCCCAAGGGGTCCGGCCGATTCCAGCGGATCAGCTGGGACGAGGCCCTGGAGGAGATCTCCGTACGGCTGCGCGGCATCGTCGACGAGCACGGCGGCGAGGCGATCTGGCCCTATGTGGGCACCGGAACGCTGGGATACGTCCAGGGGTCGGAGGGGATCGCCGGGAGGCGGTTCTGGAACGTCCTCGGGGCGTCGAAGCACTTCCTGAACATCTGCGCCTCGGCCGGAAACCACGGGCTGCAGCAGGTCTACGGCACGCCGGGCGGCATGGATCCCGAGACGTTCGCGCTGTCCAAACTGATCCTGCTGTGGGGGACGAACACGCTGACGACCGGGCACCACCTGTGGAAATTCATCCAGGACGCCCGCGCGGCCGGGGCGCACGTGGTGGCGATCGACCCGATCCGCACCCGCACCGCCGAGCAGGCCGACGAGCACCTGCCGATCCGGCCCGGCACCGACGCCGCCCTCGCCCTGGGACTGATGAACGTCGTCCTCGCCGAGGGCGCCGAGGATCGCGACTACCTGGAGAACCACACGAACGGCTGGGAGAACCTCCGCGAGGAGATCCTGCGCCACCCTCCGGCGCGTGTGGCGGAGATCACCGGGCTGCCCGAGGCCGACATCCGGGCCCTGGGGACGCGTCTGGCGCGTACGCGGCCCACCGGCATCCGGGCCACCATGGGCATGCAGCGGCACGCGGGCGGCGGCACCGCGATGCGTACGATCGCCTCCATCCCCGGCGTGACGGGCGACTGGCGCCACCCGGGCGGCGGGATCGTGTACTCCACCAGCGGGCACATCCACCTGAACATCGACACCCGCGACGACTTGCTCCCCGGCCCTGTCCGAACGCTCACGATGACGCGGCTCGCCGACGAGCTGGACGAGTCGGTCAAGTGCCTGTGGGTGTACGCGGCCAACCCGATGGGCTCCACCTCCGGCCAGAACCGGATCCGCGAGCGGCTGCTGCGCGAGGACCTGTTCACCGTCGTGATGGAGCAGTTCCCGACCGACACCGTCGACTACGCCGACATCGTCCTTCCCGCCACCATGCAGATCGAGCACGCCGACCTGCACGCGGGCTACGGGCACATGTACCTGATGTGGAACGAGCCCGCCGTCGAGCCGCCCGGCGAGTGCCTGTCCACCACCGAGACGTTCCGCCGCCTGGCGCGGCACATGGGGCTCACCGAACCGTCCCTGTACGACTCCGACCTGGAGCTGGCCGAGGAGCTGCTCACCTCGGGGCACCCGTCGTTGGATGGGATCACCCTCGACCGGCTGCGCAAGGAGGGCTGGGTCCGCCTCAACGTCCCCCAGCCGTTCGTGCCGTTCACCGACGGTTTCCCGACGCCCTCCGGCCGGATGGAGTTCGGCTCGGGGCCGGCCTACGTCCCCCCGCACACGGCCACGGCCGCGCCGGGGCCGTACCCGCTCGCGCTCATCACGCCCGCCTCCCACACCTTCCTCAACACCACCTTCGGCAACAACCCCGAGCTGCTGAGGCGCTCGAAGGGCCCGCGCGTCCTGGTCAACCCCGAGGACGCCTCGCGGAGAGGGCTGAGCGAGGGGCAGCGGGCGCGGGTGTTCAACGACGAGGGCGAGTTCGAGGCCGTGGTCGAGATCACCGAGAGGGTACGGCCCGGCGTGGTCGCGTCCACCAAGGGCCACTGGCGCAAGCTCAGCCCGGGGGGCGCGACGGCGAACGCCGTGGTGGCCGCCCGCGACGCCGACATGGGCCGAGGCGCCGTCTACCACGACAACCTGGTCGAACTCGCCCCCTGCACCACCACGGAATGACCGGCGGTCCCGGGTCGACGACTCAGGGAACAAGTCAGGGTTACTCCCCGATGTGGGCAAGGGGAGACGAGAGGCACCCTGGAGGCATGAACGACGAACTGACTCGACGTGACGAGATGTCCCTCGCCGGAGCGGCGCTGCGCGGTGCTCCCTGGAAGACCGCGGCGGTGACCGGCGGTGCGGTGGCGGCGGTCAGCCTGGGGCTGGACCTGCTCGACGGGGATCTGGATCTTACGTGGGCGATGGTGGTCGGTATCGGCCTGTTCTCGCTCATCGCGGCCATCGGCTCGGTCAGCAAGCCCGACGTCGGCGACCGGGTCACCCGGCAGGCCCGGCTCTGGGCGCTGCGCCACCCCTGGAGGTTCGCCCTCTATCCCGCGCTCGGCTCCGCGATCCTGATGTATCCGGTGCAGCTCGTCCTCGACCGCGAGGGCGTGTTCGGGGCGGCGCTGGACGCGCTCCAGGGGGGTGTCGTGGTCTATCTGATCACGGCGATCGTCGCCCTCACGCTCAAGGGACGCGGCCAGACCTCGCTCCCCGGTGGCCGCTGAACCCCACGACCCGGCTGTCCGGCTCCCGGGTGACCGTCCGGCTCCCGGGCGGGCGTTCAAGGCCCCGGCGAGTGCTCAAGATCTCCGGTGGACGTCCAGGCTCCCGGCGGGTGTTCAGGGGCCCGGTGGACGTTCAGGCTCCGGTGGGTGTTCAGGGGCCACGGCGAGCGGCCGGGGCGTGTGTGTCGCCCGGTCTCGCGGCCCGGCCGGGCCTTTCCGCGTGACCGGGCCAAGGGCGTCCGGGGACGCTAGACCCTCTCGTGCTCGGCGCGGCAGACGCAGAACTCGTTGCCCTCGGGGTCGAGCATCGTGACCCAGCCGCTGCCTTCGGGGTCGCGGTGGTCCTCGGAGATCGTGGCGCCGAGTCCGGCCAGGCGCTCGACCTCCTCGTCACGGGTGGTGCCCGCGGAGCCGGTGAGGTCCAGGTGGACGCGGTTCTTGACCGCCTTGTCCTCGGGGACCTTGATGAACAGCAGGTCGATCTTGCCTCCCTGGAGAAGGACCTCGTCGTCGTTCTTCTCCGTATCCGGGTGAAGCTTTCCACCGGTGGCGTCGCGCCAGAAGGTCGCCAGCTCGTACGGCTGGGCGCAGTCGAAGGTCACGCAGTGAACGTCAATCATCGCTCCACCCAACCCGACACCACCAAAGCCGTCAAGCAGGTTTCCGGATAGCCCGGTTCGGTTCCGGCGGGTCACGCCGTCGAACCCACGCGTTTCGGTTCTCGCCGGTCACGTCACCGGATGTACGCCTCTCGGTTCTCGCCGGTCGAATGACCGGACGTACCGGCCCGGTCGCCGAGCGCGCGGATCGGGTTGCCGAACGTGCGGATCGTGGCGCCGGATGTACGCGTACAGCCCGCCGGGACGTCCGGGTGCGCGGTCAGTGGCCGCCGGCGGCGAGGTTGAGCCCGACGACGCCCGCGACGATGAGCAGGACCGAGGCGATCTTGAGGGCCGACGCGTCCTCGCCGAGGGCGACGATGCCGAGTGTGGCGGTGCCGACGGCTCCGATGCCCGTCCAGACGGCATAGGCCGTGCCGACCTCCAGGGTCTTCAGGCCCAGGGCGAGCAGGCCGAAGCTGAACGCGCCGAAAACCAGGAAGCCGATGCTCGGCAGTGGCACGGAGAATCCGTCGCTCAACTTGAGTGAGTACGCCATCGCGACTTCGAAGAGACCGGCGACCACGATGAAGATCCAGGCCATGACAACTCCCCCTTGATCAGGAGCGTCGTCTTTGCCTACCGGGTACGGCGCGTCTCGTCCGGAAACGCTCCTTTTGAGCGTTGTGACAGTGGAACGTAGCCGGGCCTCACTTTGATTCCCACCAGATTGTGAACCACTGGTCGCGGGGCACCGGCCACATGTCCAGCTCGACCACCGCCGCGATGACCTCGTCCGCCCGCTCCCGTCCGAGGCAGAGCCTGCGGCAGGCGCTCTCGGCGAGGTCTTCCAGGCGGGTGAAGCGGGGCAGCGGGGCCACGCGCCGCTCGTGGCGAACCTCGTGGCCGAGGCCCTCCGCGATGGCGATCACGTCGTGGGCCGTGGGCCCGCTGGGGCGGGTGATGCCGTGGAAGTGCTGCCAGAGGGGGTTGAGCCAGCTCATCGGGTGCCGGCCGGTGAGCTCCAGGACGACCCGGGCGCGGGCGTGGCGAGTGAGTTCTGTAAGGAATCCCGCCAGTTCGGGCACGTTGTAGACGACGTGGGCGCAGACCGCGACGTCCGCCACCGGTGTCCGCGCCGCCACGTCGGGCCAGCGGCCGTTGACGACGAGGGCGGGAACGCCGAGCGCCTCGGCCCTGACGGCCAGCTCGGCGAGCATCGCCTCCGAGGTGTCGACCGCGATCAGCCGCCCGAGGTCCCGGCCCAGCGGCAGGGAGGCGGCCCCGGTCCCCGCACCGACGTCCAGCACGCTCCCACCGGGTGGGAGCGCCTCGGCGATCCGCGCCAGGGTGGGTCCCTCGGGGGCCGCGAGGGCGAGGTCGGTGCGCTCGGCGAATCTCGCGGGAGAGTGGCCCCAGGGATCGGCCGGCGCCTTCGCCGCGATCTCCGCGGGAATGCCCCACATCCCGAGGTCGGCCCGCCACTGCTCGTCCATGGGAAGAGCCTAGAAGAGCTCTCCCCTCCCCGTCGATCGGCGTCGCCCGGGCACCGTTCCAGCAGTACGGAGGCGTGATGAACGTCCCAGTCAGGGGTGTTTTCTAGGGGTTACCCGCGGGTAGCATTACCGGTAACGTTACTGACGAGTATGGAAAGTTCCGGATCCCCCGGTTTCAAGGAGCAGACCCCATGGGCCACTACAAGAGCAATGTCCGTGACCTGGAGTTCAACCTCTTCGAGGTCTTCGGACGCCGGGACATCCTGGGCAGCGGTCTTTACGCCGATCTGGACGAGGACGTCGTGCGGAGCCTGCTCGACGAGGTCAACCGCCTCGCCACGGGCGTGCTCGCCGACTCCTTCGAGGAGGGCGACCGCACCCCGCCGGTGTTCGACCCCGCCACCGGGACGGTGACGATGCCGGAGGGCTTCAAGAAGTCCTTCGCCGCCTACCGTGACGCCGGCTGGACCAACCTCAGCCTCCCCGCCGAGCTCGGCGGCCCCGGTCTGCCCAGCAGCGTGAGCTGGGCGCTGGCCGAGATGGTCCTCGGCTCCAACCCGGCCATCTGGATGTACTCCAGCGGCCCGGCCTTCGCCCACGTGCTCCACGTGATCGGCACCGAGGAGCAGAAGCGCTACGCCGAGCTCGCCATCGAGAAGCAGTGGGGCGCCACCATGGTCCTCACCGAGCCGGACGCCGGCTCCGACGTGGGCGCCGGCCGCGCGAAGGCCGTGCGTCAGGACGACGGCACCTGGCACATCGAGGGCGTGAAGCGCTTCATCACCAGCGCCGAGCACGACCTGTCCGACAACATCTTCCACCTCGTGCTCGCCCGCCCCGAGGGCCACGGCGTCGGCACCAAGGGCCTGTCGATGTTCCTGGTCTCGAAGTACCACGTGGACCTGGAGACCGGCGAGCTCGGCGAGCGCAACGGCGTGTACGTCACCAACGTCGAGAAGAAGATGGGCCTCAAGGTCTCCACGACCTGCGAGCTCACCTTCGGCGGCGAGCACCCGGCCGTGGGCACGCTCATCGGCGAGGTGCACGAGGGCATCAAGCAGATGTTCATGATCATCGAGCACGCCCGGATGATGGTCGGCTCGAAGGCGATCGCCACGCTCTCCACCGGCTACCTCAACGCCCTCGAATACGCCAGGCAGCGGGTGCAGGGCGCCGACCTCACCCAGATGGCCGACAAGTCGGCCCCCCGCGTGACGATCACCCATCACCCGGACGTACGCCGGGAGCTGATGCTCCAGAAGTCGTACGCCGAGGGCATGCGCGCCCTGGTCATGTTCACCGCCACCTACCAGGACGACGTGCTGCTCGCCGAGCACGAGGGCCGCAGGAACGAGCACGCCGAGGCGATGAACGACCTGCTGCTCCCGCTGGTCAAGGGCGTCGGCTCCGAGCGCTCGTACGAGCTGCTCGCCCGCTCGCTGCAGACCCTGGGCGGGTCCGGCTACCTGCAGGACTACCCGATCGAGCAGTACATCAGGGACGCGAAGATCGACTCCCTCTACGAGGGCACCACCGCGATCCAGGGCCTGGACCTGTTCTTCCGCAAGGTCCTGCGCAACCAGGGGGCCGCCCTCGGCTCGCTGTACGCGGACGTGAAGGCCTTCGCCGCCTCCGAGGCGGGCAACGGGCGGCTGAAGGAGGGGCGCAAGCTCCTGGACGAGGCCGCCGACGAGGTCAAGGCGATGGCCGACACGATGGCGGGCTGGGCGATCGGCTCGCTGGAGACCCCGCAGGAGGTCTACAAGGTCGGTCTCAACACCACCCGGTTCCTGCTCGCCCTGGGCGACCTGGTGATCGGCTGGCTGCTGCTGCGCCAGGCCGAGGTGGCCCTGGCCGCCCTCGATTCGACCGTCGAGGGGAGCGACCACGCCTTCTACAGCGGCAAGGTCTCCGCGGCCTCGTTCTTCGCGCAGACCGTCCTGCCCCGCATCGCCGCCGAGCGCCGCACGCTCGACGCCACGGACCAGGACCTGATGGAACTGCCGGAAGAGGCCTTCTGACCCGCCTCATCCCGGCCTGACACCGGCCCGATCCCCGTCGGTTCAGGCCGCATGATCACCTGCTCCCGCGGCAGGCACGACGAGGGACCGGCCCCGCTCTCCCGGGGCCGGTCCCTCGTCCGTTTTCCGCTTCTCCGCGCACGGAACGGTCAGGATGCGCGCCTGTGCTGATACTCGGCGACCGCGGCCATGATCACACTGATCGGGACGACGGCGTCCTGCCCCGCAAGCGCCGCCTCGACCCACTCCCTGATGAGCGTGGTGGGCTTCATGCCGCACTCCTGGGCTCGCGCGCGGACCTGGTCCATCACGGGTTTCGGCAATCGCAGCGAGGTGACGATCATCACCTCGTCGGCGGGCACCGGCTCGCGCGGAACCGCACGCTCCAGCTCCGCGGTGGTGTCGTGCTCGTCGTAGTAATCGGCCAAGTCGTCGATTTCGTCTCGTGTCACGGTCATCACCTCACCTTCCTGGCGAACAGTAGCTTCCCGGAGGACGGATCGCCGCGAAGTCGTTGACAGGAGCCCTCTGTTATTCTCATACTGAGTTTGTCTCAACTTGAGAAGGACATGGGATGGATGAATCGGAGTTCCTCGCCGGCTATGACCCTCGGGCATACCCGGCGGTCGCGGTGACGGTCGACGTGGTGGCGCTCACCATTCGCGGGGGCGGGTTGCGCGTTCTGCTGATCAGGCGGGCCGAGCAACCCCATGCGGGGCTGTGGGCGCTACCCGGAGGGTTCATCCGGCCGGGAGAGGACCTGCCACAGGCCGCGGCGCGGGAGCTGGCCGAGGAGACGGGGCTGTCCGACCTGTCTGGGCCGTTGGGCCGAATCCACATCGAGCAGCTCGCCAGCTACGGGGCGCCCGAGCGTGACCCGCGGATGAGGGTCGTGTCGATCTCCTACCTCGCCTTCGCCCCCGACCTGCCCGATCCCCGGGCGGGCTCGGACGCGGCCGACGCCTCCTGGCACTCGGTCGACAAGCTGCCCGAGCTCGCGTTCGACCACGACCGCATCCTGGCGCACGGGCTGGAGCGGGCGCGCGGCAAGCTGGAGTACACCCCGCTCGCCACCGCGTTCGCCGGTGAGAGATTCACGATCTCCGAGCTGCGCGGCGTCTACGAGACGGTCTGGGGGGTGCAGCTGCACGCGGGCAACTTCCACCGCAAGATCCTGTCGGTTCCCGGCTTCGTGGAGAGCACCGGCGAGACCACCGAGAGCGGCGGGGCCAGGGGCGGGCCGCGCGCCAAGCTCTACCGGGCCGGTGACGCCCGGCTCCTGCACCCCGCCCTGTTGCGACCGGCCAGGGAGGAGCAGATCCGATGACCACGGCCGAGGCGATCGCGCTGGTGACCGCCGCTCACACGCCCGAGGACCTGTTCGGCGGGGACTCCCCCCACCGGGCGTACCGGAGGCTCGCGAGGCTGCTCCACCCCGACCTCGCGCCGGGAGCGGAGGCCGCCGCGGCGTTCACCCGGCTGGCGGAGCTGTGGGCGGCCCGCGAGGGAGCCTCGGAGCAGGCCAAGGAGGTGGTGATCACCACCAGGCGGGGCACCTACCGGATCGGGGGCGTCTTCCGGCGGGGCGCGACGGCCGTGCTCTACGAGAGCGGCACCGACACGCTGCTCAAGCTCCCGCGCAGCCACGCGGACAACGACCTCATGCGCCGTGAGGCGGAGTCGCTGGAGACGATCGCGCACGACGGCGACCCGCTGCTCCTGCCGTACGTCCCCCGTCTGGTGGAGTCGTTCCGGCACCGGTCCGACGGGGTCGAGCGGCAGGCCAACGTGATCAGCCGGGTGCCGGACGGGTTCCTGAGCCTGGAGGAGGTCCGGCGGCGCCGGCCGGTGCTGGACGTGCGGGACGCGGCGTGGATCTGGCGGCGGCTGCTGGTGGCCGTCGGCGCGGCTCACCGGGCGGGGGTCGTGCACGGGGCGGTGTTCGGGCACCACGTCCTCGTCCACCCGCTCGACCACGGCCTGGTGCTCGTCGACTGGAGCCAGTCGGTCCCGCTCGGCACTCCGATCACCGCCCTGGTGGCCAGGCACCGCGACGACTATCCGCCCTGGGTCCTGGACAGGAAGCCCGCGACCCCGGCCACCGACATCCACCTCGCCACCCGCTGCGTGGCCGCCCTCATGGGCGACCGCGTCCCCACCCCGGTCAGGCACTTCGTCCGGGGCAGCCTGCTCAGCCCGCCGAACGACGCCTGGCGGCTCCTGGGAGAGCTCGACGAGCTGCTCGACGACCTGTACGGGCCGAGGAAATACCGGCCGCTCCATCTCTGACCCTCGAAAACTCCGACCCTCGAAAACTCCGACCCTCGAAACCTTCGACTCTCGAAACCTTCGACTCCCAGAACGACCTTCGAAACGACCTTGACGACCTCAGGAACGACCTCATAGAACGTTCCACCTGATCCGAGGAGATCCCCCGTGGGAAGCGGAATCTGGTCCACCGACGTCTACTCCGCCGCCGCGAGCTACCGCGCGGCCAAGGGTTCGAGCGCCTTCGCCTACAGCGACAGCGGCGCCCGCTCCGCTCACCCCGACCTCGACCCGCACAAGGTCGCGCTCCGCGAGAGCCGCGACTCCGCCGAGCACCCCAACTCCCTCGCCGTGGCCGTCCTGTTCGACGTGACCGGCTCGATGCGCGGGGTGCCCCGCACCCTCCAGACCAAGCTGCCCGACCTGCTCGGACTGCTGCTCCGCAAGGGGTACGCCACCGACCCGCAGATCCTCTTCGGCGCGATCGGCGACGCCACCTGCGACCGCGCTCCCCTTCAGGTGGGCCAGTTCGAGTCCGACAACCGGATGGACGAGCACCTGGGCAAGATCCTGCTCGAAGGCGGGGGCGGCGGCCAGATGTCCGAGTCGTACGAGCTGGCGATGTACTTCATGGCCAGGCACACCTCGATCGACTGTTTCGAGAAGCGTGGCCGCCGGGGTTACCTGTTCATCATCGGCGACGAGCTGCCCTATCCGCAGGTCAAGCGGCGCGAGGTCGAGAAGGTGGTCGGCGAGCGGCTCCAGCGCGACATCCCGACCAAGAACCTCGTCGCCGAGCTGACCAGGATCTACGACGTCTACTACATCCTCCCCGCCGGATCGAGTTACGCCGGGGACGGCCGGGTGCTCGCCGCCTGGCGCGAACTGCTCGGCCAGAACGTGCTGGAGCTGGACGACCTGGACGCGGTCTGCGAGACCATCGCGCTCACCGTCGGCCTCGGCGAGGACGCCATCGACCTGCGAGAAGGTCTGGACGACCTCGACGAGATCGGCTCGAACGCCGGAAGCGCCGTGGGCAAGGCCCTCGCCAAGCTCGACCGGGGCGCCCTCGTGGTGTCCGACGGGCTCGACCTGGGCGGCGACAGCGGCGTGATGCGGCTCTGAGAACCTCCCCGCCGTGCGGCGGCCACCGCGAAAGCGGCGGGGAGTGCCACCACGAAGGGAGACGGTTCCTCCCCGGCGGGACGAAACCCGCCGGGGAGGAACCTCGACGGGCCTCGACGGGCCTCGACGGGCCTCGACGGGCCTCGACGGAGGCGACCGTCCCGGTGCCTCCGGTGACGGGAACCTTCGAGAAGCCTCCGGCAGGGACTTTCGAAGAGCCTCCGGCCGAGGAAACCGACGGCTCCAACGGTTCCGACGGAGGGGCCGGCAAGGGCTACCGGCTGAAGAGACCGGCCGGAGAACGGCTCGTCCGGAAGAGAAGCAGAAGAAGGGGAGACGAGGGTGAACGGGTGGCCGTATGCGTGAACACGTGATCGTGACCGACCTCGGGTACGGCGACGCGGGAAAAGGCACCGTCGTCGACTGGCTCTGCGCCCGCGAGCCCGTCCAGGCGGTCGTCAGGTTCAACGGGGGCGCGCAGGCGGGGCACAACGTCGTCCTGCCCGACGGGAGACACCACACGTTCGCGCAGTTCGGGTCGGGCACGTTCAGAGGAGTGCCGACCCACCTGTCCAGGTTCATGGTCGTGGATCCGCTCTCGCTGGCCGGGGAGGCGGCCCATCTGGAGGCGCTGGGCGTCCCCGACCCGTTCCGCCTGCTCACCGTGGACCGGGACGCCCTGCTCGCCACGCCGTACCACGTGGCGGCGGGGCGGGCCAGGGAGCTGGCGCGCGGTGAGGACCGGCACGGGTCGTGCGGGATGGGCGTCGGGGAGACGATGGCCTACGCCCTGGAGCACCCCGATCTCGCGCCGGTCGCGGGCGACTGCGAGGAACCTGTCCGGCTCACCCGCAAGCTGCGTGCGCTCCGCGACGCCCTCGGCGGGAGCGGGCCGCCCGTGGCGGACTGCGTGGACGCCTACCGGGCGTTCGCCGAGCGGGTGATCCTGGTCGGCTCCTCGTTCACGGCGGCGCTGCTGCGCAGGCGGCCCGTGGTCTTCGAGGGGGCCCAGGGTGTGCTGCTCGACGAGTGGCACGGCTTCCATCCGTACACCACCTGGAGCACGACGACCTTCGCCAACGCGCTGGAACTGCTCGACGGGGTGCCCGCCACGCGGCTGGGCGTGCTGCGGACCTACACCCCGCGGCACGGCCCGGGACCGCTCGTCACCGAGGACGCGGACCTCGCGCTGCCCGAGGCCCACAACGGGACCGGCCCCTGGCAGGGCCCCTTCCGCGCCGGCCACTTCGACGCGGTGGCCCACCGCTACGCGCTCGCGGTCTGCGGCGGGGCAGACGCCCTCGCGCTCACCCACCTGGACGCGCCGGTGTCGCGGATGTGCGTCTCGTACGAGATCGGCGAGCTTCCCGTGGGCGTGACGGGCGACCTCGACGGGCAGGCCCGGCTGACGGAACGGCTTCTGGAACCGCTGACGGGGGCCGGGCCGCGCTACGCCGACGGGATCGACGACTGGCCCGCGGCGGTGGCCGAGGCCCTCGGGGTGCCGGTGTGGCTGGGCTCGTCGGGACCCACCGCCGCAGACAAGGTCCTTCTCGGTGGTGTGATCACGCCGGAAAGGGTATGACCAATCCCGGACTCTCTCTTTGCCTGGCGTACAGCCTTTACCCGGAGGAACTCATGGGTGTCGGGGTCAGCATCTTCTTTCTCACGCTCGGCGCCATCCTCCGCTTCGCCATCGATCCCGACGTCCTCGGCGAGGCGGTGCACATCGACGTGATCGGCCTGATCTTCATGATCGTCGGCGCTGTCGGGATCGTGCTGAGCATCGTGATGTCCCCCAAGCGCGGGCACACGTCCGAGGATCGCCTGATGCACCGCGAGAACCACCCACCGGAGGTCTAGGACCCCCGGGGGTCTCGGGTTGTGCCGTCCTAGACCTCGAACTGCACCGCCGCCCGCGAGGCCACGATCGGCTTGATGTGATCGACGACCGCGGCCTGGTGCAGCGGGTGGTCACGGTAGACGAGGAAGTCGTCGGCGCTGTCGAAGTCCGCGACGACGGCGAACTGGTGGTTGCCGGGGTTCACGCCCGCGTCGGAGCCGATGGTGTAGGAGCGGATCTCGGTGATGGCTCCGGGCAGCTTGGCGAGCTCCGTGGCGACCCTGGCCCTCTGCTCCTCGGTGGCCTCTTCCGTCCAGGTGAACAGCACGACATGCCGGAACATGATCTTCCCTTCCCTCGGGTATCCCAGGTGCCCTGAGCGCCCGGCCAGCGTACGGCCAGACGCGCCGGGACGCGGCGGCGCCCCCACGGCACGGGAGCCGATATCACGCGGGACGCGATGTGGACCCTCGACGGCGTCCGGCGGCCTTGATCCTTATCCGGCCGGAGCGTCTCGGCACGGCTTCGAGCACGATCTTGTGGGCCGCCTCGGGGATGAACCTGAGGTCGTGGGTGATCAGGATGGTCGTGCGCCCGGCCATGAGCCTCTTGAGCGGTTCCATGATCCGCGCCGCCGTGGGCGCGTCGAGGCCCGTCATCGGCTCGTCGAGGACGAGGACGGGAGCGTCGCGCAGGATCGCCCTCGCGATGGCGATCCGCTGGCGCTGCCCGCCCGACACCAACCGGCCGCGCTGCCCGATCGGAGTGTCGTACCCGAGGGGGAGTGTGGTGACGAAGTCGTGGACGTCCGCCAGCACGGCGGCCCGCACGACGGCGTCCAGGTCGGCGCCGGGACTTCCGTAGGCGATGTTCTCGCGTACGGTCCCCGAGAAGAGCAGGCTCTCCTGCTGCAGGATGGTGATGTTGTCACGCAGCGACTCGCGCGACAGGTCCCGGAGGTCCATCCCGTCGAGGAGGACGCGTCCCGCGGTGGGGTCGTGGAAGCGCAGCAGCAGCTTCGCGAGCGTGGACTTGCCCACGCCACTCGGCCCGGTGCACACGACCAGTTCTCCGGGTTCGACGGTGAAGGACAGGTCCCGCAGCGTGGGTCTTCTCCTGTTCGGATAGGTGAAGCCGACTCCCTGGAACTCGATGCGGCCCCGTCCGCGCCCCAGGTGAACGGCGTCGTCGCGATCGACGACGGTCGGCCGGGTCGTCAGGATCTCGATGACACGGTCGGAGCCCGCCGCCGCCTCGGAGACGGTGAGGGCGATCTGCCCCAGGCTCTGCACCGCCGGGTAGAGGTAGGCGAGGTAGGCGGCGAAGGCGAGGAGACCGCCGATGGTGAGGCGCCCCGAGGAGATCTCCCAGGCGCCGAACCCGAGGATGATGACGAGGCAGGCGGTCTCGATGACCTGGACGACGGGGCCGTACAGGGAGGAGAGCCACGCCTGCGCCACGTTCGCCCGCATCCAGGTGTGTCCCTCGGAGTGCAGCCGCTCGGCCTCGGCGCCCTGGCGGTTGTACGCCTGGACGAGCGACTGGTTGGACAGGCTCTCCTCGATGACGCTGTTCATGATCCCGTTGCTGAGCCGCTCACGCGCCGACACGATCCTGAACCTGCTCGCGAAACCCTTGGCGACCAGCAGGAAGGCCGGGACCAGCAGGAACGTCAGCAGCGCCAGGTCCCATCTGATGTAGAAGGCGGCACCGGCGAAGAAGACGACGCTGACGAGCGTGGTGAAGAGTTTGACCAGGCCGGAGCCGACGAGTTCCTCGATCGCCTCGATGTCGTCGGTGAGCCTCGCCATCAGGTCGCCCAGGCGGCGGTTGTCGAAGAAGTCGGGCGTGAGCGTCTGGATGTGCTCGAACACCCTGTCGCGCAACCTCAGCAGGAAGCGTTCGCCGCCCAGGGCGGTGAGGTAGGACCCCACGAAGGAGACCAGACCCGCGACGGCCGCGAGGCCTAGCCAGGCGGCGGCGGGGAGCCAGAAGGCCCCCAGGTTCTGCCTGCTGAGCACCTCGTCCGTGATGTACCCGAACAGGCCGATCGCGGCGACCTCGCAGACGGCCGCGACGACGGCGAGCACGCCACCGGCCACGAGCAGACGGCGGAGGCCGCGGGTGTACGACCAGAACTCCCGGAAGGTCCTGCGGATGGAGACCGTGGGTGCCACCGGAGGACGGCGTACGGTGGCCCTCGCCCCGTGGGGCGAGAGCGACTCTGAGAATGAGAGCCGACGGTTGACCCGCCGGCTCTCATTTGTTTCCGCTAGCACCGGATCCGGCTCACCACCACCATCCGCCACCGCACCCTCCGCAGCCGCCGCAACCACCGCAGCGGCATCCACAGCGGCGGCGGCGACGGCAGCACCCCCAGCCGCCTCCCCAGTCCAGATAACGGCCCGCCGGGAAGAGCTGCTTGAAAGACATGGCTTCCCCCTTCGCATTGAGCTCGTCGCGCTTACCAATCACGACACTAACTCTCATACCCGGACAAACCGCCACATTTATCACGCATTCAAGATGTTTCGCCAAGCGATTCGTAAAGGCCGCAAACGGATCGCGAGTAAAGACCGCCTCGGCTTCCCGGCATCGCTCCGCCGCCCCGCCGGAGCCGGGGAAGCGCACCTTAAAGATCGATCCGCAGGAGAAAAAAGGGGTTTCCCATTACCGGCCGGGTGACGGCTCGCACCGCGTCCCGGCTGTTCGGTACGGACCCTCCCGAGGCGCCCCCTCGTTTTCCCACCGAGGTAATCGACTTGTGAAGCCGGGAAAGGGAAGGCGAGCACCGGGGGTATATCGCCCCTCTCTCTCCCACCCCACTTTCCCGACGGGCACGAAGGGAAAGGCGCCCTCACGGACATGTGGGAAGGGCCCCATCCCTCCTGACAGGTGGGAAAGAGCCCTTACCCGCGCGGGGAAGAGACGCTCGCGGCCGCGGGAAATCCGCGCTCTCGGGCGCGGGAGGGAGTTCTCACCGCGGCGGGAGAGGACGCGCACGTGGTCTCCCCCTCCGTGGGAGGAGGGGGAGACCACGTCACGGGGTCACGGGGTCACGGGGTCAGGCCCAGGCGAGCATGCGGAGAGGGTCCTCAAGCATGGCGCCGACGTCTCGCAGGAAGAGCGAGCCGAGTTGCCCGTCCACCACCCGGTGGTCGAACGAGAGGGCGAGCGTGCAGACCCTGCGCGGCACGACCTGCCCGTCCACCACCCACGGCATCTCCCTCACCTGCCCGAAGGCCAGGATCGCCGACTCCCCCGGGTTGAGGATCGGGGTGCCCGCGTCCACCCCGAAGACACCCACGTTCGTGATCGTGATCGTCCCCCCCGCCATGTCGGCGGGCTGGGTACGGCCCGCCCTCGCGGTCTCGGCGAGGGCTCCGAGGGCGACGGCCAGGTCGGGCAGCGACAGGCGGTGGGCGTCCTTGACGTTGGGAACGAGCAGGCCGCGCGGGGTGGCCGCGGCGATGCCCAGGTTGACGCGGTGCTTGACCACGATCTCCTGGCGGGCCTCGTCCCAGGCAGAGTTGATCATCGGGTGACGACGGGCGGCGACGAGCACCGCCTTCGCGACCATGAGCAGCGGGGAGACCTTGACCTCGGCGAAGTCGGGCAGCCCGCGAAGACGCCGGACCGCGTCCATGGTCGCCGTCATGTCCACCTGGAGGAACTCCGTCACGTGTGGCGCGGTGAACGCGGAGGACACCATCGCCTGCGCGGTCGCCTTCCGCACCCCCTTGATCGGGATTCGTTCCTCGTCCTCCCAGGTCGCGGCCGGTACTCGTGCCCTGACGTCGTTCCCGGGGGTGAGCCCGGTCTCGACGGCGTCCCCGAGGATGGGGGCGGCGTCGAGAGCGGCCTGGACGTCACCCCTGGTGATCGAGCCGTGCGGGCCCGTCCCCACCAGGGAGGCCAGGTCGACCCCCAGGTCCCTGGCGAGCTTCCGCACCGGGGGTTTCGCCAGAACCGCGATCTTCCCCGGTGACGAGACCGGACCCGCGCCGGGACCGGCCACCCCGGGACCGGCCGGACCAGGACCGTTCACACCGGACGAGACAGGACCGTTCATACCGGGACGAGCCGGACCGTTCACACCGGACGGCGCCGACTCGGCGGCCCTCGTCGTGGACGCCGTCCCCGTGGACGCATCCGCCGTACCCTCCTCGGGCCGCGTCGCCCCCGCCGCGGGGGACGAGCCGGGCGAGACCGGTTTGCGGGGACGACGCTTGGCCGTGCCCGGCTTCACGCCGTACCCCACCAGCACCGGCTGCCGGACCTCGGCCGGCGGGGTCGGCACCATGTCGTCGGCGAGGGCCTCCGTCCGCACCGCCGCCCCGTCAGGGGCCGTGGCCTGAGCGGGGGTCTGGGCGGGAGCCGGAGAGGCGCCCGTGCCGTCGTCCACCGAGATGATCGGCCTGCCGACGTCCACCACCTCGCCCTCGTCCGCCATCAGCGCGGCCACCACGCCCTCGAACGGGCAGGGAAGCTCGACGACGGCCTTGGCGGTCTCGATCTCCACGATGATCTGGTTGACCTTGACCGGTTCCCCGGCCTTCACGTGCCAGCGGACGATCTCCGCCTCGGTGAGGCCCTCCCCCACGTCGGGGAGCCTGAACTCCTTCATCTCTCCGCCCCTCCTCAGAACGCGAACGCGCGGTCGACGGCGTGCAGGACCCGGTCCAGGTCGGGCAGGTAGTGGTCCTCGAGCCGCGAGGGCGGGTAGGGGGTGGAGGGTCCGCCGACCCTCAGGACCGGGGCCTCCAAATGGTAGAAACACTCCTCGGTGACGCGGGCGGCGACCTCGGCGCCGAAGCCGTTGAAGACGGGCGCCTCGTGCACCACGACACAGCGCCCGGTCGCGCGCACCGACTCCGTGACCTTCGCGATGTCGAGCGGGTTGAGCGAGCGCAGGTCGACGACCTCCAGGGAGCGGCCGTCCTCCTCGGCCGCCTTCGCGGCCTCCAGACAGGTCTTCACCATCGGCCCGTACGCGAGCAGGGTGAGGTCCGTCCCCGGCCGCGCCACCCTGGCCTCGTCGAAGGGCGGCCAGCCGGAGGAGTCGACGTCCACCTCGGCCTTCTCCCAGTAGCGCCGCTTGGGCTCGAAGAAGATCACCGGGTCGTCGCACCGGATCGCCTGCTGGATCATGGTGTAGGCGTCGGCCGGGTTGGAGCAGGCCACGACGCGCAGGCCCGCGGTGTGGGTGAAGTAGGCCTCGGGCGACTCGCTGTGGTGCTCCACCGCGCCGATGCCCCCGCCGCACGGAATCCGTACGACGACCGGCAGCCTCAGCTTGCCCAGCGAGCGCAGCGGCATCTTGGCGAGCTGCGTGATGATCTGGTCGGCCGCGGGGAAGACGAACCCGTCGAACTGGATCTCGCAGACCGGGCGGTAGCCGCGCAGCGCCAGGCCGATGGCCGTCCCGACGATGCCCGACTCGGCCAGGGGGGTGTCGATGACCCGCTGCTCGCCGAAGTCCTTCTGCAGGCCGTCCGTCACCCGGAACACCCCGCCGAGCTTGCCCACGTCCTCCCCCATCACGAGGACCTTGGGGTCGTCCTCCATGGCCTTGCGCATCCCCTCGTTGAGCGCCTTGGCCATCGTGAGAATGCTCATGCCTCGAACCCCTCCAGGTAGGTGGCGAACTCGGCACGCTCGGCGTCGATCAGGGAGTGCCGCTCGGCGTAGACGTGGTCGAAGATGGCCGACGGTTCTGGGTCGGGCAGTTCGAGACAGCGTTTGCGGACGTCACGTCCCAGCTCGTCGGCCTCGGCGTCGACCGCGTCGAAGAACTCCTGGTCAGCGAGCTGGTTCTTGAACATGTAGGCCCTGACCCGCTCGATCGGGTCCTTGAGCTTCCACGCCTCCAGTTCGGCGGCCACCCGGTAGCGGGTCGGGTCGTCGGAGGTGGTGTGGGCGCCCATCCGGTAGGTGAAGGCCTCGATCAGCATGGGCCCCTGCCCGGACCTGGCGTCGGCGAGCGCCTTGCGGGTGACGGCGAGGCAGGCGAGGACGTCGTTGCCGTCGACACGGACGCCGGGGAACCCGAACCCGCTCGCCCTGCGGTACAGGGGGATGCGCGACTGCTTCTCCAGCGGTTCCGAGATCGCCCACTGGTTGTTCTGGCAGAAGAACACCACCGGCGCGTTGAACACCGACGCCCAGATGAACGACTCGTTCACGTCCCCCTGGGAGGTGGCGCCGTCGCCGAAGTAGACGATGCTCGCGGCCTCGGCGCCGTCGCGCTGGATACCCATCGCGTAGCCGACCGCGTGCAGGGTCTGGCTGCCGATCACGATGGTGTAGAGGTGGAAGTTGTGCTCGGCGGGGTCCCAGCCTCCGTGGTTGACGCCGCGGAACAGGCCGAGCAGGTTGACCGGGTCGACCCCCCTGCACCAGGCCACCCCGTGCTCGCGGTAGGTCGGGAAGGCCATGTCGGCCTCGGTCAGCGCCCGGCCGGAGCCGATCTGCGCGGCCTCCTGCCCGAGCAACGAGGCCCAGAGCCCCAGCTCGCCCTGGCGTTGCAGTGCGACGGCCTCCAGGTCGACGCGGCGGACCAGGACCAGGTCCCGGTAGAGCCCGCGGATCTCCTCGGGTGTCAGATCTATGTCGTAGTCGGGATGCTCGACCCGTTCTCCCTCGGGGGTCAGCAGCTGGATGAGCTCCGGAGGTGCTTCCGCACCACGAGAGGCGTCGGCTGTCACGTGCCACTCCTGTGTGCTCGGGGCCGTCTGGATGGGTTCTCCACCGTCGTCCGGCCGATTCGCGACGCGTTCGACCCTTCTGGTGGTGGTTCGTCCGCGCTTGTGGCCATCGTGGCAGAGGTCACATACCTGTGCGCAAGACCTGCCTCGACGTCCATATGCTCCCCGTTCCCCGCGCGTCCCCTTTCACCCGCCCGTACCTCCACGCGAGATCCGGCGTATCGCCTGCCACGTCGGGGATCCAGGGGTGTCACCCGCCGCCGGGTCCCTTCATCCGCGAGATCCGCGGCCGTTCACCGTCCGTGACCTCTCGCGCGGGATCCCTGGGTCCGGCCCCCGCACCGGAGCGCGGCCGGAGCCCGTTACTCTTGAGGCGCCGGACCGTCCCCGTCTCAACCAGGAGGAACACCGTGGCGCGCGTCATCGTCGACGTCATGCTGAAGCCCGAGATTCTCGACGCGCAGGGGCAGGCGATCGCCCGTGCACTGCCGCGGCTCGGCTTCGCGGGTGTCTCAGCGGTACGGCAGGGCAAGCGATTCGAGGTGGAGCTCGAAGGGCCCGCCGACGAGGCGGCAATTGCGGACGTCCGAAAAATGGCCGAGACCCTCCTCGCCAACACGGTGATCGAGGACTACACCGTCACCGTCGAGTCCTAGGCCGTCACTCCACGCAGATCGACTGCACAAATCCGGTTATATCCGGCTTTAGGGGCGGAGCAATCCCACGGCTTGACCACCAGTCAATAACATTACGGTTATTTTGCGGTTAGCCCGGATTCTGCAGGGAAGCCTTCACAAGGTGACGTCTGACCCCGGGAGGAAACCGGTGGACATGGAGTTCTCGCTGGCTCTGCCACGACAGGCCGTCGGTATACCGATGGTCCGCAGGGCGCTCGGTGACTCCCTGCGCTCGCTCGGCGTCACGGAAGACTGCGTCTCCGACATCCTGCTGGCGGTGACCGAGGCGTGCGCCAACGCCGTGAGACACGGAGGTCCGGCCACCCGCTACGAGGTCGAGACCGCCATCGGCCACGGCCGCTGCGACGTCCGCATCATCGACCGGGGCCAGGGCCTCGTCCGGGTGCCCGAGCACTACCCGCCGACCGACGCCGAGAACGGCAGGGGCCTGCTGATCATGCAGGCCGTGGTCGACGAGATCTCCTTCGACATCACTCCCGGCCGCGGGACCGTCGTGCACCTGTGCAAGCACCTCGACTGGGACCACGACGCCGCCCACCTCCGCGACCGGATGCTCGCCGCCGTCTGAAGGCCCGCCCGGCCGCGCACCCGAGGCCGTACGAACCCGGCCACCGCCCGCTGAGCTGTGCGATCGGACACTCCGCGGCTGAGCTCCCACCGGGAGCGGATAACCTGGGAGCACCGCCGCGGACCGACGTCCGAGTGTGTGAGACGCCGGCGCGGTGCTCGTTTGTGGAGGGGAACGCTGTCTTGACTTCTTCCCCCACGGCTGAAGCCGAAGGCAGGGTCTCCGCGCTGAAAGGAACACGATGAGTGCTGCCCGCGTGGGCGTGGTCACTTTTCCCGGAACTCTCGACGATCAGGACGCGGCTCGCGCCGTGCGCCACGCGGGCGGCGAGGCCGTCCCGCTGTGGCACGCCGACCCCGACCTCAAGGGAGTCGACGCGGTCTTCCTGCCCGGCGGATTCTCCTACGGAGACTACCTGCGCTGCGGGGCCATCTCCAGGTTCGCGCCGCTGATGGAGGAGCTGATCCCCGCCGCCAGGGCCGGGCTGCCGGTGCTCGGCACCTGCAACGGCTTCCAGATCCTCTGCGAGGCCCACCTGCTGCCCGGGGCGCTGATGCGCAACGCCGGGCTGCACTACGTCTGCCGCGACCAGGGCATCCGGGTCGAGAACACCGCCACCCCCTGGACCTCCGACTTCACCGAGGGTCAGGAGATCGTGCTGCCGATCAAGCACGGCGAGGGCCGCTACGTCGCCGACGAGGCGACCCTGAGCGCCTTGGAGGCGGGCGGACAGGTCGTCTTCAGGTACGCGGGCGGCAACCCCAACGGCTCCCTGAACGACATCGCGGGCATCCGCAACGAGGCCGGAAACATCGTCGGGCTCATGCCGCACCCCGAGCACGCCGTCGAGGACCTCACCGGCGCCCCGAGCATCGACGGCCGCGGCTTCTTCTCCTCGATCCTGAAGAATCTGGTGAACGCATGAGTCTCGACACCGTCAAGCGGGCCGAGGACACCCCGGACGAGCGCCAGCCGTACGCCGAGCTGGGCATGAAGCTCGACGAGTACGAGCGGGTCCGCCAGATCCTCGGCCGCCGGCCCACCGGCTCCGAGCTCGCCATCTACAGCGTCATGTGGAGCGAGCACTGCTCCTACAAGTCGTCCAAGGTGCACCTGCGCCAGTTCGGCACCAAGGCCCCCGCGTCGGAGGCGCTGCTCGTCGGGATGGGGGAGAACGCCGGGGTCGTGGACATCGGCGACGGCTGGGCCGCCACCTTCAAGATCGAGTCGCACAACCACCCGTCCTATGTCGAGCCTCACCAGGGCGCGGCGACCGGCGTCGGCGGCATCGTCCGCGACATCATGTCGATGGGCGCCCGGCCGATCGCGGTGATGGACGCGCTCCGTTTCGGCGCGGCCGACGCCCACGACACCCGCCGGGTGCTGCCCGGCGTGGTCGAGGGCATCAGCCACTACGGCAACTGCCTGGGCCTGCCCAACATCGGCGGCGAGGTCGTCTTCGACCCCTGCTACATCGGCAACCCGCTGGTCAACGCCCTGTGCGTCGGCCTGCTGCGCAAGGACCAGATCAAGCTCGCGGTGGCGCCGGGGCCCGGCAACAAGGTCGTCCTGTTCGGCGCCCTCACCGGCCCCGACGGCATCGGCGGCGCGTCCGTGCTCGCCTCGGCCACGTTCGAGGACGAGTCGCAGGCCAAGCGCCCCAGCGTCCAGGTCGGCGACCCCTTCATGGAGAAGCTGCTGATCGAGTGCTGCCTGGAGCTGTACCAGGCGGACGTGGTCGTCGGCATCCAGGACCTCGGCGCCGCCGGCGTCTCCTGCGCGACCACCGAGCTCGCGGCCAAGGGCACCGGCGGCATGGACGTCAGGCTCGACCTCGTACCGCTGCGCGATCCCTCGCTGCGGCCCGAGGAGATCCTGATGAGCGAGTCGCAGGAGCGCATGATGGCGGTCGTCACCCCCGACGACATCGATGCCTTCATGGCGATCTGCGCGAAGTGGGACATCCCCGCGACCGTGATCGGCGAGGTCACCGACTCCAGCCGTCTCGTGATGACCTGGCACGGCGAGACCATCGTCGACATCCCGCCGGGCACCGCGGCCGACGAGGGCCCGGTCTACGAGCGGCCGTTCCACGAGCCCGCCGGCCAGGTCGCGCTGAACGGCGACGTCCCCGGCCGTCTCGCCCGCCCCACCGACCTGCGCGCGACGCTGCTCGAACTCCTCGGCTCGCCGAACCTCGCGTCCAAGGAGTGGGTCACCTCCCAGTACGACCGGTACGTCCGCGGCAACACCGTGCTGGCCCAGCCCGCCGACGCGGGCGTACTGCGCATCAGCGAGGCGATGCCCGGCGCCGAGGAGACGACCAGGGGCATCGCGCTCGCCACCGACGGCAACGGCCGCTACACCCGCCTCGACCCGTACGCGGGGGCACAGCTCGCCCTCTCCGAGGCGTACCGGAACGTGGCCGTGACCGGCGCGACGCCGCTCGCGGTGACGAACTGCCTCAACTTCGGCTCCCCCGAGGACCCCGAGGTCATGTGGCAGTTCTCCGAGGCCGTGCGCGGTCTCGCCGACGCCTGCAAGACCCTCGGCGTCCCGGTGACCGGCGGCAACGTCTCGTTCTACAACCAGACGGGATCCGTGCCGATCCACCCGACGCCGGTCGTCGGCGTGCTGGGCGTCATCGACGACGTGGCCTCGCGGGTTCGCAGCGGCTTCACCGGCGACGGCGACAGGATCGTCCTGCTCGGCGAGACCGAGGAGGAGTTCGGCGGCTCGGAGTGGGCGCACGTGGCCCACGGCCACCTCGGCGGCCTGCCGCCCGTGGCGCGACTGGAGTCGGAGCGCGACCTCGCCCTCGTCCTGACGGAGGCCGCCTCACAGGGGTTGCTCACCGGTTCTCACGACCTGTCGGACGGCGGGCTCGCCATCGCCCTCGCCGAGGCGTGCATCGCCCAGGGCGTGGGCTGTGAGGTCTCCTTGACGGGCGACGACGCGTTCGTCGACCTGTTCAGCGAGTCGTCGGCCCGCGCGCTGGTGACCGTCGCGCCGGAGTCGTTCGACGCCTTCGCGCAGCTGTGCGCGGCCCGCGACGTGCCCTGCTACGGCCTGGGCACCACCGGTGGCGACGCGCTGAAGGTGGAGGGCGTCCTGGAGATCCCGGTCGCCGAGCTCAGGGAGACCCACACGTCCACCCTGCCGGGCATCTTCGGCTGATCCTCGTACGAGATCCCAAGCATCTCGGGAATCTCAGGGGTTTTGGGAGGCCGGGCCCCTCACCGTCGTGGTGACGGTGAGGGGCCCGGCCGATCTATGTGGATCACACGGTCGGCGCCGGGAGGCGGCGCGGTGAGGACGGTGAGTCCCCACCGCGCCGCCCGCCCTTCGCGTTCCCGCGAAAACGGGTCGGAAGGATCACGTGGGTCGCGCTCCCGTGAAGACGGGTCGGGCGACCGGACGGATCACGAGGACGGCGCCCGGGCACGAGGATTCCTCTTCCGTGACCGCCACCGTGGCATCACACGGTGGATCGCGCGGCCGTCCGCGTTCCACGGCAGGTGAGAGATCCTGACAACCGTCCGGGATCTCTCACGTGCCGTGGAGTGCCGCCGAAGATCAGGAGGCGCTCATGCAGAGCGCGTAGACGGTGCCGCTGGCGTTCTTGCCGGCCACGGTCCAGCCGTTGCTGGAGGGCGCGCTCGTGTAGATCTGAGCGGAAGCGCTGCCGCCGCCGCCACCGTTGCTGCTGAAGCCACCGCCCGTGACGACCTTGCCCGAACCACAGCTCACACTCTGGTTTCCACCCTGACCGCTGAAGCTGAACGACCCGGTCACGGTGGTGATGGTCGGGACAGCGCCCTTGCCGTCCTTGCCGTCCTTACCTGCGGGACCGGCAGGACCCGCGGGACCTGCGGGACCGGCCGGACCCTGAGCGCCCTTGGCACCGTCCTTGCCGTCGGCTCCGTCCTTACCGGGAAGACCGGGCTTGCCGTCCGCACCGTCCTTACCGGGAAGACCGGGCTTGCCGTCCGCACCGTCCTTACCGGGAAGACCGGGCTTGCCGTCCGCACCGGGCTTGCCGGGGAGACCGTCCTTACCGTCCTTACCGTTGTAGCCGTTCCGGCCGTCCTTGCCGTCCTTGCCGGGGAGACCGGGCTTACCGTCCACACCGTTCTTGCCCGGAAGGCCGTCCTTGCCGTCGGCGCCCTTCGGGCCCTGGGCCCCGGCGTCGCCCTTCGGGCCCTGCGGGCCGGTGGCGCCGTCCTTGCCGTCCTCACCCTTCGGGCCCTGCGGTCCGGCCTCGCCCTTGGGACCCTGCGGGCCGGTGGCGCCGTTCTTGCCGGGAAGACCGCGCAGCCCCTGCGGACCCTGCGGGCCCTGCGGTCCGGCGTCGCCCTTGAGGCCCTGCGGACCGCGCTCGCCCTGCGGGCCGGCGCTGGCGATGCCCTGCTGCTGAGCCTCGCCCTGCTGCCCCCACCTGATCCGGATCTCGGTCGTCCTGCACTTGGCCGTCGCGTTGACGATCCGGGTGTAGCGCGTCTGCTTGTGAACGCACGCGTGAATCTCCGCGCCCGCCGACGAGGCGACGGCACTGCCGCCCGCGGTGAACAGCGTTCCTACGAGCACGCCAACGGTGACGGCGGCGAGCGAGCGTCCGCCCGGCAACCTGATAGCCACTGGGCTTCCTTTCTGCGACACCAGAGCCTGGTGTGATTGAAGAGGTACACGTAGTACACGTTTCAAGCGTTCCAAGGGTTGGCACGCCAAACATCACGCTTAGGCCTCGAAACCCTGCCGTTCGACTCGCCTGCCGACACCTGCCGCGTACGGGATAATCGGGCCGTTCGGGGGAACCCGCCCGCTGGGCGCGGACGAACAAAGACAGGGAACCGACAGGGTTCTCCAGACGCGGAGGCCACCGTGCCGACCATCAACCCGACAGACGCGGTCGCGGAAGACGCGAAAAACCGCGCCCGGCGGGAACCGTACCTTCCACCGGCGACCCAGCCGATCCGCACCGTGGTGTGGGCGCTGCATCTGGCGCTGCCGATGCTCGGGCTCTGGCTGCTGCTCGCCGAGCCCGACCTGAACATCGTGTTGCAGGACAACCCCAGTCATTTCTGGCTGATCATCACCATCGCCGGGATCAACCTGGTCCTGGGGCTCATGGTCGGCGAGGCGTCGGCCCGGCGCTCGGACGCCCGCCTGCTGCTGGTCTCCCTGGTCTTCCTGAGCGGCGCGGGGTCGTTCCTGGTGCACGGGCTGACCACGCCGGGGATCATCCTGGAGGGCACGAGCTACGGCTTCGACCTCTCCCATCCGGTCGGTCTTCTCGTCGCCTCGGTGTTCGCGTTCGCGTCGGCGCTGCCCCTGGGCGAGCGGGCGGCCGAGGCCGTGCTGAGAAACCAGATGTGGCTGCGCGGGGGACTCGCCGCCCTGATCATCGGGTGGGGGGTGGCCTGCCTGGTGCCGGACCTCACCCCGCTCAGCGGCTCGCCTCCCATGGGGACGGGCCTGGGCGGGCTGGAGTGGGTCGGGGTGGCCCTGTTCGCGGCGGCGTCGGCGATGATGTTCCAGCTGCACCGCAGGCGCCCGGCGGTCGTGCTGATCAGCCTGGTCACCGCGTACGCGCTCCTCGCCGAGGCGCTGGTCGCGGGGTTGTCCCACCGCAACTGGCACCTGTCGTGGTGGCTGTGGCACGCGCTGCTGACCACCGCGTTCGTCTTCGTCGCCTACAGCGCCTACCTGCAGTTCCGGCGGGAGGGCACCAGCGCGGGGCTGTTCGACTCGGTGGCGCTGTCGGCGACGGTCCGCAGGATCAGGGCCGACTACGAGGCCGCCCTGGAGGAGCTCGTCGGCCACCTGCGGCGCGGGGAGGAGAGCAGGGTCCCGATCGCGGACCGGCTGGCGGGCAAGTTCGGGCTCACCGAGTCGCAGGCGGCGGTGCTCGACCGGGCGGGTGAGGCGCTCGCCAACGAGCGGGAGCTGAGCGACCGGCTCGCGGCGCTGGCCGACATCGGCAGGCAGGCCCGGGTGGGCCTGCCGGAGAAGGAGATGCTCGCCCAGGGTCTCGACCGCGTCCGACAGGCGTACGGGGACGTGCGGATCAAGCTGGTCGACAACGGCCGGGTCACCGTGAACTCCACGGAGTACGGCCGGCGGGACTTCCCCGAGGACCGGCCGATCCGGCTGGAGGGGAAGGTCGTCCACCCGCTGATGGTGAAGGGCAGGCTCGCCGGGGCGATCGAGGTGCCGGTCGGCAGGACCCCGCAGGACGAGGCGCTCGCCGCCACGCTCGCCGGCCAGATGTCCATCTCCCTGGAGAACGCCCGGCTCTACAGCGAGCTGGAGACCCTCTTCCGGCAGTACATGTCACCGGACGTGGCCCAGTCGCTGCTCGCCGACCCCCAGACCGCGGCGCTCGGCGGCGAGCTGGTGGAGCTCACCGCGCTCTTCGCCGACCTGAAGGGCTTCACGAGCTTCTCCGAGCGGGTGGCGCCCGGCGAGATCGTCGAGATGCTGAACCGCTACCACACCGCGGCCGTGCCCATCGTGCTCGGCAACGGCGGCACGATCGTGCAGTTCGTGGGTGACGCGCTGCTCGCGCTGTTCAACGCCCCGGCCCGGCAGGAGGACCACGCCCTCGCCGCGGTGCGGGCCGGCCTCGCGATGCAGCGGGCCGCCGAGGAGATCGCGGAGGGAATGCCCGGATATCCTCGCTTCAGAATTGGGATCAACACCGGTGAGGCGCTCGTCGGAAACATCGGCAGCCCCGAGTTGCGCGGTTTCAACGCGATGGGCGACTGCGTCAACGTGGCCGCCCGGCTTGAGGGGATCGCCGAGCCGGGCAGCGTCGTGATCGGCCAGAGCACCCTCGACCTGATCGGCTCCCGGGCCGAGACCCGATCGCTGGGCCCGCTCAGCCTCAAGGGAAGGGCGCAACCCGTCCATGCCTACGTACTGTCCGGTCTCAGGTAAAAGTACCTTTCGCCGCGAGAGCGGCGCGCACACAATCGAAGTCGCCAGGAGGTGGTCATGATTTCTTCCCCCGAACCGGGCGAATTCATCACGTTGCTCACGGAAGACGAGGTGAAGGCCCTGTACGCCGCCGGGAGGCCCCGGCGCTGGGACAGGGGTGACACGGTGTGCACCGAGGGCGACGAGAGCGACTGGGTGCTCGTCCTCACCTCCGGCCGCGTCAAGGTCTCCTCGCACACCGCGGTCGGCAGTGAGGTGGTCCTCGCGGTACGAGGACCCGGTGCGCTGCTCGGCGAGTTCGCGGCGATCGACGGGCTGCCCAGGTCCGCCACGGTCACCGCCCTCGAACCCGTGGAGGGGATCACGGTCCGCGACTTCTCCTCGTACCTGCGCGACCACGGGAGGGTCGCCGTACTGCTGATGCGGATGGTGATCGGCAAGATGCGCGACTCCGACCGCAAGCGCATCGAGTACGGCGCGTTCGACACCACGGGCCGGGTGGCCACCCGGCTGGTGGAGCTGGCCGAGCGGTACGGCGAGCCGGACAACGGCGGGGTGCGGGTGGCGCTGCCCCTCTCCCAGGACGAGCTCGCCGGCTGGACCGGGGCCTCCCGCGAGGCGGTCAGCAAGGCGCTGCGCTCCCTGCGCGATCGCGGGCTGATCGAGACGGGCCGGCGCCGCGTGATCATCCACGACATGGAGGGCCTGCGCAAACGGGCCCGCTGAGGGCCCCAAGGGGCGAGGTACAACGTACGTCAGACTGGTAGGTATGGTCGCAATCCCCCAAGACCTACCCGGATCCCCCGAATACACATCTAAGCTCCGCTACGCATGGCGGGTCTGCTCGGTCACCAGCCTCGGCCTGGTCTTGATCGGCATCTCCGGCAGCACCCTGAACGTGGCGCTTCCCACCGTGGTCAGGCACTTCCACGCCGACGCGTTCTCCGCGGGCTGGGTGCTGCTCGCCTTCCTGCTCGTCAACACCGCGACGCTGGTGTTCTTCGGCAGGGTGGCCGACCTGCTCGGGCGCCGGGAGATCTACCTCGCGGGGTTCGTCCTGTTCACCGTGGGGTCACTGCTGGCCGGGCTGTCGCCGGGGATCTGGTTCCTGATCGCGATGCGCGTGGTGCAGGCGATCGGTGCCGCGATGATCCTCGCCAACGGCACCGTGATCATCACCGACGCCTTCCCTCGCGACCGGCTCAGCCAGGGCATGGGCGTCTACATCGGCACCCTCTCGGTCGCCCAGCTCGCCGGTCCCACCCTCGGCGGCCTCATCGCCGACACCGCGGGCTGGCAGTGGGTCTTCTGGATGAACGTGCCCGCGGGGCTGATCGCCCTCGTCTGGGGCGCGTTCACGCTCCGCCACGTCTCGCGGGGGGCGCGCCGGCCGGTGGACGCGCTCGGCAACCTGATCGTGTTCGCCGCCCTCTCCGCGGCCCTGATCGCGCTGTCCGAGGCGGGGTCGCGCGGCCTGTCGAGCCCCGTGGTGATCGTCGGCGCGGCGATCGCGGCGGTACTGGTGCCGGCGCTGGTCGTGGTGGAGCGCCGGGCCTCGCATCCCGTACTCGACGTGGGGCTGTTCGGCGAGCGCGTGCTCGCCTTCGCCAACCTCGCCTCCTTCTGCAACGCGCTGGCGCGCTCCGCGCTGATCCTGCTGGTCGCCCTCTACTTCCAGGCCGCCAGGGGCCTCGACGCCGTCACCGCGGCCCTGGGCGTGCTTCCCGTCCCGATCGGCATGGCCCTCGCCTCCCCGATCACCGGCGCCCTCGGCCGCCGCATCAGGCCGTACGCGCTCTCGGTGGGCGGCACCCTGCTGAGCGCGACCGGGCTGGGCGTCCTGCTGCTGAACACCGCCCCCGCCACACCGTACTGGATCATCGCGGTGGGCCTGTTCCTGTGCGGCTGCGGCAGCGGCACCTTCATGACCGGCAACACGACCCAGGTCATGTCCGCCCTGCCCGCGGGGAGCCTGGGCGTGGTGAACGGCTTCCGACTCATGATCATGAACGTCGGGATCGTGCTGAGCGTCGCCCTCACGCTCAGCGTCCTGACCGGCTCGGTCAGTGCCGAGCTGCGCGGCCAGGTCTACGCGGGCACGCTGTCGCGCCTCTCCCCCGTCGCCGTCGAGCACCTGATGGCCGGCTTCCAGCGGACCTACGCCGTCCTGTTCGCCGTCGCGCTCACCGGTGCCCTCACGGCCGCCCTCGCCCGTCCCCGCCGCCCGGGACGCGCGAGGTCAGCGCCCTCCTGAACGGGCGGAAAGCAGCTCGATGCCGGAGATGAGGACGTCGACGCCGAAGGTGTCGTAGAGGTCGGGATCCCCGCCCTCGGAGAGGGGAACGGCCATCTCCACGATGTGCGGGTAGACGTCCGGCGGCAACGACTGGAGCCTGAGCCGCTTGAGGCGCATCCGCTCGGCCGCCTCCTGCTCGGAGACCCCGGGAGGGGAATGCCGCCCCGGCCCCGCCGCCAGCGCGATCGCTCCGCTGAGCAGATACTGGGAGATCATGCAGCTCTCCTCGGGGGAGAACCCGCCGCGCTTGGCGAGACCGAGGGTCGTGTCCCAGACCTCCAGGAAGGTGGGCACCTCCGTGTGGTCCACCGCGTCCAGCACGTCCGCCGCGCACGGGTGGCGCCGGAGCACCCTGACCAGGCCCGCGACGAGCTCGCGGAGCCCTTCCTGCCACGGGCCCGTGTAGCCCCCCTCGATCACGAAGTCCTCGATCAGGTGGTCCGCCATGCCGACGGTCAGCTGCTCCTTGTTCTTGAAGTGCCAGTAGAGCGCCATCGGGGTGACGCCCAGCTCCTGGGCGAGTCTCCGGATGGTCACCGCCGGCAGTCCTTCGGCGTCGCCGATCTCCAGCGCCTGCTCGACGACCGCTTCACGGGTCAGTTTCCCCATCACGCTTGACAACTATACGCCGTACGGGTTCCACTGTACGCCGTACATGTACGACGTATAAGTACAACGTAGAGGACGGGGAATGACGGACACCCGCAGGTGGTGGGCGCTGGGAGCGATCTCACTGGCCACTTTCATGACATATCTCGACAACAACGTGGTGAACGTGGCGCTGCCGACGATCCAGCGTGACCTCGGGCTGAGCATCTCCGGGCTGGAATGGATCGTGAGCGGCTACATCCTGGTGTTCGCCGGGCTGATGCTCGTCGGCGGGCGCCTGGCCGACGTCTTCGGGCGGCGGCGCGTCTTCCTGATCGGCCTCGTCGTGTTCACCGTGGCGTCGTTCGCGGCCGGGATGGCCACCGACGGCGGCGTGTTGATCGCCACCAGGGCGGTGCAGGGTGTGGGGGCGGCCTTCCTCACCCCCACGGCGCTGGCACTGCTCACCTCGATCTTCCCCGACGGCAGGGAACGCGCCACGGCGGTCGGCCTGTGGAGCGCGATCGGCGCGCTGGCCCTCGCCCTCGGCCCGCTGACCGGCGGGTTGATCAGCGAACGCTGGCACTGGGGCTGGATCTACCTGATCAACGTGCCGATCGGGGCCGTGACGCTCGGCCTCGCTCTTTGGGCGATCAGGACGGCCCCGCAGGAGACCGTACGGCGCGGCCTCGACGTCCCGGGCCTGGTGACATCGAGCCTGACGCTGTTCGCGCTGACGTACGCGCTCATCGAGGGCGCGGGTGCCGGATGGACCTCGCCGGAGATCCTGGGCGCCTTCGGGGTCGCGGCCGTATCGGCGTCGGCCTTCGTGACGATCGAACTCAGGAGCCGGGAGCCGATGATCGACCTGTCGCTGTTCCGGTCGCGGGTGTTCAGCGGGGGCACGCTGTCGATGGGCCTGTGGTCCTTCGGGGTGTTCGGGATCTATTTCTTCACCGCGCTGTACCTGCAGAACGCGCTGGGCTTCTCGCCGATCGAGGCCGGGGCCGCGTTCGTGCCGATGGCGCTGACGATGGCCGTCACCGCCGTCCTCGCCCCGAGGCTGGCCAGGGTCCTGGGCACCGCGCGGACCGTGGCGACCGGGCTCCTGCTGATGGCCGTGTCGGTGTTCGGGATCTCGTTCATCGGGGAGGACGGGGCGTTCGGCGACCTGCTGCCGTGGTTCCTGGTATACGGACTGGGCGGCGGCATGCTGGTGCCGCTCACCACGGCGATCCTCGGCGCGCTACCCGCCGACAGGACGGGAGTCGCCTCGGGGGTGCTGAACGTCTCTCGCGAGGTCTTCGGCCTGCTCGGGATCACGGTCCTGGGAGCGATCCTCAACGCGCGGCAGTCCTCGCTCCTGGCCGAGGGAGCGGGACAGCTGACCGCCTTCCTGGACGCGTACCGGTACACACTGGTCGTCGCCGCGGCCATCGTGCTGGTGGGCGTGCCGGTCAGCCTGCTCTCCCTGCGGGCCTCCCGGACCGCGAACCCGCCCATGGCCGCCGAGGAGCGTCCGGCCGTACCGGTGGGCTAGGGAGGCTCCCGCCTACCGAGACCGCACATCTGGAACGGCACCGGCCCGCGCCCCTCCCGAGGGGCGCGGGCCGGCGGCCTGGTCAGGAGCCGATCTTGTCGCCCTTCGCGTGCCAGGCGACCACGACCGACGGGCGGGGCTGGGAGGTGCCGCCGTCGGGCCAGCGGCTGCTGGGGGCCTCAGGGGTGGCGCCGTTGGTCTCACCGGGGTGCTGTACGGCGACGAAGACGCTGCGCTGGTCCTCGCTGACCAGCGGGCCGCAGGTCTCGGCGCCGACGGGCACGCTCAGGAACTGCTTCAGATGGCCGCGCTCGGGACCGCGGACCGGCATGACGAACAGGCCGTCGTTGGCGCCGAGCTGGCTGCCGTCGGTGGCGATCCAGAGATTGCCGTCCGCGTCGAAGGCGACGTTGTCGGGGCAGGAGATCGCCGAGACCTTGGTCTTGTCGAACCCCGCGAAGTAGGTCGCCGGGTCGTTCGGGTCTCCGCAGACCAGGGGCAGGGACCAGGCGAAGGTGGTGGCCCCGGCGTCGTCGCGCCGTTCGACGATCTCCAGGACGTGGCCGTGCTTGTTGGCCGGACGCGGGTTCGCCTCGTCCACCTGGGCCGGGGTCCGGTTGGTGTTGTTCGTC
This sequence comes from Streptosporangium sp. NPDC000095, assembly GCF_042899335.1. Lineage (NCBI taxonomy): Bacteria > Bacillati > Actinomycetota > Actinomycetes > Streptosporangiales > Streptosporangiaceae > Streptosporangium > Streptosporangium sp. NPDC000095. Next base: position 40,837 of record NZ_JBIAZS010000024.1, read on the forward strand.
AGGGCCACGTAGACGCCGCCGGTGACGGGGTTGCGCTCCACGTCCTCGGGACGGTCCATCTTCGTCGCGCCGACCTTGTCGGCCGCCGTACGCGTGTAGACGAGCACCTCCTCGGCCGTCATCCCGGGAACGTGCGAGACCTTGCCGGTGACGAGCGGGATCCACTCGCCCGAACCGTCGAACTGCCCGTCGGCGGGAAGCGTGCCGGTGCCGTCGATCTCGGCGGCCGGGCTGTCGCCGGTGAACTTCGCCACGTACAGCGTGCCGTCGTCCAGCAGGGTCCGGTTGTGCCGGTCGAAGCCCTGGACGTAGCGCTGCCGGGAGACGAACTTGTAGACGTACTCGAACCGGGAGTCGTCGCCCATGTAGGCGACCACCCGGCCGTCGGCGGCGAGGGAGGTGGTGGCGCCCTCGTGGGCCATCCTGCCCAGGGCGGTGCGCTTGATCGGGGCGGAGTCGGGGTCGAACGGGTCGATCTCCACGATCCAGCCGGTGCGGTTGATCTCGTTCGGGTGCTTGGCCAGGTCGAAGCGCTCCTCGACCCGGTCGAACCTGCGGTTGCCGCTCGGGATGCCCGCGGTGGTGCTCACCCCGTACCGGGCGAGGTACGGCTTTTGCGCCTCGGGCACGCCGTTGCCGTTGACGAAGTACTGGTTGAAGTTCTCCTCGCCGCTGAGCACCGTGCCCCACGGCGTGGTGCCGCCCGCGCAGTTGTTCAGCATGCCGATCGGCGTGGTGCCCCGGGGGTCGGCCGCGGTCTTCAGCAGGGCGCTTCCGGCCGCCGGGCCGGTGAACTTCATCGGGGTCTGCACGGTGATGCGGCGGTTGTAACGGCGAGCGCCCTTGGTGACCAGCTTCCACTGGCCGGAGTTCTTCACCCGCTCGATCTCGACCACCGAACCGCCGTGCGCCGCCAGCGCGATCCTGATCTGCTCCTCCGTCGCGGCGGTGCCGTCCGTGTAGCCGCGGAACATGAGGTTCTCGTCGGTGTACTCGTGGTTGACCCAGAGCAGCCCCCGGTGCTGCCCCATCGGGAAGAGGGTGACGTAGTCGCAGTTGTAGCCGAACTGCTTGGCCTGCGCGGCGGCCGTCTGCCTCTCGAAGTCGAACGCGGGGGCGCCGGGCAGAACCGGGTCGCCCCAGCGCACCACGGCCGCCGACAGGTAGCCCGAGGGGACCGTCACCTTGTCGTCGGTGTTCGGCGCGATGGCGGTGAAGCGGAGGCCGCCCTGCCGGCCGGGGCCGTGGCCCGGACCGTGGCCTCCGCCGAGGGTCTTCGCGTTCACGTCCGTGTCCGGGTCGGCGAGGGCGGGGGCCGCCGTACCGAGCCCGACGCCGGCGACGACCGCGCCCAGGGCGCCGGCGCGCAGCATGCCCCTGCGGGTCATCGCCTCGGCGACCACGTCGCCGAAGTAGGTGTTGTCGCTGGTGTTCACCACATCGTGGGCGCACTGGTCACCGCAGCGGAACCGGCAGGTGAGCGCGCTGCGGCCTCCCTTGTGCGGGCTCGTGAGCAGGGGGAGCAGTCGGCGCGGTGACGTGTTCGCCACGGGGTCCTCCAAAAAGGGGCGAGGTCTTCCGGCCCGGAGGCTACGTGCGCCGACCGAACCTGAGGTGAACGACGTTTGCCGGGATAATGAACCGTCTGTCCGAATGAGCTGTTCAGGTGAGCGTCACGCCCCGGACGAGTGGCCGGTACGGGCCGCTCCGACACCGTCCGGAAGGCGCGAGTGGGTCCGGAGTCGTCCGCAGGCGCGGCTCAGGCGGGCATCATGGAGGGCGTGCCACCTCACAAACCCGACCCGGCCAAGGTCCGCGCCGCTCTCGACACCCAGCTGAGCGCCCTCGACGAACCACCCTACGACGGGCCGGGAGGGCTCGCGGCGCTGCTCGGCGCCTGCGTGAGCGTGGTGCTGCGAGCCTTCGCCCGGGAGGTCCGCCCGGAGCGGGACATCACCCGTTTCGCCGTACGGCACCTGCTGGACGAGCTCGCGACGGCGGCCCCCGGCAGGACCGTCGAGGTCCGGGTCCCGCCCTACGCGGCGGTGCAGTGCGTGGAGGGGCCCCGGCACACCCGGGGCACCCCGCCCAACGTGGTGGAGACCGACGCGCGCACCTGGCTGGAACTCGCCACCGGCGGCCTGACCTGGTCGGAGGCGACGGCGGCGGGAAAGATCGCGGCGAGCGGCGCCCGCGCCGACCTGTCCGGCCACCTGCCCCTGCGGTAACCCCGGTCCGGCCACCCGCCGTTACGGGGCGGGCCGCACCTGGATGCCGAACCTGTCCTCGATGCAGCGCCGCTGGAGCTCGGGAGGCAGGTTCATGCAGTCGCCGACCTTGCTGTAGACCCAGCTCAGGAACACCGCCGCGATCACCAGGGTGAGCAGGCTCAGCACGATTCCCACCCAGGCCCTGCCGGGAGCCGACCGCTTGGCGAGCGCGACGATGCCGATGATCAGGCCGACGACCGCCACCAGTACGCCGAAGCCGCAGACGACGAGCGAGAGGATCGCGACGATCCCGAGCACGAGCGCGGCGGTGCCCAGCTTCCCGCTGGACCGGCGCCCCTCGTCCGGATACGCCGGATAGGTCGCGGGATACGGATAGCCGGGCGCGCCCTGCGGTGCGGGATACGGCGCGCCGGCATGGGGCTGCTGGGAGGGGGCGGCCCCGGGTGGCGGCACTCCCGGACCACCGTAGGGCTGCCCGGCCTGCTGCGCCTCCCCGTATCTCGGCTGCTCGTACCCCGGTCCCGGCTGCTCGTAGCGCGAGGGCGGGGTGGAGGGCTCAGGGACCTCGGGGTGATCAGGCTCGGGCCTGCCGGACTCGCCGGAGGTCTCCGAGGCACTCTCCCAGCCGGGGTAGGCGGACGGCGTGGTGCCGGGCACCGTGTAGGGCTGCCCCTCGGGCTCCCCGGCTCCCCCGGACGTCCCCTCCCGTGCTCCTTCGGGTGTCCTCTCGGGCGCCCCCTCAGGCGACGGGCCGATCGGCGTTCCCTGCGCCCCGGGACTTCCCGGGGTCCCGGAAGAGCCCGGCGTGACGTGCCGGCCGCCCCCCTGGTCGGGCGGGGGCACCTCGGGAGCGGTCGGCGTGTCCGGGTGCGGCGGCACCTGCGGTTCCGTGGGGATGGAGGACGGCTTCCAGGTCGGCTCGTTGGGATCGGGCACGGGTGTTTCCGGGTCCGGCTCCTCCCACGGCTCGGGAACCGACGGCGTCGGGGGGGGGGGGGGGGGGGGGGCCCCCCCCCCCCCCCCAACCCCACACGGCCCCCTCGCCGGGCACCCCGCCCTGCGGCTCGGCCCTGCCGGGAATCTCCGTCCACCCGGTCGACGCAGTCCTGTCGGGAGGCTCGGCGGAACCGGAAGGCTCGGTCCACCCGGTGGACCCGCTCGCCGGGGCGGCGGGCTCCCGCCACGTGGGCGGTTCGTTCGAGGGAGGGACGGGCCACGCGCCCGGTTCCGGGGCGGCGGGCGCGTGCTCGGGCTCGCCGGGGACGGCCGCCTCCTCGGAGGTGTCCCGCGTTTCCTCCGCGCCGGACCCTTCCTGGTCGGAGCCGCTGTCCCGCGGCACTCGTCGCGGGCCGGGCTGGTTCGGGTCCACAGGGTCCACAGGTGTTGTCACGTCTCGTCTCCCGACGCTCGGGCAAGCCGGATATCTCACACTCCCCTGTCGACCGGCGACGAAACAGGCTGACACGGCAAAACACCGATGATCGTTCGGTCAGGGTGCGACATGCCACGGAACGGACCCTGGGTGCGAGCAGGGAAGAAGCCGACCTAGAATGAAGCATGTGCTGAAGGGCGACGGCCATCTGAGCCATGACCTCGACTCCCGCGACCGGCCTCCGAAGGACGCATGTGGCGTCTTCGGAGTGTGGGCCCCCGGGGAGGAAGTCTCCAAACTCACCTACTACGGGCTGTACGCGTTGCAGCACCGCGGCCAGGAGTCCGCGGGCATCGCGGTCAGCGAGGGCAGCAGGATCCTCGTCTACAAGGACATGGGCCTGGTGGCCCAGGTCTTCGACGAGTCCGTGCTCGGGACCCTCCGCGGCCATCTGGCGATCGGCCACTGCCGTTACTCGACCACCGGATCGAGCGTCTGGGAGAACGCGCAGCCGACGCTGAGCTCGACCGAGTCGGGCGGGCTCGCGCTCGCCCACAACGGCAACCTGATCAACACCCCGGAGCTGTCCAGGCGGCTCTCCCCCGGCTCCACCCGGGCGACGACCGACACCGAGGTGCTGGCCGCACTCCTGGCCCAGGACCGCGACCGGTCGATCGACGACGCGGCCGCCGAACTTCTTCCGCAGGTCAGGGGCGCCTACTCGCTCGTCTTCATGGACGAGAAGACCCTTTACGCGGCCCGTGACCCGCAGGGCGTCCGCCCGCTGGTCCTGGGACGCCTGGAGCGCGGCTGGGTGGTGGCCTCGGAGACCGCGGCGCTGGACATCGTGGGCGCCACGTTCGTCCGCGAGATCGAGCCGGGCGAGCTGATCACCATCGACGAGCGCGGTGTGCGCTCGCGCAGGTTCGCACTCGCCGAGCCCAAGGGCTGCCTGTTCGAGTACGTCTACCTCGCCCGCCCCGACACCACGATCGCCGGGCGCGGCGTGCAGACCACGCGCGTCGAGGTCGGCCGCGTGCTGGCCCGCGAGCACCCGATCGAGGCCGACCTGGTCATCCCGACGCCCGAGTCGGGCACCCCCGCCGCCGTCGGCTACGCCGAGGAGAGCGGGATCCCCTACGGTCAAGGTCTGGTCAAGAATTCCTACGTGGGCCGCACCTTCATCCAGCCGTCCCAGACGATCCGGCAGCTGGGCATCCGGCTGAAGCTCAACCCGCTGAAGGAGGTCGTCGCGGGCAAGCGCCTGGTGGTCGTGGACGACTCGATCGTGCGGGGCAACACGCAGCGGGCGATCGTGAAGATGCTGCGCGAGGCGGGTGCCACCGAGGTGCACGTCCGGATCTCCTCCCCGCCGGTCAGCTGGCCCTGCTTCTACGGCATCGACTTCGCCACCCGGGCCGAGCTGATCGCCGGTTCGCTCAGCGTGGAGGAGATCCGCGCCTCGCTCGGCGCCGACTCACTCGGATACATCTCGCTGGAGGGCCTGACCGCGGCCACCACGATCCCCGAGGACCGGCTCTGCCGCGCCTGCTTCGACGGTAAGTATCCGATCCCGATCGACCAGGACAACGTGGGCAAGTACGTGCTAGAGGCCAAGCGTTGAGCGGGCTCGGCACGCGAGGAGAGGGTTCATGACCAGCTACGCGGCCGCCGGAGTGGACATCGACGCGGGCGAGCGCGCCGTCGAGCTGATGAAGTCGAAGGTCGCGCGGGCGCGCAGACCGGAGGTCGTGGACGACGCCAGCGGCTTCGCCGGCCTCTTCGACGCCTCGGCCCTGCTCTCGTACAGACGACCGCTGCTCACCACGTCGACCGACGGTGTCGGCACCAAGGTCATGCTGGCCCAGCGGCTGGACAAGCACGACACGATCGGGATCGACCTGGTCGGCATGGTCGTCGACGACCTGGTGGTCTGCGGCGCCGAGCCGCTGTTCATGACCGACTACATCGCCTGCGGCAAGGTGGTCCCCGAGCGGATCGCCGAGATCGTGGGCGGCGTCGCCGAGGGCTGCCGCCTCGCGGGCTGCGCCCTCGTCGGCGGGGAGACCGCCGAGCACCCCGGCGCCATGGAGGCCGGCGAGTACGACCTCGCGGGCGCCGCCACCGGGGTGGTGGAGGCCGACAGGATGCTCGGCCGCGACAGGGTCCGCGCGGGCGACGTGGTCCTCGCGCTGGCGTCCTCGGGCGTGCACTCCAACGGATACTCGCTGGTCAGGCACATCATCGACCGGGCGGGGCTCTCGCTGGAGGCCGAGCTGCCCGAGCTGGGGCGGACGCTGGGCGAGGAGCTTCTGGAGCCGACCAGGATTTACTCCCTCGACTGCCTGGAGCTCGCCCGCGCGGTCGACGTCCACGCGTACGCCCACATCACGGGCGGCGGCCTCGCGGGCAACCTGTCCCGCTCGCTGCCTCCGGGGCTGGACGCGCTGCTCGACCGCTCGTCGTGGACCCCGCCGGCCGTCTTCGAGGTGCTCGCGGGGCACGGCGGGGTGGCCCAGGCCGACATGGACCGGACGTTCAACCTGGGCGTGGGCATGGCCGCGGTCGTCCCCGCCGAGGCCGTGGGGCCCGCCCTCGCGCTGCTCGGCGAGCGGAACCTCCCCGCCTGGGTGCTCGGTGAGATCGTCGAGGGCTCGGGCGAGGCACGTTTCCGCTGATCGGCGCTTTTCTCCGAGAAACCCCCGTGCTGTCCTCCTCCCCTCGCGAAGGGGAGGAGGAACCGGATGGGAGGCGGGTACGGCGAAAGGCGCTCCGGACCCACCGGAGCGCCGCATATGGTCGACCCGCAGCGAGAAGAACACCCGGCGGCTTGTGTCCACCACCGGGTGCCCTGCTCACATCAACCTGAAATCCGCCTAGCGGCGGCCGGATTTCCCGTCGTCGCGGTCATCTCCGGAGCCGAAGTCATCGGCGTAATCGGCGTACCGATCCGCCAGCTCGTCGTAGGCGTCGTTGGAGTCGTCATTGTGGTTGGAGTCGTCTCTGACTCCGAGCTCGTCGCGCAGACGCTCAAGATCAGTGCCACCGCTGTTGTACTTCAGCTGGCGAGCAACCTTGACCTGCTTGGCCTTTGCTCGGCCGCGCCCCATTGGCTCGACCCCCTCGTGTGGGGTCGTGCCCGACCCCTCGTCGCTAACGCACCACGCACTGACGCCACCTGACTTAGGCGTCAGCTCTCGTTCGCCTACAACCGTACCCGTTTTACGCCCGGCTCGGTACGTCGTATGGGCGTGTGGGGCTAGCGGCCCAGCCAAATGCCCCTAATTCGCCCGACTTCCGACATTCTGCGCTCAGCCAGCCTATCGGCTGCGACCGCCGGGGGAACGCCTTCCTCCGCCGCGCTGGAGAAGATCTTGAGAGTCGTGTCGTAGATCTGGGTGGCCTTTGCCTGCGCCCGCTCCATGTTGAACCCCCTGATCTCGTCCGCGACCTGGATCACACCGCCGGAGTTGACCACGTAGTCGGGCGCGTAGAGGATCCCGCGGTCGGCGAGCCGCTTCTCCACGCCGGGGTGGGCGAGCTGGTTGTTGGCCCCACCGCAGACGATCGTGGCGCGCAGGCGGGCCACCGTCTCGTCGTCCAGTGCCCCGCCGAGGGCGCACGGCGCGTAGACGTCGATGTCGGCGGAGGTGATCTCCGACCGGTCGGCGACGACCTCGACCTGCGGGTGGATCCGCCGCAGCCGCTCCACCGCCTGTTCGCTCACGTCGCAGACCACGACCTCCGCGCCGTCCTCGATCAGATGGCCGACCAGGCGGTGGCCGACCTTGCCCACGCCCTCCACGCCGACACGCCTGCCACGCAGCGAGGGCGTCCCGTACGCGTGCTCGGCGGCGGCGCGCATGCCCTGGAACACGCCGAGCGCGGTCAGGATCGACGAGTCGCCGGCCCCGCCGTTGGCCGGGGTGCGGCCGGTCACGTACGAGCACTCGCGGGCCACGACGTCCATGTCCTCGCTGTAGGTGCCGACGTCGCACGCCGTGTAGTAGCGGCCCCCGAGCGACTGGACGAACCTGCCGTAGGCGCGCAGCAGCGCCTCGCTCTTGTCCTTCGCCGGGTCACCGATGATGACGGCCTTGCCGCCGCCGAGGTCGAGTCCCGCCAGGGCGTTCTTGTAGGCCATCGCCCGCGAGAGGTTGAGCACGTCCGCCAGCGCGGCCTGCTCGCTCTCGTAGGGGTAGAACCTGGTGCCGCCCAGACCGGGGCCCAGAGCGGTGTTGTGGATGGCGATGATCGCGTGGAGGCCGCTTCGCTCGTCGGAGCAGAAAACGACCTGTTCGTGCCTCGCCTGGCCGGTTACCGGGCCCGCGTCCTTGTGGGACAGCCCGAAGACGTCGGTCACTGTGGTGACTCCCAGTCGTTCGTTACCGCCGCACCGTTGCGGCGGAGATCACCCTCAGCGTAACCACAAGTCCCCAACCGGGACGACGTGCACGAACGTCCCATCTCAGTGACCGAGACGACCCCCGCGGAAGCGGGCTCGCTACGGACAACGGTCGGTCCTTCGTGACACGATGCGGTCGTGCTGCCCTATGCCGCGTACCTCCGCGTCTACGAACCGCTGGTCGCGTTCGCCCCGGCGGAGCGCGTCTCGTGGTCCGCCTACTCCGAGACGACCGACCGACCGCGCCGAGCGAGCGCCCTGCACGCCGAACACGGCGAGGCGGTGCGGCGCCTCCTCGGGGTACCGCCTACCCCGGCACCCGCCCAGGAGAGCCCCAACGCCTATCTGAGGCGCGTGGAGGAGGTCCTGTACGTCTGCCCCTGGCAGAGCAGGCTGAGGTCGTGGCTCGCCTTCTCACGCTTTCGCGGGGCGACCCCGCCCAAGCTGATGGAGCGCTTCTTCCCGCCGGCCGTCGCGGAGCGGACGGCCGACGACTTCGACCGGTTCAAGCGCGGCACCGACTCCGCCGCGCTGCGCACGCACATCCGCGGCTCCACCTGGCACGTTCCGACCTCGTGGTTCGTCCCCTTCGACGGCAACGAGCGCTGGCTGGTGATCGACGGCGGCGAGGGGCAGGGCGGCACGACCACCACGCGCAACCTGATCTACGTCACCTCCATGGCCCACGCGAGGCGCCGCAGCGCCCGCGCCCTGCAGATCATCAAGAGGCAGGTGGGCGACGCCTCGGTCACGGCCGAGGTCGAGGACGTGGCACGCTGGCTGGAGGAGTTCCACCCGCACTCCCTGGTCGAGCTGGACTACGGCGGCATCGTCAACCTCATGGACGACGAGACACTCCAGGCCGACGAGTCCGTGGCGGAACTCACGGCGGCGCTGACAGGTCTGGAAAAAGGCGAGGAAGAACTGGCGTTCGCCATGTACCAGCGCGTCATCCTCCGCTGGCGATCAATACAACTTCTCGAATCAGCAAACTGAGTCGCAAATCATCCCTTCGACCTGCGTAAGTAGGTCCGTCGATGACCGGGGATGCACCTACGAACTGAGTAGTTTGCCGTTTTCACTGCGATACCACGAAACGTGTCGCTAGAATCACCGAGCGTGACAACAACACGTGCACAAGAGAGATGAGTCGCTCAAAGACTCGCCAATCGCTCTACGTGGCTGTATGGTCACATCGGGTGATGCCGCATATGGCCCAAACAGCCGCACGCAAGGGCCATAGGCGGACATCCGTGACAAGCGTCAAGTCGCAGGATCGCTGTCGCCGGTCCACATGGAGGAGAGGCCGCACAAATGTCAGCTCGTACACCCGAGGCAGAGCCGCTGCTCACCCCGGCGGAGGTCGCAACCATGTTCCGCGTCGATCCCAAGACCGTGACCCGGTGGGCGAAGGCGGGCAAGTTGACGTCCATCCGCACCCTGGGTGGACACCGCCGATACCGGGAGACCGAGGTTCGCGCGCTGCTCGCGGGGATTCCGCAGCAGCGCTCAGAGTAAGACGGGGGCCGTCACTGACCTAGGGGGATTGGTGCGCGCTCACCCTTTGAGCGTGTAGGCCACACGGGTTTGTGGGGAGCGGCGTCGCCCGCCCGGCGCCGCCCCAGCACGTGCTCCGCACGGCCGGGCACGTGCTCCTGAACGGCTCAGCGGGTGCCCCAGGGGCTTCCTCAGCCGTCCGTCCCGGACCTCTCCAGGTCCACGGGACGACTCGCCTGTTCTCTGAACAGGTCGTCCAGCAACTCGCCGACGCGCGAATCGTGCTCGGCCGCCACGCCGAGCAGCGCCACCAACTGGCCGATCAGCATCCGCTCCAGCGTCGGCCGCTCGATGTCGCGGCGCTCCAGCCAGTCGAGGCCCGCGGTCTCGACGGAGGCGATCCACGAGCGCAGCGCGACCCGGAGCACGGGACCCGGCTCCTCGATCCGCATCTGCTTCATGATCAGCCTGAGCAGCCGGTGCCTGACCGAGTCGACGACCTCCCCGATCTCGCCGCTGCGGTTGGCGGGACCGCCCTTGAGCAGCGCGGCGAAGCCCGTCGCGTGCTCCTCGACGAAGTCGAAGTATCGGGTGAGCCCTCCGGCGAGCTCGTCCAGCGGGGTGCCCGCCCCCTGAGGCCTGAGCCTCGCCTCCAATTGGGCCGCGGCGCTTTTCAGCGCGGCGACGTAGAGCTCCTGCTTGCCACCGAAGTAGTGGTAGACCAGGGCCCGTGACGCGCCGGCCGCGGAGGCCACGTCGTCGATCGACACGTGCTCGGCGTCATGCCTGCTGAACAGCTCCAGCGCCGCCGCCATGAGCTCCTCGCGACGCCGGTCGACACTGAGCCTGCGTCGCGCCGGTCGCGTGTCCCCCGGCACGGTTTTCGCCCGTTCGGCGGCTCCGGATGTCGACCTCACATCGTGAAGACTATCGGAGCCGTTCCGCCCGGTCGCTTGGTCAAGATCGGAGTTCCCTTCCCTCCAACCCGTACCCCATTCGGAACTCGATCGTTTTGAGTGACAGGTGCCCATCCACCATCGCGGGGGAGAGCCATGTCAGGACCGTCAGTCAACACCACCGTCACACGAGCCCGCGGGTTCGCCGAGCCCGTCTTATCCGACGGGGGCGGGCCACGCCCGAGACCCACGATCCGCAACGTGGCAGAACGAGCCGGTGTCTCCAAATCACTGGTCTCGCTCGTCCTGCGCGGATCGCCCCACGTCAGCGAACATCGCAGGCAGGCCGTGCTCCAGGCGGCCAGAGACCTCGGCTACCGGCCCAACGCCGTCGCGCGCAGCCTGGTCGAGGGCCGTACCCACCTGGTCGGGGCACTCGTCGCCGACCTGCACAACCCGTTCTACGCGGAGTTCCTGGACGGCCTGCAGGAGAGCCTGCACGGCGACGGGCTGAGACTCCTCATCGGCAACAGCCAGTGGGACCCCGCCTTCGAGGACGAGGCGGTCGAGGCGTTCCTCGAACTTCGCGTCGACGGGCTCGTCCTGCTCGGCATCGCGCCCACCAGCGGGACGCTCATCGAGGCCACCGGCTACACGCCGACCGTGGTGGTGGGCGAGCGCGACATCGACCTCGGCGGCGTGGACATCGTCGTCGACGACGACCAGCTCGGTGCCCGCCTCGCCGTCGACCACCTCGTGGAGCTCGGTCACCGCAGGATCGCCCACATCGAGGCCGCGGGCATCTCCTCGGGGCGCTTCCGGTGCGAGGGTTACCTGGTCGCGATGCGCAGGCACTCCCTGGCGCCGTACATCATGGTCGAGGAGGGCGAGTCCAGCGAGGAGGGGGGCGCCAGGGCGGCGCACAGCCTGCTCACGCGCGACCCCCGGCCGACAGCGATCTTCGCCGCCAACGACCGGGTGGCGATGGGCGTGCTCTCCGCGGCCACCGAGCTGGGACTGCGGGTTCCCGAGGACCTGTCCGTGGTCGGGTACGACAACATCCACCGGGCGGGCACCCAGCCGATCTCGCTGACCACCGTGGACCAGCCCCGCCGCGCCATGGGACGCTCCGCCGCCGCGCTGCTGAACGACCGGATCGGAGACCCCGGCAAGGCCTCGCGTCTGCGTCAGGTCACGCCGCAGCTGGTCGTACGGAACAGCACGGGCCCCACCGAACGCTGAAGAGCCTGCCTGGAGCGTTACAGTCCGCCCAGGCAGGCTCCATGACCTCCTCAAATCCGGGTCAACATCGAGGGCGCCCGCGTGCCGCCGGTGTTGACTCTGGCCGAGACGAGGGGGTAGCGATGCGTGATCCGGAACTTGTGTCATGCGCCCAGCGGGCCGCGGCCGAGCTTGAGCGGGCATGGGCCCACTGGCGGGCCGCCCGGGGCCGCGGCGGCGACGCCGGAGCCGAGTCCGTGGCCAGTTACGTGGCTCATTCGATCGACCATCCGTGGGGACGGCCGCGTGTGGTCCTCGGGCTGGACGCCGAGGACGCCAGGGAGCTCGCCTCGCTCCTGCAGAAGCAGGAGGTCGGCGAGCACGTCTGGTGAGCCTGTCCCGGGACGGGAGAGTCCGGCTGAGGCCGGGTCCCGTGACGGGGAGGGTTCCCCGAAGCCGTGTCTCCTGGCGGGCCGTGTCCTATGGCGGGCCGTGTCCCGTGACGGGAAGGCCCGCCTGAGGCGGGAACGTGTCACATCGCGTGACGGGCGTCGCGGGGCGGGAGAGCCCTGCTGAGGAGGGAGTGCGTCACGCCTCGTGACGGGCGAGCACATATCGCGACATCGGCTGAGTCACACGTCCGAGCCACGTAAGTTGGATGATTGACGACTTCCTTGGGGGCGATGAGCGTGACCGGCAAAGCACTCGCGACGACCCTTGTCCTGTGCGGACTCGGCGCCGCCGCCTGCGGTGGCACCGCCACGGGCGCCGACCTCGCGCGAGAGCGCGGCCCCGTCCCTCCCGCCGCCGACACGGCCGCGGCACCGGCCGCCGACACCCTGAGCGGCCCGGCGACCGGCACGGCGAGCGATCCCACCGCGAGTCCCGCGGCGGGGCGGAGCGTCCAGAGCGACCGGCCGCTCAGCGGCAAGATCGTGGTCATCGACCCCGGCCACAACGGGCAGAACTACCGTCACCCCGCGGAGATCAACAAGAAGGTCAACGTTCTGACCCAGTGGAAGGCGTGCGACACCACGGGCACCGCCACCGCGAACGGCTACAGCGAGGCCGCCTTCACCTGGGACGTCTCGCAGCGCCTGGCCAAGATCCTGAAGAGCCGCGGCGCGACGGTGAAGCTGACCCGTGCCGACAACTCCGGCGTCGGGCCGTGCATCACCGAGCGAGCCGCGATCGGCAACGACGCGAAGGCGGACGCGGCGATCTCGGTCCACGCCGACGGGTCGAGCACCGCCAACCACGGCTTCCATGTGATCATGCCGGAGAAGATCGGCGGCCCGGTCGACCCGGTGGTCGGGGCCTCCAAGAAGCTCGGCCTGGACGTTCGCAACGCCTTCGCGCGCGGCACCGGGCTGTCGTACTCCACCTACATCGGCAAGAACGCCCTCGACTACCGCGACGACCTCGGCGGACTGAACCTCTCCACGGTTCCCAAGATCTTCATCGAGTCGGGCAACATGAAGAACCCCACCGAGGCGGCCAAGTTCCAGCAGGCGGCGTTCCGGCAGAAGATCGCGCTCTCTCTCGCGAACGGGCTCCAGCAGTACCTCAAGCGGTAGGCGAGGGCGAGCCCGAGGCACCTCGGGCGGGCTCCGACGGTATCCCGTGGGCACGGAGAAGCCCCTCAGCGGCTTCCAGCGTTACCGCCGGGCCCCCGCCGCCGGAGGGAGTTCCGGCGGCGCGGAGACACGCTCAGCGGCTTACAGCGGTACCTCCGAGCCCATGCTCGGGGGGAGGGGGCACCTCAGCGGGGTCCTTCCAGACCCAGGGACCTCAGGTTGTCCCGGGCCGGGTGGCTGCGCGCGGCCGGGCCGGCCGCGAAGACCTTCAGGATGTTCCCCGTCGCCCTGCGGACGAAGGCCCCCGCCTCCCGCGTGACGCCGTGGCCGCAGCGGGCACCCCGCATCGCGCACACCCAGCGCATCGTGCCCGAGCTGAACACCCCGGCGCCGCTCGGCACGGTGTAGTAGGCGCTGTGCGCGACCGTGGCGCGACCTCCGCAGTCGACCGGGGAGACCGACAGGACCTCCATGGGGCGCGGTACGCCCGCGCCGACCCTGTCGGTCTCGACGCCGACCATCCCGGGGAAGACGGTGCCGCGCCGCACCCCGGTCCCCTTGAAGATCCAGTTGCCGGGGCGCCTGACCACGTAGGCGGACTCGGAGGGGAAGCAGTCGTACATCGGGCCGGTCAGCGAGCTCTCCGGCCTGGCGGTGGCCCGCCACAGGACCGTCCGGGCGTCCTCGGCGGCGTCCTTGTGGCAGACCACCAGGCGGCGAGGTCCCAGGCGCGTCGCGGCGAGGCGGATCCGCCAGTAGACCGCGTTGGCACCGAGGAAGGCGAGGTTGGTGCCGCGGTCGCGGGCGGCCTCGACGGTGCGGCGCATGCCCGGCGACCAGTACTCGTCGTGGCCCAGCGACACCAGCCCCCTGGCCCCGTCGAGGACGTGCGGGTCGCGGTCCAGGTCCAGGCTCGTGACGTAGGCGAGCGGAAGGCCGCGACGCTCGGCGAGCTCGATGGCGTCGCGTTCCATGTCCAGGAAGAGCCGCGCCCCCGATGTGTCGTACGGACGGTCGAAGCTGACCGCCCGGGACCTGTCCGCGAAGCCGCCGGGGCCGTGGTAGAGGCTGCGGCCGCCCCAGTCGTTGTACGCCTGCCAGGTGGTGACCGCGTTCACGACGACGAGGCGTCCCCCGGCGGAGGCGGACCTCACGGTGAGGGGGACGTAGCGCCGTCCCCCGGTGGCGGCGTCCAGCCTGATCAGGTAGGAGCCCTCCGGCCATCCCGAGGTGTCCACCTCGGGGCCGGGCTTCCAGTGGGCGGCGGTCACCGTTCCCGTGGCGGCGATCGTCCTGGGTGGCGCCTGCCTCCCGCCGGGCAGTCCGGCGGCCCGCCAGACCTGTCTCGCCCCGGCCCCGCCGTACCAGCCCATCCGGAAGGCCCTCGCGGTGTAGCGGTCGGCGGTGGTCGAGACGTACAGCCGGAAGCTCTCGCCGGGCAGCACGCTCACCCGGTCGGCGAAGCCCTCGATCTCGTGCTCGGCGCCGCGTCGGCGCACCCGCCACCCGGGATCGCCCTCCCTCGCGTTCTCCGCCACGGTGGTGTCGTCCCCCTCGGCGCTCCTCACCGCGGAGGAGGACACCGTGGGAGTGGGCGAGGACGAGGTCGAGGGGTTCTCGACGGTGACGGCGCACCCGGCGACCAGCATGATCGTCACCAGGATCGCCGACGGTGTGCGGGCCGGACGCCTGGAGACCCTGGAAGGTTGGAACATGAGCAGCAGCATGTCCGGGCGGAGAGTCTTCCCCGCTTCTCCCGCGCGGTACTTGGGCGGTTCTTGATCCCGTGTCCGGGCTCGCCGGCGTGAAAAGCCGGTCCCCCCGGCGATTCCGGCGATTTGGCATGATCTACAGCATGACTGACCTCCTGCCGTCCCCCTCCGCCTTCACACCTGCCGGCGGTGCCCTCGGCCTGCCCCACGGGGTCGTCGTCTCCGGCCCCGCCGAGCCGGTCGACGCCGTACGTCTCGCGCTCGCCGTCCTCGACCCGCGCCCGGGCGAGGCGGGAACGATCACGGTGGAGCCGGACGCCTCACTCGGCGCCGAGGCGTACGTCCTGGAGGTGACCGGCGAGGGCGTGCGGATCGCGGCCGGAGACCGCGCCGGCGCCTTCTACGCGGGCCAGACGCTGCGGCAGCTGCTGCCCTCGGCGGCGTTTCGCACGGTGGCCGGCGGCGGGGCGGACTGGAGCGTCCCCCTCGGCCGGGTGCGGGACGCGCCCCGGTTCTCCTGGCGCGGGGTGCACCTGGACGTGGCGCGGCACTTCATGCCCAAGCGCGAGGTGCTCAGGATGGTCGACCTCATGGCGGTCCACAAGCTGAACCGCCTGCACCTGCACCTGGTGGACGACCAGGGGTGGCGGGTCGAGAGCCGTCGGTATCCCCGGCTGCACGAGGTGGGCGCGCACCGCCCGCGTACGGTCACCAGCCACTACCGGGAGGATCTCGCCTTCGACGACGTACCGCACGGCGGCTACTACACGCTGGAGGACCTCGCGGAGATCGGCGCCTACGCGCGGGCCCGAGCCGTGACGGTCGTGCCCGAGATCGACGTGCCGGGACACGCCTCGGCGATCCTCGCCGCCTACCCCGGGTTCGACGCCCGCGCCACCGGCGGCCGGAGCCCCGAGCCCTTCACGGTGCTGGATCGCTGGGGCATCTCCCCCGCGATCCTGTCCCCCCTGCCGGAGACGATCGACTTCCTGACCGGCGTGATCGAGGAGATCACCGGGGCGCTGGGCGAGACCCCGTACGTCCACATCGGCGGGGACGAGTGCGTGCTCGACGACTGGGCCGGCTCCCCCGAGATCGTCGCCTTCCAGGCGGAGCTGGGGCTGGGGAGCCTGAGCGACCTGCACGCCTGGTTCCTGCGCCGGCTCGCGGACGAGCTGGCCGAACACGGCAGCAGGGCGGTGGTGTGGGACGAGGCGTTCGTGAGCGGCATGCTCAGGCCCGACACGATCGTGATGCCCTGGCGCGGCCCCGGGGTGGCGAGGCGCGCCGCCGCCGCCGGGCACGACGTGGTGCAGACCCCCGTCTTCCCCCTGTACTTCGACTACGCCGAGGCCTCCAGTGAGGAGGAGCCCCTCGCGATCGGCGACGCGATCACCGTCTCCGACGTCGCGGCCTACGCTCCGGCGCCGGAGTCGTGGACGGCCGAGGAGCGGGAACACGTGCTCGGGGCACAGTTCCAGCTGTGGAGCGAACGGCTGCCCGACGCGCGGGCGGTGGACTACCGGGCCTGGCCCCGGGGGTGCGCGCTGGCCGAGATCGCCTGGTCGGGCTCGGCCGGGGCCGGGTTCGAGACCCGGCTGGAGGCGCACCTGACCCGCCTCGACGCGCTCGGTGTCGAGTATCGGCCGCTGACCGGCCCGCACCCCTGGCAGCGTGGGGGGACCGGCCGCCGACGCCACCGCCCGGGGGTCGTCAAGGTGGACGAGGCGATGAAACACCTGGAGGAGCTGACCCACGAGGCCGACTCGACCCGTCCCAGCATGTGACGGGCTTCCTGCCCTTGGCGAGCCCCAACGGGCGGGGCGTGGATTCCGGCCGGTCAGGAGACCTCGTAGCCCGCTTCCTTGACGGCGGCGCGGACGGCCGTGTCGTCGAAGGCGTCGCCGGAGACGTCGACCCGTCCGGTCTCAAGGTCGACGTCGACACCGGTGACACCCGGGACCTCGCCGACCTCCTCCTTGACCGAGCTCACGCAGTGACCACAGGTCATGCCGGTGACGGTGTATGTGATCGTGCTCATCGTGCCTCCAAAGCCGTGAGGTTACCCACCCAGGGTATAGCGTCAGGCCGTGGAGCTCCGGTCGGCGGTGCGGCCGATGATCTGGCGAAGGTCGACCACACCGTGACGGCGCAGGCGGCGAGAGAGGTCGCGGTTGACGTGATAGGCCCAGAGGGGCCCCTCGTAGATCAGCGCGCTGTATCCCTGGACGAGCGTGGCCCCGGCGAGCAGGCGCTCCCAGACGTCGTCCACGTCCTCGACACCGCCGACGGAGACGAGCACCAGGCGGTCGCCCACCCTGGCGCGCAGCCTGCGCAGCACCTCCAGCGACCTGGCCTTCAGCGGACGCCCCGACAGGCCGCCGCTCTCGCGGCTGTGGTCACGGCCCGAGGGCTCCGCGACGGCCAGCGTCTGCCTGCCGATCGTGGTGTTGGTGGCGATGATGCCGTCGAGCCCGAGCTCCAGGGCGAGGTCGGCGACCGCGTCCACGTCGGCGTCCGCCAGGTCGGGGGCGATCTTGACCAGCAGCGGGGTGCGCTTGGGCGTGGCGTCGGCCACCTCCTTCACCGCCCGCAGCAGCGGGCCCAGCAGCTCCACGGCCTGCAGGTCGCGCAGGCCGGGGGTGTTGGGCGAGCTGACGTTGACGACGAGGTAGTCGGCCAGGGGGGCGAGCTCCCTGGCACTGGCCACGTAGTCGGCGACGGCACCCGACTCGGGAACGACCTTGGTCTTGCCGATGTTGACGCCCACGATCGCGGGGACGCCCCTGGGCCTGGCCAGCAGCCTGGCCGCGGCGGACGCGCCCGCGTTGTTGAAGCCCATCCGGTTGACGATCGCCCGGTTTCTCACGAGGCGGAACAGGCGGGGCCTGGCGTTGCCCGGCTGGGCGTGGGCGGTGATCGTGCCGACCTCGACGTGGCCGAAGCCGAGCGCGGACACGGCCTCCACGCAGCCGGCGTCCTTGTCGAAGCCGGCCGCCAGCCCGAACGGGCCGGGGAAGTGCACGCCGAAGGCCTGCACGCGCAGCGCGGGGTCGCGTGGCGCGAGACGGCGGTGGACCAGCCGTCTGACCACGGGCGTCACCGAGAGGACGCGCAGGGCGCGCACCGTCAGATGGTGCGCGTCCTCCGGGTCGAGGCGGCTGAGGACCTGCGAGAAGACGAATCGATACATCACCGCTCAGGTTAGTGCCCCGGCGGGGTGCCGCTCGCGCCGACCGCGTCCCCGGGGTATCTGATCAGGAGGTACCGGTCGAATCCCAGCAACCGCAACAGGCGGAGCACAGGACCCGAGGGGCGGAGAACGATCATCTCGCGGCCCAGGCCGCGCATGTACTCGTCGGCCCGGAGCAGGGTCCGGGCACCCGCGCAGTCGATGAAGCCCACGTGGGCCAGGTCGCACTCCACCGTCTTCGCGGTGGTCGTGCCGAGGACACGTCGTAGTTCGACGCCTCCAACGGCGTCGAGATCACCGTGAACGGTGATCTCGACGCTGTTCTTCGAGGGCTCAGGCGACGTGAGCAGGATCACCGTATTTCGCCCGCCCCCTCACCGAGCACCTCGGCCGCCAGGTCGGCGACGCGGCGGCGGGAGTCACGGGCCTGCTTGCGCAGGCCGGTGAAAGCCTGGGTGGCGGTCAGATCGTGCTTTCCCATCAGATAGCCGATCGCCCGCTCGATGACCACGCGGTAGTCGAGGGCGTACTGGAGCTGGTCGGCCAGGGCGCTCTTCTCCTCGGCGGCCATCGCGACGGTGAGAAGCTGCTCGATCACATCCGCGTAGCCGTAAAGCGCCTGGACATCAGACTCGTCCCACTCGTACAACTTCGCCTGGTAGACGTTCAGCGTGCCCACGGGCTCGCCTCCAAGACGCACCGGCACCCCGGCCACCGCCCGCACCTCGGGGTGCAGCCGGTCGGCGAGCTTCGGCCAACGGGGGTCGACCCGCACATCACTTGAGGTCACCGCGCAATTCTGCTCATACGCGGAAACACATGGTCCCTGACCAAGATGGAGCTGCGCGCCTTCAAGACTGCGGCCCCGCTCATCGGTGGCCACCAAATAACGAAGATCTTTACCTTCTTCGGCAAACATCAAACCCGCACCCGCATATCCGAACAGCGAGTTCACCACATCCACGGCACGCTCCAACTGCTGAACTATGCCTGTGGTGGACGAGGTCGTCTGAAGCCTTCTCAGGCTCGCGACCAGCGCTTCCGGATCAATGTGAGTCATATGTGGAGCGCCTTTCAGCGTCGACCTGGTTACTTGACGTGCACACTACGACTTCCCTCAACGAGAAGATCTATGAGCCATGCTCTGGAGGACCATCACCATGAGCTCTCCGAGACGTTCTCCCGTACGGACTTTCGCGGGTTGCCATTCGTGGCTCGTCCGGTCGTAGAAATTCAGGGTGCCGATCAGCGTTTTCTCCGCCCGCAATGGCACGGAGAGCACCGCCCTGACCTCCGAGACCCGCGCGGCGACGCCGGGGAAGCCGAGGGGCCTGGCCGCCCGCAGGTCGTCGACCACGACGTCCTCGCCGCGGCTCAGGGTCTCGATGGCGGGCCCGGCGCCGATCTGCTCCTGGATCAGCTCCAGTTGCCGGCCCCGCTCGTCGGAGCCTCCGACCGCGCGCAACCGGTCGTGGTCGTCTATCAGCATGAGTGCGGCCCCGTCGGAGCCGAGAACGTCGGCGAGGGCGCTCAGGGTACGGTCGACGAGCTGAGTGAATTCAAGAACCTGGGTCATGGGCGAGCTTCCTCCACGTCGAGGTAGCTCCGCGGACACAGGGCGGAATGATCTGCGAAACAAAGCCTAGTGCTGCCCGATGACTCCGGCCAAGCGGTTCCCCCTTTGGCCGTATGCAGGGGCCGGACATCACCGTCAATACATCGTTAAGCGTTCGGCAAACAACGATCGGCAGGGTTGGGCCTATGAACATCCTGTCACGTTCGGCCATCGCCCGACGACGGCGCACCCTGGCGAACCTCGTGCTCCGCGACCTCGCGGACACCGGTGACGTCACCCTCCCCGCCTGGTGGGAGGAGGAGATCCAGCGGGAGTTCGGCGGGCTGGGCGGGTTCCTGGCCGAGCTGAGCCGCCAGTGGTGGACGGCCTACGCCGCGCACCTGGACGCGCTGATCGAGCTGGGCCTCGACGACCCCTCCCAGGCGTGGGACGACGTCAGCGAGCAGATGCCGTGGCTGCGGGCCGTACTCGACGCCCACACCGACGACGCGGCACTCGCCGAGGCCGAGCGGCGGCACTGCGACGTCCTGCGCTGGACGACCCGGCGCGAACCCCGCCACGCGGCCTGAGGACCCCTCGGGCCCGGACGTTCACATGTCGTGCGGGGAATCGCGGGGAATATTCGCGGGGAATCGGGTAGCCATGAACGATGGTCAGATTTGTCGAAGGCAAGCCCTCGCCGCAGAGGAAACCCGGTAACCACGCTTCTGACCTGCGGCTGGGCGTGCGCCTGACGATGGCGCTCGTGGCAGTGGCGATCTTCACGGTGCCGTTCGTGGTGCTGCTGGTGCTCGTGAAGACCTCCTCCTCGCCGCTCAAGAGCCTCGACGAGAGCATCGCCCTGAGCCTGCACGCCCAGGCGCTGGCAAACCCCGGCTACACCACCTTCCTCAGCGTGGCCACCGAGGTGTTCGGCCCCTGGACGTGGCGTGTGCTGGTGGTGCTGGCCGCCGTCTGGCTCTGGCGCCGGGGCGCGCCGCGCCTGGGGATCTGGGCGGTCGCCACGATCACCTTCGGCGGCCTGCTGAACCTCGCCGTCAAGGAGATCGTCGACCGTGCCCGGCCCGACCTGCCGGATCCGGTGGCCTCGGCGCCCGGAGCCTCCTTCCCCTCCGGGCACGCGATGGGAGCGGCGCTGGGTACGTGCATCCTCGTGCTCCTCCTGCTGCCCTTCCTGCGGAGCACGGCCTCGCGGATCATCGCCTGGGTCGTCGCCGCGGCCATCATGGTGTTCGTCGCGTACAGCCGGATGGCGCTCGGCGTCCACTGGACCAGCGACGTGATCGCGGGGGTCGCACTGGGCGTGGTGGTCGTGGTGGGAGCGGCGGCGGGGTTCGAGGCCTGGCGCCGTGGAGAGGGCCGCAGACCCGCCGAACCACACGTGGAAGGCGTCGAACCCGAGGCGTTCCGGGAGACCCATTCGGGGTAGCTGGCGCGCCATGTCGAAAATGTCGGTGGATTTCAAAGGCGTGACACGTCTCATCCTGGCGCCGCTGGCCATCATGGCCGTGCTGACGATCGGCGTCGGCCTCCTCATCACCAAGGTCCTGCAGACGACGACCCTCATCGCGAACGACCAGGGGGTCAACGCACAGATGGCCGAGGGCCGCACGGCCCAGCTGAGCTCGATCACCGACGTGCTGTCGGGCCTGTCCGACACCCCGGTGATCATCACTGCCACCGCGCTGCTGGTCATCGGCTTCCGGCTCGCCTTCAAGCGCTGGAACGAGTCGATCTTCCTCGCGCTCGCGGTGTTCTCCCAGTCGGCGATCTTCCTGCTCGCGACCGTCTTCGCCGAGCGCAAGCGACCCGCCGTCGAGCACCTCGACCCCGCCCCGCCCACCTCCAGCTTCCCCTCCGGGCACACCAGCGCCGCGGTCGCCTTCTACTGCGGCGTCGCCCTGGTCCTGACCCTCCACACCCACCGTTTCAAGATCCTGAACGTGCTGTGGTGGGTGGTCGGCCTGGGCATTCCCCTGGGCATCGCCTACTCGCGCATGTATCGCGGCATGCACCACCTGAGCGACGTGAGCTGGGGTTTCCTGCTCGGCGCGGTCTGCATCGCGGTGGCCGCCAACGCGCTGCTGTTCCGGCCGGTGGTGCAGGAAAAAAAGAAAAAAGTTCTGAGCACGTAGCGATCCCCGGCCACGTCGGGGATCCGGGCGTCGCGAAGATCGCTGAAGCGTGGGCCGGCGGGGGTGAGAGAGGGACATTCCCACCCGCCGGACCGCTTCACATGAGACCGTTGTGAAGCAGCACCACCAAGGTTCACACCCGCTATCAGGTGTCACCAAAAGATCACTGCGCGCTACGAAGTAAGATGAAAACCTCGTTAGGGAGATTCAACTCCTCCCCTCGGGGCACGAGCAGCCAGCCGACCGGACCGAGGACGTTCGACGGCTACCCTCAAGGAAGGAAGCCGGCCATGGATCACCAGTCCGTCGTCTGCCAGAAATGCACAGGCGTTCTCCTCGCCACCGACTCCCGCACCTACACCGCACAGCGAGGACGCCTGATCCTGGCCAACGGCTACTGCACCTGTCCCGCCGAGCAGGCCCCCACCGAGCAGGCCGCGCCCCAGCAGCAGTCCCAGCCTCAGCCCGCCGCGGAGCAGCCCGCCACGCACCGGCAGCCCGCCCACCCTCAGCAGCAGCCCGCGAACCAGATCTCGATGGTGGGCGCCTAGCACCTTCTTCGAAAGGTCGCCCTTGGGAGGGGCGTCGGGGGCGTACGCGACGACGAAGCGGCGCTCAGCCGCTCAACCCCCAGGCCAGCACCACGGACAGACCGCTCGTCGCGAGCAGGCCGACGACCACCACTATGGCAATCACTCGACGGTTCATACCTGAGAGCCTAGCCAGGCATCCGGATGGTCCCGCACGTCAGCGCCCGGGTGGGGCACCAGGGGCGAGTACGGGATCATGACGGCCAGCTGGTCGGGGGCGTCCGCTCGCTCTCCGCGCGGATGATGTGGATCACCGCGTTGATGAGCGCCAGGTGGGTGAACGCCTGGGGGAAGTTGCCGAGGTGGCGCCCGGTCACCGGGTCGATCTCCTCGGCGTAGAGACCGAGGGCGCTGGCGAAGGAGAGGACCCTCTCGCACAGCCTGCGGGCCCGGGTGAGCTCCCCGATCTCCGTCAGCGCCGAGACGAGCCAGAACGAGCAGATCGCGAAGGTGCCCTCCTCCCCGCTCATGCCGTCGTCCGTGCTCTTCGTCTCGTAGCGCAGGACCAGCTCTTCGGCGGTCAGCTCGTCGGCGATGGCCAGCACGGTGGCGCGGACCCTGGGATCGTCGGGCGGCAGGAAGCGCACCAGCGGGATGAGCAGGAGCGACGCGTCGAGGGCGTCGGTGTCGTAGTGCTGCCTGAAGACCCCTCGCTCGCTGACGCCGTGGGCGCACACGTCGGCGTGGATCTCGTCGGCGACCGCCTGCCAGCGCTCGGCGAGTTCCGGCTCCTCCCTGAGCCTGGCGAGTCTCGCGCCCCTGTCGGTCGCCACCCAGCACATGACCTTCGAGGAGGTGAAGTGCTGTGGCTCGCCGCGTACCTCCCATATGCCGCGGTCGGGCTCCCGCCAGTGCCTGATGGCCGACTCGACCTGCCGCTTCAGGATGGGCCAGATCCGCTCGTCCAGGCGGTCCCGCGACCGGGTGTGGATGTAGAAGGAGTCGAGGACCGCGCCCCAGACGTCGTTCTGACGGTGCCGGTAGGCGGCGTTGCCGACCCTGACGGGCTTGGCGCCCTCGTAGCCGGACAGATGGTCGAGAACGTACTCCTCCAGCTCCAGTTCGCCGTCGATGCCGTACATGACCTGGAGTTCCTCGTCCCGTTCCGCCATATCGGCGATGAACCAGAAGAAGTCGTCGGCCTCCCAGTCGAAGCCCAGCGTGTACAGGCCCCAGAGGGCGAAGGTCGAGTCCCTGATCCAGGTGTAGCGGTAGTCCCAGTTGCGGTCGCCGCGCGGCGTCTCGGGCAGGGAGGTGGTCGCCGCCGCGATGAGGGCACCCGTGGGGGCGAAGGTGAGGCCCTTGAGGGTGAGGGCGCTGCGCTCCAGGTATCTCCGCCAGGGGTGGTCGGGGAAGGCGCCTCTGGCGAGCCAGTGCTGCCAGTGGTGGGCGGTCCACACGAGCCGGTGGTAGGCGTCCTCGAAGGTGTACGGCGGCTCGTGCATGGTCCACGACAGCGCGCAGAAGCGCGTGTCGCCCTCCTTGAGCAGGGTGCGCGCCATCGCGCGCCCGCCCTCGAACCCCAGCCGCATGTCGGTGGTGAGCCGCAGCTCCAGGCTCTCCCCCTCCGCCGTCGCGACGCCCTGCTGGTAGCCCCTGTCGGTGTACGCCCAGTCGGCGGACTTGCGCCCGTAGTCGAAGATCGGCTCGCAGTCGAGCGTGACCTGCGCCTCCCCGCTGACGCACCGGACCGTGCGGAGCAGCACGTGGGAGGCGTCGTAGTCGGTCGGCGCCCTCCTGTGCGTATGGGAGAGCTCGGCCTCGTCGTGGTGCCAGGGCCCCATGAGCAGCACGTCGCGCACGATGATCCAGCCGGTGGGGGTGCCCCAGCTCGTCTCCAGGACCATGGTGCCCGGCAGGTAGCGGCGCGCGGCGGGCACTCTCAGATCGGCGGGGCCGAGCCGGAAGCCCCCCGCGCCCCGGTCGAGGAGTGCGGCGAAGACGCTGGGGGAGTCCATCCGTGGCAGGCAGAGCCACTCGATGTTCCCGCTCGGGGCGACCAGCGCGGTGGTCTCGCAGTCGGACAGGAACCCGTAGTCGGCGATGGGCGGGAAAGGGGAGGGACCGGGCAGCTGGTGCACGGGTGAGTTCCCTGTCATCAGTTCTCCTTGAGCCTGGAGACCTCCGCCTTCGAACGGAGAGGACCGTCAGGCGCCCTTCCTACCCCGCCTGCCGCTTTCAGGCACGTCTTTCACCCGGATATCCGCCGCTCAGGAAGCGATGGCTCGGTCCATCAATGATTCCCCGCGATGTCTCATAAGTCACATTATTCCCAGTCGTGTGTGAACTTTTCGGACATGCTGGTGTCGAATCTGCTATTAAGATGCCCGACCAAGGTTCACATCAGAGAGGGTCATCGTGGGGCGCGACGACATCCAGGGATCGTACGAAGAGGATCCTCGCGAGCAGACCGGTCCCCTCGGACCGGCCCAGCGGGAACCCGAACGCCCCGCCGGCGACGTGCTGTCGGACGGATGGAACGAGATCGACCTTCCGGACCCCGTACCGGGCGACGGATCTCAGGTGATCGTCCACGTGGACGGGTCCCGGGAGATCATCCGGACCGACGGCTCCCGGGAGATGGTCTATCTCGACGAGCGTCGCGAGACAGGGGACACCGACGTCACCTCCGACGGCCCCCTCTACCGCGACGAGGACGAGGAGACGCCGACGCGCGGTTTCCTGGGATCGGGCTGGCGGGAGGACCCCGACCCCTACGAGGATCGCCGCCGCAAAGGCAGGAGCAGGAGCAGAATCCTGCTCGCGGTCGTGGGTGGCGTCGTGGTCGCGGGAGTCGCGGGCGGCTGGATGCTCTCCGCCTCCGTGAACGGGCAGCCCGACACCAAGTGCTCACCCGGCGCGCGGTGCTCGGTGGCCGACATGCCGAAGCTGCCCTCCGAGACACCGGCCCCCGGGCCCGAGGAGACGACGGAACCATCGGAGGAGGCGCCCACGGCCGAGGAGCCGACGACCGCCCCCACCCGGGCACCCCGGGCCCAGGAGCCCTCCACCCGTCCGTCGCCGACCCGCAGCGCCCCGCCGAGGGAGACCCGCCCGACGCGGACCGCCGAGGAGAGCGAGCAGGAGGAGGCCTCCCGGGAGAACTCGACCCCGCGAGCGCGGATCACCTCGGAACCCGCCCCCTCGCAGACCGGCCAGACCCCCACCGAGAGCGCCGAACCGAGCCGGCAGCCGACGACGGCACCACCGACGCAGGACACCGGAACGAACGACAACTCGGGTGGCGGAGGCGGCGGTGGTGGAGGTGGCGGTGGTGGCGGCGGTCTGCTCGACTGGCTGTTCCGGTAGGCCGTCACACCGCCATGGCCGGAGAAACCAGATCCGGGTGAGCCGGATCCGGGGGAGCCGGTCATCGGGTCGTGCCCCCGGTCAACGTGCGGAGCCGGTCCGCCGGGAATTCCCGACCCCGGCCCGGTGCTCCTGAGGGCTGACGCCGCGTTCGCGCTTGAAGGCGACACTGAGCGCGAACGCGCTGCCGTACCCGACCTGCGTCGCCACCGCGCCGACGGTCGCGTCGGTCTCGCGCAGCAGGTCGGCGGCCATGGCGAGCCTCCAGCCCGTGAGGAACGTCATGGGCGGCTCGCCCACCAACTCGGTGAAGCGGCGAGCCAGGGCCGCGCGGGAGACACCGGCCCCGGCGGCGAGCGCGGCCACCGTCCAGGGGTGGGCCGGGTTGTTGTGCAGCATGCGGAGAGCCTTGCCCACCACGGGGTCGCCGTGGGCGCGATACCAGGCGGGCGCCCCGGCCTCGGGGCGGGAGAACCAGGCCCGCAGGACGGCGATGAGCAGCAGGTCGAGCAGCCGGTCGAGAACGGCCTCCTGGCCCGGATCGTCCTTGACGATCTCGTCGCCGAGCAGCGGGACGATCGGGCAGTCCCAGGCGTCCTCCCGAAGGACCAGCAGCGAGGGCAGCGCCTCCAGCAGACGGCTGCTGATCTCCCCGCGCATCTGGTAGGCACCGGTGAGGAGCACCGCTGACCCGTCGGGGCTGTTGCCCCAGGTGCGGATGCCCAGGTCCATCTCCTGAGCCAGGCTCCGCCCGTCGACGGTGGTGCAGTGCTGGCCCGGATGGATCACCACGTCGGGCGGTGTGGCCGGATCGCAGGCGACCGTGTAGGGGTCGGGGCCGAGGACGATCGCGACGTCCCCCGGCCCCAGACGCACCGGGTCGCCGTCGTCGGGGACCACCCACGCCTCACCCCGGACCACCGCCGTCAGGGCGAGCGGTGCCCGGTCCTGGACGCGCAGGGACCAGGGCGGGCTCAGGATCGAACGGAGCAGGAACGCTCCCCTGGCCCTCGGACCGTCCAGAAAGTCGGTGAGTGCGTCCACACCTTCACCGTAGACGCTGAAACATGGAAACGCGCTTCTCGACCATGGACCGTCTCAATCCACGCCGGTTCACTGGTCCCATGACTGCGATGTCGCTCTTCCGAGGCCCCGCGCTGGTCGCGGCGGCCATCACCATGGGACTCATGGCGGGTCTCTTCTACGCCTACACCTGCTCCGTCATGCCCGGCCTGGCCCGGACGGACGACCGGACCTTCGTGAGCGCGATGCAGCGGATCAACGTGGCGATCCTCAACGGCTGGTTCGCCGCCTGCTTCGGCGGCACGCTGGTACTGACCGTCCTCGCCGCGGCGCTGCACCTCTCCCAGGACGCGCGGCCCGTGCTGCCCTGGATCGTGGCCGCGCTCGTCCTCTACGTGGTGACGCTCGCCGTCACGATGGGGATCAACGTGCCGCTGAACAACGCCCTCGACGCGGCCGGGGACCCCGACCGCGTCACCGACCTCGCGGCGGTGCGGACGAGGTTCGAGGCGGCCTGGGTGCGCTGGAACCTCGTCCGCACGCTGACGTGCGTGGCCGCCTTCGGCTGCCTCGCCTGGGCCCTTGTCGTGTACGGGCGCACCGGGCTGCCGAACGGATCGTGACCGGGCGGGTCGGTCGGAGGAAGGCGTGGCCGGGCAGACAACGACTCGGGGGCACGACCGGGCAGATGGTGGCCCGGAGATGACCGGGCGGGTCGGTCGGAGGAAGGCGTGGCCAGGTAGACAACGGCTCGGGGGCACGACCGGGCGGTGGTGCCCCGGATTGTGACCGGGACCCGGTGGGGCTGCCCGGTCCGTGTGGACTTCTGCCAGGATGCCGTCTGTCGCCGCCTCCCGCCCCGGAGTGGATCGGCACACCCAGCGGATCGGCACCTCCGGGGAGGCCGGTTCCGCCCCCCGCATCCTGACCACTGACACGCACGGGAGCCCTTCGATGACCGGGTACCGGATCCTCGCCGTCGACGACGACCCCGCGATCCTGCGCTCGTTACGGCGCGGCCTGCGCCTGGAGGGCTTCGGCGTGGAGACCGCGGACTCCGGCGAGCGGGCCCTGGAACTGGCCGAAGGCACCGCGCCCGACGCGATCGTCCTCGATGTCTCGATGCCCGGACTGTCGGGCATCGAGGTGTGCGCCCGCCTGCGGGCACGCGGAACGGAGGTTCCGGTACTGATGCTGTCGGCGATGGACGAGGTCGCCGACCGGGTGGCGGGGCTGGCCGCGGGAGCCGACGACTACGTCGTCAAGCCTTTCGACCTCGGTGAACTGGTCCTACGGCTGCGTGCCCTGCTGCGCAGGGCCGGGCGGGCGGCCGGCGAGACGGTCCGGGTGGGCCCGCTCACGGTCGACCCGACCGCCCGCCGGGTCACCGTGAGCGGCAGGGAGGTCGAGCTGACCCGCCGGGAGTTCGACCTGCTGGAGGTACTCGCGTACAACGCGGGGGTCGTACTGTCCAGGTCGGTGCTGCTGGAACGGGTCTGGGGGTACGACTTCGAGGTGACCGGCAACGCCGTGGACACCTTCGTGAGCTACCTGCGGCGCAAGCTGGAGGCCGGGGGTGAGCCGCGCGTGGTGCACACGGTGCGCGGGGTCGGGTTCGTGGTGCGGGACGGGCACCGGTGAGGCTCTCCACCCGGTTCGCGGCCTGCCTGGCCACGCTCGTCCCGCTGCTGGTGCTGCTGGGCGGCCTGCTCGTACTGAACCTGGTCTCCCGCGACCTGCGCGCCGAGCGGGACGAGCAGATGGCGACGCGGGCGCACGCGCTGGCGCCGCTCGCCACCTCGTACTCCTGGCGCGTCCGCATGACCCCCCGCCTACCGCCGGACCTCATCGCGCAACGACTCGCCGGGGCCGCCGCCATGGGGGCCGGCAGCCCCGGCGGGATACGCGTCGAGATACCGGGGAGCACGTCGTTCGACATGGGAGAGGTACCGGCCACGACACCCGCCGTGGCCGGTGAGGGACCGGCCACCTTCGGCGAAGGCGCGCGGGAATGGCGATTCGTGGTGTCCGACCTGGGCCCGCGAGGGGGCGCGGGCCGCCTGTGGGTGTTCGAGTCCGAGGAGCACCTCGACCGGCGGCTCGGAGTGCTCCGCAGCCGGTTGGCGCTGGTCACCCTGATCTCGGCGGGGGTGGGCGTCGTCGCCGGTCTCGCTCTCGGCAGGTTCGCGGTGCGTCCCCTGGCGGTACTTCGCGGCCAGGCGCGGGGAATCGGCGCGTCCCCCGTGGGGGAGACACGACTGGAGACCGCCTCCGGGGTCACCGAGATCGACGAACTGGCCGGCGTGCTCAACGATCTGCTGGACCGGCGTGACGCGGCGGTGACGCGCACCGGTGAGGCGTTGGAGACCGCCCGCGCCTTCGCCGCCACCGTGGCGCACGAGCTGCGGACGCCGCTGACCAGCATGGGCACCAACCTGGAGTTGCTCGGCCACCCCGGACTGGATCCGGTGGAGCGCGCCGAGATCGTCGCCGATCTGAGTGCGGAACACGGCCGGACACAGCGGCTGATCACGATGCTGCGCCGGCTGGCGCGCGGCGAGCTGGTCGAGCCCGCGGCCTTCGCCGAGACCGATCTGGCGGAGATCACCGCCGTCGCCGTCGAGGAGGCGCGGCGCCGCCACCCGAGGGCTGCGATCGCCTTCTCCCCCACGGCCGACCTGCCGGTACGGGGATGGGCCGAAGGACTCCGGATGATCGTGGACAACCTCCTCGACAACGCCGCGATCCACGGCACGGATGCCCCGGACCACCCTGGCGGTAAGGACAGGGTGGTCCGCCCTGATGGCGCGGACAGCGCGGACGCCGTGAGCGGCCTGGACAGAGCGAACAACACAGACAGCACAGACCACACGGACAGCGGCATGGGCAGTACGAGTGCCAGGGACGGCACAGACCGTACGGACAGCGGCATGGGCGGCACGAGTGCCAGGGACGGCACCGAGGACACCGAGGACACCGAGCGTGCCACGATCACGGTGACGCTGTCCGCCGACGGTACGGTCGCCGTACTCGCCGTTCAGGACGCGGGACCGGGGATACCGCTCGCCGAACGCGACTCCGTCTTCACCAGGTTCCACCGCCGACCCGGCAGCCCGGGTTCGGGCCTCGGTCTCACCCTCATCCGCCAGCAGGTGGCTCTGCACGGCGGCACGGTCACGGTGACCGACCCTGAACAGGGCCGCGGAACGCGCGTCGAGGTGCGGCTGCCCGCCTCGTCTCCCCTCTCCCCCCGCTCCCCGACGCGACCCGACGAGCGTCCTCCCGAGGTCGGCTCCTGGCTCACCGAGCCGCGCCGGTCCCCGCCGTAGACCCGCTGAATCTCCGCCGTGGACCGTGCGGGAGATTTGCTGGATCTCCGCGTAGTCCGTGCCGGAGATCCGCCGTGGGCATGCCGAAGTCCCGCAGTGGGGCTGCCGGAGATCCGCCGTGGGGCGTGCCAGAAATCTGCCAAGAAAGTGCGTCATGATCCCCGCCGTACGCGAGCGGCTCACCCCGCCACCGAACCCACGGAGGGAACATGAACATCCATCGCCTGCGAGTACCCGCGATCGCGACGGTCGCCGCACTCACGCTGATCGGCTCGGCGGCTCCGGCCGGAGCCCTGGCCATGACATCGGCCTCCCTCGCACCGGCCTCGTCGCCGTCCGCGCCGGTCGTCGCCGAGGCCGGTGCCTTCGACCTCGTACGACCATCGGCGAATCCGGTCAGACTGCGGAGCGACCCGAGAAAGCTCTCGGTGACCTACACCTACGAGGGCGACGAGCGCACCCTCGACGACTTCCTCGCGCGCACGAAGACCAACGGCTTCGTCGTCCTGGACGGCCAGAAGATCGTGGACGAGCGCTACGTCGAGGCCGACCGCAACACCCGGTTCCAGTCCTGGTCGATGGCGAAGTCCTTCACGTCGGCCGCGATCGGCATCGCCCTGCAGGAGGGCCACATCCGCTCGATCGACGACCAGGTCACCCGTTACCTTCCCGAACTGCGCGGCTCCGGCTACGACGGGGTGTCCATCCGCAACCTGCTGCGCATGTCGTCGGGGATCGCCTGGGACGAGCGCTCCGACATCCCCAAGGTGCAGATGGCCGTGAAGCGGGGCCGGTCGGTCGAGAAGCTGGCGGCGCGGCAGGTGCGCGGCTGGAAGCCCGGCAGCAGGTTCGAGTACACCAGCATGAACTCCTTCGTGCTCGCCGACATCGTCAGCCGCGCCACGGGCACGCCGTACCACCGGTACGTGGAGAAGAAGATCTGGCAGCCCGCCGGCATGGAGTCCACGGCGCGTATCGAGAAGGACACCACCGGCGACAGCCTCGGCTACTGCTGCTACCACGCCACCGACCGCGACTTCGCCCGGTTCGGCCTGCTCTACCTGCGTGACGGCAAGGCGGCGGGGCGCCAGGTCGTGCCGAGCGCCTGGGTGAAGAAGTCGACCACGCCCTCCGCCTCCTTCAACGCCGGCTACGGGCTGCACTGGTGGCTCGGTGACGGCGACGAGGGCGACTTCATGGCCGCCGGGTTCGGCGGGCAGTACGTCTACGTCTCGCCCAAGCACGGCGTGGTCGTCGTCAAGTCGACCGTCTCCACCTCGGCCCACGACCAGCGCGAGGCGCTGGTCGCGTTCCGCGCCGTGGCCGCCGAGGTGGCGAAGAGCCGCTGACGACGACCCACCCGCACGGGGACGGAAGCCGGATCGGCCGGGGGCCGACCGCGAGGACAGGCCGGGGGACGGCGCGTCCTTCCTGCCTTCCGCCGGAGGCATCGGCATCGGAGCTCCGGGCCAAAGGTCCGGCATCAAGGTTCCGGAACCGGGCCTCCGACATCGGAGCTCAGGCATCAGGCTCCGGCATCCCCGTGCCGTCGAAAACACCTATCGCAAACAGGGGGACATCTCACATGACCAGCACGAAATCCGGCCCTCGGCGCTCTCCTCGCCTTCGAGGGCTGCTCGCAGCGTTGGGAGTCGGCGCGCTCATCGCCTCTCCGCTCCCACAGGCCGCCGCCGCGACCGCCGCACCGCCGGTGACACCGGACTGCTCCTGGAAACTCCGGGTGAGCGCGGACACCGTCAACGTCTTCTTCCCCGACACCGCGGCGTCGTACTGGGTGCTGCCGTTCACGGTTCAGGACCGTCTGCGGATCAAGCTCTCGGGTGAGTACGCGGACAGCCGGTACACCTCGTTCAACGTGTACAAGGACGGCGGAGGGTCGTTCACGTTCAACGGTGTCGGCTCGTCGCTGCCCGACCACCTCATCGACCCGGACCCGGGCAGTGTCAACCCGTGGCAGCAGCAGGCGGAGCCAGGCGGGCGTTACACGGTGACCGTGAGCTCCGACGCGGCTCCCGGCCAGGTCAACACGCTTCCCCTCGCTCCCGAGGGCACCGCGGAGGGCGCGGACGGCTACGTTCTGCTGAGGGCCTACCTGCCGGCCGACGGCGACTTCTCGCAGGTGCCGCTGCCGTCGGTCACCTTCGAACGCGACGGCGTCTCCACGCCGGTACCCCGGTGTGAGAGCACCGACACACCCACGCAGGCGCAGATGGAGGCGCTCGAAGGACTCCGCATGGACCCGCCGCTCGCCGAGCCGGAGCCGATGAGGTTCGCCCGCGTGAAACTCGACACGCGGCGCGTCGGCGGCTTCCCGAACGCGGACGCCGCCTACCTCAGCGCGACCGTCCCCCCACCGGCCGACCGCGAGGTCGTCGTCGTCCGGGGCAAGGCGCCGCGCGCCTCCGCCGGTTCCCACCCCTCGCCGTGGCCGGGGACGGACAAGGACGTGCGCTACTGGTCCATGTGCACGAACCTCACCTTCCCGCTGCTCCCCGTGGTGGTGAACAACCTGCCGAACGGGACGGTCAGCTACGGGTGCCGCAGCGACGACGAGACCGCGCTGGACTCCACCGGCCACTACACGTACGTGATCGGCAGGGAGTCGCAGCGCGCGGCGATCGAGAGGATTCCGGGGGTGACCTTCCTGCCGTTCTCCACGACGCAGCCGAGGGCCGCGCACACCGTCCTGCTCCGCAACATGGTGGTGGACGAGAACTTCGCCGAGGCCGTCCAGAACGTCCCCGAGGACGGTGACCCGGCCTCCGCCGCCGCCGTGATGGGCCCGTATCACCCGAAGGTCTCGGTCTGCTCGCTCGCCGACCTGGCCTCGGGCGGCCCGCGGAACTGCCCGCCGGTCTAGGCGTCCGCCGCCCGCCGGTCCAAGCGTCCGCCGGGGCGAGTCCCGTCAAGGGGGCGGGGATTCGCCCCGGCGGACAGGGTCGTGTACGGCGAGCACGGGCCGGTTCTTTCTCGCCTTCGCTCGCCGCGGCCCCACGCCCGCCCGGCCGTCCGGCTCTCGGCTACCCACCCGGCTCTCGGGCCGCACGGCTGCCGATCACGATGGGTAGGCGTGGGTCTCGGTGGCCTTGACCGACGCCCAGATCCGCTGCCCGGGGGTGAGGTCGAGATCCGCGACGGCGGCGGGGGTGACGTCCGCGGAGGCGGTGATGGGTCCCTCCAGGTGGATGCGGACGCATGAGCCGTGCCGTTCGATACCCTCGATCGTGGCCTCCCAGAGATTGCGCGGGGTGCCGTCGGGACGGGTCCGGTAGAGCGCGACCGCGCCGGGCCGGAAGGCGACGAACGCGGGGCCCTCCAGGTTCTCGGCGACGCTGAAACGCACCTCACCGACGGTGACCTGCCGTTCGGCGGCGAGTCCCCGATAGAGGTTGAGGCCGACCAGACGGGCGACGTAGTCGGTGCGCGGGCGGCGGGCGACCTCGGCGGGGGCGCCGCGCTGCACGACGGCGCCGTTCTCGATGACGACCAGCTGGTCGGCGAGCACCATGGCGTCCAGCGGGTCGTGGGTGACCAGGACGGTCGCGCCCTCGAAGTCGGCCAGGTGGCGGCGGAGCCGGGAGCGGATCTCCAGGCGGGTGTGGGCGTCGAGGGCGGCCAGTGGTTCGTCCAGCAGCAGCAGGCGGGGGCCGACGGCGAGGGCACGGGCCAGTGCGACGCGCTGGGCCTGACCGCCCGACAGCTGCCGGGGTTTCGCCGCGGCGTACCCGGCCAGGCCGACGCGTTCCAGCCAGGCGGCGGCACCGCGCCGCGCCTCCGCTCTGGAGGCGCCGCGGCAACGAGGTCCGAAGGCGACGTTGTCCAGGACGGACAGGTGTGGGAAGAGCAGGTAGTCCTGGAAGACCATGCCGATCGGGCGACGTTCGGACGCCAGGGGGTGCAGCGCCTCACCGTCCAGGAGGATCCGCCCGCCGGACAGGGCGGTGAGCCCGGCCAGCGCGCGCAGCGCGGTGGTCTTGCCCGCGCCGTTGGGACCGAGCAGTGCGACGACCTGACCGGCCGCGACCTCCAGTTCGATGTCCAGGCGGAAGCGGGGCCGGGTGACGACGAGATGGGCGTCGAGGGTCACGGGCCGCTCACCCACCGGTCGCGCAGGCCGGCCAGGATGATCACCGAGACGGCGAGCAGGACAAGGCTGAGCACGATCGCGGCCTCGGGTTCGGTCTCCAGGGCGAGGTACACGGCCAGCGGCATGGTCTGGGTCTGGCCGGGGAAGTTGCCGGCGAAGGTGATGGTGGCCCCGAACTCGCCCAGCGCGCGGGCCCAGCACAGCACGGCTCCCGCGACGATGCCCGGGACGATCAGGGGCAGGGTGACACGGCGGAAGATCACCCAGCGGGAGGCGCCCAGCGTCGCGGCGGCCTCCTCGAACCGCAGGTCGGCGGCGCGCAGCGCACCCTCGACGCTGATGACCAGGAACGGCATGGCGACGAACGTCTCGGCGACGACGACCCCGGCCGTGGTGAACGGCAGGGTGATGCCGAAGGTGGAGTCCAGCCACTGACCGACCAGGCCGCGCCGTCCCAGGACGAGCAGCAGGGCGACCCCGCCGACCACCGGGGGCAGCACGAGGGGGACGGTGACCAGCGCCCGTACCAGGCGACGGCCGGGGAAGTCGACCCGGGCCAGCAGCCACGCCAGCGGCACGCCGAGCAGCAGGCACACCAGCGTGGCCACGGTCGCGCTCACCAGCGACAGGCGCAGTGCCTCCAGCACCTGCGGCTCGCCCAGCCTCTCCAGCAGGGTGGACCAGGGGGCGCGCGTCAGCAGCCCGACCAGCGGCAGCGTCAGGAAGACCATGCCCGCCACGGCCGGCAGCACCAGCACCCAGGGCAGACGGCCCGCCACCCCGCCGTCGCGCACCCCACCGCCCGCACCACCGTTGGCCGGACCGCCGCGTACCCCACCGGGGAGGTCTCCCGGCACGCCGCCGGACGGGCCGTTTGGAACGGCGCCGGCCGGGCCACCCGCTACCCCGTCGGCCGGGCCACCCGTTACGCCGCCGGACGGACCACTCACGGCGCCGTCAACTCGTCGTACGGGCGTGGTCGGCGATCTCCACGACCACGTTGGTGGACTTGATCACGGCGACGGCCGTCACCCCCACCGCCAGGCCCAGCTCGTCGGCGGCCTGGCGGCTCATCAACGACACCACCCGGTACGGTCCCGCGGCGATCTCCACCTGGGCCATCACCGCGTCCCTGATCACTTCGGTCACGATC
The DNA here is from genome assembly GCF_042899335.1 of Streptosporangium sp. NPDC000095. Lineage (NCBI taxonomy): Bacteria > Bacillati > Actinomycetota > Actinomycetes > Streptosporangiales > Streptosporangiaceae > Streptosporangium > Streptosporangium sp. NPDC000095. The sequence goes on from NZ_JBIAZS010000024.1 coordinate 76,164, forward strand.
CCGCGGAAGCGGTTTCTGGCCGAGGAGTGCCCCGTGCCCTCCTCGGACTCGATCCGGGCACGTGCGAACGCCGCCAGATCGACCCCCTCCACCATCCGGTGGCCGTGCTCGTCCCGCCGGGCCGCGAGCCGTCCGGCGTCCACCCACCGGCGGACGGTGTCGGGGCTCACTCCCAGCAGCGCGGCGGCCTCGCTGATCCGAAACGTCGTCACGAGCAATCACCATACCTTCGCATATTCCTACCTAGGACCCACTCCCCCATGGCATTAGCGTCGAGATTCGTCCTCCCGCCGTGGTGCGAGGCATCGGGCCGCGGCAGGCCCTCGAAGGTCAGTCGGGGGCGATCTCGTAGTGGAGGCCCGCGCCGAGGCTCAGCGCGAGCCTGCGGGCGAGCCCTGTGTTGCGGCGGTGGTCCAGCCGGTTGACGGCCATCTCCAGGGCCTTGCGCTCGCCGACGACGACCACCCACGACCGTGCCCGGGTGAGCAGGGTGTAGAGCAGCTTGCGGCGCAGCATGACGCCCCCGGACTCGGTGACGAGCGGCGCGACCACGAAGGGATACTCGCTGCCCTGGGAACGGTGGACGCTGATGGCGTACGTGTGGGTCAGCTCGTCGAGCTCGCCGAAGCCGTACTTCACGGTCTGCCCGTCGTCGGTGCGGATCTCGACGACCCTCTCCTCGGGGGTGATGGCGGTGACCGTACCGGTGTCGCCGTTGAAGACGCCCTTGTCGTAGTTGTTGCGGATCGGCATGACACGGTCGCCGACCCGGAAGGCGGAGGCGCCCGACCAGTGTTCGGCGACCCCCTCACGAGCGGGGTTGAGCCGTTCCTGGATCATCCTGCCGAGTTCGGCCGTCCCCGTCAGGCCCCTGCGCATCGGGCACAGGACCTGGACCTGGTCCGGGCTCACCCCCTGCTTGCGGGGGATCGCCACCGTCGCCAGGTGCAGCACCCGCTCGGCGACCTGCTCGGGGTCGTCGACCTCCTCGAACCAGAAGCCTCCCCCGCCGGGAGTCGCGGGCACCTCACCCGCCCTCACCCGGCGGGCGGCCCGGATGATCCCGCTGCCCTCCGCCTGGCGGAAGACGCGGGTCAGGCGCATCCGCGCGATCGTCTCGACGCGCAGCAGGTCGGCGAGCACGCTGCCGGGGGCGATGCTGGGAAGCTGGTCGCTGTCGCCCACGATCAACAGGTGGCTGCCGGGCGATATGGCCGCGGTGAGGCGGGTGGCCAGGCTCAGGTCCAGCATGGACGCCTCGTCGACCACGATCAGGTCGGCCTGCGCGGGCGTCTGCTCGAACAGCGTGCCGCTGTCGGGATCCGGCTGGTGGGCCAGCATCCGGTGCACGGTCATGGCGGGCAGGCCGGTGAGTTCCGACAGGCGCTTGGCCGCCTTGCCGGTCGGCGCGGTGAGGGTCACCGTGCCGCCCATCGCCCGCACGGTCGCCGCGATGGTCTTGACGGTGTGGCTCTTCCCGCAGCCCGGACCGCCGGTGAGGATGGAGACGGTACTGGTGAGCGCCATGTTCACCGCCGCCCGCTGGTCCTCGTCCAGCCCGGGATCCTCCTGGAAGGTGCGCATGGGCAGCGTCGAGGGAGCCTCCCAGAGCCTGGTCAGCTGGTCGGCGAGCGTGATCTCACGGCTGTGGGTCTCCTTCAGATAGACCACGGCCGTCGCGTGGCCGTCGGGCGACGCCTCGACGACCACGCGTCGGTCGGCGACGAGTGCGTCGACCATCCGCGCGACGAGGTCGTGGTCCTGCTCGACGAGCTCCGCGGACTGGGCGATCAGCGCGATCAGGCGTACGTAGCAGTGTCCGTCGCGGCTCGCCGCCGTCTCCAGCCTGTCCAGGATCGCCGCCTTGACCCGCTGCGGGCTGTCCTCCGCGACCCCGGAGCGCAGCGCGATCCTGTCCGCCGTGGCGAAGGCGATGCCCCTCACCTTGCCGATGAGCCGGTACGGGTCGGAGGTGAGCACCTCTCCCGAGTCGGCCCCGAAGACCTGGTATATCTTCGCCGCGAGCAGCGGGCTGATCCCGAAACCCTGCAGGACCACCATGAGCTCGGCGATCGCCTTCTGCTCCTGCCAGGCGTCGGCGATCTGGGCCTGCCGGGCGGGGCCGATGTTGACGACCTCGGTGAGCCGTCCCGGCTCGGTGTCGATGACCGTCAGCGTCGCCTCGCCGAAGTGGCTCACGATGGCGTGGGCGAGCCTCGGCCCGATGCCGCGGATCAGGCCGGAGCCCAGATAGATGCGGATGGCCCGGACCGTGGCCGGAACCAGCCGCTCGCACGCGACGACCTCGAAGCGCCTGCCGTACCGCGGGTGGTCGCCCCAGTCACCGACGAGCCTGAGCGTCTCCCCCGGCTGGACCCCGCCAAGGGCCCGGCCGGAGGCGACGAAGCCGGGCATGCCCTCGGCGCTCATCCGCGCGATCGTGTACTCGTCCTCGCGGACGTACACCAGTTGCTCGACAGATGCCTCCACGGCAGAAAACAACCCCCGTACCGGCTCACCTCATCCTTCGCACATCAGACCAGCTCACCCGGTGTCCCCACAAGCCGTCGCCGCCCGCCCGCACCCCGGGCCGCCGTCGTGGCGGGCTGGGGTGGTGACGGGCGACGACGGGCGGTGCCGGGCACGCCGGGACCGCTGGATGTGACGTACGAATCGTCGGCGCGGGCGAGCCACCGACGGCGGTGAGGGCCGGACCGCTACGCGCCAGGCTCACCTGGTGCCCGCCGGTGGAGGTGCCCCCCGAACGACCCGCGATCCGTCAGCCGCCGATGGCCCTGGGCCCCGGACCGGGAGGCATCGGTGCCGGATACGCCGGATACGGAGGCCGCCCCGGTCCGGGAGGCAGCGGAGCGGGGTACGGAGGCCGCACGCCCGGATACGGAGGCCGCGGATACGGAGGCCGTGGGTACGGATACGGGTACGGAGGCCGCGGATATGGATACGGAGGGCGCCAGCCCGGATACGGTGGCCGCCAGCCAGGATAGGGGGGACGCCAGCCCGGATACGGAGGCGGGTACCCGGTCGGGTAACCGGGGTAGCCACCTGGGTAACCCGTCACGGGCACGCAGTCGTACTGCGGGCACGGCGTGGTGAAGCACTGCTTGGGCGAGGGGACGCAGATGCGGCCCGGACCGCAGTTGATCCCCGCGCACGGCGATCCCGGAACGCACGTACCGGTCGTCTGCGCGGCGGCGACCGACCGGGCCGCCGAAGCGGCCGGCGCCACCTCCGCCCAGGCCCTGGTCGCGATGGCGGGTGATCCGGCCGCCGCGACCGCGACCAGGATCGGGATCAGTTTTCGAAGCATTTTTCCCCCAGATGTCATGATCGGTTATGACTCTCCGACGATGCTGACACCGGCCTTACCTGCTAACGGCAAACTGGATCCCAGCAAGTCGGATGGCTTGTCGGGAGTCGGATTTCGACGCTGTCGCACCGATGGAAATCCAGTGGTTTCACTCCTTTTCGCACTCGTCGATCCGTGAGGAGGTCCGCTCACAGGTCATGAACGGAAGCCGACGTAACCCCGAGCCGGCACCACGGGCGATCAGGCTTCCTCGGAAATCGGACGGCCCGCGACCCTTGACGTTAACTTGAAGCGGTGGAGTGATTACCCACAGTGATTACGGTGCATGAGGTCACATGCCAATCAACCCTCAGCACCAACGGGAGCACCCCATGCACACCCGCACCACTGCGACGGCGCTGGCCGCGTTCGGCCTTCTCGCCACCCTGACCACCGTCGGCGCCACCGCCACCACCGCCGTCGCCGCCACCGCCCCGGCCCCCTGCGCGCAGGAGCAGCTCGCGCTGATGAACGCCGAGGACGCCCTCACCGACGTCGACGCCCTACCGGAGGTCAAGGCCGCTCACGCCGCCCTGATGAAGGCCGGTGCCGCCGCGAACATCGACCAGCTCTCCCAGAAGGTGGCCCTGCAGCAGCTCGGGGTCAAGGCTCCGGCGCTGGACCCCGCCGCGAAGAAGATGGTGGAGGCATACAACGCCGCCGGAGCCAAGTACGTGCAGGTGCGCGACGCCGCGCTCATGAAGATCGCGCCGAAGCGTCAGAACTCCAGGGACACGCTCAAGAAGTGCCTCGTCGCCCACTCGTGAACCCGGCACTCGTGAACCCGACCGGGTGAGACGGACCGGAGTCCCCGAGGCCGCGACCGGGGCGACATGCCCCCGGCGATCGGGGACTCCGACCGGATCCGCGCGGAAGGCGGCGTTCGACGACGGCCCGACGACGACTCGACGCGGAAGGCCGCGCTCGACGACGACCACCCGGCGGTTTCCGAAGGCGGTTCCTTAAAAGACGTCACCCCTCCGCAAAAGACCTCACCCCTCCGCGCGGACCGGCGTGGACCGGTGTGGAGCGGGCGTAGCGGGCCGCGAGGGCCCGCATGTGCTCGACGAGCTCCGGGGGCTCGGTGACCTCGAAGTCCAGATCGAGCATGCCGAGATACACGGCGATCACGTGCAGGCTGTCCGCGCCGGTGTTCAGCACGCAGGTGTGCTCGTCCACGGCCTCCACCACGCCGACCGCGGGGTTGACGCGCTCGGTCACGACGTCGGCGGGCGCGTGGACGACGACCCGTGCCCGGTGGCGCCAGGCCGCCGCCGAGACTCCGCGCGCGACGTACGCGGCCGCGCCGCCCTCCGGCGGATCGCGGGGCGGAAAGCGCGGGCCGGTGGGGGTGCGCGGTTCGACGCGATCCATCCGGAAGGTGCGCCAGTCCTGACGGTCGACGTCCCAGGCGACGAGATACCAGCGGCGTCCCCACGCCACGAGCCGATGCGGTTCGACGATCCGTACACTGGCCGACCCGTCGTGGGCGCGGTAGTCGAACCGTACCCGTTCCCCGTCGCGGCAGGCGGCGGCGAGCACGGTCAGCACCTCGGGGTCGACCACCGGGCCCGGACTGTCCGCGGGCACGGGTTCGACGTAGGTCTGCAACGCGTTGACCCGGTGGCGCAACCGGGAGGGGAGCACCTGCTCAAGCTTGGCGAGGGCTCGCACCGACGTCTCCTCGATGCCGGCGACGGTGCCTCCGGCTGCGGTCCGCAGGCCGACCGCCACCGCGACCACCTCCTCGTCGTCGAGCAGGAGCGGCGGCATGACGGTTCCCGCGCCCAGGCGGTAGCCCCCGTCGGTGCCCCGCGTCGCGTTCACGGGATATCCGAGCTCGCGCAGCCGGTCGACGTCGCGGCGCACGGTCCGCTCGCTCACGCCCAGCCGATCGGCGAGGGTCGCGCCGGGCCAGTCCTTCCTGGCCTGCAACAACGACAGCAGGCGCAGCAACCGCGCCGAGGTTTCCAACATGTCCCCAACCCTGCCAGTACTTCAGGACAGAAGCTGACCGGAAGGGTCCGTAGTGTTCCGATCATGAGCGAAAACGCCGAGATCAAGCCCTTCCGCATCGACATCCCGCAGGCCAGGCTGGACGACCTCCACGATCGGCTCGACCGCACCCTCTGGCCCGACGAGCTGCCGGACGCCGGCTGGGACTACGGCGTCCCCGTGGAATACGTGCGGAACCTGGCCGAATACTGGCGCCACGAGTACGACTGGCGGGCCCACGAGGCCGAGATCAACCGGCACCCGCAGTTCACCACCGAGATCGACGGGCAGAACATCCACTTCCTGCACATCCGCTCGCGACACGAGAACGCCCTGCCGCTGATCCTCACGCACGGCTGGCCCGGCTCGATCGTGGAGTACCTGAAGCTCATCGAGCCGCTCACCGACCCCGAGGACCCGGCGCGGGCGTTCCACCTGGTCATCCCCTCGCTGCCCGGCTTCGGCCTCTCCGGCCCGACCAGGGAGAAGGGCTGGAACCGGTACCGCATCGCCGGGGCGTGGGCGGAGCTGATGCGGCGGCTGGGCTACGACCGCTACGGCGCCGTCGGCAACGACGGCGGCTCGCTCATCTCCCCCGAGGTCGGGCGGATCGACCCCGAACACGTCGTCGGCGTGCACGTCACCCAGCTCTTCTCCTTCCCCTCCGGCGATCCGGCCGAGTTCGAGAGGATCACCCCGGAGGACCAGAAGGCCCTGGAGGTGCTGCAGGAGTTCTACGACACCAAGATGTCGTTCAACACGCTGCACTCGCAGCAGCCGCAGACCCTGTCATACGCGATCTTCGACTCGCCCACCGGGCTGCTCGGCTGGAACTCGCAGTTGTTCGGCGACGGCGTCGACGCCGACTTCATCCTGACCAACACGATGCTCTACTGGCTGACCGGCACCGCGACGTCGGCCACCCGGCTCTACTACGAGGACGCGCGCGCCGAACACCCCACCGAGCCCACGAAGACGCCGACCGGCCTCGCGATGTTCGACGGTGACTTCGTGTCCATGCGCACGTTCGCCGAGCGCGACCACACGAACATCGTGCACTGGAAGTCGTACGACCGCGGCGGCCACTACGCCGCTCACATCGTGCCCGACGTGCTCGCCGAAGACCTGCGCACCTTCTACGACGGCCTGCGCTGATCCCCGCTCCGCCACCGGCCGCTCGCCATGACGCCGCCGTCGCCGGCCGGTCCGCTCACGAAAGCCGGGGACGGCGGACCGGCGGGCGGACCGGCGGATGGACCGGCGAGGTGGTAGACGGCGTCCGGTGTCGCGTCGACCCAGCACCGCCGGGTGAAGGCGAAGGGAGTGAGATCGAGCCCGGCAAGCGGATTTCGCGGCTCTGAGGTGGCGTTCATGGACTCTCCTGGAAGTGCGCTCACGAACTCTCCTTGAGGTAACGGACCGGAAGCGACGTTCAAGGGCTCTCCTCGAAGCGGAGGACCGAATCGTCGATGGGGGACGCGCTCATCCTGGAGGCCGGGGTTCGGGTGAGCCAGACCCCGCCGATCCCTACCCCGGCGGGGTGAGGTACGGATCGCCGGCGGCGCGCATACTCGGTTGCATGAACAAGCACGGCCATCTCGCGGACTTCCTGCAGACACGCCGAGGCCAGTTGCGGCCGGAGGACGTCGGGCTGCGGACCTACGGCGAGCGGCGCCGGGTTCCCGGGCTGCGGCGGGAGGAACTCGCGATGCTCGCGGGCATCAGCGCGCCCTACTACACGCGCCTGGAGCAGGGCCAGTCACACAACGCCTCGCGCGAGGTGCTCGACGCCATAGCGAACGCCCTGCGGCTGGACGAGTCCGAGCGGGCCCATCTGCACGCCCTGGCCCGCGCACCGAGACGGGGCGGACTCTCGGGTCGGCCGCGTACCGAACGCATCACCCCGGCGACCGGCGCTCTGCTGACGGCCCTCGGGAGCACACCCGCCATCGTGATCGGCCGCCGCAGCGATGTCCTGGCCTGGAACCGCGAGGGCCACGGACTGTTCGCCGGCCATCTCGACCGGGACGGCCCGAACGTCCCCGGCCGGCGGCCGAACATGGCCAGGCTGGTGTTCCTCGACGCGCACACCCGTGACCTGTACGCCGACTGGCCCGCCAAGGCCAGGGCCGTGGTGGGCAACCTGCGCCTGACGGCCGGGAGACATCCAGACGATCCGCTGCTGGCCGAGTTGATCGGTGAGCTGACCATGCGCAGTCCTGAGTTCGCCGCGATGTGGGCCGACCACCGGGTCCTGGCCTGTGACGTCGCCGACTACGAGATGCGCCACCCCCTGGTCGGGACGTTGACGGTCACCCAGCAGACGCTGCAGAGCCCGCAGGGGAACGGTCCGGCCCTCGTGGTGGCCACAGCCGCCCCCGGCTCCCCCTCGGCGACGGCTCTGGCACTGCTCTCCCAGGCCATCGCACCGCGAGAAGCGTCGCAGGAGACAACACCGGAAGCGACCCGGCCTCGCCTCGGCGCGGAGACCCGTACCGTCTGACCCGAGCCCCTCCACCGGCCGAGGAGGCCGGGCGCGTCCGAGCACGTCCGGGCTCGTCTGGTCGCGGCGCGTGTCCACCACGCCCTCCCTCCACCGTGCCGCCCCGCCCTCCCCTCCACCGTGCCTCCCGTCGAGACCGGCCTCGCGCTCGACGACCCGGTGGCACGGTCTGTACCGCCTACCTGCCGCCCCCGCGGCCGCCCCATGCCCGCCGGTCGGCGGCAGGATCACGACCTCCCTCCGAACCCCCTCTCGACCACGGCACCGCGCCGCGGCTGCCGCATGCCGGAAAACAGTGAAGGAACCATGTCCAAGCGAAGCATCAAGATCACCATGTCGGCTCTTCTCATGGCCACGGCCACCATGACCGCGACCGCGCCGGCCAACGCGACGTCTCCCAAAGGGCCACTGACGGACGTGCGGATCGCCACCCACTTCGACCTGTCGGCGGGCCAGATGCCGGAGAACATCGCGCTGCTGCCCGACGGCACGGCGAACATCACCTTCGCCGCCAGCCGCCAGGTGGCCCAGGTCACCCCCGGGGGCAAGACGCGCATCCTGGCGACACTGCCCGCGCCCGCCGACGGCGGGGTCAACACGCCGATCCTCGGCTTCCCGCTGGCCACCGGCATCGCCCACACCTCGGACGGCACCGTGTACGTGCTGTACGCGACCGGTACGGCCGACCTGACGGGGCTGTGGCGGCTGCGCCACGGCAAGGCCCCTCGGCGCATCGCCGCGCTGCCCGCGAACGGCCTGCCCAACGGGCTGGCACTGGACGGGAAGGGCGAGCGGCTCTACATCACCGACTCCGTGCTCGGCACCGTGTGGACCGTCCCCGTCACCGGCGGCACGCCCACCGCCTGGTCCACCGCTCCCGAACTCGCCTCCACCGGTTTCCTCGGGGCCAACGGCGCGAAGGTACGTGGCGGTGCCCTGTGGGTGACCAACCTCGACCGGGGCACTCTCCTGCGCATTCCGATCCGCCCCGGAAACCGGGCGGGAACGCCGCAGGTCAAGGCGTCCGGCCTGGTCGGTATCGACGATTTCACCTTCACCGGTCACGGCGACGAGATCCTCGCGGCTCTCAACGCCCCCAACACGGTCGTGCGCATCAAGTCCGACGGCACCAGCACCACCGTTCTGGACACCGGCGACGGACTTCAGAACCCCACCTCCGTCGCCCTGCGCGGCGATGACGTGTACGTCCTCAGCGCCGCCTACACCACGGCCACCGACCCCAACCTGCTGCGCGCACGCCTGCGCAAGCACCCGTAAACCCGCCACGGTACGAATACCCGGGCATGGTCACGGCCACCGTGACCATGCCCTACCTCCAAGGAAGTGTGGCCCACCACGGTACGGATAACAGGGCACTCATCATGGACGACGTCACTCCCGACGACATAGAGGCGCCCCAGGTCTAGGCGACGAACGGACCGGTCCCGTCATCGGCGGCCGGTCCTTCGTCATGCCCACGGCCGGCCGGCCCGCGGACGGCGGCTACCGATATGCGGGCCGGTGCTCGGCCTTCGGGCCAGGGAGCGCGTCAAGCGAGAGCCGGTGACAGGCGGGACGTCGAACCGCGCAGGCGGGCGGCGTCCTCGCTCGGCGGCACGCCGAACTGACGGCGGTACTCCCGGCTGAACTGCGACGGGCTGTCGTAACCGACGCTGTGACCGACGCCGGTGACGTCGTTGGGACGTATGGCGAGCAGGAGCCGGGCCTCCTGCAACCGGATCTGCTTCTGGAACTGGATGGGGCTCATCGCGGTGACCGCCTGGAAGTTGCGGTAGAAGGCGGACACGCTCATGCCCGCGAGTCGCGCCACCTCCTCGACGCGGAAGGGCCGCGCGTAGTGGTCGCGGATCCACCGGACGGCACGGGCGATGTGGGCGAGGCTGCTGTCGGCGAGTCCGAGCTGGCGTACGACGGCGCCCTGCTCGCCGGTGATGACCCGCCAGAGGATCTCCCGCTTGATCAGCGGTGCGAGCACCGCGATGTCGCGTGGCCGGTCGAGCAGACGCAGCAGCCTGACGACCGCGTCGACGAGCGCGTCGGGCGCGTCACTGACGGCCATGCCGGACGGGGCTGCGCCGCCGGCGGGCGGTAGGTCTCCGGGGGCGGCCTGCAGCAACAGCTCGGCGACGGTCGCCGGGTGCAGGACCAGGCCGAAGCCCATCGCCGGCCGCTCGGGGCTCGCCTCGGTGAAGTGGCCGGTGATCGGCATGTCGACCGAGGCGAGGAGATACTGCCCGGCGCGGTATTCGTACACGCGGTCGCCCAGCGCGATCCGTTTCGCGCCCTGCGCGATGAGCGCCAGCACCGTGCCCGACATCGAGGACGACGGCGGGCCCGATTGCTCGACCTTCGAGACCAGGACGCCTTCGATGGCGGTGGTCATGTCGGGCCGGGCGTGGCGGTCGAGCAGGGAACGCAGCTCGTCGAGGTCCATGCCCCGATTGAAGCACAAGCCGGATACTCCACAAAGCGAGAGTATTAGGCAAGGGCGAGAGAGCATCCTTCTAACGTTTTCCCTGGTGGCGCTGCTTTCATGGAGTTGTCAGCATCCCAGGGGCAAACACAGGCTCCAAGAAAAAGGAGATCCCCCATGATCGTCGGCCACGGTTTCCATGCCACCATGACCGCGCAGCCGGGAAAGGGTGACGAGCTGGTCGAGTTCCTGCTCAACGCGCCGTCCCTGCCCAACGAGGACTGCGTCGTCTTCCTGGTCGGCCGCTCGGCCGGTGACCCGGACACCGTCCACGTCACCGAAGGCTGGACCAGCCGGGAGACCCACGCCAGGTTCTTCGCGACCGAGGAGGCGCAGGCGCTGGTCGCGAAGCTCCAGTCACTGCTCGTCGGCGAGTCCCTCTACACCGACGAGGTGCCGGTCGGCGGCAAGGCCGCCTTCTGACCCCTCCGGCCGACCCCCGCGAAAGGAACTCACCATGACATCGGTACGCCCCGACCTCGACCCCGAACTGCGCGCGCTGCTCGCGGAGATGCCGCCCATGCCCCCGCTCAGCCCCGAGGTGCTCGCCCAGCTGCGCCAGTACCCGCAGACGCCGATCGACACCCTCCTCGAAGGCCGCGCCGTCGACCGGCGCGAGGTCACCGTCCCCACTCCGGACGGCACGATGCTCCCGCTGTCGATCATCAGTCCCGCCGGGACCGACCGCACCGCGGCGGCACCGTGCGTCTACTGGATCCACGGCGGCGGGATGATCATGGGGGATCGCTTCTCGCAGATCGACATCCCCCTCGACTGGATCGACCTGCTCGGCGCCGTCGTGATCTCCGTGGACTACCGGCTCGCGCCGGAGGCGACGGGCACGACCCTGGTCGAGGACTGCTACCAGGGCCTGCTCTGGATCGCCGAGAACGCCGAGGACCTGGGTATCGATCCCGCCCGCGTCGTCGTCGCGGGCGCCAGCGCCGGCGGGGGCCTCGCCGCCGGGGTCACCCTGATGGCACGCGACCGCGGCGCCCCGGCGATCGCCGCCCAGGTGCTGATCTGCCCCATGCTCGACCACCGCAACGTCACCACCTCCAGCCGTCAGTACTCCGGCGGGCACGGTGTCTGGACCCGCGAGATGAACGAGTACGGGTGGCGGTCGGTTCTCGGCGACCTCACCGGCCAGGACGTGTCCGGCTACGTCTCACCCGCGATGGCCGACGACCTCTCGGGCCTGCCCACCACCTACATCGACGCCGGCACCGCCGAGGTCTTCCGCGACGAGGACGTCGACTACGCCACCAGGATCTGGGCGGCCGGAGGCCAGGCGGAACTCCACATCTGGGCGGGAGGCTTCCACGGCTTCGACGCGCTGTATCCGCAGGTACGCCTCTCGGCCGCGGCGCGCCGGACGCGCGACGACTGGCTCACCCGGGTCATGAGCCCGGACCATGCCCGGAAGGCATGACCCCAGACCATGAGCCCAGGTCATAAGCCCGGATTCCGGCACGTAGGCGCCGCCCCGGCCGATGTCCCCGTACGGGGACGACCTCGGGTCAGGTGTCCGGAGACCCACCGCCCGCCCCCATCGCCCACGACGAACGAGAAGACCGACGCCGTACGCAACCGCCGGGCCCTCGCGCTCGAAGAGCGGGTCAGTGAGAACCCGGCGCGGCTCGCAACACGTCGAGCTCCTCGTTCATCGCGTCAAGGAAGGTGGCCACGGTGCGCAGTTCCTCCGGGCTGAAACGCCGCAGGACCTTGTCCGTGCTGTGGCCGAGCGGGCGGAAGAAGACCGCGGCGAACTCCTGCGCGGCGTCGAGGTAGTGCAGGTGAACCACGCGCCTGTCGTGCACGTCGCGAACCCTGCGGATGTGCCCGGCCCGTTCCAGCCTGTCGAGGCACGCGGTGACGGCCCCCGAGGTGAGGTTCAGCTGCTCCGCCAGCCGGCTCGGGGTGATCGGCGACGTAGCGTCGAAGATCTTCATCAGGGCCTGGACGTCGGTGGGGTGCAGCCCGTGCTGGTGGGCGAACTCGTGGGCGATGCGGTTGAACTCGGCGGTCATCCTTCGCAGTCGCATCGCGAAGGCCAGCCGGTCGATGCCCTCCCCGCTGTCGCCGTTCATGACGCCATGCTACATTACTTCAATTATTGAGATACTCGATGATTGAGTTATCGTACGTCATGGAAAGGTGATGTCATGGGGCGGCGACCGATCCGCTGGCTTGTGCCGGCGCTGCTGGTGCTGGTCTGGCTGGGCATCGGCGGAGGGCTGGGGCCGTTCGCCGGCAAGCTCACCGAGGTGTCCACCAACGACCAGGCCGCTTTCCTGCCCGAGAGCGCGGAGTCGACACGCGTCCTGGAGGCGCAGGAGAAGTTCCGTCAGGACGAGACGCAGCCGCTCATCGTGGTGTGGACCGCGAACGGCGGCGACATCACCCCCGAGCAGAACACCGCGGCGACCCAGGCGCTCGCCTCGCTGCGCGGCACGGACGGCGTCGTCGGGACGCCCACGCCCTCCATCCCCTCCGAGGACGGCCGGGCGCTGCAGGGCGTGGTCCAGCTCAGCCCCGACCTCGACACCTCGCTCAGAGAGGTCCTGGACCGGGTCGGCTCTGCGGTGGCGGTCGACGGCCTGCGGGCCCAGCTCGCGGGTCCCGTGGCGAGCCGGGCCGACCTGTCCGACGCCTTCGCCGGGATCGACGGCCTGCTTCTCGGGGTGGCGCTCACCACCGTTCTGATCATCCTGCTCGCGGTGTACCGCAGCGTTCTGCTACCTCTCGTCATCATCGGCGGCGCGATCTTCGCGCTCGGCCTGGCGTGCGCCGTGGTGTACTTCCTCGCCGACCGCGACATCGTCCGGGTCGACGGTCAGGTGCAGGGCATCCTGTTCATCCTGGTCATCGGCGCGGCCACCGACTACGCGTTGCTGCTCACCGCCCGCTTCAGCGAGGAACTGGCCGCGACCGGCGACCGCTTCGCCGCGGGCCGCGTCGCGCTGCGGCGCTCGTTCGAGCCGATCGTCGCCAGTGCCGCCACGGTGGCCCTCGCCCTGCTCGCGCTGCTGCTCAGCGGCCTGACCAACAACCGCGCGCTCGGCCCGGTGGGCGCCATCGGCATCGCGTGCGCCGCCCTCAGCGCGCTCACCTTCCTGCCGGCGGCCCTGATCCTGCTGGGCCGTGCCGCCCTGTGGCCGTCGAAGCCGCGTCCGGCCGACAGCACGGCACGCGGGATCTGGCACCGCGTGGCCGCCGTGGTCGACCGCCATCCGCGCCGGCTCTGGATCGCCACCATCCTGCCTCTCATCGCCCTCGCCCTCTTCGCGCCGCAGCTGAGCGCGAGGGGTGTGCCGCTGGACGAGACCTTCGTGAACGACGCGCCTTCGGTGGCGGCACAGGCGGCGCTGAGCGAGCACTTCCCCGGAGGCTCGGGGCAGCCCGCGGTCATCGTCGCCCCCTCGGAGCGTGCCGAGGCCGTGGAGGAGACGGCACGCGGTGTCGAAGGCGTGTCCGAGGCCGCGACGGTGCCCGAGAGCGGACGGCCGGGCGACGACACCCCCAAGATCGTCGACGGGCTCGTGCTGGTGGAGGCGACGTTGAACGACGCCCCGGACAGCGACGCCGCCCAGGACACGGTCAAGCGCCTGCGCGCCGCCTTCGCCGCCGAGAACGACGTCCTGATCGGCGGTTTCAGCGCCCAGCGGTACGACACGACGGAGACCGCGAAGAACGACACGCTGCTCATCATCCCGGTCGTCCTGGTGATCATCCTGCTCATCCTCGTCGTCCTGCTGCGCTCGCTGATGACACCCGTGCTCCTGGTGGCCACCGTCGCGCTGAACTTCCTCGCCACCCTCGGCGTCTCCACGCTGGTCTTCACGCACGTGTTCGGGTTCACCGACGGCGACGCGTCCGTGCCGCTGTACGGCTTCGTCTTCCTGGTCGCGCTGGGGGTGGACTACAACATCTTCCTCATGTCCAGGGTGCGCGAGGAGACCGTGCACCACGGGGCACGAGAGGGTCTGCTGCGCGGGCTCGTCACCACCGGCGGAGTGATCACTTCGGCGGGTGTCGTGCTCGCCGCCACCTTCGCCGCGCTCGTGGTGATCCCCCTCACCTTCCTCGTGCAGCTCGCCTTCATCGTCGCCTTCGGCGTCCTGCTCGACACCCTGGTGGTGCGCTCCCTGCTCGTCCCCGCGCTGGTACGCGAGCTGGGCGCGCGGGCCTGGTGGCCCAGCCGCCTGGGAAAGGCCGACGCACCTCGGACGTCCCCGGAACTGACCGAGGCGTCACGGTGACCCCCGGACCGGCAGGCGACGGCACGTCCCGTCGTTTCGTGAGCCGGTGGTGAGCCTGCGGTAGCGGTGGAGGGCGGCGACCGGGGAACCGCCGCCCTCCACCCGGTGTGAATATCCTGTGAGCTCCGACCCCGGCCCGCCCCGAGCACCGCCCGGGCACCACCCGAGCGCCACCTGGGCGGCCTCGCGGGCCGGAAAGCTCACAGGAGGCTCACAGATCCTCTCCGAGATCGCGCAGCCGACTGGTCCAGGCTCGGTCACATGATTGAGTTACGGAGGTTGACCAAGCACTACGGCCAGGTGGCGGCGGTGAGCGACCTGAGCTTCGATGTCAGGCCGGGTGTGGTCACCGGGTTCCTCGGCCCGAACGGCTCGGGCAAGACGACCACCATGCGGGCGATTCTCGGCCTCG
Source organism: Streptosporangium sp. NPDC000095 (assembly GCF_042899335.1). Classification (NCBI taxonomy): domain Bacteria; kingdom Bacillati; phylum Actinomycetota; class Actinomycetes; order Streptosporangiales; family Streptosporangiaceae; genus Streptosporangium; species Streptosporangium sp. NPDC000095. The sequence continues at coordinate 91,197 of NZ_JBIAZS010000024.1, forward strand.
ACACGCCGACGAGCGGGACCGCGACGATCCGGGGGCGCCGCTACGCGGACCTTCCCGCACCGATGCACGAGGTGGGGGCGCTGCTGGACGCCCGCGCGGCACATCCGGGCAGGAGCGTGTTCAACCACCTGCTGTGCCTGGCCCAGAGCAACGGCATCGCGCGGAGCCGGGTCGAGGAGGTGCTCGGGCTCGTCGGCCTCCACGCGGCAGCCGGTCGGCGAGTGGGCGGGTTGTCCCTGGGGATGGGCCAGCGGCTCGGCATCGCCGTCGCCCTGCTGGGGGATCCGGAGGTGCTGATGTTCGACGAGCCGGTCAACGGGCTCGACCCCGAGGGCATCGTGTGGATCCGCACCCTCATGCGGGAACTCGCCGCCGAGGGCCGGACGGTTCTGGTGTCCAGCCACCTGATGAGCGAGATGGCGCTCACCGCCGATCATCTGATCGTCATCGGCCGCGGCCGGCTGATCGCCGACGCCGGGCTTGAGGCGTTCATGCGGTCGAACTCGCGAGGGACCGTCCTGGTGCGTACCCCCGACGCGGAGGAACTCGCCCACCGGCTGCGCGACGCCGGCGCGACCGTACGGCCGAGCACGGAAGGCGCCCTGGTGGTGACGGGAATGGAGGGCCCGGAGATCGGCAAGATCGCGATGGTTCACGGAGTGGTGCTGCACGAGCTCACGCCGCACCGGACCTCCCTGGAGGAGGCGTACATGGAGCTCACCCGTGACAGCGTGGAGTTCGGCTCCGTCGAGGGAGCCGGGCGATGACCGTGTCCTCCACCGGGTCCTCCACCGAGACTTCCACCGGGTCCTCCACCGTGTTTTCCACCGTCCTGCGCTCGGAGTGGACCAAGTTCCGCACCATCCGCGCCACCGGGTACGTGCTGGCCGGCGCGTTCGTGACCGCGCTCTTCTACGGCTTCCTGTTCGGCACCGCGAACGGCAGAGCCTACCTGGGCGCCTCCGCCGAGGACCAGGCGTCCTTCGACCCCGTCGTGACCGCGTTCCGCGGCCTGTTCCTCGCGCAGCTGCTCGTCAGCGCGACGGGCGTGCTCGCCGTCACCTCCGAGTACGCCTCCGGAACGATGCGGACCAGCGCCACCGTCGTGCCGCGAAGGGGGCGTCTCCTCGCGGGCAAGGCCGCCCTCGTCGCCCTGATCCTGCTCCCCTGCGGGCCGCTCATCGCTCTCGGATCCTTCCTGATCAGCCAGGCGACGCTCACCGCCCAGGGCGTTCCGAGCGTCACCCTCACGGATCCGGGCGTGCCGGGCGCGATCGTCGGCGCGGGCCTGTACCTGACGTTGATCGGCCTGTACGGCGTCGCGATGGGGTTCCTGATCCGCAGAACGGCGGGAGCGACCGCCCTCGGATCGTTCCTGCTGCTGCTACCGGCGATGGCGTCCCTCTTCCCCGACTGGCTGGCCAGGTGGGTCCTGACCTACTGGCCGACCGCCGCGGGCATGACCCTCTTCACCCCCAGCCCGGTCACCGGCGCCCTCTCGCCCTCCCTGGGATTCACCGTGCTCGCCACGACCGTGCTCGCCCTGCTGCTCGCCGCGCTCACCCTGTTCCGCTCGCGGGACATCTGATAGACGAGGGGAGCACGTCCGGAAGATGCCGGCTGGTGAAAGAAGGCGAATGGACACGTACCGGCTGCTGGTGGTCGACGACGAGCCCACGGTCCGGGAGCTGCTGTCGGCCACCCTGCGCTTCGCCGGCTACACGGTCGGCGCCGCCGCCACCGGATCCGAGGCCCTGGAGTCCGCCCGGCACGAACCACCGGACCTGGTCCTCCTCGACGTGATGCTGCCCGACATGGATGGCTTCGAGGTGATCCGCCGTCTCAGGGAGCTTCCCAGGCCGCTGGGCGGCGGTCGGCCGGGCCAGATCCCCGTCCTCTTTCTCACCGCCCGCGACGCGGCGGAGGACAAGGTCAATGGATTGCGGCTGGGCGGTGACGACTACGTGACCAAGCCGTTCAACCTGGAGGAGCTGCTCGCCCGGATCGAGGCCGTCCTGCGCCGCACGGGACTTCTCCCCGACGACCGGACGTTGCGGGTGGGTGATCTGGAGGTCGATCCCGACGGCCGTCAGGTGCGGAAAGCCGGTCACACGGTACGCCTGTCGCCCACCGAGTTCCGGCTGCTGCACTATCTGATCCTGAACGCGGGCAGGGTCGTCTCCAAGGCCCAGATCCTGGAGCACGTCTGGCGGTACGACTTCGCGGGCGACTCCAGCATCGTCGACACCTACGTGAGCTACATCCGGCGCAAGATCGACACCGTCGAGCCCAAGCTCGTCCACACCATGCACGGCGTCGGATACGTACTGAGAAAACCCAGGTCATGATCGTGGGTGCGGCCGTACCCGCGGATTCCGGGAAACCGGGACGGCGGCCGAGGGGCCTTTCGCTCCGCGGCCGCCTCCTGCTGATCACGATGGCCCTGCTCACGACCGGCCTGGTGGTGAGCAGCATGGTCGCGATCGCCACCCTCCGCTCCCACCTGGTCAGCAGGCTGGACGAACAACTGCTACCGCTCGCGACGCTGTTCTCGCGCGTCCCCCCCGAGCTGGTTCGATCGCCCGTCTCCGCGGAGGGCACAGGGGCCCTCCGGATCCCGGGCATGGGTCTGGTCGACCAGGTGTACATCGCCTCCCTCTCCCCGGACGGTACGACCCTGCAGCGGAGAAACCTCTCGGCACGGGGAGAGAGGCAGAGCCCGCGGCTCCCAACACTCGACGCCGAGGCCGTCACCCGGCTCGGCGGGCACCCCTTCGACGCACCGGGGCAGGCGGGCTCGGCGGGCTGGCGGGTGATCGTGCTGCCACGGGCCTCGCCGCGGCTGCCTCCGGCGGGACCGGCGCCTTCCTCGGAGAACGGCGGCGTCGTCGTGGCCGCGTCGCTGAGCGGCGTGAACTCCACCCTCGTCCGGCTGAGCCTCGTCTGCCTGGTCACCGCGGTCGTCCTGCTGACCCTGCTCGCCGTCATCGGCTGGTTCGCCGTACGCCGAGGGCTGCGACCACTGCGCGGAATCGAGGAGACCGCGGCCGCCATCGCCATGGGCGACCTGTCGCGGAGGGTTCCCGAGCCCGCCGCGCCCGGCACGGAGGTGGGCCGTCTGTCGACCGCGCTCAACGGCATGCTCGGCCAGCTGGAGACGGCCTTCGCCGCCAGGGAGGAGTCGGAGGCCCGGCTGCGGCGCTTCGTGGCGGACGCCAGCCACGAACTGCGCACACCGTTGTTCGGGATCAAGGGCTTCTCCGAGCTGCACCGGATGGGCGGCCTGCCCGACGTCGACCGGACCATGAGCCGTATCGAGAGCGAGGCGGGACGTCTCGCCCGGCTGGTCGAGGACCTGCTCCTGCTGGCCCGGCTGGACGAGGGCGAGAGCGCCCTGCCGATGGACCTGGCGCTCATGGACCTCCGTACTCTCGCCGCCGACGCCCACCACGACCTGCGCACCCTGGACCCCACCCGCCAGGTGACCCTGACCGGCCCGGACGGCGGCCCTCCCACGCAGGCATCGGTCCACGGTGACGAGGCCAGGCTGCGGCAGGTGGTGACCAATCTCGTCGGCAACGCCGTCACCCACACCCCGTCGGGCACCCCGGTGCGGATCGGCGTCGGCACGGTCGGAGACGAGGCCGTGCTGGTGGTGGAGGACGCGGGTCCTGGAATGACCGCCGAGCAGGCGGCCCGGGTGTTCGACCGCTTCTATCGCGCGGACGGCTCGCGCAGCCGTACCCCGGACGGTGGAACGGGGTTGGGCCTGGCCATCGTCCGCTCCATAGTCACCGCCCACGGCGGCCACGTGGAACTCCGCACGGTCCCCGCCGAAGGCGCCACCTTCCGAGTGGTCCTTCCCGCCACTCCGGATCCCGCGTCCTCCCACACCGAAGGAACAGGATCCGTCGGTCGCGAAGAGCCCGATCAACCGACGCGAAGAGCCTGAGTGACCGAACCGTCCCGCTCCCGGACGGTGAAGTCGTGGCGGCCGGTCGCGCGGTTCCGCAGCGACGGCGAACCGGGGACGTACGAGCGGTCGTCACGATCCGCGGATGGGAGCCGCGCCGATCCAGCGGTGATAGGCGTTCATGTCGACGTTGCCGCCGCACACGACGGTGACCACGTGGCGGCCCGCGAAACGGTCACGGTCTTCGAGGATCGCCGCGACGCCGAGCGCGGCCGACGGTTCGACGACGAGGCCGGCGTGGTCGAGGAGCATCCGCATACCGGCGATGATCGACGACTCCCGGACGAGGACGGCGTCGTCGGCGACGAGGAGAAGGTCGTCCAGGACCTCGGGGATGGGACGCCGACCGGCGACGCCGTCGGCGATGGTGTCGGTCGAGTCGGTGGTGACGACGCGGCGTTGGCGCCACGAGTGTGTCATCGCCGGTGCGCCCAGCGGCTGGACGCAGATCACCTCGACTCCGGGCGCGAGGGCTTTCAGCACATGCCCCACACCGGTCGCCATCGCCCCGCCGCCGAGGGCGATCAGGACGGCGTCGAACGACGGTGCGGTGTTCACCAGTTCCAGGCCGATGGTCGCCGCGCCCTCGCAGGTCTCGATGTCCAGGCTGTCCTCGACCAGCCGGATGCCGTCGTGGCGCGCGATGGCCACGGCCCGCTCACGCGCCGTGTCGAAGTCGCCGTCCACCAGTTCCAGTCTCGCGTCCAACGCGCGGATGCGATCAAGCTTGACCGCGGGCGCGAAACGGGAGGCCACGACGGTGACGTCGAGCCCTCTGCCGCGCCCGGACCAGGCGAGCGCCTGGCCGAGGTTGCCCGCGCTGGCGCACACCGCCGCCCGCGGTCCTTCGTCGGCGAGCCGGCTCGCGATCACCTCGGTGCCGCGGGCCTTGAAGCTGCGCACCGGGTTCGCCGTTTCCAGCTTGACGCTCACCGCGCACCCGAGGCCGGGCTCCAGCGCCTCGCAGCGGTACAGCGGGGTGTCGAGAAAAACCGGGTCGATCACATGGCGAGCCGCCCGGATCCGAGCGGTGTCGAGGCGGGTCTCCAGCACGACACGGCAGCGTAGTGCCACCGGCGCCGTTCCGTACACGGGCCGCCTCGGTGGCCGAGGTTCGTCCGTGTCGACCACGACGCACAGACCCGCACCGAGCAGGCGGGGCTCACCTCTCCGGACGTGAACGCCCTCCACGCGACACGGCGGGCTCGGTTTTGTACCGAGCCCGCCGTGCCGATTTCATCGGATCCTGGTCACGTGCCGTGACGCCGCTCCCCCGGTTCCGAGGAGCTCACGTGCCGGGTGGTGTCAGGGTCTCCTGAGCATCCCGTCCTAGCTGCTCCACCTCTGGGTGGACTGGCCGTTGCAGCTCGCGATGGTCACACCGGAGGTGTTGCCGGTGCCGGTGACGCTGAGGCACAGGTTGTTGGCGACGCTGGTGATGGTGCCGTTGGAGTTACGGTTCCACTGCTGGTTGTTGCCGCTGTGGCAGTCGTACAGCTGGACACGGGCGCCGGAGCCCGCACCGGTCGGGGAGTCCAGGCACTTGCCGAGGATCTGAAGCTGCCTGCCGGAGGTGTAGGTGAACTGCTGGTTGGGGTTGGTGTGGCAGTCGTAGATCTGCAGCTGGGTGCCGTTGGCGGTGGCGCTGTTCGGCGAGTCCACACACCTTCCCGCCGCCTCGTTACGCAGCCGGAACGAGGTACCCGGCGTGGGCGTGACCGTCGGGGTCACCGTCGGGGTGGGGTTCGGGTTCGGGCTCGCGGCGTTGAGCGCGTTCAGCACCGAGGTGTAGGCGGCCTTCTTGTTGCCGTTGCCGTCGAAGAGCAGCGGGCTGGTGTTGGCGCCCAGCCAGGAGTCGCTGTCGCGCACACCCCACACGGTGATGCCGGTGCAGCGCGCCACCGCCAGGCAGTCGTTGACCACCGCGGCGTAGGTCTGGGCAGAACCGCCCTGGATGTCCAGCTCGGTGATCTGCACATCCACACCCAGCGCCGCGAAGCTGGAGATGGTGGTGCGGTAGTTGCTGTTGTAGGCACTCTGGCTGTTGAAGTGCGACTGCAGGCCCACACAGTCGATCGGCACGCCGCGCTGCTTGAAGTCACGGACCATGTTGTAGACGGCCTGGGTCTTGGCCCAGCTCCAGTTGTCGATGTTGTAGTCGTTGTAGCAGAGCTTGGCGGCCGGGTCCGCGGCCCGCGCGGTGCGGAAGGCGACCTCGATCCAGTCGTTGCCGGTGCGCTGCAGGTTGGAGTCACGCCGTCCGCCGGAGTTGCCGTCGGCGAAGGCCTCGTTCACCACGTCCCAGGCGTAGATCTTGCCCTTGTAGTGGTTCATCACACCGTTGATGTGATTGATCATCGCCTGGCGAAGGCTGCTGCCGGACATCCTCTCCATCCAGGCCGGCTGCTGGGAGTGCCAGGCCAGCGTGTGCCCGCGCACCCGCTTGCCGTTCTGCACCGCCCAGTTGTAGATGCGATCGCCATTGGTGAAGCTGAACTGGTTCTGGTTCGGCTCCGTGGCGTTGATCTTCATCTCGTTCTCGGCCGTGATCATGTCGAACTCACGGTTCGCGATCGTGGTGTACTGCGAATCACCGAGCTTGCCCGCGGCGATCGCGGCGCCGAAGTAGCGACCGCTCTGCTGGGCCGCCGCGCCGAGCGTGGTCGCCGCGGCACTCGCGGAGCTCGATGCGCCGGCCGAACCCGGAACCGTCACCGCCGCGAACGTGCCGAGCACGAGGGTGCCGAGGGCACCGGCGACCAGGGTCCGGCGGAGACCACCGAGGGGTCGCCGGGTTCCGGGCGGGGGAATGGCATTTGTGCCCATAACTGAGCCTCCAGATTTTGGTCATGGAAAGCGGGGAAAACGGGGGGACATCCCATGGACCGACGCCGCGCTCCTCGCCGGGGAACGCACACCACTGAGGCGTCGCGGACGACGATCTCTGCCGCGCACCACCGACTGGCAGGAAGACCGTCTCGGGGACTCAGTCTGGAAACGTTGACGAAATATGTCAAGGTCTCCCAGAAACTTTCGGTTAACCTGTATGACACGAGTGCCACGGACCTGCTCCGACACCGCCCGATCCCACCGAAAGCCGCGCCGCCGCCACCCGAGCCACGACATCGCCGATGAAACTTTCAGCGAGGCACCCTCTCCGACCAGGTACGGCCACCCCACGAGATGCCGAACAGGCTGGCGCACCCCACCTTCCTCCCGGCCCGGCGCGCACGGGGTTCTTGACAGCCCCTCCCGCCTGAGGTTTGCTTCCCTCCACCACCACAACCCGCTCGAAAGAGAACAAAGCACGGTCGAAAGGCGGAAAGTTAGCGCTAACAACGCCAGAGAATCGCCTGAAGGCGGGCCCTTTCGCCATCCACAAGGACCCGCCGTCGCTCTCGTGGGATTACTCGTCAGGCAGCAGGTATCGCCAGGAGAGCAGGAAGAGCGTTCCCGAGCCGGTCTTGAAGAGTGACCGCTCGTACTGCTGCCCGGCGGGCACCGCCTTGACGATCGCGCTCACCGCCGCCCCCTCGATGTCCTTCTGCCACACCGGGTCCACCGTGCCCGAAGGCTCCGGGACCTCCGCGGGCCACGGCGCCGGCCTCCCCTCCGCCGACCCGGCCGCTTCGACGACCATTCGGACGCGGGTGGCGACGTAGTCGGTGCCCGCTTCCGCCCGGGCCGCCAAGCCCTCCATCAGTTTCTTCGCGTCCAAGAGCGCCTTCGGGTAGAAGTCCGCGACCTGCTCCAGGGCCGGGACCCGGACCTCGAACATCTTTCCGTCCTTCCCCCGTACCCCGAAGACGGTGGTCGGCACGTCCGTCACCGCCGGCGCACCCGATCTCGGCTCCGCGGTCGGCGACTGCCCGGTGAGGTACTTCTCCATCGACGCGACCGTCTCGTCCCTTTCCGCATCGGTGAGCTTCAACTGCCTGCTCGCGTCGACGATCACCAGGCCGTCGCTGTACAGCACCACCCTCGGCGGACGCAGCACGTTCGTGGTCGGGGTCACGAACCCGCCCTCCGCGCCCCACAGGGCGACCGGCTTCGCCGGCCCGCCGTCAGCCGCGACAGCCGACATATCCGATTCCGCTCCCCCGCATGCCGCGGTCAGTGACAACAGCGCGACGAGCAGGGCCGTTCGTAGTCTCATGCCCCACAAACGTACGCTTCCTTCAACTGGTTCAGCCGGTGTCGTCCGAGGTCAGGCGGATCCAGGTGCCGTCGGTGCCCGCACCGGCGATCGCGGTCAGAAACGGGGGTCGGGGCCGGTGGAGCCGCGGACGACAAGGGTGGTGGGCAGGAGGCGCGAAGGAGGGGTGACGTCTTCGTTGATCATCGTGATGACCGCCGCGGCCGCCGCCGTACCGAAGCCGGCCTTGTCCTGGGCGAGCGTCGTGAGCCCCGGCGGCACCAGCGCGGCGAGCTCGATGTCGTCGAACCCGACCAGCGCGATGTCCTCGGGCACCTTCAACCCCGCCTCGGTCACGGCCCGCAGCGCGCCGATCGCCATCTCGTCGCCCGCGGCGAACACCGCGTCGGGCGGCTCCTCCAGCTCCAGCAGGGCGCGCATCGCCGCGTACCCGCTCGACAGGTAGAAGTCGCCCTCGACGACGAGCTCGGGGCGGTGCGCCAGGCCGAGTGCGGCCAGTTCCTCCAGGTAGCCGCGCAGCCGCTCCGCGCCCGGCCTGGTGCGGGTCGGGCCGGTGATGGTGGCGATGACCCGGCGCCCGGTCGCGTGCAGGTGACGGACCGCCTCGCGCGCCCCGGCCGCGTTGTCCGAGGTCACGTAGGTGGTCCGCGGTCCCTCGATGGGCCGGTCGAGGGAGACGCACGGCACCTCCGAGGCCGCCAGCGGCTGGAGCGAGGGGTCGTCCCTGCCGTTGTCGATGAAGACCACGCCATCGAGGTTGTGCCTGCGCACGGCGCGGAGAAAGTCGTCGGGCGTGCCGTCCTCGCTGGTGGCGAGCATGAGCAGGTGGTAACCGCGCTCGCTCAGCGCGGTCTTCAGCCCGATGAGGATCTCTTGGAAGAACGGGTGCCGCCAGCCGGGACGGCGGTGGTCGGTGTCCCAGATCAGGCCGACCATGCGGGATCTCTTGGTGGCCAGGGTGCGTGCCGACTCGTTGGGCAGGTATCCGATGCGTGCCGCGGTGCTGAGAATGAGCTCGCGGGTCTGTGCGTTCACCACCTCGGGGTTGTTGAAAACGCGGGAGACAGTCGCCGACGACACCCCGCAAAGGCGCGCCAGCTCTCGAATCGTTGCCACGGGCGTACGTTATCGCATCTCGCTGAAACCGGTTTCATGTAACCGGTTGCATGGAAGTTATGCGAGAGGCCGCATCGTGTCAACCCACCATTTCGGGTTTCAGGCGCGTGACGTTTCCGTGACTTGACATCAAGTGGCGGCGTTCTGTGAAATATCCCACTGACAGGCCGATGCCACACCGCTGCCACGGGGCTCGGCCCGCTCATCGCATCTCGCAGCCACCCTTCCTCTCCCCCAGAAGGAGCCCCAGGTGTCTGCTGAACGAATCCGTCTCGCCGCCGGAGTGCTCGCCATCGGCATGCTCGCCGCAGGGTGCGGCGGTTCCACCTCCACCGGCTCCACGCCGACCGACGGCAAGATCACCCTCACCCTCAACCTGTTCGGGAACATGGGCTTCAAGGAGCTCTACGCCAAGTACGAGGCGGCCCACCCCAACATCAAGATCGTCGAGAGAACGTCGGCGTACAACGACCACCACCGCAACCTCGCGGCGCACCTCGCCACCGGCGCCGGCACCGCCGACGTCGAGGGGATCGACACCGGCTTCATCGCCCAGTTCAGGAACCAGCCCCAGCACTTCGTCGACCTGCGCCAGCACGGCGCCGACCAGCTCAAGGACCGCTGGCTGCCGTGGAAGTGGGAGGCGTCGCTGGCCAAGTCGGGGGCTCAGATCGGCTACGGCACCGACGTCGGCGGCCTCGCCATGTGCTACCGCCGCGACCTGTTCGAGAAGGCCGGCCTGCCCACCGACCGTGAGGAGGTCGGCAAGCTCTGGCCCGACTGGACCTCCTACTTCGAGACCGGCAAGCGCTACACCGCCAAGAAGCCGGAAGGCGCCGCGTTCTTCGACGGCGGCCCCCAGGTGTTCAACGCGATGATCGGCCAGGCCGAGACCGGCTACTACGACGCCGACGACAACATCGTGGTCGCCACCAACCCGGCCGTGCGCTCCGCCTACAACGAGGTGCTCAAGGCCGTGGCCGACGGCCAGTCGGCCAAGCTCGTCGGCAGCTCGCCCGCGTGGAACACCGGCTTCGCCAAGAGCCAGTTCGCCACCATCGCCTGTCCCGCCTGGATGCTCGCCAAGATCCAGGACCAGGCGAAGGCGTTCGCCGGGAAGTGGGACGTGGCCGCCATCCCCGGCGGCGGCGGCAACTGGGGCGGCTCCTACCTCACCGTCCCCGCCCAGAGCAAGAACCAGAAGGAGGCCGTGGCGCTGATCGCCTGGCTCACCGCGCCCGAACAGCAGATCGAGGTGTTCAGCAAGCACGGCATCCTGCCCTCCACCGTCGCCACCTACGAAAAGCCCGAGGTGACCGGCCTCAAGCACGAGTTCTTCAACGACGCGCCGATCGGGCAGATCTTCACCACCGCCGCCCTCAACCTCAAGCCGCAGCACCAGGGCCCGAGGGCCGGTGACATCCAGACCGCCATCCGCGACACGATCAACCGTGTGGAGGAGGGCAAGCAGAACGGCGACGAGGCGTGGACGCAGATGCTCGGGGACGTCGAGCGCATCGGCAAGTGACGCCGCGCATCGATCCGTGAGAGCCGCGCGACGGCGGGCTTAGGGCTTAGGGGAGAGCCCGCCGTCGCGCCCCCTTCCCCCGAGGAGTCGACCGTGACCCCCGTCAGATCAGGGCCCCGGCGCCGCTGGGCCTACCAGCTCGACGTCAAGGGCTCGCCGTACCTTTACATCGCCCCGTTCTTCCTGCTGTTCGGCGCGGTGGGCATGTTCCCGCTGTTGTACACCGCCTATGTCTCCCTCACCGACTGGAACCTGCTCGACCCGGAGCGCGAGTGGGTGGGACTGGCCAACTACGCCGAGTTGCTGGCCGACGACTACTTCTGGAACGCGCTGTTCAACACCGTCAGCATCTGGCTGCTCTCCACCGTGCCGCAGCTGCTGGCCGCGCTGTTCCTCGCGCACATGCTCAACCGCAGGCTGCGCGCCCGCACGCTGTTCCGGATGGGCGTTCTGCTGCCCAACGTGACCTCGATCGTCGCGGTCACGATCATCTTCACCCAGCTCTTCGGCCGTGACTTCGGCATGGTCAACTGGGGCCTCGGCCTGGTGGGCCTGGATCCGATCGACTGGCAGGCCGGCACGCTCTCCTCACACGTCGCGATCTCGCTGATCGTCATCTGGCGGTGGACCGGCTACAACGCCCTCATCTACCTGGCCGCCATGCAGACCATCCCCGAGGACCTGTACGAGGCGGCCCGGCTGGACGGCGCGAGCCAGTTCACCCAATTCCGGAAGATCACCATTCCGATGCTCCGCCCCACGATCATCTTCACCGCCGTCGTGTCCACCATCGGCGGCTTCCAGATCATCGCCGAGCCGCTGCTGTTCCAGGCCGGCACCGGCAACCCGACCGGCGGCTCGGACCGCCAGTTCCAGACCGTCGGCCTCTACCTCTACGAGCAGGGCTTCAGCATGTACGAGTTCGGCTACGCCTCGGCGATCGCCTGGACGCTCTGCGTGATCATCGTGGTGATGGCGCTCGTCAACTTCGCCGTCACCCGCAGGATCAGGAGCAGCTGAATGGCACCCCTCACCGCCGTCCGACGCGGACTGAACCCCCACAGGGCGGGGTTCTGGACCTACGCCGCGCTCGTCGCCGTGCTGCTCGGCTCGATCTTTCCCATCTACTGGTCGCTCGCCGTGGCCTCCCACGACAACGACGTCATCGCCAGCGTCCCGCCGGTCCTCACCCCCGGCGGCCACCTGTTCGAGAACATCGCCCGCGTCTTCGACACCACCGCGTTCGGCCAGGCGATGTTCAACTCCTTCCTCGTCTCCGGCTCGGTCACCGTCTCGGTCGTGCTGTTCTCCACGCTGGCCGGCTTCGCCTTCGCCAAGCTGCGCTTCCGCGGACGCAACGTGCTGCTCGTCATGGCCATCGCCACCACCACCGTGCCGCAGCAACTCGGCATCATCCCGCTGTACATCCTCATGGCGGAGCTCGGCTGGACCGGCAGGCTCGGGGCGGTGATCGTGCCCGGCCTGGTCACCGCGTTCGGCGTGTTCCTCATGACCCAGTACCTCTCCAGCGCCATCCCCGACGAGCTGCTGGAGGCCGGCCGCATCGACGGGTGCAGCACGCTGCGGCTGTTCTGGCACGTCGTGCTGCCCGCCGCCCGGCCTGCCACCGCCGTGCTCGGCCTGTTCACCTTCATGCATGCCTGGAACGACTTCTTCTGGCCGCTGGTCGTCCTCACGCCGGAGAACCCGACCGTCCAGGTCGCGCTCTCCAGCCTGGCCAGCGGCTACACCACCGACTACGCGCTCGTGCTCACCGGCACCGTGCTCGCGATCGTGCCGATCGTGGCGGTCTTCGCCGCGCTGGGCCGTCAGATCATTGGGGGAATCATGTCAGGAGCGATCAAGGGATGACCCAGGACCGTACGCCCTTTCCCGCCGGGTTCGTGTGGGGGACGGCCACCGCCGCCTACCAGATCGAGGGCGCCGTGGACGCCGACGGGCGCGGCCCCTCGATCTGGGACACGTTCTGCCGCGTCCCCGGCGCGGTGGCGAGGGGCGAGAGCGGCGAGCACGCCTGCGACCACTACCACCGCTGGCGGGAGGACGTGGAGCTGATGGACCGGCTCGGCGCCGGCGCCTACCGCTTCTCGCTGGCCTGGCCCAGGATCATGCCCGACGGCGACGGCCGGGTGAACCGGCGCGGCCTCGACTTCTACCGGCGGCTCACCGACGCCCTGTGCGAGCGCGGCATCGAACCGTACGTCACCCTCTACCACTGGGACCTGCCCCAGGCGCTGGAGGACCGCGGCGGCTGGCGCGACCGCGACACCGCCGAGCGCTTCGCCGACTACGCCGAGGTCGCGCACGAGGCGCTGGGCGACACGGTGTCCCGTTGGATCACGCTGAACGAGCCGTACTGCTCCTCCATCGTCGGCTACGCCGAAGGCCGCCACGCACCCGGCGCACGCGAGGGCCACGGCGCGCTCGCCGCCGCCCACCACCTGCTGCTGGGCCACGGCCTCGCCACGGCCAGGCTGCGGGCGCGGGCGCGCGAGGGAGAGCAGGTCGGCATCACGCTCAACATGTCGCCCACGGTGCCCGCGACCGGCTCGGCGGCCGACGCCGACGCGGCGCGCAGGATGGACCTGCTGGTCAACCGGCAGTTCACCGACCCGCTGCTGCTCGGCGCCTACGCGTCCGACATGGAGGAGACCTTCGGCGCCCTCAGCGACTTCTCCTTCCGCCGCGAGGGCGACCTGGAGGTCATCAGCGCGCCGCTGGACTTCCTCGGCGTCAACTACTACTACCGCATCCACGCCGCCTCGGCGCCGTACGAGCAGACCGACCCCGCACTGCGTTCCGCCTTCGACCTCGGGGTGCGCGGCGTCACCCCCGACGGCGCGAGGACGAGCGGGCTGGGCTGGCCGGTGGAGCCGCAAGGGCTCCACCAGACCCTCCTCGGCCTGACCGGGCGCTACCCCGCGCTGCCGCCGATCCTCATCACCGAGAACGGCTACGGCGACGACGGGACCCTCGACGACACCGGTCGCGTCGACTTCCTGCGCGACCACCTCGCCACCATCCGCGCCGCGATGACCGACGGCGTGGACGTGCGCGGCTACTTCTGCTGGTCGTTGCTGGACAACTTCGAGTGGGCCCGGGGGTACGCCGCCCGATTCGGGCTCGTCCACGTCGACTACGAGACCCAGGCCCGCACCGAGAAGGCGAGCTTCCACTGGCTGCGCGAGTTCATCGCGAAACAGGGATAGCCGGGATACCGGGGACATACGGGGACAGCCGGGGAGAACGACCAAGCGCGCCTCAGTCGCCGAGCTGCAGGCGCGCCTCCTCCTCCATCATCGCGGTGAACCGCGCGTCGCGCTCGCCCTCCGCGCGCCGTGCGGTGTAGACGACGGTGTAGCCGTCCGGGTCGGTGACGCGCAGATCCCTGGTGTTCCACGGCGTGTCGAAGGGACCTTCGACGATGCCGCCGCCGTGGGCGCGTGCCCGCTCGGCGAGCCCGTCGAGCTGCTCCAGCGCGGCCATCATGCTGATCGTCCAATCGCCACCGGCGGGCGCTTCGCCGAGGCGCACCAGGATGTCCTGGTAGCGCCAGCGGCGCAGGTGCACCAGCACCGGGTTGCCGTCGGGTCCGGGGACGGTGAAAAGCGAGATGAAGTCCAGCCCGTTCACATACCAGTCGACCGTGCGATCGAGGTCGGCGACGGTCACCGTGACGAAGGCGGGCATTCCATAGATATCGCGGTTGATCTCCTGCGTAACAGAATCCATGCGCCCCAGGCTGGAGTCTCCAGCGACTGGAGAGTCAAGCGATTATCGATCACGTTCCATGGACGGCCGTGGAAAGACCGCTCGCTTCACGAGGTGGTGGGCACCGTCGATCCGGGAGACACCGCTCACGCGCCTCAGGTCGGGACGATGATCGACATCTCACCGCTTTCGAGATGACGTAGCACGTCGAGACACGGAAAGGCTTCACTGAACGGGTGAAGACGATTACCCAACGCGAGTTCCGCGACAACTCCGCGACCGTCCTGGACGCGGTGGCGGCGGGTGAGGTCTACCGCATCACCCGCAACGGCATCGAGGTCGCCGAATTACGGCCCCTTGCCCGCAGGCGGCGCCTGACCGCCGAGGAGTTGGTCGCCCGCCATCGCCGACTACCGCGGGTGGACTACGAGCGCATGCGCCAGGAGGCCGACGAGTTCTTCGGCACGGAGGACGCGCCGGAGACGGCGATCCCTGAAAGCGCGACCATCGCGACTTCAAAGGACTCGAAGGTGTAGTGACCGTGGTTCCCGTATGACAATTCTGCGGAACACACTGAGAACACCGTCGTCGCCTCCCTGACGTTCCGACCCACCACGTCGGCGGAAAACCAGGTGCGGACCACCGGTGCGGTGGGGTGTGATCGGGGCCATGGCGATCGTGCCGGGTGAGCCGGGAGTCGACGGGCTGAGTGCGGTCGTGGACGTGCTGCGAGACTGGCAGCACGACGAGGCGCCACCGCAACCACACCCGGGAGATCTGGGCTGGTTCTGGCGATTCGGCGCGGAGGCGGCGGCCGCGGCGGTGCGGACCTGGAGTCGAGACGGACGCATTCTCGCCGTCGGGCTGCTGGATGGCCCCGGGGTGTTGCGGCTCGCGATCGCGCCGGACGCCCGGTGCGACGAGGAGCTGGCGCGGCGGCTGGTCGCGGACATGACCGAGCCGGAGCGCGGCGTACTGCCCGAGGGGAGAGCTAACGTCGAAGCGCCCATGCGCGCGCTGGTCCAGAACCTGCTGTCCGGGAACGGCTGGAGCGCCGGCGAGCCGTGGACGCCGCTGCGCCGCGACCTCGCGGAGCCGGTGCGGGACCCGGGCGTGCGGATCGAGGTGATCGGACCGGAGCGGGCGCACGTGCGGGCCGCCGTACAGCGGGCGTCGTTCGACGGGTCGACGTTCACCGAAGAGCGCTGGCACGCGATGGCGGCCGGACCGCCGTACGCCGACGCACGGTGTCTGGTCGCGTACGACGACCGGGGCGACGCGGTGGCGGCGGTGACGGTGTGGTCGGCCGGTCCGGGTAAGCCCGGGTTGCTGGAGCCGATGGGCGTGCACCGCGACCATCGTGGCCACGGCCACGGCCACGCGATCACCCTCGCCGCGGCGGCCGCCCTCAGGAAGCTGGGCTCGTCGAGCGCGACCGTCATCACCCCGAGCTCCAATGTCGGCGCCGTCGCCACCTACGGGTCGGCCGGCTTCCAGCGACGCCCCGAGGTCCGCGACCTGCGCCGGGACGCCCCCTCGTGAAGCCGGGGATCAGCGCGGTATGAATGCCGGGGGATCGGCGCAGTCGCGCGCGAACGGCGTCGGTGGCCCGCGTATCCCTGAGCTCGACGAACTTCTCGACGGAGAACTTCCCACCTTTTCGGCGTATTGCCGCCAAGCTCGGGCTCTGTCACCTTGTTCGTCGTGTCCACCGATCTACCAGCCGGAACATCGGGCGCGTTTCAGGAGCCCCCGCGACCTCCCGGCCCCTTCCTGCCTCCTCCGGCGGCCCCCGTCCAGTCACGCCGAGCGACCGGTCGCGTCTCCCGAACCGGCGGCTACGTCCTTGCCCTGGCCGTCCACCTGTTGGCACCGGCCTTCCTGCTCACCGGCGTATACCTGGTCACCCGTCTGACGATAGGTGGCATCCTGTTCGGTCTCGTAGCCCTGGACCTCGCCTGGCTGCTGCGCCCCCGCCCCGCCCCCTTCCCCGCCTTCGCCGTACCTCTCGCCCGCGAGGACGCTCCCCACCTGTACGCCCTCGTTGACCGCATCGGCGAGGAGTTGGGAGCCCCCCGAACAGATCTGGTCGCCGTCAGCGGTGCGGTCAACGCCTCGTTCCGCACCTACGGGTGGCGACGCAGCCGTCTGGTGGAGATCGGCTACCCGCTCTGGCTGATCCTCACCCCGCAGGAACGCGTCGCCCTGCTGGCCCACGAGATGGCCCACTCCAGGAACGGCGACGCCAGACACGGCCTCGTCGTCGGCAGTGCCCTGCACTCGCTCCACGAACTCCGCATCGTCACCGGCTTCGAGTGGCACCCCGGTGACGGCTTGTCCGCCCTCGTCACCCAGTGTCTCCTCGCGATCCTGGGCGTCCCGTCCGCGGCTTGATCTTCCTGCTGGAGCTCCTGCTGAACCGCTCCTCCCAGCACGCCGAATACCGCGCCGACGAGATGCAGGCCCAGGTAGCCGGCTCCGCGGCCGCCGCTTCGCTTCTGGACGTCCTGACCACCCGGACACGATCGGTCGAAGGTTTCCTCGCATCCAGCGCGGTGGCCGTCGGAACCGGGAACCTGTGGACGGCTCTCCGCTCCCACGTGGACGCCGTCGCCGACACCGAACTCGAACGACACCGCGAGTCCGCCCGCCTTGAGAAGACGGGGGTCGACACGACCCATCCGCCGACGTACCTGCGCATGCAACGCGTGCTGGCACTGCCATACCCGGTGCCCAGGGTGTCCGCCGCGGGATCGGAGCAGATCGAAGGAGAACTCGACAAGGCGGCTGGACGCGTGGCGCGGCGTTTGAGGGAGGACGCCCAGTCCGTCCGTTATCGGTAAGCCTGACGGGCGGGAACCAGCCGACCGTCGTCACGCGATTCCCGAAGCGGTATCCGACTCGGGGGTCGCGTGACGACGGTCGGCCTGTCGCGGTCAGCCGGGTGTGATGATCATCCAGTGGTAGCCGTCGGGGTCGGTGCAGTGCCCGGCGTAATCCCCCCGATCGGTTCGGGCCGCCGCGGCGGTGACCCGACCACCGGCCGAGCCCGCGGCGGCGAGAAGAGCGTCGACGTCGTCACGGGAAGCGGCGATGTGGGTGAGTACGAGCGCCGAGAAGCCGTCACCGTGCTCGTCGACGCCGGCGTCCTTGGCGAGGGCTTTACGTGGCAGCAGGCCCAGCCGACACACGCCGTCGGCGATGACGAAGTCGAGGAATTTGTCACCGTAGTCGTGATTGACGCTCATGCCCAACGCCTCATAGAACACCCTGGATGCCGTCGGATTGGCGACGCCGAGGTAGACGGCGGTCTCGGTCGGCTTCGGCGGGTCGGGGACGGGACCGGTGTCCTTCTTGGAGGCCGCGGCCAGCTTCCACACGGCCCCGTCCGGTGCCCGGTAAGCGGCGCTGAACTCACCGAAAAGCTGCTTCTTCGGCGGCTTGACCACCGTCGCGCCCTTGGCCGTGGCGGCATCGAGAAGGGTCCTGACCTCGGCGGGCCGGTTCACGATGGAGGACAGGACGTAGCCACGGAAACCCGAGGTCTCCGGGGCCGTACCGGAGTCGGCGGCGAGCGCGTCGATCCGGCGGAGAGCGAGCCGCCCGGTGCCGTGAAGGTCAAGGCTCGCGGTGTGGTCGTTCTCCGTCGCCGTGGCTGAGAACGCGGACGTGTAGAAGGTGCGTGCGGCTCCTACCTGAGGTACGCCGAGAGTGACGATGTCGACAGAGAGCGGCATCAGATGGTTCCTCCGTGCTTTCCGAGATCGGTCGATTCGGGGCGAGCGTCGTACGGGCGGGCTCAGGCAGACGCGCCGGTTATCCGGATGAGGTTGCCGGCGGGGTCACGGAAGGCGCAGTCACGGACCCCGTAGTCCTGGTCGATGGGTTCCTGGATCACATCGGCCCCGGCGGCCTGGAGGCGGTCGAACAGCCCGTCGAGGTCATCGGTGGCCAGCGTGACGGCGGCGTAGACGCCCTTGGTGACGAGTTCCAGGATGGTGCGGCGCTCCTCATCGGTGATGCCCGGATCGGCCGCCGGCGGGTGCAACACGATGGAGGTGCCGGGCTGTCCGACCGGACCGACGGTGATCCACCGCATGTCCTCGTAACCGGCGTCGGCCCGGACCTCGAAGCCCAGGATGTCGCGATAGAAACCCAGAGCGGCCTCGGGATCGGTGTGCGGAAGGAAGGTGTGCTGAATGGTGACGTCCACGCCCCGCACGCTACGCATGACTATCGGGGGCGGGCTTCTCGATTCTTGACCGGTCTGGTCACCTGCTTGCTCAGGCACGGCGGAATACCCGCCGCGGCCTGGGAACGGTCACGCCGGTAGACGCTCGGCGGCACGCCGACGAGTTCGGTGAACCTCGTACTGAACGTGCCCAGCGAGGAGAAACCCACCTCGAAACACACTTCCGTGACGCTGAGGTCTCCGCGGCGCAGCAGCGTCATCGCCCGTTCGATCCGCCGGGTCATCAGATACGAGTACGGAGACTCGTCATAGACGCGCCGAAACTCCCGGCTCAGGTGCCCGATCGACATGTGCGCCCCTGCGGCCAGCGCCTGGAGGTTCAGCGGCCTGGCGTACTCACGATCGATCCGGTCTCGGACACGACGGATCACGGCGATGTCATGCAGCCGCTGCGCCTCCGCACGCCCGAGTCCCATACGCACCATCGTTCCACCTCACCCGCCGCACGAACGACAGCCGACGGTGCGAGCCCTTGTTACAAGGAGTGTCCCGGAAGCACGGGGCGAGCATCGGTCAGGAATCGAGAAGCACCGGCTTCACAGCACCGCTAGCGTCACAAACACCCCATACCGACGACGACGAGGAGAGTGACAACGGTGAGCGCGGACACCGGCGCGGCGAGCAGGAAGAGCACGGACGGCTTCTCCGAGGAGGAGCGCGCCGCGATGAAGGAGCGCGCCGCGGAACTGAAGAAGGAGGCGAACCGCGGCCGTGGCAACAAGGCGGCCGCCGAGGAGCTCGACGTACTGTCGAAGATCGCGGAGATGGAACCGTCGGACCGCGCGATGGCCGAACGCATCCACGCCATCGTCACCGCCAACGCCCCGGAGCTGTCGCCGAAGCTGTGGTACGGCCAGCCGGCCTACGCCAGGAAGGGGAAGGTCGTCTGCTTCTTCCGCAGCGGGAACGCGGACAAGGAGCCGTACTCGGCCTTCGGCTTCACCGCCGAGGCGAACCTCGCCGACGCCGGTGGCCTGTGGCCCACGTCCTTCGCCGTGACCACGTTGAGCGAAGAAGCCGCGAAGACGATCACCGCTCTCGTCAGGAAAGCCGTGAGCTGAGGCACCACCCCGACAGCAGGGGAGCACCTCGGCGAGGCACCGCCCGACGGCAGGCGAGCACTTCGGCGAGACAGAGCGGAGGCGCGGGAGCCGACACCGTACTTCGCCTGGCGGCGTGCCCGATGTGCGCGGGCTCGTGAGGTCGCCGGGCGGCTGGAAGAGGGTGGCGATCCGGCGCTCGGCCGCAACCGACCGAAGAGCCACGGCGACCGGCCACGCCCACTGTCGGTATCGGTCGGCTGATCGCTAAGGTGGCGCCGTGATTGCCAAGCCGCCCGGATGGCCGTTGCTCACGGCGTTCTCGTTCGCGGCGTTCGTGTGCCTGTGGTGGTCCAGCGCGCCGTACCTGTATGTCGAGCTCTTCATCTGGGTGCTCTTCGCGGGTGGCGCGCTCTTCCTCCTGTGGATCATCCGGGCCGTCGCGGCGCTGCTGACCGACATCGGCGCGATGGAGGCGAACATGCTCCGTTGGTTGACGCCATGGATCATCGCCGGTTGCACCGCTTTGGCGATCAGCGCCGACATTCCCTTCCAGGTGCGGTTCACACTGTCGAAGTCCGCACTGACCGACCACGCCCAGGCCGTGGCCCGGAGCGGCACCTCCTCCGAGGAGTGTCGACTCGTGGGTCTTTATCCGGTCTGCTGGTCAGAAGCCACGCCCGACGGCGGGGCCCAGCTCAGCATCAACGACTGGCGAATACACACGTCGGTAGGGTTCGCGTGGAGCCCGACGGGCCAGATGTCCGAAGAGGGCCTGGAGCGACTCGATCCGATCTCCGGCCCCTGGTACGCATGGTCGGCCTGGGACAAGTGGTGATCCCGCAGCCAGACGTGCGGATTTCTCCCCCCATCCGCATGTAAGCCACATGGAAGCGCATCGCAGGCATCGGTTCGCCGAACACTCCGACCGCGGCCACTTCGGTGCCGGTGGCGGCGAAGCCGGTCGACTCCGAAACCGGGTGCGGGCTCAATCGACAGCGCTCTGGACCCGCTGTCGTTTCCGTCCAAGACGGCCGTCGCGACCGCGATCTAATGTGGAGCCGGCAATTCGCCCGAACATGAGGAGACAGCACAATGCGTGACCTGGTCTACACCGGTTTCATGTCGCTGGACGGCGTCGTGGACTCGCCCGGCGGCGGGCCGGGGGAAGAGCACCGCAGCGGCGGGTGGGTGGTCAAGGACCTCGATTTCGTCCCGGAAGCCTGGTCGCTGAAGGGTGAGGAGCTCGCCGACACCACGGCGCTGATGTTCGGCCGCCGCAGCTACGAGGTGTTCGCACCGGTCTGGCCCGGTTCGGAGGACCACGCCGACTACAAGGAACTGCCCAAGTACGTGGTGTCGACCACGCTGTCCGACGACGCCCTCGTCGACGGGTGGGGGCCGACGACGATCCTGCGCTCGATCGAGGACGTCGCCGCGCTCAAGGAGAGCGAGGGCGGCGCGATCTTCATCCACGGGAGTGCGGAACTGGCCCGGCGGCTTTCGGACGCGGGCCTGATCGACCAGTACAACCTGCTCGTCTTCCCCGTGCTGCTCGGTGCCGGGAAGAGCCTGTTCGGCCGGGCCGACCGAGACAAGCACATGCTGACGCTGCGAGAGTCGGAGAGCTACTCGAACGGGATCCTGAAGCTCGTCTACGACGTCAAGCGCTGATCCAGGTTGAGGGCGATCGCGCCGCCCGCGCCCTCGCGCAGTTGCCTGACGGTGCGTCCGACGTAGGAGCGCAGTGCTCGGGCCAGGTGCGGCTCGTCGAAGTAGTCGAGCTTGGCGACGACATCGGCGGCCAGGTCGCCGGCGGCCAGCAACTCCGTCGCCGTACGCGCACGCTCGATCTGCCGGACCACGCCCCGCGTCAGTCCGGTCGCGGCGCGGAACCGGCGTTCGACCGTGCGCCCCGAGACGGCCGGGCGGTGCCCCCGCAGCACCTCGACGACGAGCGGGTCACGGACCACGATCCCGGCCCGGACAAGCCCGTCGACCAGGGCCTCGGCATCGTCGGGGCCGGGCGTCTCCCAGCGCGCGCCGTCCAGCCGGAACGTCCGGCGCGTGGTGTCGGGGAGTTCGATACCGCCGTCGACGAGCGTCGGCGTGGGCACGGCACGCAACGAGGTGCCCACGGCGAACTCGATGCCGGTAAAGGTCGCACCCTCCGGCACCGGCGCCGTCCCGGTTCGGGTCTCGGGACCGGTGATGCTCGTGTACGTCCGGCCGGCCTGCTCCCAGAACACCAGCCCCCAACACGTCCCTGCGACGGACGTCATCGAAGTGACCTGCCCGCTCGTGCATGTCCACACGGTGTCGACCCACGGCGAGTCGGACCGACGTGTCTTGAGCCTCAGACCCATGGGCGAAGAATACGCCGCTTCGCGCTCCGCAGATGACCGGCTCGGCGTCGCTCGACCGGGGGCGATCCCCACATCGGTCGCCATGGTGCGAGACGGGGTGAGTCCTCCAGCAGGTCGTCGGTCTTCACGTACAGCGTGGTGGCGAGGACACTCAACCCCTACCGACGTTGGGCGCCCTCGCCTCATGCGTACGGCCGATCCCCCGGAATCGATCAACCGGCGACGACCCCCGTGTTCTGGCAGGCGGTCAGCAACCAGCGGCCGTCGCCCTGCTTGGACATCACGTACAGCGGAGCCCCCTCGCTCTCGTCACCCGGGGTCAGGTAGAGCTGACGAACCTTGACCGCCGCGACATCCGGGCGAATGAAGAACACGTGGACCACCTCGTAGGTGACCTTGCCGTCCCAGTTCGCCGCGGGGAGAACCTTGCGGGTGAACTCCGAGATCGCGTCGAGGCCTATGAGGACCTTGCCGCCGGCCGTCGTCCAGACCGCGTCGGGGTGGAAGAGGGCGAGGAACTCATCGGGGTCCTTGTGCTGCTGGGAGTGCTCTACGGTGGCTACGACCCGTTCGATGGCTTCGAGGTCTGCGGCGTACGCCGTGGATTCCGTGTTCATGTGCACCACGGTGCTACCTCAAGCATGGTGGAGGTCAAGAGACGATCGACCGCTGACCTCTTGGAATCGATTATTGAACCGCTCCGATGCTCCTATGTTTGTCAAGCGGCGACGCGAAGATCGTTGCTCGTGGTGTTTGGGCTGGTGAGGACTTTGAAGAGCTCTCGGGCGACA
>NZ_JBIAZS010000025.1:0-104233 GCF_042899335.1 Streptosporangium sp. NPDC000095
CGGAGCTGTTCGTGCGTGGTGTGACGGTGGATTGGCTGCAGGTGCTGCCGGGCGGTCGCCGGGTGGATCTGCCGACGTACGCCTTCCAGCACCAGCGGTTCTGGCCGAACGCCAAGCAGAATGGTGATGCTCGCGTGCTGGGGCTGGCCGCGACGGATCACCCGCTGCTGGGTGCGGCGATGCCGCTGGCCGATTCCGACGGGGTGGTGTTGACGGGTCGGTTGTCGGTGAGTGCGCATCCGTGGCTGGCCGATCACGTGGTGGCGGGCTCGGTGGTGGTGCCCGGTTCGGCGTTCGTGGAGTTGGCGGTGCGGGCCGGTGACCAAGTCGGCTGCGACGCGGTGGAGGAACTGACGCTGGAGGCGCCGCTGCTGCTGGGGGAGGGCGAGGCGGTCGCGGTGCAGGTCTGGGTGGGCGCCTCTCAGGAGTCGGGCCGTCGGACGGTGAACGTGTACGCCCGTTCGGCGGATGCGGTCGAGGAGGTGCCGTGGGTGCGGCACGCGACCGGCGCTCTCACCGCGGGTGCTTCGCCTGCCGTGCCGTTCGACGCGGCGGTGTGGCCTCCGGCCGGCGCGGCTGCGATCGAGCTGGCGGGGCTGTACGAAGAGCTGGCGGAGGAGGGCTTGGCGTACGGCCCGGCGTTCCAGGGATTGCGGGCAGCCTGGCAACGTGATGACGAGGTGTTCGCCGAGCTGAGTTTGCCGGAGCAGACCGGTGATGCGGCTTCGTTCGGGCTGCACCCGGCGCTGCTGGACGCGGCGCTGCACGCGGTGGCCTTCGCCGGGCTGGAGCCGGTGGAAGGTGGCCGGTTGCCGCTGTCATGGGGTGAGGTGTGCCTGCACGCGGGCGGGGCGTCGGTGCTGCGGGTACGGCTGGCCAGGACGGGCGGCGATACGGTGTCGCTGGTGGCGGTGGACGCGGCCGGGGCGCCGGTGGTGTCGGCCCGGTCGGTGGTGCTGCGGCCGATGGCCGCCGAGCACTTGGTCGGCTTCGACCCCCGTGAGGCCAGGCAGGACGCGCTGTTCCGGGTGGAGTGGTCTGCCGTGAGTGGCCTGCCGCTGACCGACGAGGTGCCGGTGGCGCTGCTCGGTGTGGACGCCCTGGGGCTTGCCCCCGCGTTGCTGGCGGCCGGGGACGTGGTGCCGGTGCATGCGGATCTGCCCGCGCTGGCCGAGGCGGGTCCGGCCCCGGCCGTGGTGATGGTGGAGGTGCTTTCCGAGTCCGCGGCCGGGGTGGTGGAGTCGGCGCATGCGCTCACCGCCCACGTGCTGCATCTGCTGCAGCGGTGGTTGGCGGATGAGCGGTACGCCGATTCGCGCCTGGTGTTCGTCACCCGGGGCGCCGTCGCGACCGACGATGGTGAGGTGGTGGCTGACCTTCCGGCCGCTGGGGTGTGGGGCCTTGTCCGCAGTGCTCAGTCGGAGAACCCAGACCGGTTCGTACTGGTAGACATGGATGACCAGGAGTCCTCGCTGCCGACCCTGCTCGATGCATTGCCGAGAGTGCTGGCTTCAGGTGAGCCGCAGGTGGCGGTGCGCGAGGGTGAGGTGCGGGTTCCGCGCCTGGTGCGGATGGCGCCAGGATCTGACGTTGGCGACGAGGCGGGCCGGGCCTGGGATCCGGAGGGAACCGTCCTGGTCACCGGTGGTACGGGTGGTCTGGGTGCGTTGTTCGCGCGGCATGTGGTGGCCGAGCGTGGGGTGCGTCATCTGCTGCTGACCAGCCGCCGGGGCCTGGACGCTCCCGGTGCGGTGGAGTTGCGGGCCGAGTTGATCGCGCATGGGGTCGAGGTCACGATCGCGGCGTGCGACATGGCCGATCGGGATCAGGTGGCGGTGCTGCTGGCGCAGATCCCGGTCGAGCACCCCCTGACTGCCGTGATCCACACAGCCGGTGTGCTGGCCGACGGCACGATTCCGTCGCTGACTTCGGAGCGGTTGGATGCGGTGCTGCGGCCGAAGGCCGACGCCGCCTGGCATCTGCACGAGCTGACCCAGGGGTTGGACCTGGCCGGGTTCGTGATGTTCTCCTCGTTCGCCGGGGTGATGGGCAACGCCGGGCAGGGCAACTACGCGGCGGCGAACGCGTTTGTGGACACATTGGTCCAGGCGCGTCAAGCTGCGGGACTGCCGGGGTTGTCGCTGGCCTGGGGCCTGTGGGAGCAGGAGACCGGGATGACCGGAGGGCTCGGGACGATCGATCTGCAGCGGATGGCGCGGGCGGGGATGCCGGCGCTGTCGGCCGAACAGGGGGTGGCGGCGTTCGAGGTGGCCACCACGTCGGGTCGGGCGACGGTGGTGGCGGCGCGGCTGGATCTTTCGGTACTGCGCACGTTCCCCGAGGTGCCGCATCTGATGCGGGGCCTGGTCCGTGTGGGGCGCCGCTCGGCGGTCTCCGTTCTCGCGGGCGGGGAAGCGGAGCTGGTGCGGAGGCTGGCGGGGCTGGGTGAGTCCGAGCAGGTTCGGCTGGTGGTGGAGCTGGTGCGGGCGCAGGCGGCGGCGGTGCTGGGGCACGACTCGGTGGACGCGATCCGGCCGGGACGGGAGTTCCGTGAGTTGGGCTTCGACTCCCTGACCGCGGTGGAGTTGCGCAACCGGCTCAACGCCGTCACCGGGCTGCGGTTGCCCGCCACCCTCATCTTCGACTACCCCACCCCGGCCAGCATTGCCGAATACCTCCTGGAGGAAATCGCGCCCGGAGCGGACACCACGGTGGAGCTGTCGTTGCTGGCCGATCTCGACCGCTTCGAGACCGCTCTTTCCGGCTACACGCTCGACGAACTCGCCCGGAACGGCATCTCGACCCGGCTGCGGCACCTGCTGACGAAGGTGAGCGAGAGCGGTACGGAAACTAGTGAAATCGCTGTCGCGGGCATGCTCGAATCGGCGAGTACCGAGGAAATCCTCAGCTTCATCGACAACGAACTGGGCCGCTCGAAAGATCTGTGATTCGAGCCCGCGTCTGAACAATGTGAAGGGCCACTCTCATGTCTGAAGACCGGAAGCTCGTCGAATACCTGAGGTGGGTCACCGCCGATTTGCACGAGACCCGCCGGCGGCTCGAAGAGGTGGAGTCGGGCAGGCATGAGCCGATCGCCATCGTGTCGATGGCATGCCGCTTTCCAGGTGGGGTCGATTCTCCTGAGGATTTGTGGCGGTTGCTGGTCGAGGGTGAGGACGCGATCTCGCCGGTCCCGGCCGATCGAGGCTGGGATGTGGAGCTGCTGTCCGGGATGGGCCTTGATGTTCAGGGTGGGTTCCTGGCGGATGTGGCGGGGTTTGATGCGGGGTTCTTCGGGATCTCTCCGCGTGAGGCGTTGTCGATGGATCCGCAGCAGCGTTTGCTGTTGGAGGGGGCGTGGGAGGCGGTCGAGCGGGCCGGGATCGACCCGCTCTCGCTCAAGGGCAGCCACACCGGCGTGTTCGTGGGCACCAACGGCCAGGACTACATGAGCCTGATCATGAACGCCCCGGCGGATGTGCAGGGCAATGGCGTCACCGGCGTGGCGGCCAGCGTGCTGTCGGGTCGGCTGTCCTACACCCTGGGTCTGGAGGGGCCCGCGGTGACGGTGGACACCGCGTGTTCGTCGTCGCTGGTGACACTGCATCTTGCGTCGCAGGCGCTGCGGTCTGGGGAGTGCTCGCTGGCGCTGGCCGGCGGCATCACGGTGATGACGTCGCCGATGGCGTTGGTCGGATTCGGCCTACAGGGCAGTGGGATGGCGCCCGACGGGCGGTGCAAGGCGTTCTCCGACGCCGCGGACGGCACCAGCTGGTCCGAGGGCGTGGGCATGCTGGTGCTGGAGCGGTTGTCGGACGCGCGCCGCAACGGTCACCAGGTGCTGGCGGTGATGCGTGGGTCGGCGATCAACCAGGACGGTGCGTCCAATGGGTTGACCGCGCCGAACGGTCCTTCCCAGCGGCGGGTGATCCGCCAGGCACTGGTCAGCGCCGGTTTGTCGTCGTCCGAGGTGGACGCGGTGGAGGCGCACGGGACCGGCACGGTTCTGGGCGACCCGATCGAGGCGCAGGCGCTGCTGGCGACCTATGGGCAGGATCGGGACGAGGATCGTCCGCTGCTGCTGGGGGCGATCAAGTCGAACATCGGTCACACGCAGGCGGCGGCGGGTGTGGTCGGTGTGATCAAGATGGTGCTGGCCATGCAGCACGGTGTGCTGCCCAAGACGCTACATGTCGATACTCCCTCCTCGCACGTGGACTGGTCGGCGGGCGCGGTGAAGTTGCTGACCGAGTCGGCGGAATGGCCGGAGACCGGTCATCCGCGCCGGGCGGGTGTGTCGTCGTTCGGGATCAGTGGCACCAACGCGCACGTGATCATCGAACAGGGGCCGGAAGCGCCGGAAGAAGAGGACGTTCCGCAGGACCGGGTGCCGGTTGCGGGTGTGGTGCCGGTGCTGGTGTCGGCGAAGACGGGTCAGGCGTTGCAGGTGCAGGCCGAGCGACTGGTCTCGCACATACAGAACCGCGGTGAGACGGCGCTGGTCGATACGGCGTTCTCGCTGGCGACGACGCGGTCGGCGTTCGAGCATCGGGCGGTGGTGCTGGCCGACGGTCGTGAGGGTGTGCTGGCCGGGTTGGCCGGTCTGGTCGAGGGCCTGCCGGGTGCGGGTGTGGTGCGCGGGGTGGCTGCGGGTGAGCCGCAGTTGGCGGTGTTGTTCACCGGTCAGGGCAGCCAGCGGGCCGGGATGGGCCGGGAGCTGTATGAGCGGTTCCCGGTGTTCGCCGAGGCGTTGGACGAGATGATCGCCGAGTTCGACCCGTTGCTGGACGGATCGCTGCGGCAGGTGTTGTTCGCCGAGCCGGGGTCGGCGCAGGCGGAGGCGCTCGATCAGACTGGGTGGGCTCAGCCTGCCCTGTTCGCGGTGGAGACGGCGCTGTTCCGGCTGGTGGAGTCCTGGGGGGTGCGGCCCGATGTGCTGGCCGGGCACTCGATCGGGGAGATCACGGCCGCGCACGTGGCCGGAGTGCTGTCCTTGAAGGACGCGTGTGCGTTGGTGGCGGCGCGGGCGCGGTTGATGCAGGCGTTGCCCGCCGGTGGGGCGATGGTGGCGGTGCAGACCTCCGAGGAGCAGATCGCCGCCCTTATCGCCGGACGCGAGAAGGAGGTTGCGGTCGCGGCGGTGAACGGCCCCACGTCGGTGGTGATCTCCGGGGCCGAGGAGGCGGTGCTGGAGGTGGCCGCCGCTCTGGAGGAGCGGGGGATCAGGACGAAGCGGTTGCGGGTGTCGCACGCGTTCCATTCGCCGTTGATGGATCCGATGCTGGAGGAGTTCCGGGCGGTGGCGAGCAGGCTCACCTACGGGGCGCCGAGGACTCCGATCGTGTCGACCCTGACCGGGCAGGCGGCGACAGCCGAGCAGCTGTGCTCGCCGGACTACTGGGTCGAGCAGGTCCGCGGCGCGGTCCGCTTCTCCGACGGCATCCGCACCCTCCACGCTCAGGGGGTGCGGGCCTACCTGGAGCTCGGCCCCGACGGGGTGCTGACCGCCATGGCCCAGGACACCATCGCGACCGAGCCGGAGGCACATGGACACGAGTCGCCTGCGGTGCTGGTGCCGGTGCTGCGCAAGGGGCGGGACGAGCACATGGCGTCCATGACGGCGCTGGCCGAGCTGCATGTGCACGGGGTGCCGGTCGACTGGCGATCAGTACTGCCGGGCGGGCACCGGGTCGACCTGCCCACCTACCCCTTCGAGCGCCAGCAGTTCTGGCCGGAGAACATCGGTTCCGGTATAGGGAACGTGGCAGCGGCGGGGTTGGCCGCGGCGGATCATCCGCTGCTGGGTGCGGTGATGTCGCTGGCCGATTCCGACGGGGTGGTGTTGACGGGTCGGTTGTCGGTGAGTGCGCAGCCGTGGCTGGCCGATCACGTGGTGGCGGGTTCGGTGGTGGTGCCGGGTTCGGCGTTCGTGGAGCTGGCGGTGCGTGCCGGTGACCAGGTCGGCTGCGAGGTGGTCGAGGAGCTGACCCTGGAGGCGCCGTTGATGTTGGGCGAGCGGGATACGGCCGTGGTGCAGGTGTGGGTGGGGGCTCCGCAGGAGTCGGGCCGTCGGAGCGTGAACGTGTATGCCCGCTTGGCCGAGGAGGTGGCGTGGGTGCGGTACGCGACCGGCACGCTCGCGGCCGGTGTTTCGGAGGTCGTGCCGTTCGAGGCGGCGGTGTGGCCGCCGGCTGGGGCGGTCGCGATCGAGGTGGAGGGATTGTACGAGGGGTTGGCCGAGGACGGGTTCGTCTACGGTCCGACGTTCCAGGGGCTGCGGGCGGCGTGGCACGGCGCCGACGGTGAGGTGTTCGCCGAGATCGTCCTGCCCGAGCAGGCGGCGTCGAGTGCGGGTTCGTTCGGGGTGCATCCGGCGCTGCTGGACGCGGCGCTGCACGCGGTGCCCTTCGCCGGGTTGGACGATTCCGAGGGCGGTTTGTTGTCGTTCTCCTGGGGTGAGGTGTGTCTGCACGCCGGTGGCGCTTCGGTGTTGCGGGTGCGGCTGGTCAGGACGGGGCTGGATGCGGTGTCGCTGAGCGCGGTGGACGCGGTCGGGGAGCCGGTGCTGTCGGCGCGGTCGGTGGTGTTGCGGCCGGTCTCGGCCGAGCAGCTGAGGGTCTCGGAGGGGGTTGGCGCGGGCTGGGAGTCGTTGTTCGGGGTGGAGTGGGCGCCGGCGGGTGCTGTGCCGAAGGTCGGTGGGGTGTCGGTGGCGGTGCTCGGTGCGGATGCGCTGGGTGTCGCGGCGGCGTTGCGGGCGGCCGGGGACGTGGTGCCGGTGCATGCGGATCTGTCCGCGCTGGCCGAGGCGGATCCGGTCCCGGGTGTGGTGCTGGTGGAGGTGGTCTCGGATCCGGCGGCCGGGGTGGTGGGGTCGGCGCATGCGCTGACCGCCTACGTGCTGGAGTCGTTGCAGGGCTGGCTGGCCGATGACCGGTTCGCCGAGTCGCGGCTGGTGTTCGTCACCAGGGGTGCGGTCGCGTCGGGTGACGGCGAGGTGGTGGCGGATCTGCCGGCTTCCGGGGTGTGGGGATTGGTCCGCAGTGCTCAGTCGGAGAACCCGGGCCGGTTCGTACTGGTCGACATGGACCAGGACCAGGCCTCGCTGTCGGCCTTGCTCGGTGTGCTGCCGGGAGTGTTGGTGGCGGGTGAGCCGCAGGCGGCGGTGCGTGGGGGCGAGGTGCTGGTCCCGCGCTTGGTGCGGGTGACATCCGGCAACGTCTCGGCCGACGTTCTCGCTGATGTCTCCGGTGATGGCGCCGACCGGGTCTGGGATCCGGAGGGGACGGTGTTGATCACCGGTGGTACGGGTGGTCTGGGTGCGTTGTTCGCGCGGCATGTGGTGGCCGAGCGTGGGGTGCGGCACCTGCTGTTGACCAGCCGCAGGGGGTTGGACGCTCCTGGCGCGGTGGAGTTGCAGGCGGAGTTGATCGCGCACGGCGTCGAGGTCACGGTCGCCGCCTGCGACATGGCCGACCGGGACGCGGTGGCGGCCCTGCTGGCGCAGGTCCCGGTCGAGCACCCCCTGACCGCGGTCATTCACACAGCCGGTGTGTTGGATGACGGGACGATTCCGTCGCTGACGCCGGAGCGGCTGGACGGTGTGCTGCGGCCGAAGGCCGACGCGGCCTGGCATCTGCACGAGCTTACCCGGGAGCTGGATCTGGCGGCGTTCGTGCTGTTCTCCTCCATGGCGGGGGTGGTAGGAGCACCTGGTCAGGGTAACTACGCGGCGGCGAATGTGTTCTTGGACGCGTTGGCCCAGGTGCGCCGGGCCGAGGGGCTGGCGGGGTTGTCGCTGGCGTGGGGTGCGTGGGCTCAGGACGCTGGGATGACCGGCACGCTGGGTGAGATCGAGATGCGGCGGATGGCGCGGGCGGGGATGCCGGCGCTCTCGGCCGAGCAGGGGCTCGCGGCGTTCGAGGCGGCCGCTACGACGGGTCACTCGCCGGTGGTGGTGATGCGATTGGATCTCTCGGTCCTGCGCACGATTCCCGAGGTGCCGCATCTGATGCGTGGCCTGGTGCGCGGGGGGCGCCGCCTGGCGGTCTCCGCGTCGGCGGGTGGGGATTCGGAGTTGGTGCGGCGGTTGGCGGGGCTGGACGAGGCCGAGCAGGTTCGGCTGGTGGTGGAGTTGGTGCGGGCTCAGGCGGCGGTGGTGCTGGGGCACGACTCGGGGGAGGCGGTTCAGCCTGGGCGTGAGTTTCGTGAGCTGGGCTTCGACTCCCTGACCGCGGTGGACCTGCGTAACCGGCTCAACATCGCGACGGGGTTGCGGTTGCCGGCGACGTTGGTGTTCGACTATCCGACGCCGACCGTGCTGTCGCGGTTCCTGGTGTCGGAGCTGCTGGGTCGGCAGGACCTGGCGGCGGTCTCGGATGTGGTGGCCAGGTCGAGGACGTCGGTGGCGGACGATCCGATCGTGATCGTGGGGATGAGCTGCCGCTTCCCCGGTGGGGTGAACTCGCCGGAGGAGTTGTGGCGGTTGCTGGTCGAGGGTGAGGACGCGATCTCGCCGGTCCCGGCCGACCGAGGCTGGGACCTGGGGATGCTGTCCGGGATGGGCCTTGATGTCCAGGGCGGGTTCCTGGCGGATGTGGCGGGGTTTGATGCGGGGTTCTTCGGGATCTCTCCGCGTGAGGCGTTGTCGATGGATCCGCAGCAGCGTTTGCTGTTGGAGACGTCGTGGGAGGCGGTCGAGCGGGCCGGGATCGACCCGCTCTCGCTGAAAGGCAGCCACACCGGCGTCTTCGTGGGCACCAACGGCCAGGACTACACGAGCCTGATCGTAAGTACGCAGACGGATGTGCAAGGCCATGGCGTCACCGGTATGTCGGCCAGCGTGCTGTCGGGTCGGCTGTCCTACACCCTGGGGTTGGAGGGCCCGGCGGTGACGGTGGACACCGCGTGTTCGTCGTCGCTGGTGGCGATGCACATGGCGGCGCAGGCGCTGCGGTCGGGCGAGTGCAGCCTGGCGCTGGTCGGCGGTGCCACAGTGATGGCGTCACCGATGGGGGTCATGGGGTTCAGCGCGCAGGGCGGGTTGTCGCCCGACGGGCGGTGCAAGGCGTTCTCCGACGCCGCGGACGGCACCAGCTGGTCCGAGGGCCTGGGCGTGCTGGTGTTTGAGCGGTTGTCGGATGCCCGCCGCAACGGGCATGAGGTGCTGGCGGTGGTGCGGGGTTCGGCGGTGAACCAGGACGGTGCGTCGAACGGGTTGACGGCGCCGAACGGTCCGTCTCAGCAGCGGGTGATTCGTCAGGCGTTGGCCGGTGCCGGGTTGTCGCCGTCCGAGGTGGACGCGGTGGAGGCGCACGGGACCGGCACGGTTCTGGGCGACCCGATCGAGGCGCAGGCCCTGCTGGCCACGTACGGCAAGGACCGGGACGAGGACCGGCCGCTGCTGCTGGGGGCGATCAAGTCGAACCTGGGTCACACCCAGGCCGCCGCGGGCGTGGCCGGTGTGATCAAGATGGTCTTGGCTCTCCGGCATGGGGTGCTGCCCAGGACTCTGCATGTGGATGCGCCGTCGTCGCATGTGGACTGGGCTTCGGGTGCGGTGGAGTTGCTGACCGAGCAGGTCGAGTGGCCTCAGACGGGTCGTCCGCGTCGGGCGGGTGTGTCGTCGTTCGGGATCAGCGGCACCAACGCGCACGTGATCCTCGAACAGGGGCCGGAAGCGCCGGAAGAAGAGGACGTGCCGCAGGACCGGGTGCCGGCTGTGGGTGTGGTGCCGGTGCTGGTGTCGGCGAAGACGGGTGAGGCGTTGCGGGCGCAGGCCGGGCGGTTGGTGTCGGTCCTGGAGGGTGAGTCTGGTCCGGAGCTGGCCGATGTGGCGTTCTCGCTGGCGACGACGCGGTCGGCGTTCGAGCATCGGGCGGTGGTGCTGGCCGATGGTCGTGAGGGTGTGCTGGCTGGGCTGGCAGGTGTGGCCGAGGATCTGCCGGGTGCGGGTGTGGTGCGCGGGGTGGCCGGAGGCGAGCCGCGGCTGGCGTTCCTGTTCACCGGTCAGGGCAGCCAACGGGCCGGGATGGGCTGGGAGTTGTACGACCGGTTCCCGGTGTTCGCGACGGCGTTGGACGCGGTGATCGCGGAGCTGGATCCGTTGCTTGAGGGGGTGGAGCGGGGATCGGCCGGAGGGTTGGGTGGCCGGTCGTTGCGTGAGGTGTTGTTCGCCGAGCCGGGGTCGGCTGAGGCGGAGGCGCTGGATCGGACCGGGTGGGCGCAGCCTGCGCTGTTCGCGGTGGAGACGGCGCTGTTCCGGCTGGTGTCCTCGTGGGGGATCCGTCCGAACGTGCTGGCCGGGCACTCGGTCGGGGAGATCGCGGCGGCTCATGTGGCCGGTGTGCTGTCGCTGCAGGACGCGTGTGCGTTGGTGGCGGCGCGGGCGCGGTTGATGCAGGCGCTGCCCGAGGGTGGGGCGATGGTGTCGGTGCGGGCCTCCGAGGAGCAGGTCGCCGGGCTGCTGGCCGGACGTGAGGGTGAGGTGTCGGTCGCGGCGGTGAACGGCCCGTCCTCGGTAGTGATCTCCGGCGTCGAGGAGGCGGTGCTTGAGGTGGCCGCCGCCCTGGAAGAGCGGGGAGTGCGGACGAAGCGGCTGCGGGTGTCGCACGCCTTCCATTCGCCGTTGATGGATCCGATGCTGGAGGAGTTCCGCACGCTGGCGAGCAGGCTCACCTATAGGGCGCCGAGGACTCCGATCGTGTCCACCTTGACCGGGCAGGCGGCCACGGCCGAGCAGTTGTGTTCGCCGGAGTACTGGGTGGAGCAGGTGCGTGGCGCGGTCCGTTTCGCCGACGGTGTGAGCACTCTGCGCGCGCAGGGTGTGCGCGCGTATCTGGAGCTGGGTCCCGACGGGGTGCTGACCGCGATGGCGCAGGACACGCTGGAGGCGGACCCGGACCCGAGCACCGCGAAGTCCGGCTCGGATGTGGAGCCGGATCCGGACGTGGTACTGGTGCCGGTGCTGCGCAGGGACAGAAACGAGCATGAGTCCGTTACCGAGGCACTGGCTCGTCTGCACGTGCACGGGGTGCCGGTGAACTGGCAGGCGCTGCTCCCGCGCGGGCGCCGGGTCGATCTGCCGACCTATCCTTTCGAGCATCAGAGGTTCTGGCCTGAGGGCGGTTCCGGTGCGGGGAATGTGGCGGCGGCGGGATTGGCGGCGGCGGATCATCCGCTGTTGGGCGCTGCGGTTGGGTTGGCCGATTCCGATGGGGTGGTGTTGACGGGTCGGTTGTCGCTCTCGTCGCATCCGTGGCTGGCCGATCACGTGGTGGCGGGTTCGGTGGTGGTGCCGGGTTCGGCGTTCGTGGAGCTGGCGGTGCGTGCCGGTGACCAGGTCGGTTGCGAGGTGGTCGAGGAGCTGACCTTGGAGGCGCCGCTGGTGCTGGGTGAGCGGGACACGGTCGCGTTGCAGGTGTCGGTGGGGGCTTCGCAGGAGTCGGGTCGTCGGAGCGTGGGTGTGTATGCCCGTTCGGCGGATGCGGCCGAGGAGGTGGCGTGGGTACGGCACGCCAGCGGCACGCTCACGACCGAGGCGGCGGAGGTCGCGCCGTTCGAGGCGGCGACGTGGCCGCCGGTCGGGGCATCGGTGATCGAGGTGGACGGGCTGTACGAGGAGCTGGCCGAAGACGGTTTCGTCTACGGTCCGACCTTCCAGGGGTTGCGGGCGGCCTGGCGACGCGACGGTGAGGTGTTCGCCGAGGTGGCGCTGCCGGAGCAGGCGGCGTCGAGTGCGGGTTCGTTCGGGGTGCATCCGGCGCTGCTGGACGCGGCGCTGCACGCGGTGGCCTTCGCCGATCTGGATGATTCCGAGGGCGGTTTGTTGCCGTCCTCCTGGGGTGAGGTGTGTCTGCACGCGGGTGGGGCGTCGGTGCTGCGGGTGCGGCTGGTCAGGACGGGGCTGGATGCGGTGTCGCTGAGCGCGGTGGATGCGGCCGGGGGGCCGGTGGTGTCGGCGCGCAACGTGGTGTTGCGGCCGGTCTCGGCCGAGCAGCTGAGGGTCTCCGATGGTGTCGGGGCGGGCTGGGAGTCGTTGTTCGGGGTGGAGTGGGCACCGGCGGGTGCCGTGGCGCAGGCGGGTCAGGCGTCGACGCCGGTGGCGGTGCTCGGTGCGGATGCGTTGGGTGTGGCTCCGGCGTTGTGGGAGGCCGGCGATGTGGTGCCGGTGTATGCGGATCTGTCCGTGCTGGCTGAGGCGGGTCCGGTCCCGGCCGTGGTGATGGTGGAGGCGGTCTCGGATCCGGTGGGCGGGGTGGTGTGGTCGGCGCATGCGTTGACCGCCTACGTGCTGGAGTTGTTGCAGGGGTGGCTGGCCGATGATCGGTTCGCCGAGTCGCGGCTGGTATTCGTCACCCGGGGCGCGGTCGCGTCCGGCGATGGCGGGGTGGTGACCGATCCGGCGGCTGCGGCGGTATGGGGCCTTGTCCGCAGTGCTCAGTCGGAGAATCCGGGCCGGTTCCTGCTGATCGACGTGGATGAGGAAACCCCGCTGTCGGGGCTGCCGGGGATGTTGGTGTCCGAGGAGCCGCAGATGGCGGTGCGCGGAGGCGAGGTGCGGGTTCCGCGCCTGGCACGGGTGGCGCCCGGTCCCGACCTGGACGGAGAGGCAAGTCAGGTCTGGAACCCGGATGGGACGGTGTTGATCACCGGTGGTACGGGTGGTCTGGGTGCGTTGTTCGCGCGGCATGTGGTGGCCGAGCGTGGGGTGCGGCACCTGCTGTTGACCAGCCGCAGGGGGTTGGACGCTCCTGGCGCGGTGGAGTTGCAGGCCGAGCTGATCGCACACGGGGTCGAGGTCACGATCGCGGCGTGCGACATGGCCGACCGGGACGCGGTGGCGGCCCTGCTGGCGCAGGTCCCGGTCGAGCACCCCCTGACCGCCGTGATCCACACAGCCGGTGTGCTGGTCGACGGGACGATCATGTCGCTGACGCCGGAGCGGCTGGACAGCGTGCTGCGGCCGAAGGTCGACGCCGCCTGGCACCTGCACGAGCTCACCCAGGACCTGGACCTGGCCGGGTTCGTGCTGTTCTCCTCGCTCGCAGGGGTGATAGGCAACGCCGGGCAGGGTAACTACGCGGCGGCCAACGTGTTCTTGGACGCGTTGGCCCAGGTGCGCCGGGCCGAGGGGCTGGCGGGGCTGTCGCTGGCGTGGGGTGCGTGGGCCCAGGACGCTGGGATGACCGGCACGCTGGGTGAGATCGAGATGCGGCGGATCAACCGGACGGGGATACCGGCGTTGTCGGCCGAGCAGGGGCTCGCGGCGTTCGAGGCGGCCACCGCGTCGGGCCGGGCGATGGTGGCGCCGGTGCGGCTGGAGCCGTCGGCGTTGCGGGCGATGGGCGAGGTGCCGCATCTGATGCGGGGCCTGGTGCGTGCGGGCCGTCGCCTGGCGATCTCCACGTCGGCGGGTGGGGATTCGGAGTTGTTGCGGCGGTTGGCGGGGCTGGACGAGGCCGAGCAGGTTCGGCTGGTGGTGGAGTTGGTGCGGGCGCAGGCGGCGGTGGTGCTGGGGCACGACTCGGGGGAGGCCGTTCAGCCTGGGCGTGAGTTCCGTGAGCTGGGCTTCGACTCCCTCACCGCGGTGGATCTGCGTAACCGGCTGAATGTCGCCACCGGCCTGCGGTTGCCGACGACGATGGTGTTCGACTATCCGACGCCGGCCGCGCTGGCGCGGTTTTTGGTGTCGGAGCTGCTGGGCCGCGAGGACCTGTCGGCGGTCTCGGGTGTGGTGGCCGGGCCGAGGGCGTCGGTGGCCGACGATCCGGTGGTGATCGTGGGGATGAGCTGCCGCTTCCCCGGTGGGGTGAACTCTCCGGAGGAGCTGTGGCGGTTGCTGTCGGAGGGCGAGGACGCGATCTCGCCGGTCCCGGCCGACCGGGGCTGGGATATGGATCTGCTGTCCGGGATGGGCATTGATGTTCAGGGTGGGTTCCTGGCGGATGTGGCGGGGTTTGATGCCGGGTTCTTCGGGATCTCTCCGCGTGAGGCGCTCGCGATGGACCCGCAGCAGCGCCTGCTGTTGGAGGGGGTGTGGGAGGCGGTGGAGCGGGCCGGGATCGACCCGGTCTCGCTGAAGGGCAGCTCCACCGGCGTGTTCGTGGGAAGCAACAGCCTGGACTACACGGGCCTGATCGTGGGTACTCAGGCGGATGGGCAAGGCCATAGCGTCACCGGTCTCTCGGCCAGCGTGCTGTCGGGCCGCCTGTCCTACATGCTGGGCCTGGAGGGCCCGGCGATGACGGTGGACACCGCGTGTTCGTCGTCACTGGTGACACTGCACCTGGCGGCGCAGGCGCTGCGGTCGGGCGAGTGCTCGCTGGCGCTGGCCGGCGGTATCACGGTGATGGCGTCACCGATGGGGGTCATGGGGTTCAGCGCGCAGGGCGGGTTGTCGCCCGATGGTCGCTGCAAGGCGTTCTCCGACAGCGCGGACGGCACCAGCTGGTCCGAGGGTGTGGGCATGCTGGTGCTGGAGCGGTTGTCGGACGCCCGCCGCAACGGGCATGAGGTGCTCGCGGTGGTGCGGGGTTCGGCGGTGAACCAGGACGGTGCGTCGAACGGGTTGACGGCGCCGAACGGTCCCTCCCAGCAGCGGGTGATTCGTCAGGCGTTGGCCGGTGCGGGATTGTCGGCGTCCGAGGTGGACGCGGTGGAGGCGCACGGTACGGGTACCAAGTTGGGTGACCCGATCGAGGCCCAGGCGCTGCTGGCGACCTATGGGCAGGACCGGGGCGAGGATCGTCCGCTGCTGCTGGGCGCGATCAAGTCGAACATCGGTCACACGCAGGCGGCGGCCGGTGTGGCCGGTGTGATCAAGATGGTGCTCGCGATGCGGAACGGTGTGCTGCCTCGGACGCTGCATGTGGATGCGCCGTCGTCGCATGTGGACTGGGCTTCGGGTGCGGTGGAGTTGCTGACCGAGCAGGTCGAGTGGCCTCAGACGGGTCGTCCGCGTCGGGCGGGTGTGTCGTCGTTCGGGATCAGCGGCACCAACGCGCACGTGATCCTCGAACAGGGGCCGGAAGCACCGGAAGAGGACGTGCCGCAGGACCGGGCGCCGGCTGTGGGTGTGGTGCCGGTGCTGGTGTCGGCGAAGACGGGTGAGGCGTTGCGGGCGCAGGCCGGGCGGTTGGTGTCGGTCCTGGATGGTGAGTCTGGTCCGGGGCTGGCCGATGCGGCGTTCTCGCTGGCGACGACGCGGTCGGCGTTCGAGCATCGGGCGGTGGTGCTGGCAGCCGATCGTGAGGGTGTGCTGGCCGGGCTGGCAGGTGTGGCCGAGGATCGGCCGGGTGCGGGTGTGGTGCGCGGGGTGGCGGCGGGTGAGCCGAGGCTGGCGGTGTTGTTCACCGGTCAGGGCAGTCAGCGGGCGGGGATGGGCCGCGAGCTGTACGCGCAGTTCCCGGTGTTCGCCAAGGCCCTGGACGCGGTGATCGCGGAGCTGGACCCGATGCTCGACGGTTCGCTGCGTGAGGTGCTGTTCGCCGACCAGGCCGGGCTGCTGGATCAGACGGGCTGGGCGCAGCCGGCGCTGTTCGCGCTGGAGACCGCCCTGTTCCGACTGGTCGAGTCGTGGGGTGTACGGCCGGATGTGCTCGCCGGTCATTCGATCGGGGAGATCACGGCGGCTCACGTGGCCGGGGTGCTGTCGCTGGCCGATGCGTGTGCGCTGGTGGCGGCCAGGTCGCGGCTGATGCAGGCCTTGCCGACCGGCGGGGTGATGGTGGCGGTGCAGGCGACAGAGGAGGAGGTCGCCGAGCTGCTCGCCGGGCGTGAGAGCGAGGTGTCCGTCGCGGCTGTCAACGGTCCCACCTCTGTGGTGATGGCCGGTGTCGAGGAGCCGGTGCTCGGGATCGCCGCCGTCCTGGAAGAGCGTGGGGTGCGAACCAAGCGGTTGCGGGTGTCGCATGCGTTCCATTCGCCGTTGATGGATCCGATGCTGGAGGACTTCCGCACGCTGGCGAGCAGCCTCACCTACAACCCTCCGCGGGTTCCGATCGTGTCCACCCTGACGGGAGAAGCAGCCACGGCTGAGCAGTTGTGCTCGCCGGATTACTGGGTGGACCAGGTCCGTGGCGCGGTCCGTTTCGCCGACGGCGTGCGCGTTCTGCACGGGCAGGGCGTGCGGGCCTATCTGGAGCTGGGCCCCGATGGCGTCCTGACCGCCATGGCTCAGGACACGCTGGCGGCGGACCCAAGCTCCGACGTGGTGCTGGTCCCGGTGCTGCGCAGGGACCGGGACGAGCACGAGGTCGTCACCGAGGCGCTGGCTCATCTGCACGTGCACGGCGTACCGGTGCAGTGGCAGGCGCTGCTCCCGCGTGGACGCCGGGTCGACCTGCCCACCTACGCCTTCCAGCACCAGCGGTTCTGGCCCGAGACCGACGGCCTGGCCCAGGGCGCCGCCGCGGCCGATCCGGTGGACGCGGAGTTCTGGGCGACCATCGAGCGTGAGGATCTCCAGTCCCTCGCGGCGCGGCTGGATGTGGAGCAGGAGACGCTCAGCGCGGTGTTGCCGGCGTTGACGTCCTGGCGCCGAGCCCGGCGCGAGACGTCCGTCGCGGACTCCTGGCGATACCGCGTCATTTGGAAACCGCTGACCAACGTCTCGGCCGCCGTCGTCCCGGGCACCTGGCTCGTCGTGGTGCCCGCGGAGCTGACCGGCGATGTCTGGGCGGAGTCCGTGGTCCAGATGTTCGGCGCGGCAGCCGTACGGCTGGACGTATCCGGACAGGACCGGGCCGCGCTCGCCGAGCAACTGCGCGAGAGCCTCGACGCGGAGCCGGCCGGGGTCGCATCGCTGCTGGCGCTGCGTGAGACCACGGAGCCATGTGTCTCGGAGGGCTCGGCGCTGACGTTGACCCTGCTGCAGGCACTGGGCGATGCCGGTGTCGAGGCGCCGTTGTGGTGCGTCACGAAGGGCGCCGTCTCGATCGGCCGGTCCGACACGGCGCCGAGCCCGGCTCAGGCGGGCGTGTGGGGCCTCGGCCGGGTGGCCGCGCTGGAGCACCCGAACCGGTGGGGCGGCCTGATCGACCTTCCCCAGACGCTGGACCAGCGGGTGGTGACCTGGCTGGCGGGCATCCTCACCGTTCCCGACTCCGAGGATCAGGTGGCGATCCGCTCGACCGGCGTCTACGGCCGCAGACTGGCCCACGCTCCCTACCAGGGCACCGACACCATGCCACGACCGCACGGCACGGTCTTGATCACCGGTGGCACGGGGGCGCTCGGTGGTCACGTGGCCCGGTGGCTGGCCGCCCAAGGCGTCGAACATCTCGTGCTGACGAGCAGGCGGGGCATGGCGGCCGACGGTGCGGCCGAGTTGCGCGACGAGCTGACCGCGCTGGGCGCCCGGGTGAGCATCGTGGCATGTGACGCGGCCGACGCGGACGCCCTCGCGGCCGTGCTGGCCGACATCCCGGCCGAGTGCCCGCTGACCGGGGTGGTCCATGCCGCCGGTATCAGCCCGGTGAACAGCCTGGACGGGCTGGACGCCGCCGAGCTGGCCGAGGTGATGCGGGCGAAGGTCCTCGGCGCGCTGAACCTCGACGCGCTGCTGGGCGACCGCGAGCTCGACTTCTTCGTGCTGTTCTCCTCGATCGCCGCGGTGTGGGGCAGTGGTGGCCAGGCCGCCTACGCCGCCGCCAACGCCTCCCTTGACGCCCTCGCCAGTCGGCGGCGTACGCGTGGAGTCGTGGCGACCTCGGTCGCCTGGGGCCCGTGGGCCGGGGATGGCATGGCCGCCGCCGACGGGGCGCAGGACTACCTGTCCAGGCGGGGCGTCCGGACCATGGCGCCGGGGGCGGCCGTCACCGCGCTGTGGCGGGCGGTCGCGCATCAGGACGCGAGCGTGGCGGTCGCGGACATCGCCTGGGAGCTGTTCGCCCCGACCTTCACCGCCGTACGGCAGAGCGCTCTGCTCGGCGACCTGCCGGAGGTGCGGAGTCTGGTTGAGGCAGGCCGTACGCTCCGGGAGGAAGAGCAGTCGGCCGTTTCCGCGCTCCGGGAGCGGCTGCGCGAGCTGGCGGCGGATGAGCGGTCGCAGGTCCTGCGGGGCATGGTCCGTGAGCAGGTCGCCGTGGTGCTGCGGCATTCCAGCGCGGAGGCGATCGAGGCCGAGCGCGCCTTCAAGGACCTCGGGTTCGACTCGCTCACCGCGGTCGAACTTCGCAACGCGCTCCATGCCGCGACCGGCCTGAGCCTGCCGGCGACGCTGGTCTTCGACTATCCGACGCCCGCCGTCCTGGCGGACTTCCTGCTGACGGAGCTGCTCGGCGAGCAGGGGCAGGTGGGGGTGCCGTCGGCGGTGGTGCCGGTGGCGGACGATCCGATCGCGATCGTGTCGATGGCATGCCGGTATCCGGGTGGGGTGAGCTCTCCTGAGGATCTGTGGCGGTTGCTGATCGAGGGACAGGACGCGATCTCTACATACCCGGTCGATCGGGGCTGGGATGTGGAGACGGTATCGATGCTGGGCCAGGAGTGTCAGGGCGGGTTCTTGTCCGATGTGGCGGGGTTCGATCCAGGGTTCTTCAGGATCACGCCGGGTGAGGCGCTGGCGATGGACCCGCAGCAGCGCCTGCTGCTGGAAGGGGCGTGGGAGGCGATCGAGCGGGCCGGGATCGACCCGGTCTCGCTGAGAGGTAGCCACACGGGCGTGTTCGTGGGCACCAGTGGCCAGGACTACGGGAATCTGTTCCTGGAAGCCGGGGAAGAGGTGAGGCAGTACGCCCTCACCGGTACGGCGGCCAGCGTGCTGTCGGGCCGCCTGTCCTACGCCCTGGGCCTGGAAGGCCCGACGATGACGATCGACACCGCGTGCTCGTCGTCCTTGGTCGCCATACACCTGGCGGCGCAGGCGCTGCGTTCGCGCGAGTGCAGCCTGGCGCTGGCAGGCGGTGTCAAGGTGATAGCCACCCCGTTCGGGTTCTTCGGTCTCGGCGTGGAAGGCGGGATGGCGCCCGATGGGCGGTGTAAGGCGTTCTCCGACAGCGCGGACGGCACCGGCTGGTCCGAGGGTGTGGGCATGCTGGTGCTGGAGCGGCTGTCGGATGCCCGCCGCAACGGCCACGAGGTGCTCGCGGTCGTGCGGGGTTCGGCGATCAACCAGGACGGTGCCTCCAACGGCCTGACCGCGCCGAACGGTCCTTCGCAGCAGCGGGTGATCCGTCAGGCGCTGGCCGGTGCCGGGCTGACCGCCGCCGAGGTGGACGCGGTGGAGGCGCACGGCACCGGCACCAGGCTGGGTGACCCGATCGAGGCCCAGGCGCTGCTGGCCACCTATGGTCAGAACCGTGAAGCCGGCCAGCCGCTGCTGCTGGGCGCGATCAAGTCGAACATCGGTCACACCCAGGCGGCCTCCGGCGTGGCCGGTGTGATCAAAATGGTGCTGGCCATGCGGCACGGAGTGCTGCCCAAGACGCTGCACGCGGACGCGCCCTCGTCGCAGGTGGACTGGTCGGCGGGCGCGGTGGAACTGCTGACCGAGCAGGCCGAGTGGCCTCAGACGGGTCGTCCGCGCCGGGCGGGTGTGTCGTCGTTCGGGATCAGCGGCACCAACGCGCACGTGATCATCGAGCAGGAGCCGGAGGTACCGCAGGCCGAGCCAGGGGTGCGGGACCGGACGCCGGTGGCGGGTCCGGTGCCCTGGGTGGTGTCCGCCAGAAGTGACGAGGCGTTGCGTGAGCAGGCGCGACGGCTGGCGGCGCAGGTGAGTGCGCACCGCGAGTTGGACCCGGTGGATATGGGATTCTCGCTGGTCACGACGCGGTCGGCGTTCGAGCATCGGGCAGTGGTGCTGGCCGGCGATCGTGATGGTGTGCTGGCCGGTCTGCGGGCTGTTGCCGAGGATCTGCCGGGTGCGGGTGTGGTGCGCGGGGTGGCCGGGGCGGAGCCGCGGCTGGCGGTGTTGTTCACCGGTCAGGGGAGTCAGCGGGCGGGGATGGGCCGCGAGCTGTATGAGCGGTTCCCGGTGTTCGCGGAGGCGTTGGACGAGGTGTTCGCCGAGCTTGAGCCGCTGCTGGAGGAGTTCGACCGGAAGCCTGCCTGGGGGGCGGACAGCGAGGCGGCTGAGCGGGCGGGGCGTTACCGGGGTTGTTCGTTGCGGGAGGTGTTGTTCGCCGAGCCGGGTAGTGAGCAGGCGGGGTTGCTGGATCGGACGGGGTGGGCGCAGCCTGCGTTGTTCGCGGTGGAGACGGCGTTGTTCCGGTTGGTGTCCTCGTGGGGGGTTCGGCCACGTGTGCTGGCGGGGCATTCGATCGGGGAGATAGCGGCTGCGCATGTGGCCGGGGTGCTGTCCTTGAAGGACGCGTGTGTGTTGGTGGCGGGTCGGGCGCGGTTGATGCAGGCGCTTCCTGCGGGTGGGGCGATGGTGGCGGTGCAGACC
Organism: Streptosporangium sp. NPDC000095; assembly: GCF_042899335.1. NCBI lineage: Bacteria > Bacillati > Actinomycetota > Actinomycetes > Streptosporangiales > Streptosporangiaceae > Streptosporangium > Streptosporangium sp. NPDC000095. The sequence goes on from NZ_JBIAZS010000025.1 coordinate 20,390, forward strand.
TCCGAGGAGGAGGTCGCCGCTCTGCTGGCGGGCCATGAGGGTGAGGTATCGATCGCGGCGGTGAACGGTCCGTCCTCGGTGGTGATCTCTGGCGTGGAGGAGCCGGTGCTCGGGGTCGCCGCGGTGTTGGAGGAGCGGGGGATCAGGGCGAAGCGGTTGCGGGTGTCGCACGCGTTCCATTCGGCGTTGATGGATCCGATGTTGGAGGAGTTCCGCGCTCTGGCCCGTACGCTGACCTACAGCGCGCCGCGAATCCCGGTCGTCTCGAACGTGACCGGCGAGGTGGCCACGGCCGAGCAGCTGTGCTCGCCGGACTACTGGGTGGAGCAGGTGCGCGGCGCGGTCCGCTTCGCCGACGGGGTGCGCACCCTGCACGCGCAGGGCGTACGGGCCTACCTGGAGCTCGGCCCCGACGGCGTGCTGACCGCGATGGCCGGCGACACCCTCGCCGCGCTCGCCGCATCGCCCGCCAACCGGCACCGGTCGGACACGGTGCTGGTGCCGGTGTTGCGTAAGGACAGGGACGAGCATACGGCGGCTACGGTTGCGCTGGCCGAGCTGTACGTGCACGGGGTTCCTGTCGACTGGCGGCTGGTGCTGCCGCCTGGCGGGCGCCGGATCGACCTGCCCACCTACGCCTTCCAGCGTCGGCGTTACTGGCTCGACGGAACCGGTTCGCCTACGGGGAACCCGGCGGAGACAGGGCTGGCCGCGGCGGTGGCTCTGGCCGATTCCGACGAGGTGGTGCTGACCGCTCGGGAGCGGTTGCGCGGGCTTGGAGAAGCGCAGCAGCACGAGGTGCTGCAGGAACTGGTGCAGCGTCATGCGGCTGTCGTTCTCGGCCACGGGGAATCCTCGGCCGTCGATCTCGAACATGATTTCTTCGAGCTGGGCTTCGACTCGTTCAGCGCGACCGAATTGCGTAACTCCCTCGCCAGGGCGGTTGGTTGGGAATTCCCGTTGATGGCGGTGTTCGAGAACAAGAACTCCGCTGGTCTCGCCCATTGGCTTCGGCATGAACTCGTCACCCGGACGAATGCCGGCGAGGCGACTGCGACCTCGATGGCGGGCCAGGTGAACGACACCTTGGCAGAGTTGTTCCGTGGCGCTTTCCGTTCCGGGAAAACGCAGGAGGCGTTCGAATTGCTGTATGCCGTGGCGAGGGCCCGGCCCACGTACGACGCACCTGTCGACCCGAAGGAAATACCCCGATCGGTGACGCTGGCCGGTGGCGCGACTCTGCCTCGCTTGATCTGTGTGAGTTCGTCCACGGTGACCGGTGGCGTTCACCAGTACGCGCGGTTCGCCGCGCACTTCCGCGGGGAAAGGCACGTCTCGGCGCTTCCCCTGCTCGGCTACGCCACCGGTGAGGGCCTTCCCGCCACGATCGATGTCGCCCTCGGGAGCATCGCGGAAAGCATCGTGCAGGCCAGTGAGGGGGAACCGTTCGTGCTCGTCGGTCATTCGGCCGGTGGCATTCTCGCTTACGGCGCAGCCGGTGTACTGGAGAAGTCGGGGATCTCCCCGGAGGCGGTGGTGATGATGGACTCCTTCCATCCCCGCGCGGGTGGCGATTCGCAGATGCTGTCCGAGCAGGTGCTGCAGTACATCATGCAGATGGAGACGGTTTTCGGCGAGTTCAACACCGCGCGACTGTCCGCCATGGGGCACTGGTCTGCCATTACGCACGGCATCGAACTGGCCGATGTGAGAGCGCCGGTGCTGTTCGTACAGTGCACGGAGCCGTTCTCCGAGGTCGAACCCGAATCGGATTACTGGCGGGCGACGCCGTTCGACCCATCGCATGCCATACGGACGATCGAGGCGAACCACTTCTCGATGCTCGCCGAGAAGGCAGAGGACACGGCCCGCCTGATCGACGGTTGGTTCCGCTCGGCACACTGACCGTCGCGTCACGTACGGACGCGGGCCGCTCGAAGAGGTGGCCACCAGTAATAGTAATTGTGCGAGTCGCTTCTGCGGTTCACTGTGCCCAGTGGCATCGCCGGGAGGGTTTGTCAGACCAATGGATCGTGCAGCTCCACCCAGTAGAGAACAGACGGACCACCGGCCGGTGGATGGCAGCTCAGCGGGTCTCGAACTGTCCACGTTGCGGCTTGAGCAGTCGGGCCGGGTGCTGACGGCGCGGGTGGACGCCCCGCCGTTCAACTACATGACCTTGGCGATGCAACGGGACTTCATCCGGCTCGTCGAGGCGGTGGAGCAGGACGCCTCGGTCGGCGCGGTCGTCGTCACCGGCGCGCGCCCCGGCCGGTTCATCACCCACTTCGACATCGCCGACCTCTCTTCGCAGGCGGACGGCACGCCGGAGATCTCCCGCGCGGTCGCTCAGAACCTGTACCGGACTGTGCGGACCATGACGGGCCGGGCGGGTGAACGTCTGATCGCCCGTTCCTCGCTCAAAGGACTGCTCGCGGTGACCCGGTTCCATGACATGGCGCTGCGGCTGATGCACTCCCCGGCGGTGTGGATCGCCGCGGTGAACGGGCCGTGCGGCGGCGGTGGCCTGGAGATGTCGGTCTTCTTCGACATGCGGGTGTCCGCCGACCGTGATGCCGGTTTCAGCCTGCCCGAACTGTCGCTGGGGCTGAACACCTCCCTGGGCGGGCAGCGGCTCGTCCAGCTCGTCGGGCCGTCCCGGGCCCTGGAGATGATGCTCGAAGCGCGTTCCTACACGCCGCAGGAGGCTCTGCAACTGGGCCTGGTGAACCGGGTGGTGCCGGCCGAGGACCTGCTGGACACGGTGCGGCGGATGGCGGAACGCTATGCCAGGCGACCGCGGAAGGCCGTGGCCCTGCAGAAGCGGATCTTCAATGACGCCCCTTCACTCTCGGCCAGGGCCAGCCTCAACCAGGAGGCCGTCGCCGCGCTGATGAGCATGTCGTCACCGGTCACCCAGGCCGCCATGCGGCGGTGGGTGCGGATGCAGGAGGGCACCGACGGCGACTCGGTGTTCCTGACCCGGCCGGAACCCTGGACCGAGGGCACCGCGCTCGACATGAACGTTCCCGCGCACGGACCGACACCGTCATGACCGGTGCTCTCCCCGTCGCGACGGGGAGAGCACCGGCCGGCGGATCTCGCGGCCGAAGGTTCGAGCGCCCCACCGGAGCGGCCTCGCGGCTGTCGCCCACGAATGCCGCACCGGCTTCCTGAAGCGTCAGGACGTGACGAGGAACTGGGTCGCGGCGAGTTCGCGGTAGAGGTCGTCGGCGTCGACCAACTCGTCATGGGTGCCGTAGGCGCGGACCCGGCCCGCCTCCATGAGGATGATCCGGTTGGCGCCGGTGACGGTGGAGAGCCGATGGGCGATGACCAGGACCGTGGTCTCCCGCGCCACCTCGGCCACCACCTCGCGCAGGCGCAGCTCGTTCACGGCGTCGAGCTGCGAGGTGGCCTCGTCGAGCAGCAGCAGACGGGGTTTGCGAAGCAGTGCCCTCGCGATGGCCACCCGCTGGCGTTCCCCGCCGGAGAGCAGGACGCCGCGGTGGCCGACAGGTGTGTCGAGGCCTTCGGGCAGGCGGGCGATCAGATCGTCCAGGCGGGTGCGGGCCACGGCGTGGGCGATCTCCTCCTCGGTGGCGCCGGGCGCGCCGAAGACGAGGTTCTCCCGGAATGTACCGGCGAGGACGGGGGCGTCCTGCTCCACGTAGCCGAGCGAGGCGCGCAGCTCGCTCAGCGGCCATTCGCGGATGTCCCGGCCGTCGATGAGGATTCGCCCGGCCTGTGGTTCGTAGAACCGTTCGATGAGCCCGAAGACCGTGGACTTGCCGGCTCCCGAAGGGCCGACCAGGGCGGTCATGCCGCCCGCGGGCACCTCGAAGTCCACCCGGTCGTGGACGATCGACCGGTTCTCGCCGTACCGGAAGACCACGCCGCTGAAGACGAGACCGACGGGGTCGGTGCTCTCCGGCTCCCGCGTCCCAGGGGTGGGCGGCTCGGACGGAAGCTCGGAGATCTCCCGGATACGGGTTATCGCGGCCAGGCCGTTCTGCATCTGGGTGAGGTTGTCGATCAGCGTCCCGATCGGGGAGACCAGGTAGAACATGTAGAGAAGGAACGCGACCAGCGACGAGATCTCCAACGCCCCGCCGGCGACGCGCGCGCCGCCCACCCCGAGTACGGCGAGGAACGCCAGCTGGGTAGCCATCCAGGTGCCGACGCTCGTGACCGAGGTCCACGCGGCGGCGGCCACGCCGCGGTCACGTGCCTCGGAGGCCGCGACGCCCACCACCGCGATCTCGCGTGCCTCGGCCCCGCTGGCCTTGACCGTGCGGAACGCCTGGAGCGCGCGGTCGAGTATGGAGCTCATCTCGCCGAGGGCGACCTGGGCCTGGAGCGACGCCCGGCCGATGCGCGGCACGATCGACGCCGCTATGAGGCCGATCAGGGCGACCACCGCGAGCGTGACCAGGAGGAGCAGGCCGTCGATGACGGCCATCAGCACCACCGCGCCCAGGAACATGAAGATCGCGTTCACCGAGCTGGCCAGCGCGTCCGTGCAGACGGCGCGCAGCAGCGTGGTGTCGGAGTTGACCCGGGAGAGCAGGTCTCCCGGCTTGAGCCGGTCCACGTCGGCCACCCTGAGCCGCAGGATGCGGTCGACGAGGCTCATGCGCGAGGTCAGCACGATGCCCTCGCCCATCCGCTCCAGCAGGAAGCGACCCGCCCCCAGCAGCAGGGCCGCCAGCAGGACCGCCACCGACAGCCAGAGGATCGGGCCGGCGAGGTCGCCACCGTTTCCGAAGGCGTCGATCACGCTCTTGGCGAGGATCGGCATCGCCAGCCCGGCGGAGCTCCCCACCAGGGTGAACACGCCACCCAGCAGCAGCACGCGTTTGTGCGGCCGGACCAGGTCGAACAGCGGCCGCCACGAGTTCCAACTGCCCAGGCCGCCGAGGCGCACCCGCCCGCGCGGAACCTTCTCCATCCGAGGCGCTGGTATGCCGCCTGCCTGCTGACCCCGAGGGTCTCCGCTGTCTGCGTCCATGACATCCTCTGTACGGCGCGTACCCGGCGCACCCGGACGGTGGCCGGCCGATCGACCTGGCGGCGCGACTCGGTGGCGGCGCGCAGTGACGGCCAGTGGTGACAGTAAACGGCGAAAGACCAGGAAATCACCGGAGTTCGTGGCCTGAAGACAGGTCGGCGGCCTCGGGGCGGAACCCACCGGCCCGGCTTCTAGTGTTTTTGTGAGTCGCGATGGGTTTCACTGGTCCCGAGTGCTATTCGGCGAGATGAAGGGGTCAACGGATCGTGAGTATCGCGGACGACGTCAGCACCGCATGGGTCCGTCGCTACCATCCGGCGGCGGGGGCGGGTAAGCGCCTGGTGTTCTTCCCGCACGCGGGCGGATCGGCCAGCTTCTTCCGTCCGGCCTCGGCCAGGTTCTCGCCGGGCGCCGATGTGGTGGCCATCCAGTACCCCGGTCGGCAGGATCGGTTGCGGGAGCCATGCATCACCGAGATCGGCACCCTGGCAGATCGGATCGTCGACGAGCTGATCACGCTGTCGGAGAAGCCGACGGTCTTCTTCGGCCACAGCATGGGGTCGGTGATCGGCTTCGAGGTGGCCTGCCGGCTGGAGCGCAAGGGCGTCAACGCGCCCCACACGCTGATCGCCTCGGGACGCCGTGGGCCGTCCACCTACCGGGACGAGTCGGTGCACCGGCGCGACGACGACGGCATCATCGCCGAGCTCAAGCTGCTGAACGGTACGGACGCCGGGCTGCTCGGCGACGAGGAGATCCTGCGGATGGCGTTGCCCGCGCTGCGAGGCGACTACCGCGCGATCGAGACCTACACCGGAGATCCCGAGCAGCGAATGAGTGGTTCGATCACCGTGCTGACCGGGGACGCCGACCCGAGGACGACGATCGAGGAGGCGGAGTCCTGGAGCCGGCACACCTCGGGGCGTTTCCGTATCAAGGTGTTCTCCGGCGGTCACTTCTTCCTCACCCGGCACCAGCAGGCGGTGAACGAGGAGATCGCCAGGGAACTCGGAGCGTAGCCGCGTCGGCCCGCCGCGGACGGCGGGCCGACGGCGGGCTTCGCCCGCGCGGCCGATCGTCAGGCGTTCCAGGCGTTCCACGCCTCGGTGATCATCTCGGTGAGGTCCGACCGTTCGGGAAGCCAGCCGAGCTCTTTCACGGCGCGGCCGTTGTCGGCCGTGAGAATCTGCGGTTCCGGCTTGGGCGGCGCCTTCCTGACCGGTACCGGGAGCCCGGTCACGGCTTCCGCCGTCGCCACGACCTGCGCCATGCTGGACGCGGTGCCGCTCCCGATGTTGTAGACACGGTGCTCGCCCACCCGCACGGCGGCGAGGGAGAGCCGTATCGCCGCCGCCACGTCGAGGATGTGGACGAAGTCGCGGACCGCGGACCCGTCGCCGTTGAGGGTGACGTACGGCGACTCGCCGGTGAGCGCGCGGAAGATGTTCGGGATGATGCGCGCGGTGTCGGTGTCGGCGCGCCCGCCGGCCGCTCCGGCGATGTTGAAGCACCGCAGCGTGACCGCGCCGATCGCCCCGGTGGCGGCGTACGCGGCGACGAGTTGCTCCGCACCGACCTTCGACGCCGCGTAGGGACTTTCCGGATGGGGCTCCACGTCCTCGCCCAGGGCGCCGACGTGCCGCGAACCGTAGACCTTGTCGGTCGACGCGAACACGAATCGAACCGGCGGCACCGATTCGCGGATGTCGTCGAGCGCCATGAGAAGGTTGAGGGTACCGGCCACGTTCACGTCGTAGTACGTCAGCGGGTCGGCGAACGAGTCCCGCCCCCGCGACACCGCGGCGAGGTGGCACACCGCGTCGAAGCGTCCGGCGGCGACGATCTCCCGGATGCGGCCGCGGTCGCGGACATCGCCTTCCACCAGGCCGACGTCGGCGGGCCGCTCCGTGTCCGGGTGGCCCCGGGTCAGGACGGTGACCCGGTGACCGGCGGTGAGAAGCCCGGGGGTGAGCGCACGGCCGAGATAACCCAGGCCTCCGGTGACCAGGACGTGCACGTCAACTCCTCCAGACGATCGTCACGCGATGTGCCGGGCCGACAGGATCGGCCTCACCGGATGGACAGCTCGGGGAACGGCACGACGAACGAGCCGCCGGCCGCGGAGAACGCCGTCGACCGTGCGCGGATGCTGGCCTCGAAGTTCCAGGCGAACAGTACGCAGTAGTCGGTCGAGCCCGCGACGAGCCGCTCGGAGCCCACGATGGGGATACCGTCGCCCGGCGTGAACTTGCCCACCTTGCGCGGGTTGTCGTCGACGATCCAGTCGATCTCGCCGCCCACTCCCGCCTGGGAGAGGAGGGTGACGGCTCGTGCCGACGCGCCGTACCCGCTGATCCGCCGGCCGGTTTTCGACAGGCCGCCCAGCACGTCGTTGAGGGTCGTGCAGACCCGGTCGACGCGGTTCGCGAAGCCGTCGAGGAAACCGCCGTCCGGCACCCCCGCGTCCACCTCGGCCCACAGGATCCGGTCGAACCCGGCGCTCGGGGAGCGGCCGTCGTCGTCGCGGCCTATCCAGCAGCGCAGCGAGCCTCCCTGGGTCGAGATGAGCTCGGCGTCGAACACCGCGAGGCCGTTCGCCTCGGCCGCCCGGGCCAGCACGTGCAGGGAGAAGTAGGAAAGGTGCTCGTGGTAGACGAACTCGAAGATACCGTGCTGGACCATCGGCAGGACGTGCGCGACCTCGATGACGGCACTGCCCCCCGGCTTGAGGAGCATGCGGATCGCGCGGAGGACTCCGTTCACGTCGTTGACGTGGGCGAGCACGTTACTGCCCAGCACCGCGTCGACGGGTCCGATGTCGCCCAGGATCCTCTCGACCGTCTCCACACCGAAATGTGTGGTCAGCGTCGGAACCCCGTGCTCCCGCGCGTAGGTCCCCACCTCCACCGCCGGGTCGACGCCGAGCACCCGCATGCCGCGCTCACCGAAGAAGCTCAGCTGCGTGCCGTCGTTCGAGCCGATCTCCAGAACCTTCGCCCCGGCGGCGAGCCCCAGCCGATCCGTGACCAGGGTGGCCAGCGCACGGCAGTGGTCGACGAGGGCGGGAGCGGCACCCGTGGCGTACCGGTAGTCGGCGAACAGCACCGACCGGGGAATGACGTCCACCAGCTGGACCAGACCGCATCCGGCGCAGCGCACGAGGTCCAGCGGGTATCGGTCCTGGGCTCTGGCCAGCTCTGCGGTGGGCGCGATGTCGTTGGCGGGCGGAGTCGGGGTGAGCGAGACCACCTCCTCCAGGCGGTCGGCCCCGCACACCAGGCACCGGCTGGTGGTGTCCATCAGCGTTCTCTCCCTCCAGCTGTCGGGTCGCCCGGCCGCCGTGGCCACCGCGCTCGATCTGCCGGAAGGCGTTTCGACAGCTCACGACCAGTCCTCGATCGGCCGGCGGTCGGAGCCTACGTCCGACAACACTAGGGGAATTACCTGATCGGCTGAGGCACAATCGCCTGAACGAAACCCCTTGATCTGGGGGAATCACATGATCGCCGACACCGTGTTTCCGTCCGAGTTGTCCGCCAGAGGCGAGGCAGGTAACGCGGATGAAGGAGTATCAGATGCGAATCCTGGTCACTGGCGGAGCTGGGTTCATCGGATCCCATTTCGTTCGGTCAATGCTGGAAGGCCGATATCCCGGCCACGAGGACACCCGAATCACCGTTCTGGACAAGCTGACCTACGCCGGCAGGAGGGAGAACCTGCCCGAGGAACATCCAAGGCTGACCTTCGTACGCGGTGACATCTGCGATCGGGAACTGCTCGCCGACCTCGTGCCGGGGCACGACGCGGTCGTGCATTTCGCCGCCGAGTCGCACGTCGACAGGGCGGTGGACGACGCGGAGCCGTTCGTCTGGGCCAACGTGATGGGCACCCACCGGCTTCTCGAACAGTGCGGGATGAACGGGATCCAGCGGGTCGTGCACGTGTCCACCGACGAGGTGTACGGGTCGATCGAGCAGGGGTCGTGGACGGAACGGTTCCGGCTTGAGCCCAACAACCCGTACTCGGCGTCGAAGGCGGCCAGTGACTGCCTCGCCCGATCGCACTGGCGCACCTACGGGCTGGACCTCTCGATCACCCGATGCTCCAACAACTACGGACCCCGGCAGTACCCGGAGAAGATCATCCCTCGCTTCGTCACCCGCCTGCTCCAGGGGCGTGACCTCACCCTGCACGGCGACGGCAGCGCCGTCCGCGAGTGGCTGCACGTCGACGACCACTGCCGTGGCATCTCCATGGTCCTCGACAAGGGCCGCGCCGGTGAGATCTACAACATCGGCGGCGGGATAGAGCTCACCAACCGTGAGCTGACCGGTCTTCTGCTCGAACTGGCCGGTGCCGACTGGGACCGGGTTCGTTACGTGCCGGACCGGCGCGTCCAGGACTACCGGTACTCGCTGGACCACGGGAAGATCACCGAGGAGATCGGCTACGAACCCGTGATCGATTTCAAGGAGGGCCTCGCGGACGCCGTCACCTGGTATCAGGAGAACCGATCCTGGTGGGAGTCCCTTGACGCGTAGGGATCGCGACCGGAAGTCCCGGTGCCGCTTCGCGGGTTGGTGTGAGGGGCAACCCGCGCGGTGACGCGATCTCCGACGGCCCGCCGTACGGACCCTCTCGACGACTTCGATCGCCACACCCCGACAGCACCTTGAGGGCACCCCGGCGGTACGGCCGCGCCCGGGTCATGCGCCTCGCCGCGCGGGTTTCGGGTGCGATGCGACTGCCGCCGCGGCCGTCCTCACCTGGCCGCGAACGCCTTCTCGATCGCGCGGACCGCCATACCGGTTCCGTCCTCCGCGCGGATCGCGGTGCCCAGCATCCGGGCACGGGCCGCCATGTCGCCGTTGTCGAGCAGGCTGTCGAGCGCGCCCCGCAACCAGCCGGCCTTGAGGGCGTGCTGGGAACGAGGAGACGGCCCGACGCCGAGTTGCGCGATCCTTCTTCCCCAGTGGAGCTGATCGCCCTGGAGCCACACGACCGCCTGCGGGATACCGGCGCGGAACGCCGCCGCGGTCGTGCCGGCGCCCCCGTGATGGATGACGCACGCGGCGCGGGCGTAGAGCCACCCGTGCGGGACGAAGCCCGCCAGGAAGACGTGGGGCGGGAGCTCCTGGTCTCCGAGCCCCGCCCAGCCGGACAGCAGGACGACGCGCCGGCCCAGGCCGCTGACCGCGTCGAGCAGCTGCTCGGTGACCGCGTTGGCGTCGAACCCGTTGTTCGAGCCGAAGCCGATCACGACCGGCGGCTCGTCGGCCACGAACGCCGCGAGGTCGTCCGGGGGCACGTAGTCCGGCTCGTCGAGAAACCAGTATCCCGTGTTGAGGTAGGCGGGACCGAAGAGCGGATCGTGCTCAAGGGTGTGCGGGCTGATGGCGATGAGGTTGAGCAGGCGCGAATGGCTCGCGTCGAAGAGAATGTCGCGCCAGGGGGGAAGGCCGGCCGCGGCGACGACCTGGTTGAGGAGCTTGTCGGTCGCGAGCCTGACTCCCGCGCCGGTGACCGCCCAGGCAAGGGCGTTGCCGACGGGGCCGAGGTCGACATTGGTCGGGCCGTGCCCGCGTGCTCGGCGCAGCGGCCAGGTGTGGTGCACGCTCACGTGGGGCGTGCCGACCGCGCGTGCCGCGGCGACCGCGCCGATGGCCAGCGGTGAGTGGATGACGACATCGGCCTCACCGGCCAGCGCCATCAGCTGAGGTAGCGCGGCACGCTGCTCCTGCGCCAGGAATTCGATCACCACGGTCAGTTGCCGCAGCTTGTTCCTCTCGCTGATGATGCGGAGGTAGTTCGCCCGGAATTCCGTCTCGTTCCAGGTCGGCCTGCCGACGAAGGGAACGCCGACGGCGCCGGCGCGTGCGGTGTAGCTGTCGGAGGCCGAGAACACGACGTCGTGACCCTCGGCGAGCAGGCGCTTTCCGAGGGCGAGAAAAGGCTGGACGTCCCCCTCGGAGCCGACGGTCGCTATGAGAGCGCGCATCGCGTCACAGTCGGACGTTCAAGGGCCGGGCCGGTGGCGGTCGAAGTCGGGTTCACCCTTGGTTGCCTCCCTGGATCGGCTGCCGAGGTGACATGTGTGACGGATCCGAGCAGCGATCTTGAGTTTCCTGTCCGGCACATCCTGGTGTGACCGATTCCCGGAAATCATTAGATTCGCGGTGTCGATGCGGGTGATGGGCGGGCGCTCGCGGCCCGGTGCGCGGCCGGCCGTTAACGGCCCGCCTGATTCTTCAAAAAACGGTGTCCGTTTTATGGGTGCCGCGCTTCCGTCGACACAGAATCCCCTTGTTGTCCCAGGTCAGAGGCGTGATCGCAGGTGGCGTCGAATTCGCGGATTAAGTAGGCGTTTTCCTAGCCGAGCGTTCATAGCATCAGGTCTCAGTAGGGTGCCGGGGCCGGTGTCTGCGTTACCGGGGCGGGGTGGCGATGACATCTCCCCGATGTCGTCCAAGCCTCCGGCCGACAGGCGAGCGTCGAGTCGGGCCCCCGGTGGAAGGCCAGGTCCGCGGCAGACCTCTCGACCCTCATCGGTGGTCTGCCGGGATCCGACCGGGCAGGCCGCTCATGAGAGCCGCGGTCGATTTCTTTGACGGACAAGGAGAGAACCCTTTATGTGCGGGATCACCGGCTGGGTGTCCTATGACGCGGATCTGACCGAACGGCAGGCCACGATCGACGCGATGACCGCCACCATGGCGCTGCGCGGGCCCGACGCCTCCGGAACATGGCTTCAACGACACGTCGCGCTCGGTCATCGAAGACTGGCGGTCATCGACCTGGACGGTGGCGTGCAGCCGATGGAGTTCGCCACGCCGAACGGTCCGGTGGTCCTGGTGTACAGCGGCGAGGCGTACAACTTCATCGAGCTGCGCAAGGAACTGCAGGCCAAAGGGCACCGGTTCCTCACCGCGAGCGACACCGAGGTCGTGCTGCACGGTTATCTCGAATGGGGGGAAGGCGTCGCCGACCACCTCAACGGGATGTTCGCGTTCGCCGTCTGGGATTCCCGTGACCAGAAGCTCGTCATGATCCGTGACCGCCTGGGAGTGAAGCCGCTCTACTACTACCCGACTCGCGACGGTGTGCTGTTCGGATCGGAACCGAAGGCGATTCTGGCCAACCCCCTCGCTCGCAAGGCCATCGACCTCGACGGGATCCGCACCGCGGTGACCGGCATCGGGCAGGGCCAGGCGATCTGGAAGGGGATGCACGAGGTCGAGCCGGGCACGATCGTCACCGTCCAGGCGAGCGGAATCCGCAACAGGACGTACTGGAGACTCCAGACGGCGCCGCACACCGACGACCAGAAGAAGACGGTCGAACGAGTGCGGCAGCTGCTCGGCGACACCGTCGGCCGGCAGTTGATCTCCGACGTGCCGCAGTGCGTCCTGCTCTCCGGTGGGCTGGATTCCAGCGCGATCACCGCTCTCGCGTCGCCCAGGCTGGCCGCGAGCGGTGAACGGGTACGTACGTTCTCGGTCGACTTCGTCGATCACGTCGACCGCTTCAAGGCGGACGTGTTCCGGAGCACCCCGGACGCGCCGTTCGTCAAGGACATGGTCGATCTGATCAAGCCGGTGCACCGGCAGGTGGTGCTGAGCGCGGATGATCTGGCCGATCCGACCATTCGCCGCTCCGTGATCACTGCACGGGACACGCCGAACGCGTTCGGTGAATCGGATATCTCGATGTACAGGCTGTTTCGAGAAATACGCAATGAATCGACGGTGGCCCTGTCCGGCGAGGCGGCGGACGAGAACTTCGGCGGCTACCGGTGGTTCCACGACGACATGCGCGCGCTTCCCATCTTTCCCTGGATGGCGGCGGTGCTCAACTCGCAGCCCAGTGCCTCCGCCGTCATGCCTTTCACGGGGGAGGCACTGCAGGCCATGGGACTGGAAGGCTACCTCGGGGATCAGTACGCGACGGCGGTGGCGGCCGTCGATCACCTCGACAGCGCGTCGCGGGTCGAGCGCCAGATGCGCGTCATGTTCCACATGCACCTGACCCGGTTCCTGCGGATGCTGCTCGACCGTAAGGACCGGCTGTCCATGGCGGTCGGCCTTGAGGTGCGGGTTCCGTACTGTGACCACCGTCTCGTCGAGTACCTCTACAACACCCCCTGGAAGCTCAAGTCGTTCGACGGCAGGGAGAAGAGCCTGCTGAGGCACGCCGTGAAGGATCTGCTTCCGCCGTCGGTGGCCAATCGGGTGAAGAGTGGTTACCCGACGATGATGCATGACGTCCGCTATTCGAGCACCCTGCAGATTCAGGCCAAAGAGGTGCTGGCCGACGCGCACAGCCCGCTGTTCACGCTGTTCAACCGAGAATGGCTGAAGTCCATTGTCGAAATGGACTCGGCGAAGATATCGCACGGAGACAAGCTTCTGCTCGACAAGATAATCGACATGCACTGCTGGCTTGACATCTACTCGCCCGAGTTCGCCATTTCCTGACCGTTTCCCGGTGGGACGTCGCGGTTCGAGGAACAACAGGACGGGTGAGGGATGGGCGAGCCGGTGACGAAGGCGCGGGCGGTGGCCGACGCGTTGGAGGGCACGATCGCACCTCTCGCCCGGGGGCCGGTGTCGGTCATCGCCGGAGCGGTCGCGGTGCTGCTGCTGGTGACAAGCGGCCGATACGGCTACTTCGCCGACGAACTGTACTTCGTGGCGGCCGGCGAGCGCCTGAGCTGGGGGTACGCCGACCAGCCGCCAATGCTCCCGTTGATCGCGCATGCGATGGACACGTTGTTTCCCGGATCCCTGGTCGCGCTGCGGCTTCCGGCGACGCTCGTCACGGCGCTGGGGGTCGTCGTCGCAGCCCAGATCGCGAGGGAGCTGGGCGGCCGGCGCCGGGCGCAGGTGATGACCGCGGCGGTGTCGGCGATCGGCATGGTCGTCAACGGCCACCTCCTCGCGACGAACGCCTTCGACGGCTTCCTGTGGGCGGTGGTCTCATGGCTGGTGATCCGCTGGGTCCGGCTGCGTGAGGAGGGGCGGTCCGACGACCGCCCGCTGTTGTGGGCGGGTCTCGCCACGGCCGTCGCCCTGCAGGTCAAGTTCCTCATCCCGGTGCTGTGGCTCGCGCTGGCGGTGGCCGCGCTCGCGGTGGGGCCACGGGACCTGCCGCGCAGGCCGTTGCTGTGGGCCGGTGCCGCGATCACCCTGCTCACCACGCTTCCCGGACTGGTGTGGCAGGCCGGCAACGGATGGCCGCAGTTCGAGATGGTCCGGACGGTGTCGGAGGAGGTGGGCCTGAACGGTGGCCGCGCGCTGTTCCTCCCGCTCGTGCTCGCCCAGCCCGGCCTGCTGGCCGGGGCCGTGCTCGCCTGGTACGGCCTGTGGCGGCTGCTGCGTTCCCCGCTGCTCAGGCCCTACCGGTTCTACGGCGTGACCGCTGTCACGGTGATCCTGGTCTTCTGGCTGGCCGGTGGCCGGTGGTACTACGTGATCGGGCTCTTCCCCGTGCTGTGGTCCGCGGCCGCGGTCGAACTGCAGCGGCGCCGGGCGGCGCGCTGGTGGCGTTGGGTGCCCACCTGGCCGGTCGTCGCGCTGTCGGTGCTGCCGTCCCTCTACTGGCTACCGGTGCTGCCGGCGGAGTGGGTGCGGCAGCCCAGGGCCGGTGAGAACCTCGGGGTCGAGCTCATCACGATCGGCCAGTTCGGCTGGCCGGAGTTCGCCGACACGGTCAGCCGGGCGTACCGGACACTGCCGCCGGACGAGCGGCGGGACGCCGTGGTGATCACCAGGGTCTACTGGCAGGCCGCCGCCCTCGAGTTCTACGGCGGTGAGCGTGGGCTGCCGAAGACGTACAGCGGCAGCCGTGGGTACTGGTACTTCGGCATGCCCCCCGAGGGGACCCGCACGGTGCTGTACGTCGGCGACGAGGGCGAGCGGCTGCGCACGTACTTCGGCGACGTGCGGCAGGTGGCCACCGTGGACACCGGACTCGGCCTGGAGGTCGGCACGCCCGTCTGGCGGTGCGACGATCCGCGGGCCCCGTGGCCGCAGCTGTGGCCGGAGTTCCGGCGAACGGCCATCTGAGGCGACGCGCCGGCGGTGACGCACGAGCCGGACGGGCGTGCGGTGACGTGTACGGACGGACGAGCGACGTGTACGCAGGGACGGACGGGCGGTGACGCACGGACGGACGACCGTCCGGAGCGACCGGCGGACAACGGCCCGGAGACGTACCGGCCGACGGGTCACATACGCGTGTGCCGACCCTCCAGATGGAACTCCCGCACCTTCTCGATCACGAAGTCCTGGTCGGACTCGGACAGCCCGGGGTCGGTGGGCAGGTAGAGCCCGTCGGCCGCGAAGCGGGCGGCGTTCAGCGCCGGCCAGTCGGGGTTGAAGTACATCGGCTGACGGCTCATGGGCTGGAAGAACGGCCGGGTCTCGATCCCCGCGTCGGTGAGGAACTCCCGCAGCTCCTCCCGGCGCTCCGCCCGGATGTCGTACATCCACAGGACGTCGCGGGGCGGCATGAGGGTGAGCCCTTCGATGCCGTCGAGCCCGCTGTCGTAGTGGTTCTCGATCCGCTTGCGGATGGCGAGGATCTCGTCGATCTGCTCCAGCTGGGCGAGGGCGACCGCGGCCTGCATGTTCGTCA
Source organism: Streptosporangium sp. NPDC000095 (assembly GCF_042899335.1). NCBI lineage: Bacteria > Bacillati > Actinomycetota > Actinomycetes > Streptosporangiales > Streptosporangiaceae > Streptosporangium > Streptosporangium sp. NPDC000095. Next base: position 36,036 of record NZ_JBIAZS010000025.1, read on the forward strand.
TGCGGAAGTTGTAGGCCAGCTTCTTGTGGATGAAGTCGTGTTCCTTGCTGAAGGCCATGCTGCGCAGGTGGGCCATCTGCTGGGCGAGATGCTCGCTGTTGGTGACGCAGACGCCCCCCTCACCGGCGCTGATGATCTTGTTGGCGAACAGCGAGAAGCACGCGATGTCACCCACGGGACGCACGCCGTGCGCCTCCGCCGAATCCTCCACCACCCTCAGGTTGTACTCGTGCGCCAGCTTCATGATCGCGTCCATGTCGCACCGCCGGCCGTAGACGTGCACCGGCATGATGACCTTGGTACGGGGGGTGATCCGGGACTCGATCAGCGAGACGTCGATGTTGAGGTCGTCGCCGCAGTCCACGAACACCGGCACCGCGCCGGTGTAGGTGACCGCCCACGCGGTGGCCACCATGGTGAACTCGGGCACCAGGACCTCGTCGCCGGGGCCGATCCCGAGCGCCCGCAGCGCGAGGGTGAGGGCGGTCGTTCCCGAGGAGCACGCGACGCCGTACGAGACGCCGTTGTACTGGGCGAACTCCTCCTCGAAGCGCCTGACGAAGGGGCCCTGCGAGGATATCCAGCCGGAGCCGACGGCCTCGGTGAGATACTCCATCTCCCGTCCTGCGAGGTACGGTTTCGAAACCTGATATCTGAACGCCATGGGGTTCCTCACTCATCAGCCGGCCGGGCTCGTTGGCACGGGACGATAGGAGGCGCTCAGAAAATCCCGCCTTCCCCGCCGCGACGCGGGACTCTCCGGGCACGTGCCGGGCCAACCAAAGAAGAACCCGGACGGCACTCGTGAAAACACTAGGATCCGCGCCGGTCCGTCCCGCACCGGCTTCTCGCGCCGCCTGACCTGCGGTGGCCGCACAACTAGTGAAACGCGCAGCCCGTGCTCGGCATAGTTCGTGCTGGCCGTGAGGCCACGAGCCGAACGCGGTGATCCGAGCGCCCACCCTCGCCGGGCGGCGAATCGAGTCTCCGCGTATCGGCATGACGACGTGTATGGGGAGCGGTGCGTGAATCGACCCGAGTTCATGCCTGACCATGACTCCGGCACGGACGACGATCGCATCGCGATCGTCGGAGTGTCCTGCCGGTTGCCCTCCGCGCCAGGTCCGGCGGAGTTCTGGCGGCTGCTGCGCGACGGAGTGAGCGCCGTGTCCACGGTGCCACCCGGCCGCTGGAGCGCGAACACCGAGCCGGGGCCCGGCGAGCACGGCGCCTTCCTGGACGCGGTCGACCGGTTCGACGCCGGCTTCTTCGGGATCTCGCCCCGCGAGGCCCGTGCGATGGACCCCCAGCAGCGGCTGATGCTGGAACTCGGCTGGGAGGCGCTGGAGAACGCGCGTGTCGCGCCCGCGCTCCTGCGCGGTACCGACGTCGGCGTGTTCATCGGCGTGATGGCCGACGACTACGCGTTGCTGAGCCGCCAGAGCGGCGCGGCGGGAATCGGCCACCACTCGCTCACGGGCGTCAACCGCAGCATCCTCGCCAACCGGGTGTCGCATTTCCTCGCCCTGACGGGCCCGAGCATGGCCGTGGACACCGGCCAGTCGTCGTCGCTGGTCGCGGTGCACCTCGCCTGCGAGAGCATCCGCAGCGGTGAGTCGGACATGGCCCTCGCGGGCGGTGTCCAGCTCAACCTCGCCGCGGAGAGCGCCCTGGCGGCCGCGGAACTCGGCGCGCTGTCCCCCGACGGCAGGTGTTTCACCTTCGACGAGCGGGCGAACGGTTACGTCCGCGGCGAGGGCGGCGCCGTCGTCCTCCTCAAGCCGCTGGCGCGCGCCGTCGCGGACGGCGACCACGTGTACTGCGTCATCTCGGGCAGCGCGGTGAACAACGACGGTTCCGGCGAGACGCTCACCACCCCGAGCCCCCGGGCGCAGGAGCGGGTGCTGCGCTCCGCGTACCGGCGTGCCGGCGTGGACCCGGCGAGCGTCGGCTACGTCGAGCTGCACGGCACCGGCACCAGGGTGGGCGACCCCGTCGAGGCCGCGGCGCTCGGCGCGGTGCACGGCAGTGGCCGTTCCGACGCGCCGCTGTGGGTGGGATCGGCCAAGACCAACGTCGGCCACCTGGAGGGCGCCGCCGGCATCGTCGGGCTGCTCAAGACCGTACTGGCCATCGAGCACCGGCTGCTGCCGCCGAGCCTGAACTTCGAGCGGCCGAATCCCGCGATCCGCTTCGACGAGTGGAACCTGCGGGTGGTGGGCTCCGCGACGCCGTGGCCGGTGAACGACGGTGACGGTGACGGACAGATCATCGCGGGCGTCTCCTCGTTCGGTATCGGCGGCACCAACTGCCATGTCGTGCTCACCTCCGCCCCCGAACGCACCTCGTCGGCCCCGGTGACCGCCGCCGGGATCGCCGCACCCGAGGGCGTCGAAGAGGCGCCGGCCCCGGTGACCTGGCCGCTGTCCGGCCACACCGAGGGCGCGCTGCGGGCGCAGGCGGCGCGGCTCGCCCGCCACGTCAGGGAACGGGAGGACCTCTCGACCGGCGACGTGGCCTTCTCGCTGGCGACGACGCGGGCCGGTCTGCGCCATCGAGCGGTCGTCGTCGGCGACGGACGCGAGCAGCTGCTCCACGCGCTGGACGCACTGTCGGAGGGGCGCTCCGCGCCGGGAGTGGTGCGCGGCAGGACCGAGGTCGAGTCCGCTTCCGGCGGCGTGCTGTCCGACCGGGTGGAGCGCCTCGATCAGATGCGCCTCGTCCTCGGGCTCGGTCAGCACACCGCGCCCCTGGCCGGCGTGTGGCAACGCCCCGGCCAGCACGTCTTCGTCTTCCCCGGTCAGGGATCGCAGTGGGCCGGGATGGGGGCGGAGCTGCTCGACTCCTCCCCGGCGTTCGCCGCCGCCATGGCGGAATGCGAGGCGGCACTGGCGCCGTTCGTCGACTGGTCGCTCACGAGCGTCGTACGAGGAGAGCCCGGCGGCCCGCCCAGGGAGCGCGCCGACGTGATCCAGCCCGTGCTGTGGGCGATCATGGTCTCCCTCGCGGCACTGTGGCGGTCGTACGGTGTGGAACCGGCCGCGGTGGTCGGCCACTCGCAGGGGGAGGTCGCCGCCGCGTGCGTCGCGGGCGCGCTGTCACTGGAGGACGGCGCCTACCTCGTGACCGCCAGATCGAAGCTGATCACCGAGGTCCTCTCCGGCAGAAGCGGCATGGTCTCGGTGGGACTTCCCCTGGAGGTCGTGCGGGAGCGGCTGACCCGCTGGGCGGGCCGCCTGTCCATCGGCGCCGTGAACAGCCCGTCCTCCGTGGTGGTGTCCGGGGACAACGAGGCACTGGCCGAGATGACGGCCGAGTGGGCCGACACGGTGCGGATGGGCCGGGTCAACATCGACTACGCCTCGCACTCCTCCGTCGTCGAGCAGATCGAGGAGCGCCTGGCACCGCTGCTGGCGCCGATCCGGCCGCGCGGCTCGGAGATCGCCTTCTACTCGACGGTGACAGGCGCCCCCCTGGACACCACCGAACTCGACGGCGACTACTGGTACCGCAACCTGCGCAGGCCGGTCGACTTCCAGGGCGCGGTCGAGCGGCTGCTCGCCGACGGGTTCGGTCTCTTCGTCGAGGTGAGCCCGAACCCCGTGCTGGTCGGCAGCATCCACGAGAGCGCACGGGCCGTCGGCCGTCCGGCGGTGGCCGTCTGCACCCTCCAGCGGCACAACGCGGGGATCTCCCGCGTGCTCACCTCGATCGCCGAGCTCTACGCGAACGGGGTGGAGGTCGAGTGGGAGAGGTTCCTGCCCGCCGCCTCCCGGGTCGAGCTGCCGACGTACGCCTTCCAGCGGGACCGCCACTGGCTGGAGGAGTCCGGCAGGGAACGGGAGCGGACGGCACCGCGGACGGGAGCGGCGGCGACGGACGCCGCGAGGCCGGACGAACCGGGCGGGTCAAACAGGTCCGACGGGCCGAACGAGTCGGACACCGTTCGGCGGCCCGGCTCCGGCGACCCGCTGGGCCTGGTCCGCGACGCCTGCGCGGCGGTCCTCGGCACCTACGACCCCGACGGGATCGACCTCGGCCTGCCGTTCAAGGAGCTCGGCTTCGACTCCGCGATGCTCGTCGAGCTCACGACCCGGCTCGACACGGACGGCGGGCCGGCGCTGACCGCCACCGCCCTCTTCGACCACCCCACGCCGGCGAGACTCGCCGCGTTCCTGGGGTCCACAGCCGCCACCGGTTCCGAACCTCCGCCTCCGGAACCGGTGGCTTCAACTCCCGCGGCCGGCGAGCCCATCGCGATCATCGGGATGGCCTGCCGCTACCCGGGCGGCATCGACTCCCCGGAAAGCCTGTGGCGGCTCGTCGACACCGGCGAGGACGCGGTGTCCGCGCTGCCCGCCGACCGCGGCTGGCGGATGGGAACCCTCGCCGCGGACCATCCCGGAGGCTTCCTCCACGACGCGGGAGACTTCGACGCCGGCTTCTTCGGCATCTCGCCGCGCGAGGCGCTCGCGATGGACCCGCAGCAGCGGCTCGCGCTGGAGGTGACCTGGGAGGCGGTGGAGCGGGCCGGGATCTCGCCCTCGTCGCTGGACGGCACCCGCACCGGCGTGTATCTCGGCGCGATGGCGCAGGACTACGGCGCCCGGATGCACGAGGCGTCAGGAGACGCCGAAGGCTACACGCTGACGGGCACCTCGCCCAGCGTCCTGTCCGGCCGGGTCGCCTACACCCTCGGGCTGGAGGGTCCCGCGATCACGGTGGACACCGCGTGCTCGTCGTCGCTGGTCGGCCTGCACCTGGCCGCGCAGGGGCTGCGGTCGGGGGAGTGCTCGCTCGCGCTGGCGGGCGGGGTCACCGTGATGTCGACGCCCGGCATCTTCCTGGAGTTCGCCAAGCAGGGCGGACTCTCCCCGGACGGGCGGTGCAAGGCGTTCGCCGACGCAGCCGACGGCACGGGCTGGGCCGAGGGCGCCGGCGTGCTGGTGCTGGAACGCCTGTCGGACGCCCGCCGCAACGGCCACCGGGTGCTCGCCGTCCTCCGCGGATCCGCGGTCAACTCCGACGGCGCCTCCAACGGCCTGACCGCCCCCAGCGGCATCTCCCAGCAGCGGGTGATCCGCCAGGCCCTCACCGGCGCCGGGCTCGCCCCCTCGGACGTGGACGTGGTGGAGGCGCACGGCACGGGCACCAGGCTGGGCGACCCGATCGAGCTGCAGGCCCTGCTGGCGACGTACGGGCAGGACAGGGAACGGCCGCTGCTGCTCGGGTCGATCAAGTCGAACATCGGTCACACCCAGGCGGCCGCGGGGGTCGCGGGCGTGATCAAGATGGTGATGGCCATGCGGCGGGGGATCGTGCCGCGGACGCTGCACGTCGACGCCCCCACCTCGCGGGTGGACTGGTCGGCAGGCGAGGTCGGGCTGGTGACCGAACGCGCCGGATGGCCGGAGGCCGGGCGGCCTCGCCGGGCCGGGGTGTCGTCGTTCGGTATCAGCGGCACCAACGCGCACGTGATCGTCGAGCAGGTGCCGGACTCCTCCGTCGAGTGGCCGTCCGGGCAGGCCGATCCCTCCGAGCCCGCCGCTACACAGAGCACGACCCCGAGTGCGACCACGGAGGCACCCGCGCCGGTGCCCTGGGTGGTCTCCGGCAAGACCGAGGCCGCGCTCGGCGCCCAGATCGACCGGCTGGCGTCCTTCGCCGCCGAGAGCGGAGCCGATCCGGCCGACATCGGGTACTCGCTGGTGACGGGCCGTTCGGAGTTCGCCCACCGGGCGGTGCTGCTGGCCGGAGCCGACGGCGTGACCGAGATGGCTCGCGGCGTCGCGGGCGCGCCCGGCTCGCTCGCGATGCTGTTCGCGGGACAGGGCGCGCAGCGGATCGGGATGGGCCGCGAACTCGCCGCCCGCTTCCCGGTCTTCGCCCGCGCGCTCAACGAGGTGTTCGCACGACTCGCCGGCAGGCTGGAGAGACCGCCTGTCGAGGTGATGTTCGGCGCGGACGCCGGGCCGCTGAACCGCACCGAGTACGCCCAACCGGCGCTCTTCGCGATCGAGGTGGCGCTCTTCCGCCTGGTCGAGTCCTGGGGCGTGACCCCCGACCTTCTGGTCGGGCACTCGATCGGCGAGATCGCCGCGGCCCACGTGGCGGGCGTGCTGTCGCTGGACGACGCCTGCACGCTGGTCGCCGCCAGGGGCCGGCTGATGCAGCGCCTGCCCGAGGGCGGGGCGATGGTGTCCGTCCAGGCCGGCGAGGCGCAGGTCGAGGCGGCGCTGGAGGACGGTGCCGTCATCGGCGCGGTGAACGGCCCCTCCTCCGTCGTGATCGCCGGAGCCGAGGAGGCCGTCCTGCGCGTCGCCGCGCGCTTCGACGGGGCCAGGCGCCTGCGGGTGAGCCACGCCTTCCACTCGCCGCTGATGGAGCCCATGCTGGCGGAGTTCAGGGAGGTCGCCGAGGGGCTGACCTTCCACCGGCCGAAGACGGCCATCATCTCCACCGTGACCGGGGCTCCCGTCGACGCCGCCTACCTGTGCTCGCCGCAGTACTGGGTGGACCACGTCACGCGTCCGGTGCGCTTCGCCGACGCGATCCGCGCCGCCGCGGCGGCGGGGGCCACGGTCTTCCTGGAGCTCGGCCCCGACGGCGGGCTGTCGGCGCTCGTCCACCAGAACCTCGCCCCGGAGGCCGGCCGTGACCTCGCCCCGGCCACCGGCCGGAACCCGTCCCCGAAGACCGGCCGGAACCCCGCGGGGACGCCGGAACCGCAGGCGTTCCCCATCCTGCGCAGGGACCGCGGCGAGGAGGCCGCCGCCCTGACGGCGGCCGCCCGGCTGTACGTGCGCGGGACGCCGGTGCGCTGGCCGGAGCTGTTCTCCGGTACCGAGGCTCGCCGGGTGGACCTGCCGACGTACGCGTTCCAGCGGGAGCGGTACTGGCCGGACCCCTCGGCGACCGTGGGCGACGTCACCTCGGCGGGACTGGACCGGCCGCGACACCCGCTGCTCGGCGCGGCGGTGGACCTGCCCGACACCGGCGGGTTCCTGTTCACCGGCCTGGTCTCGACGGCCGCGCACCCGTGGCTGTCCGACCACGTGGTGGCGGGGCGGGTGCTGTTCCCCGGCACGGCCTTCGTCGAGCTGGCCACGCGGGCGGCCGCCGAGGTCGGATGCGGCCTGGTGGAGGAACTCACCCTCACCGCGCCACTCGCGCTGCCCGAACGGGGCGACGTGCGGCTGCAGGTCGCGATCGGCGCCGCCGACGGCGACGGAGCCCGGACGATCGGCGTGTACTCCCAGGCGGCGGACGAGCCGGAGGCGCCCTGGACCCGGCACGCCACCGGCGTGCTCACTCCCGGCGTGCCGGGTGTCCCCGACCCCGGCATGGGTGAATGGCCCCCCGCCGACGCCGTCCCGATGGACCTCGACGGTTTCTACCAGCGGCGGGCGGAGGCGGGCTTCTCCTACGGCCCCGCGTTCCAGGGGGTGCGCGCCGTCTGGCGTACCGGCCGGGACGTGTTCGCCGAGGTCGCCCTGCCGGACGGCCCCGCCGCCGACGCGGGTTCCTACGGGCTGCACCCGGCCCTGCTCGACGCCGCGCTGCACGTGGCGTCCCTCACCGGGATCGACGAGGCGAACGGTGGGCTGCTCCCGTTCGCCTGGGCCGGGGTGTCCCTGCACGCGTCCGGCGCCTCGACGCTCCGCGTCCGGATGAGCGGGACCGGTACGGACGCCATCACGCTGGCCGTGGCCGACGCCGAGGGCGGCCTGGTCGCCTCGGTACGCTCCCTCGCGCTCCGGCCGAACGACGTACGGCCCGCGACGCGCACCGGCGGGCCTCTGCTGCGGCTGGACTGGCCGCTCGCACCGGAGTCCGGGAGCGAGGACCGTCCGGCGAGGCGCTGGTCGGTGCTCGGCTCCGACGAACGCGGTCTCGTCGCCGCCCTGCGCGCGGCCGGGCAGACGGCGGATCTCGTACACGAGCCCGACCCGGCCGCGGACGTGACGCTGGTCGAGGTCTCCACACCGGCCGGGGACGACGTGCCGGCCGCCGTACGGTCGGTGACCTCGGCGGTCCTGGCCCGGCTGCGAGAGAGCGGACGCGACGAGCACCCCGACACTCCCGTGATCTTCGTGACGCGTGGGGCGGTCGCCGTCGACGCCGACGCCGAACCGGATCCCGTCGCCGCGGTGGCCTGGGGTCTGGTGCGCTCGGCGCAGGCGGAGAACCGGGGGCGGTTCCTCCTGCTCGACCTCGACGTCGAGCGGGTGACCGGTGAGACCCTGGTCGCGGCGCTCGACTCCGCCGAGCCGCAGATCGCGGTACGCGACGGTCTGCTCCGGGTGCCGAGACTCGTCGAGGTCGGCGCCGCCGCCTCTCTCACGTCGAACACTCCGCGGAGCACCGACGGCGATGCCGCCTCGTTCACCCCGGACACCTTCCGTGCCGGGTCCGCACCGAGCACTCTTCGTGCCGGGTCCGCACCGAGCACCTTCCGTACCGGGGGCACCGTCCTCGTCACCGGTGGCCTGAGCGGGCTGGGCGCCCTCGTCGCCCGCCACCTGGTGACCGAGCACGGCGTACGGCACCTGACCCTGGTCGGCCGTCGCGGCATGGACACCGAGGGCGCCGCGGAACTGACCTCGGAACTGATCGCCCTGGGCGCCGAGGTCACGGCCGTCGCCTGTGACGTGTCCGACCGCGAAGCCCTCGCCGAACTGATCGCCGAGATCTCCCCGGAGCACCCGCTCACCGGGGTGGTCCACGCCGCGGGCGTGCTCGACGACGGGCTGGTCGAGTCGCTGACACCCGAGCGGATCGACACCGTGCTGCGGCCGAAGGCGGACGGCGCCTGGCACCTGCACGAGCTCACCCGCGATCTCGACCTGACCGCCTTCGTGCTGTTCTCCTCGGTGTTCGGGACGCTCGGCAACGGAGGCCAGGCGAGCTACACCGCGGCGAACGCCTTCCTCGACGCCCTCGTGCGGCAGCGCACCGCCCGAGGACTGGCGGGCCTGTCGATCGGGTGGGGGCCGTGGCGGCAGGACACCGGCATGACCGCCGGCCTCACCGAGACGGACATGCGGCGCATGGCACGGGTCGGGCTGCGCCCCCTCTCCGGAGAGCAGGGGCTCGCCTTCCTCGACGCCGCGCTGGCGAGCCCCGAGCCGACACCGGTGGCGGCGCGGCTGGACCGGGCCGCACTACGGGCGCGGAGCCACGTGCCGGAGGTCTTCCGTGCCCTGGTACCCGCTCCCATCCGGCGGGCCGCCCGTCGGACGGGGGTCTCCACCGGCTCCGACGCCCTCGGCGCCCTGTCGGGTGAGGAACTCGGCGAGGCCGTCTCCACGCTGGTGCTCGGGCAGGTGGCCGCCGTGCTGGGGCACGCCTCGGCGGACGCGATCTCGCCGCACCTCACCTTCCAGGACCTCGGCCTGGACTCCCTCACCTCGGTGGAACTGCGCAACCGGTTGACCGAGGCCACCGGTATCCGGCTGCCCGCCACCCTGGTGTTCGACCAGCCCACCCCGACGGCGGTGACCGGCTTCATCCGCGAGCGCCTCGACGGCGTCGAGGCGACCCACACGCCCCCCGCGCAGGTCACGGCCCCTCTCGCCGGGGATCCGATCGTCATCGTCGGCATGGCCTGCCGCTACCCGGGCGGCGTCACCTCTCCTGAACAACTCTGGGAACTGGTCGCCGAGGGCAGGGACGTCATCTCGGACTTCCCCGCCGACCGAGGCTGGGAGGTTCCTGACGCGTCCTTCGCCCGCGCGGGCGGATTCCTGTACGACGCGGCCGAGTTCGACGCTCCGTTCTTCGGGATCTCGCCGCGCGAGGCGCTGGCGATCGACGCCCAGCAACGACTGCTGCTCGAGACCTCCTGGGAGGCCGTCGAACGGGCGGGCATCGACCCGCTCACCTTGAAGGGCAGTCGGGCCGGTGTCTTCGCCGGGATGATGTACCACGACTATCCGTCGACGGGAGACGGCGCACCGGAGGAACTGCGCGGGATCGTGGTCAACGGGACCACGGGAAGCGTGACCTCCGGGCGGGTGTCGTACACGCTGGGCCTGGAGGGTCCGGCGGTCACGGTGGACACCGCGTGCTCGTCGTCGCTGGTGGCGCTGCACCTGGCGGCGCAGGCGCTGCGTTCGGGTGAGTGCTCGCTGGCGCTGGCCGGTGGGGTGACGGTGATGGCGACCCCGGACACCTTCGTCGACTTCTCCCGCCAGGGCGGTCTGAGCTCTGACGGGCGGTGCCGGTCGTTCGCCGACTCGGCCGACGGGGTCGGCTGGTCGGAGGGCGTCGGGGTGCTGGTGCTGGAGCGCTTGTCGGACGCGCGCCGCAACGGCCACGAGGTGCTCGCGGTGGTGCGCGGTTCCGCGATCAACCAGGACGGCGCGTCCAACGGACTGACCGCGCCGAACGGTCCCTCGCAGCAGCGGGTGATCCGTCAGGCCCTGGCCGGAGCGGGGCTCTCGGCGTCGGATGTCGACGCGGTGGAGGGGCACGGGACCGGTACGACGCTGGGTGACCCGATCGAGGCCCAGGCCCTGCTGGAGACCTACGGCCAGGACCGGCCGCAGGACCGGCCGGCACTGCTGGGTTCGATCAAGTCGAACATCGGTCACACACAGGCGGCGGCCGGTGTGGCGGGTGTGATGAAGATGGTGCTCGCGATGCGGCACGGGGTGCTGCCTCGGACGCTGCACGTGGACGCACCGTCGTCGCACGTGGACTGGGCCTCGGGCGCGGTGGAGCTGCTGACCGAGCCGGTGGAATGGCCGCAGACGGGCCGTCCGCGCCGGGCCGCGGTGTCGTCGTTCGGGATCAGTGGCACCAACGCGCATGTGATCATCGAGCAGTTCCCCGAGGCCGAGGCCGACGAGGCGCGGCGGGAGCCGGAGGCTCCGCACGGTGAGGTCGAGCCGGGTGTGGTTCCGGTGGTGGTGTCGGGCCGGTCGGCGGGGGCGTTGCGGGCGCAGGCCGGGCGGTTGGCGTCGTTCCTGGAGGGTGAGCCTGATCTCGGGTTGGCCGATGTGGCGTTCTCGCTGGCGACGACGCGGTCGGCGTTCGAGCATCGGGCGGTGGTGCTGGCCGATGGTCGTGAGGGTGTGCTGGCCGGGCTGGGTGCGCTGGCCGGGGACCTGCCGGGTGCGGGTGTGGTGCGCGGGGTGGCCGGAGGCGAGCCGCGGCTGGCGTTCCTGTTCACCGGTCAGGGCAGCCAGCGGGCCGGGATGGGCCGGGAGTTGTACGACCGTTTCCCGGTGTTCGCGACGGCGTTGGACGCGGTGATCGCGGAGCTGGATCCGTTGCTTGAGGGGGTGGAGCGGGGATCGGCCGGAGGGTTGGGTGGCCGGTCGTTGCGTGAGGTGTTGTTCGCCGAGCCGGGGTCGGTGGAGGCGGAGGTGCTGGATCGGACCGGGTGGGCGCAGCCTGCGCTGTTCGCGGTGGAGACGGCGCTGTTCCGGCTGGTGTCCTCGTGGGGGATCCGTCCGAACGTGCTGGCCGGGCACTCGGTCGGGGAGATCGCGGCGGCTCATGTGGCCGGTGTGCTGTCGCTGCAGGACGCGTGTGCGTTGGTGGCGGCGCGGGCGCGGTTGATGCAGGCGCTGCCCGAGGGTGGGGCGATGGTGTCGGTGCGGGCCTCCGAAGGGGAGATCGCCGAGCTGCTGGCCGGGCGTGAGGAGCAGGTGTCGGTCGCGGCGGTGAACGGTCCCGCGTCGGTGGTGGTCTCCGGCGTCGAGGAGGCGGTGCTGGAGGTGGCCGCCGCCCTGGAGGAGCGGGGAGTGCGGACGAAGCGGTTGCGGGTGTCGCACGCGTTCCATTCGCCGTTGATGGACCCGATGCTGGAGGACTTCCGGGCGGTGGCCGGGTCGCTCACCTACGACCCGCCGCGAATCCCGATCGTGTCGACCCTGACCGGGGAGCAGGCCACGGCCGAGCGGTTGTGCTCGCCGGAGTACTGGGTGGAGCAGGTCCGTGGCGCGGTCCGCTTCTCCGACGCCGTCCGCACCCTGCACGCTCAGGGGGTGCGGGCATATCTGGAGCTGGGCCCCGACGGGGTGCTCACCGCGATGGCGTCCGACACCCTCGCAGCGCTCGCCGACGTGGCGGCCGGAACCGCTTCAGGTCCGGACGCGCTGCTGGCGCCGGTACTGCGCGGAGGCCAGGACGAGCAGAAGACGATCGTGACGGCGCTGGCCGGGTTGTACGTACGTGGCATACCGGTGACCTGGCCGGCCGTGCTCCCCGACGCCCGCCGGGTGAAGCTGCCCACCTACGCCTTCCAGAAGGAGCGGTTCTGGCCGAGCGGCAGGCGAGGCGGGGACGCGCGGGGTCTGGGGCTTGAGACGGCGCTCCACCCGCTGCTGGGTGCGGTGATGGTGTCACCGGAGTCGGACGGGGTGGTCCTGACCGGGCGGCTGTCGGCGTCGACCCACCCGTGGATTCGCGACCACGAGGTTCTGGGCCGGGTACTGCTGCCGGGGACGGGATTCGTGGAACTGGTGGTCCGCGCGGGCGACGAGGTCGGCTGCGCGGTGCTGGAGGAACTGGCGCTGCAGGCGCCGCTGGTGTTGCCGGAGACCGGTGGAGTGCGGGTCCAGGTGGTGGTCGACGGCCCCGGTGAGGCCGGCAGGCGCGCGGTCCGGGTGTATTCCCGGGCCGACGGGCGAGAGGGCGGCGACTGGACGCTGCATGCCCAGGGAGTGCTCGCCGAGCGAGCGGAGGAGCCGGGGTTCGATCTGGTGCAATGGCCGCCGGCGGGTGCGGCCGAGGTGGACGTGACGGGGGCCTACGAACGGCTGGCCGAGGTCGGCTACGGCTACGGTCCGGCGTTCCAGGCGTTGCGCGCGGCGTGGCGGCGAGGGGAGGAGCTGTTCGCCGAGGTCGTGCTGGGTGAGCGGATGGCCCCGGAGGCGGGGCGGTTCGGGGTGCATCCGGCCCTGCTGGACGCGGCGATGCACGTGTCACTCATCGATCCCTCGGGCGTGGCGAGCGGCGGGCGGGCGGTGTTGCCGTTCGTGTGGCGGCAGGTGGTGCTGCACGCGGCGGGCGCCTCGACGCTGCGGGTGCGGGTGCGGCATTCGGGCGAGCACACGCTCGTCCTGGACGTGGCCGACGAGAACGGCCGGCCGGTGCTGTCGGCGGGATCGATGGTGGGGCGTCCGGTGTCGGCGGAGCAGCTGGGCGCGGCAGGGGAGCGGTCCCTGTTCCTGGTGGAGTGGAACCCGATCGAGATGCCCACGGCCGGTTCGGCGCGGGTTACGGAGTGGTCCGCGCTCGCCGCCGACCATGCCTCCGACGTGTCCGACCCGGCTGCCGGTGCCGATGACTCGATCGCGGTGGTGGACTGCACGGCACCGCCGACCGGCGAGACGCCGGACGTGGTGCGCTCGGTGACCGGAGACGTGCTCGAGGCGCTGCAGGCGTGGCTGGAGCGGGAGAGCCGGGGATCGGCACCTCTGGTGGTGGTGACCAGGGGAGCGGTGGCAGTGGGTGAGAGCGCGGACGTGGATGTGAAGGTCGCGCCGGTATGGGGACTGGTGCGGGCGGCACAGGCCGAGCACCCCGGGCGCTTCGTGCTGCTGGACCTTCAGGAGGACCAGGAACGGGACGTGGCGGTGCGGGCGGCGGTGGCCTCCGGCGAGCCGGAACTCGCGGTGAGGTCGGAGACGTTCCTGGTGCCCCGGCTGGTCAGGATGGCCAGGCCCGAGCGGCCCGCCGACGGCTCGGGCCCGGACTCCGTCGAGCCGGCCGACGGCTCCGCCGGGTTGGCGGCGGGGACGGTGCTGGTGACGGGAGGTACGAGCGGACTGGGGGCGTTGCTGGCCCGTCGTCTGGTGACCGATCACGGCGCGCGTTCCCTGCTGCTGGTGAGCCGGCGAGGACCGTCGGCGGAGGGCGTCGAGACGCTGGTGCGGGAGCTGACGGCGCTGGGCGCCGAGGTCCGCGTGATGGCGTGTGACGTCGGGGATCGGGAGTCGCTGGCACGGGTCGTGGAGTCGGTTCCCGACTCGGCTCCGCTGGTGGGTGTGGTGCACGCGGCGGGAGCGGCGGACAACGGCGTGCTGGAGGCGCTGTCACGAGACCGGCTGGAGACGGTGCTCCGGCCGAAGGCGGACGCCGCCTGGCATCTGCACGAGCTGACCAGGGATCTGCCGCTGGAGATGTTCGCGCTGGTGTCCTCGGCCGGCGGGCTGGTCCTGGCGGCGGGGCAGGGCAACTACGCGGCGGCGAACGTGTTCCTGAACGCGCTGGCGGCCCATCGACGGTCGCGAGGGCTGGCGGCGACGTCGCTGGCGTACGGGCTGTGGGATGTGGCCACCGGCATGAGCTCCGAGCTGTCCGACGCCGACCGGGACCGGCTGGCCAGGCTCGGGCTGCCCGTGCTGTCCGCGGCCGAGGGAGTGCGGCTGTTCGACGTGAGCGTGCGGACGGACGCGGCGTTGACGGTACCGCTTCGGGTGGACACGGAGGTGATGCGGGGCCGTGGCGGCGAGGTGCCGGCGTTGCTGCGCGGGCTGGTACCGGCGAGGCGGCCGATCCGGGTGGCCGCGGGTGGCGGCGGAGAGGACGGTTTGCGGCGGCGCCTGGACGGGTTGGACACGGCCGAGCGCCGGCGGGTGCTGGAGGAGCTGGTACGACGGCACGTGGCGGTGGTGCTGGGGCACGCGTCGGGGGATGCGGTGGAGCCCGATCAGGCGTTCAGCGCGATGGGGCTGGATTCGCTCGCCGCGGTGGAACTGCGCAACCAGCTGGCCACGGCGACGGGGCTCTCGCTGCCCGCGACGCTCGTCTTCGACTACCCGACCTCGTACGGCGTGGCGGAGTTCCTGCACGGGGAGCTGTTCGGCTCGGTGGACGCCGAGCGGGCCGAAGTGGGTGTGCTCTCGCCGGTGGTGCGGTCGGTGGCCGACGATCCGGTGGTGATCGTGGGGATGGCGTGTCGTTATCCGGGTGGGGTGTCTTCTCCGGAGGATTTGTGGCGTCTGGTGGTGGAGGAGACCGACGCGATCACCGGGTTCCCGACGAATCGGGGGTGGGATCTGGAGGGGATCTATGATCCGGATCCTGGTCGGGTGGGGACGTCGTACACGCGTCATGGCGGGTTTTTGCATGACGCGGATGAGTTCGACCCTGGGTTTTTTGGGATGTCGCCGCGTGAGGCGTTGGCGGTTGATCCGCAGCAGCGGTTGCTGTTGGAAGTGTCGTGGGAGGCGGTGGAGCGGGCGGGGATCGAGCCGGGCTCGTTGCGGGGGAGCCGGACCGGGGTGTTCACCGGTTTGATGTACAACGACTACGGTCTGGCGTTGGGTAACGCGGCCGGCCGGGTGCACCAGGCGGCCGTCGGCGAGGTGGTCGAAGGTCTCGGCCAACGTGATGCCGTCGAGGGTTACGAGGGCACCGGGACGGCGCCGAGTGTGGCGTCGGGTCGGGTGTCGTACACGCTGGGCCTGGAGGGTCCGGCGGTGACGGTGGACACCGCCTGCTCGTCGTCGCTGGTGGCGGTGCACCTGGCGGCACAGGCGTTGCGGTCGGGGGATTGTTCGCTGGCGCTGGCGGGTGGGGCGACGGTGATGTCGACGCCGAACACGTTCATCGGGTTCGCTCGGCAGCGGGGTTTGTCGGTGGATGGGCGTTGTCGGTCGTTCGCGGAGTCGGCCGATGGGGTGGGCTGGGCCGAGGGCGTGGGCATCCTGGTGCTGGAGCGGTTGTCGGATGCTCGGCGCAACGGCCACCAGGTGCTCGCGGTCGTTCGCGGATCTGCGGTGAATCAGGATGGTGCGTCGAACGGGTTGACGGCGCCGAACGGTCCGTCTCAGCAGCGGGTGATTCGTCAGGCGCTGGCGAGTGCGGGGCTGTCGGCGTCCGAGGTGGATGTGGTCGAGGCGCACGGCACCGGGACGCGGTTGGGCGATCCCATCGAGGCGCGGGCGCTGATGTCCACCTACGGACAGGGCCGTGACACCGGAGAGCCGTTGCTGCTGGGTTCGATCAAGTCGAACATCGGTCACACCCAGACGGCGGCCGGTGTGGCGGGAATCATCAAGATGGTCATGGCGATGCGCGAGGGCATGGTGCCGCGCACGTTGCACGCGGACGAGCCGTCCTCGCATGTGGACTGGAGCGAGGGCGCGGTCGAGTTGGTGACCGAGGCACGGGCGTGGCCTCGGGTGGAGCGGTCGCGCCGGGCCGCGGTGTCGTCGTTCGGGATCAGCGGCACCAACGCGCATGTGATCTTGGAGCAGTCTCCGGTGCCGGTGGAGGAACCGGTGGACGCCGGTGGTGAGGAGGTCGACGGCGGGACTGTCGCATGGGTGGTGTCGGGGCGTAGTGAGGTGGCGTTGCGGGCGCAGGCGGAGCGGTTGTTGTCGCACGTGGAGGGCTTGTCCGGGTCGAGATTGGCTGGGGTGGGGGTGTCGCTGGCGACGGTTCGGTCGGCGTTCGAGCATCGGGCGGTGGTGGTCGGTGCCGGGCGTGCGGAGTTGGTGGGGGGCCTGGCGGCGCTGGCTCGGGGGGCGGCGGATCCGGGGGTGGTGACCGGTTCGGTGCGGAGCGGCGGCAAGGTCGCGTTCCTGTTCACCGGTCAGGGCAGCCAGCGGGCCGGGATGGGGCGAGAGCTGTACGAGCGGTTCCCGGTGTTCGCCGAGGCGTTGGACGAGGTGTTCGCCGAGTTCGAGCCGCTGCTTGAGGGGTCGTTGCGTGAGGTGGTGTTCGCCGAGCCGGGGTCGGCTGAGGCGGAGGCGCTGGATCGGACGGGGTGGGCGCAGCCTGCGTTGTTCGCGGTGGAGACGGCGTTGTTCCGGCTGGTGTCCTCGTGGGGGATCCGGCCCGATGTGCTGGCCGGGCACTCGGTCGGGGAGATCGCGGCGGCGCATGTGGCTGGTGTGCTGTCGTTGCAGGACGCGTGTGCGTTGGTGGCGGGTCGGGCGCGGTTGATGCAGGCGCTGCCCGGGGGTGGGGCGATGGTGGCGGTCCAGGTCGCCGAGGAGCAGGTGGCCGAGCTGCTGGCCGGGCGTGAGGGTGAGGTGTCGGTCGCGGCGGTGAACGGCCCGTCCTCGGTGGTGATCTCCGGGGGTGAGGAGGCGGTGCTTGAGGTGGCCGCCGGCCTGGAGGAGCGGGGGGTGCGGACGAAGCGGTTGCGGGTGTCGCACGCGTTCCACTCGCCGTTGATGGATCCGATGCTGGAGGACTTCCGGGCGGTGGCCGGGGGGCTGACTTACGGTGCGCCGGAGATCCCGATCGTGTCCACGCTCACCGGGGGGCAGGCGACGGCCGAGCGGCTGTGTTCGCCGGACTACTGGGTGGAGCAGGTCCGTGGCGCGGTCCGCTTCGCCGACGCCGTCCGTACCCTGCACGGCCAGGGGGTGCGGGCATATCTGGAGCTGGGCCCCGATGGTGTGCTCACCGCGATGGCCGACGACACCCTCACCGCGCTCGCCGACGCGAACATCGATGGGATGACGCGCGGGGCTGCGTCAGCGGGATCGGTGAGCGGCGCGGAGGCGAGGTCGGCGGCGGATCCGGACGTGCTGCTGGTACCGGCCCTGCGCAGGGGCCAGGACGAGCAAAAATCGATCATGATGGCGCTCGCCGCCCTGCACGTGCGCAAGGTGCCGGTGAACTGGTCGGAGGCACTTCCTCGGGCCGCCCGAGTGGATCTGCCGACGTACGCCTTCCAGCGCGAACGGTTCTGGCCCGACGGCGTCGGCTCGCAGGTGGGAGACGTGACGGCGGCGGGACTCGCGGCCGCGAGCCATCCGCTGCTGGGAGCCGCTGTGGGAGTGGCGGGTTCGGACGGGGTGTTGCTGACCGGCCGGGTCTCGCTGACGTCGCATCCGTGGCTGGCCGATCACATGGTGGGCGGGACGGTGATCTTCCCAGGCACGGGGTTCCTGGAGCTGGCGGTGCGGGCGGGTGATGAGGTCGGCTGTGACCTGGTCGAAGAACTCACCCTGACCGCTCCGCTGGTGCTCGGCGAACGAGACGCGGTGGCGGTGCAGGTATGGGTGAGGACACCGGATGAGTCAGGCCGGTGTGAGGTGAGCATTCACGCCCGCCCTGCGGAGGCCGGGGACGAGGAGCCCTGGGTACGGCACGCGATCGGTGTGCTGGCGTCCGATGGCCAGGCCGGGGAGCGGTTCGAGGCTTTCGAGGGTGGGGTGTGGCCGCCGAGGGGTGCGTCGGTGGTCGAGTTGGGTGGGTTGTACGAGCGGCTGGCCGAGGGTGGGCTGGGGTATGGGCCGGTGTTCCAGGGGGTGCGGGGAGCTTGGCGGGACGCGGACGGTGTGGTGTTCGCCGAGGTCGGCCTGCCTGAGCAGGTCGTCGATGCGGGTGGTTTCGGCTTGCACCCGGCGCTGCTGGACGCGGCGTTGCATGTGGTGGCCTTCGCCGATCTGGATGGTTTTGAGGGTGTGCGGTTGCCGTTCTCGTGGGGTGGGGTGTGTCTGCACGCGGGTGGGGCGTCGGTGCTGCGGGTGCGGTTGGCGTGGACGGGTGATGGTGAGCTGTCGTTGAGCGCGGTGGACGTGGTCGGGGAGCCGGTGCTGTCGGTGCGCTCACTGACGCTGCGCCCGGTCTCGACGGATGACCTCCCCCTCGCCGACGGTCGGGTGCTGGGGCGGGACGCGCTGTTCCACCAGGAGTGGGTGCGGAGGCCGGAGACGGCGACCTCCTCGGGGTCCGGCTCCGTCAGTCGTACGGCCGAGCTGTCCCTGGACCCGGCATCGGATCCGGTGGCGGAGTTGGCGGCGCTGGAGGTGGTGCCGGAGGTGGTGACCGTCGTGGTGGGGTCGGGCGGGGATGGGGATGTGGTGGGGGCGGTGCGTGCTTTGGCGGTTCGTGTTCTGGGGTTGGTGCAGGGGTGGTTGGCTGATGAGCGGTGTGGGGGTTCGCGGTTGGTGGTGGTGTCGCGGGGTGCGGTGGCGGCCGGGGAGGGTGAGGTGGTCGCGGATTTGGGGGCTGCGGCGGTGTGGGGGTTGGTGCGTTCTGCGCAGGTGGAGAATCCTGGCCGGTTCGTGCTGGTGGATATCGATGAGGAGTTGTCGTCGTCGGTGTTGGCGGGGGTGTTGGCCTCGGGTGAGCCGCAGGTGGCGGTGCGCGGGGGTGAGGTGCGGGTTGCCCGGCTGGTGCGGGCGGTGTCGTCCGGCTCCGGGGTTGACGCTGATCTGGGTGAGGATCGGGTCTGGGATCCGGAGGGGACGGTGTTGATCACTGGTGGTACGGGTGGTCTGGGGGGTTTGTTCGCGCGGCATGTGGTGGCCGAGCGTGGGGTGCGGCGTCTGCTGCTGACCAGCCGTCGGGGGTTGGATGCTCCTGGCGCGGTGGAGTTGCAGGCCGAGTTGATCGCGCACGGGGTCGAGGTCACGGTCGCGGCGTGTGATGTGGCCGATCGGGATCAGGTGGCGGCGCTGCTGGCCGGGATCGACGCCGCTCATCCGCTGACAGCGGTGATCCACACCGCGGGTGTGCTGGATGACGGGACGATCCCGTCGCTGACGGCGGAGCGGTTGGACGCTGTCTTGCGGCCGAAGGTGGACGCCGCCTGGCATCTGCACGAGCTCACTCAAGACGAGGATCTGGCCGATTTCATCGTGTTCTCGTCGGTGGCGGGGACGTTCGGTGGGGCGGGGCAGGGCAACTACGCGGCGGGCAACGCGTTCTTGGACGCGTTGGCGGGGCATCGGCGCGGGCTGGGGCTGACCGGGCGTTCGCTGGCGTGGGGTCCGTGGGAGCAGGACGCCGGGATGACGGGCGGGTTGGATGAGGTGGATCTGCGGCGGATGGCGCGTTCCGGGATGGCGCCTTTCTCGCCCGAGCAGGGACTGGCGTCCTTCGACGCGGTGCGTGCGACGGATCGTCCGGCGCTGGTGATCGCGCGGTTGGATCTGGCGGCGGTGCGGGCGGGTGGTGAGGTTCCGCACCTGCTGCGCGGGCTGGTGCGCGGCTCGCGCAGATCGGCGGTGTCGTCGGTCGTGACCGGTGACGGTGCGCTGGTGGGACGGCTGGCCGGGTTGGGTGAGGCCGATCGGGTGCGGTTGCTGGTGGACACGGTGCGGGCGCAGGTGGCGACGGTCCTGGGGCATGCCTCGCCGGAGGCGGTGGACGTCCGGCGGGAGTTCATTGAGCTGGGCTTCGACAGCCTGACCGCGGTGGAGCTGCGCAACCGGTTGAACGCGGCGACCGGGCTGCGCCTGCCGGCCACCTTGGTCTTCGACTACCCGACTCCGGTTGGGCTGGCGGACTTCCTGCTGGGTGAGTTGCTCGGCGAGCGGGCCGATGAGGACGTGCTCTCGCCGGTGGTGCGGTCGGTGGCCGACGATCCGGTGGTGATCGTGGGGATGGCGTGTCGTTATCCGGGTGGGGTTTCTTCTCCGGAGGATCTGTGGCGTCTGGTGGTCGAGGAGACCGACGCGATCACCGGGTTCCCGACGTCACGCGGCTGGGATCTCGGGACGTTGTACAACCCGGATCGGGAGAGCCGGGGGACCAGTTATGTGCGTGAGGGTGGGTTCCTGCACGAGGCCGGGGAGTTCGATCCGGGGTTCTTCGGGATCTCGCCGCGTGAGGCGCTGGCGATGGACCCGCAGCAGCGGTTGCTGCTGGAGACATCGTGGGAGGCGGTCGAGCGGGCCGGGATCGACCCGCTCTCGCTGCGTGGCAGCCGTACCGGCGTGTTCGCCGGGGTCATGTACCACGACTACGCGACCGGTGTTGAGCTGCCACCGGAGGCGATGAGCTTCTCCGGTACGGGTAGCGCCGGTAGTGTCGCGACCGGCCGCCTGTCCTACACGCTCGGCCTGGAAGGGCCGGCGGTGACGGTGGACACCGCGTGCTCCTCCTCGCTGGTGGCGCTGCACCTGGCCGCGCAGGCGCTGCGCGGTGGTGAGTGTTCACTGGCGCTGGCCGGTGGCGTGACGGTGATGGCCACGCCGACCTCGTTCATCGACTTCAGCGCCCAGGGCGGGCTGGCCGCCGACGGACGGTGCAAGGCGTTCTCCGACAGCGCCGACGGTGCGGGCTGGTCCGAGGGCGTGGGCATGCTGGTGCTGGAGCGGTTGTCGGATGCTCGGCGTAATGGTCATCGGGTGTTGGCGGTGGTGCGTGGTTCCGCGGTGAATCAGGATGGTGCGTCGAACGGGTTGACGGCGCCGAATGGTCCGTCTCAGCAGCGGGTGATTCGTCAGGCGCTGGCGAGTGCGGGGTTGTCGGCGTCCGAGGTGGACGCGGTGGAGGCGCACGGTACGGGGACGACGCTGGGTGACCCGATCGAGGCGCAGGCGCTGCTCGCCACCTACGGTCAGGATCGGCGGGAGGATCGGCCGCTGCTGCTGGGCTCGATCAAGTCGAACATCGGGCACACCCAGGCCGCCGCCGGTGTCGCGGGCGTGATCAAGATGGTCATGGCGATGCGGCACGGGACGCTACCCAGGACGCTGCACGTGGACGCGCCCTCGTCGCATGTGGACTGGTCCTCGGGTGCGGTGGAGCTGCTGACCGAGCCGACTGAGTGGCCGGAGACCGACCGCTCGCGCCGGGCGGCGGTGTCGTCGTTCGGGATCAGCGGCACCAACGCGCACGTGATCGTCGAACAGGGACCGGAGCTCCCGGAAACCGCCGAAGCTCGCACAGCGGGTCAGGTGCCGGGTGCCGAGACGGTTCCGGTGGTGGTTTCGGGTCGTACGGCGGGGGCGTTGCGGGCGCAGGCCGGGCGGTTGGCGTCGTTCCTGGAGGGTGAGCCCGGTCTCGGGTTGGCCGATGTGGCGTTCTCGCTGGTGGCGACGCGGTCGGCGTTCGAGCATCGGGCGGTGGTGGTCGGTGGTCGTGAGGGTGTGCTGGCCGGGTTGGGTGCGCTGGCCGGGGATCTGCCGGGTGCGGGTGTGGTGCGCGGGGTGGCAGCGGGCGAGCTGAAGCTGGCGGTGTTGTTCACCGGCCAGGGCAGTCAGCGGGCTGGGATGGGCCGGGAGTTGTATGACCGGTTCCCGGTGTTCGCCGAAGCCTTGGACGCGGTGATCACCGAGCTGGATCCGCTGCTTGAGGGGTCGTTGCGTGAGGTGGTGTTCGCCGAGCCGGGGTCGGCTGAGGCGGGGTTGCTGGATCGGACGGGGTGGGCGCAGCCTGCTCTGTTCGCGGTGGAGACGGCGCTGTTCCGGCTGGTGTCCTCGTGGGGGGTGCGGCCGGATGTGCTGGCCGGGCACTCGGTCGGGGAGATCACAGCGGCTCATGTGGCGGGGATGTTGTCGCTGCAGGACGCGTGTGCGTTGGTGGCGGCGCGGGCGCGGTTGATGCAGGCGCTACCTGCGGGCGGGGCGATGGTGGCGGTCCAGGTCGCCGAGGAGCAGGTCGCCGAGTTGCTCGCCGGGCGGGAGAAGGAGGTGTCGGTCGCGGCGGTGAACGGCCCGTCCTCGGTGGTGATCTCCGGTGTTGAGCAGGTGGTGCTGGAGGTGTCCGCCACTCTGGAGGAGCGGGGGATCAGGACGAAGCGGTTGCGGGTGTCGCACGCCTTCCACTCGCCGCTGATGGACCCGATGCTGGAGGAGTTCCGGGCGGTGGCGGGGGCGCTCACCTACGACCCGCCACGGATCCCGATCGTGTCGACGCTGACCGGGGAACCCGCCACCGACGAGCAGCTGTGCTCACCGGAGTACTGGGTGGAACAGGTCCGCGGCGCCGTTCGTTTCGCCGACGGCGTGCGCACCCTGCACGGCCAGGGGGTTCGGGCGTATCTGGAACTCGGCCCCGACGGGGTGCTCACCGCGATGGCGTCCGACACCCTCACCGTGCTCGCCGACGCGGCGGAGACGGCCCGCTCTCAGGCGATCGCCGAGGAGCCGGATGCTCGTCGCGTCACCATGGACGGATATTCGGACTCCGACCCGGTATTGGTGTCGGCGCTGCGCGGGGGCCAGGACGAGCAGGTGACGATCGTGACGGCGCTGGCCGGGCTGCACGTACGCGGGGTGCCGGTCAGCTGGCCGACCTTGTTCGCCGGTGCTCGCAAGGTGGAGTTGCCGACGTACGCCTTCCAACGTCAGTGGTACTGGCCGAGTGGCAGACGGGCCGGAGACGCCGAAGGTCTCGGACAGGTCGTGGCGGGACATCCGCTGCTGGGTGCGGTCATGGGGTTGGCCGACAGTGATGAGGCGTTGTTGACGGGTCGTGTCTCGTTGGGGTCGCATCCGTGGTTGGCGGATCATGTGGTGGGCGGGATGGTGATTTTTCCGGGTACGGGGTTTTTGGAGTTGGTGGTGCGGGCGGGGGATGAGGTTGGGTGTGGGGTGGTGGAGGAGTTGACCTTGACCGCGCCGTTGGTGCTGGGTGAGGACGATGCGGTGGCGGTGCAGGTGCGGGTGGGGGCTGCGGATGGGGTGGGTCGGCGTGGGGTGAGTGTTCATGCTCGGCCTGCGGGGGCCGGTGAACACGACGCCTGGGTACGGCACGCGATCGGTGTGCTGGCGTCCGACGGCCAGGCCGGGGAGCGGTTCGACGTCGGGGTGTGGCCGCCGAAGGGTGCGTCGGTGGTCGAGTTGGGTGGGTTGTACGAGCGGCTGGCCGAGGGCGGGCTGGGGTATGGGCCGGTGTTCCAGGGGGTGCGGGGAGCTTGGCGGGACGCGGACGGTGTGGTGTTCGCCGAGGTCGGCCTGCCCGAGCAGGTCGTCGATGCGGGTGGTTTCGGCTTGCACCCGGCGCTGCTGGACGCGGCGTTGCATGTGGTGGCCTTCGCCGATCTGGATGGTTTTGAGGGTGTGCGGTTGCCGTTCTCGTGGGGTGGGGTGTGTCTGCACGCGGGTGGGGCGTCGGTGCTGCGGGTGCGGTTGGCGTGGACGGGTGATGGTGAGCTGTCGTTGAGCGCGGTGGACGTGGTCGGGGAGCCGGTGCTGTCGGTGCGCTCACTGACGCTGCGCCCGATCGTGGGAGACCAGCCGACCGCCGGTAGTGCCCCGCACCGGGATTCGCTGTTCCAGCTGACCTGGACGGTGTCGCCTGAGGTGTCGGCGGCCGTTACCGGGCCTGACCAGGTTGAACCGACCCTGGGCCTGGCATCGGTGGCGGAGTTGGCGGCGCTGGAGGTGGTGCCGGAGGTGGTGACCGTCGTGGTGGGGTCGGACGGGGATGGGGATGTGGTGGGGGCGGTGCGTGCTTTGGCGGTTCGTGTTCTGGGGTTGGTGCAGGGGTGGTTGGCTGATGAGCGGTGTGGGGGTTCGCGGTTGGTGGTGGTGTCGCGGGGTGCGGTGGCGGCCGGGGAGGGTGAGGTGGTCGCGGATTTGGGGGCTGCGGCGGTGTGGGGGTTGGTGCGTTCTGCGCAGGTGGAGAATCCTGGCCGGTTCGTGCTGGTGGATATCGATGAGGAGTTGTCGTCGTCGGTGTTGGCGGGGGTGTTGGCCTCGGGTGAGCCGCAGGTGGCGGTGCGCGGGGGTGAGGTGCGGGTGCCGCGCCTGGCGCGGGTGACGCCCGCCTCCGAGCGTGGTGTTGATCCCGGCTCCGGTTCCGTCTCCGGTTTGGGCGAGGATCGGGTCTGGGATCCGGAGGGGACGGTGTTGATCACTGGTGGTACGGGTGGTCTGGGGGGTTTGTTCGCGCGGCATGTGGTGGCCGAGCGTGGGGTGCGGCGTCTGCTGCTGACCAGCCGCCGGGGCCTGGAGGCTCCGGGTGCGGTGGAGTTGCGGGCGGAGTTGATCGCGCATGGGGTCGAGGTCACGGTCGCGGCGTGTGATGTGGCCGATCGGGATCAGGTGGCGGCGCTGCTGGCCGGGATCGATGCCGCGCATCCGTTGACGGCGGTGATCCACACTGCGGGTGTGCTGGATGACGGGACGATTCCGTCGTTGACGGCGGAGCGGTTGGATGTGGTGTTGCGGCCGAAGGTGGATGCGGCGTGGTATCTGCACGAGCTGACCCAAGACGAGGATTTGGCCGATTTCATCGTGTTCTCGTCGGTGGCGGGGACGTTCGGTGGGGCGGGGCAGGGCAATTACGCGGCGGCGAACGCGTTCTTGGACGCGTTGGCGGAGTATCGGCGCGGGCTGGGGCTGGCGGGGTTGTCGTTGGGGTGGGGTCCGTGGGAGCAGGACGCGGGGATGACGGGGGGGTTGGACGAGGTTCAGGCGCGTCGGTTGACGCGTGCGGGGATGTCGGCGATCACGCCGGAGCAGGGTGTGGTGTTGTTCGAGGCGGCGATCGGTTCCGGTGGGCCGGCTGTGGTTCCGGTGCGGTTGGATCTGGCGGCGGTGCGGGCGGGTGGTGAGGTGCCGCACCTGCTGCGCGGGCTGGTGCGCGGCTCGCGCAGATCGGCGGTGTCGTCGGTCGTGACCGGTGACGGTGCGCTGGTGGGACGGCTGGCCGGGTTGGGTGAGGCCGAGCGGGTGCGGTTGATGGTGGACACGGTGCGGGCGCAGGTGGCGATGGTCCTGGGGCACACCTCGCCGGAGACGGTAGATGTCAAGCGGGAGTTTCGGGAGCTGGGCTTCGACAGCCTGACCGCGGTGGAGTTGCGCAATCGGTTGAACGCGGCGACGGGGATCAGGCTGCCGGCGACGCTGGTGTTCGACTACCCGACTCCGGTTGGGCTGGCGGAGTTCCTGCTGGGTGAGTTGCTCGGCGAGCGGGCCGATGTGGGTGTGCTCTCGCCGGTGGTGCGGTCGGTGGCCGACGATCCGGTGGTGATCGTGGGGATGGCGTGTCGTTATCCGGGTGGGGTGTCTTCTCCGGAGGATTTGTGGCGTCTGGTGGTGGAGGAGACCGACGCGATCACCGGGTTCCCGACGAATCGGGGGTGGGATCTGGAGGGGATCTATGATCCGGATCCTGGTCGGGTGGGGACGTCGTACACGCGTCATGGCGGGTTTTTGCATGACGCGGATGAGTTCGATGCCGGTCTCTTCGGGATCTCGCCGCGTGAGGCTCTCGCGATGGACCCGCAGCAGCGGTTGTTGCTGGAGACGTCGTGGGAGGCGGTGGAGCGGGCGGGGATCGAGCCGGGCTCGTTGCGGGGGAGCCGGACCGGGGTGTTCACCGGTTTGATGTACAACGATTACGGTTTGGCGTTGGGTAACGCGGCCGGTCGGGTGCACCAGACCGATGAGGGCATCGCTCAGCGTGATGCCGTCGAGGGTTACGAAAGTACGGGGACGGCGCCGAGTGTGGCGTCGGGTCGGGTGTCGTACACGCTGGGCCTGGAGGGTCCGGCGGTGACCGTGGACACCGCCTGCTCGTCGTCGTTGGTGGCGCTGCACCTGGCCGCGCAGGCGCTACGCGGTGGTGAGTGTTCACTGGCGCTGGCCGGGGGCGTGACGGTGATGGCCACACCGAACACGTTCATCGGGTTCGCTCGGCAGCGGGGTTTGTCGGTGGATGGGCGGTGTCGGTCGTTCGCGGAGTCGGCCGATGGGGTGGGCTGGGCCGAGGGCGTGGGCATCCTGGTGCTGGAGCGGTTGTCGGATGCTCGGCGCAACGGTCATCGGGTGCTCGCGGTCGTTCGCGGATCTGCGGTGAATCAGGATGGTGCGTCGAACGGGTTGACGGCGCCGAACGGTCCGTCTCAGCAGCGGGTGATTCGTCAGGCGCTGGCGAGTGCGGGGCTGTCGGCGTCCGAGGTGGATGCGGTGGAGGCGCACGGTACGGGCACGACGCTGGGTGACCCGATCGAGGCGCAGGCCCTGCTCGCCACCTACGGCCAGGATCGGCCGCAGGATCGGCCGCTGCTGCTGGGTTCGATCAAGTCGAACATCGGTCACACGCAGGCGGCGGCTGGTGTGGCGGGTGTGATCAAGATGGTCATGGCGATGCGGCACGGAACACTGCCCAGGACGCTGCACGTGGACGAGCCGTCCTCGCATGTGGACTGGTCCTCGGGCGCGGTCGAGCTGCTGACCGAGCCGACGGAGTGGCCGGAGACCGACCGTCCGCGTCGGGCCGGGGTGTCGTCGTTCGGGATCAGCGGCACCAACGCGCACGTGCTCCTCGAACAGGAGCCGGCGGACGAGCGGGTCACGGCCGAAGAACCCGTACGGGACCGGACGCCGGATGCCGAGACGGCGGATGTCACGGTGGGATCGCCGGTGGTTCCGGTGGTGGTGTCGGGTCGTACGGCGGAGGCGTTGCGGGCGCAGGCCGGGCGGTTGGCGTCGTATGTGGGTGCCGATCCGGGGTTGGTGCTGGGTGATGCGGCGTTCTCGCTGGTGGCGACGCGGTCGGTGTTCGAGCATCGGGCGGTGGTGGTCGGTGATCGTGAGGGTGTGCTGGCCGGGTTGGGTGCGCTGGCCGGGGATCTGCCGGGTGCGGGTGTGGTGCGCGGGGTGGCAGCGAGTGAGCTGAAGCTGGCGGTGTTGTTCACCGGTCAGGGCAGCCAGCGGGCCGGGATGGGCCGGGAGTTGTACGACCGGTTCCCGGTGTTCGCGACGGCGTTGGACGCGGTGATCGCGGAGCTGGATCCGCTGCTTGAGGGGGTGGAGCGGGGATCGGCCGGAGGGTTGGGTGGCCGGTCGTTGCGTGAGGTGGTGTTCGCCGAGCCGGGGTCGGTGGAGGCGGAGGTGCTGGATCGGACCGGGTGGGCGCAGCCTGCTCTGTTCGCGGTGGAGACGGCGCTGTTCCGGCTGGTGTCCTCGTGGGGGATCCGTCCGAACGTGCTGGCCGGGCACTCGGTCGGGGAGATCGCGGCGGCTCATGTGGCGGGGGTGTTGTCGCTGGCGGACGCGTGCGTGTTGGTGGCGGCGCGGGCGCGGTTGATGCAGGCGCTACCTGCGGGCGGGGCGATGGTGGCGGTCCAGGTCGCCGAGGAGCAGGTCGCCGAGTTGCTCGCCGGGCGGGAGAAGGAGGTGTCGGTCGCGGCGGTGAACGGCCCGTCCTCGGTGGTGATCTCCGGCGTCGAGGAGGCGGTGCTGGAGGTGGCCGCCACTCTAGAGGAGCGGGGGATCAGGACGAAGCGGTTGCGGGTGTCGCACGCCTTCCACTCCCCGCTGATGGACCCGATGCTGGAGGACTTCCGGGCGGTGGCCGGGTCGCTCTCCTTCAGCCCGCCGGAGATCCCGATCGTGTCCACGCTCACCGGGGAGCAGGCGACGGCCGAGCGACTGTGTTCGCCGGACTACTGGGTGGAGCAGGTCCGCGGCGCGGTCCGCTTCTCCGACGCCGTGCGCACCCTGCAGGCACAGGGTGTACGCGCCTACCTGGAACTCGGCCCCGACGGCGTGCTCACCGCGATGGCCGACGAGACCATCACCGTGGCGGCCGAGACCGGTGCCGACGTGCTCGCGGATCCGGCGCGCGACGCCGAGGCGAGGTCGGCGGCCGATCCGGACGTGCTGGTACCGGCCCTGCGCAGGGGCCAGGACGAGCAAAAAACGATCATGATGGCGCTCGCCGCCCTGCACGTACGCGGGGTGCCGGTGGACTGGCGGGCGGCGTTCCCCGGCGCCCACCGGGTGGAGTTGCCCACCTACGCCTTCCAGCGTCGGCGTTTCTGGCCGGGACCCTCGCGCGGCCGCGTCGGCGATGTGACCGAGGCCGGGCTCGGAGCGCCGGATCACCCCCTGCTGGGAGCCGCCGTCGAGCTGGCGGGGGGCGACGAGGTGCTCCTCACCGGCCGGTTGTCGGTGCGCTCCCAGCCGTGGCTGGCCGATCACGTGGTGTCGGGCCGGGTGGTGGTGCCTGCGACGGCGTTCCTGGAACTGGCGATCCGGGCGGGTGACGAGGTCGGCTGCGCTCGGGTGGACGAGCTGACCCTGGCCGCGCCGTTGACCCTGCCCGAACAGGGCGGCGTCCGGGTACAGGTACGGCTGGGCGGACCCGACGAGAGGGGACAGCGGCCGTTGAGCGTGTACGCGCGGCCGGAAGGCGAGGAGGAGCGTCCCTGGACACGGCATGCGAACGGGCTTCTCGCGGTCGACGAGTCTCTCACCGTCCCCGACACCGCACCGGCGTTCGACACGACCGCGTGGCCGCCGGCCGGTACGACGCCGGTCTCGTTGGAGGGCTTCTACGAGGGACGGGCCGCGGACGGCTTCGACTACGGACCGGCTTTCCGCGGCCTCACCTCGGCCTGGCGCGGCGACTCGGACATGTACGCCGAAGTCAGCCTGCCCGAGCAGGACGCGGCCGAGGCGGGGGCGTTCGGCGTGCATCCGGCGCTGCTGGACGCGGTGCTGCACATATGCCTGCTCCTCGACCTGAGCGAGGAGGCCCGGCGTAAGGTGCCCTTCGCGTGGGAGGGCGTGTCCCTGCACGCGGCGGGGGCGTCGACGGTCCGGGTGCGGATGTCCTGGGCCGGACCCGACGCGATGTCGATCGCGATCGTCGGCGTGGACGGTCCGGTGGCCTCGATCAGATCGCTGTCCCTGCGCCTCCTTTCCGAAGGACAGGCCGCCGGTCCGCGAGCGATCGGAAGGGACTCCCTGTTCAGGCTGGACTGGGTTCCGCAGGCAGCCCCGGCGTCGCCGGTGTCCGCGGTCTCGCCGGGCACCCTGGCAGTGGTGGGCCCGGACGGCTGGGGGCTCACCGAGGCACTCGCCGCCTCGGTGGGTGGTCCCGTCGGGGTCGGTGCCGATCTGCGGTCGCTGGTAGGGGCGTACGACGGTGACGCTTCCGTGCCGCGTACGGTGCTGGTCCCGGTGGAGGCGGGCCAGGGTGACGAGGTGCCGACGGCCGCTCACGGCCTGGCGTCGTCCGTGCTGGAGCTGGTGCGTTCCTGGCTCGCGGACGAGCGGTTCGCCGATTCGCGGTTGGTGTTCCTCACCCGGGGCGCGGTGGACGGCGACGACGTGGTGGCGGCGACGGTGTGGGGGCTCGTGCGTGCCGCCGAGGCCGAGCATCCGGGCCGGTTCGCGCTGATCGACCTCGACCTCCGGGACGGCGACGCCCACGACCCGAGGGGGGTGCCGGCGACGTCGATCGCGGCACTGCCGTCGGCCCTGGCCGCCGTCGAGCCGCAACTGGTGATCAGGGACGGTGCCGTGCTGGCCGGTCGGCTGACCCGCGTCTTCCCGCCCGCCGACCCGGTCGGTATGACCTGGGATCCGGAGGGCACGGTGCTGATCACCGGCGGCACCGGCGGCCTGGGTGGCATGCTGGCCCGCCACCTGGTGACCGAGCACGGCGTCGGCCACCTGACGCTGGCGAGCCGTCGCGGTGACCGGGCGGAGGGCGTCGAGGAACTGGTGGCGGAGCTCGCCGGACTCGGCGCCCGGACGAACGTCGTGGCATGCGACCTGGCGGACCGTGACGCCGTCGCCGCCCTGCTGGCCGGGATACCCGCCGAACACCCGCTGACCGCGGTGGTGCACGCCGCGGGCGTGCTGGACGACGGCGTGATCGGCACGCTGACGTCGCGGAGCCTGGAGAAGGTGTTCCGCCCCAAGGTGGACGCGGCCTGGCATCTCCACGAGCTGACCAGGGACGAGAATCTGGCGGGCTTCGTCCTGTTCTCGTCGGTGGCCGGGACGTTCGGGACGGCGGGGCAGGCCAACTACGCGGCGGCGAACGCCTTCCTGGACGCGCTCGCCCGGCACCGCCGGGCCGAGGGGCTACCGGCGGTCTCGCTGGGCTGGGGGCCGTGGGACCAGGCGAGTGGCATGACCGGCGCCCTGAGCGAGGCCGAGATGGGCAGGCTCGCCAGGCGCGGGACGCTTCCGCTCTCCCCTGAGCAGGGGCTGGCGCTGTTCGACGTGACGGTCACGGGCGAAGAGCCGGCCCTGCTGCCCGTACGTCTGGATCTGTCGGCGTTCCGCACCGGCGGGGACGTCCCGTTCTCGCTGCGAGGGCTGGTCAGGGCGCAGGCCCGCAGGCAGGCCACGACCGAGGTGGCGGCCACGCTCGTGGAACGCCTCGCGCCGCTCGGGGAGGGCGAGCGGATGGCCGTCCTGCTGGAGCTGGTGCGGGGCCAGGTGGCGCGGGCGCTGGGCCACGCGGACGGCGACTCGATCGAGCCGCTGGGCAGTTTCCAGAGCATGGGCTTCGACTCGCTGACGGCCGTCGAGGTGCGCAACAGGCTGGCCGCCGACACCGGGCTGAGGCTGCCCGCGACGCTCGTGTTCGACTACCCGAACGTCACGGCGCTGACGGAGTACCTCCTGGCGGAACTGCCGGGTGACCTCGGCGCCCCGGTGAGCGGGCGCGTGGTCGCGCGACCGGTCAAACCGGTCGGCGACGACCCCGTGGTGATCGTGTCGATGGCATGCCGCTACCCGGGTGGGGTGACCTCTCCCGAGGAGCTGTGGCGGCTGGTCGAGGAGGGTGGGGACGCGATCTCGGCGTTCCCGACCTCTCGTGGCTGGGATCTGGAGTCGCTGTACGACCCCGGCCGCGAACGCCGGGGCACCAGCTACGTCCGCGAGGGCGGCTTCCTGCACGACGCGGGGGAGTTCGACCCCGGTTTCTTCGGGATCTCGCCCCGTGAGGCGCTCGCGATGGACCCGCAGCAGCGGCTCCTTCTTGAGGTGGCCTGGGAGGCGGTCGAGCGGGCCGGGATCGACCCGCTCTCGCTGCGCGGCAGTCACACGGGTGTGTTCGCCGGGGTGATGTACCACGACTACGCGACGAGCGCGGAGTTCCCGCCGGACGTGGTGAGCTTCATGGGCACCGGTACGGCCGGCAGCGTGCTGTCCGGACGGCTGTCCTACATCCTCGGTCTGGAGGGGCCGGCGATGACGGTGGACACCGCGTGTTCCTCCTCGCTGGTGGCGTTGCACCTGGCGGCGCAGGCGCTGCGCGGCGGTGAGTGCTCGCTCGCACTGGTCGGTGGTGTGACGGTGATGGCGACTCCTGGGGCGTTCATCGACTTCAGCGCTCAGGACGGGCTCGCCGCCGACGGGCGGTGCAAGTCCTTCTCCGAGGCCGCCGACGGTGTCGGCTGGTCCGAGGGCGTCGGGACGCTGGTGCTGGAGCGCCTGTCCGACGCGCGGCGCAACGGCCACCAGGTGCTGGCCGTCGTCCGCGGTTCCGCGGTGAACCAGGACGGCGCCTCCAACGGGTTGACCGCGCCGAACGGCCCCTCACAGCAGCGGGTGATCCGCCAGGCACTGGCCGGCGCCGGACTGGCCACGGTGGACGTGGACGTGGTGGAGGGCCACGGAACGGGGACGAGCCTGGGCGACCCGATCGAGGCGCAGGCGCTGCTCGCCACCTACGGGCAGGACAGGCCGGCGGACCGGCCGCTGCTGCTGGGCTCGATCAAGTCGAACATCGGGCACACCCAGGCGGCGGCGGGCGTCGCCGGTGTGATCAAGATGGTGATGGCGATGCGCCACGAAGTGCTGCCGGGCACGCTGCACGTGGACGCGCCCTCGTCGCACGTGGACTGGGAGCAGGGGGCGGTGGAACTGCTGACCGAGCACCGCCCGTGGCCGGGGGGCGGATGGCCGCGCCGGGCCGGGGTGTCGTCGTTCGGCATCAGCGGGACCAACGCGCACGTCATCCTGGAGGAGGCGCCGCCGTCCGCGGACGCGACGGCCGGACGCCGCTCGCCGAACGGCTCACCGGGCAGGTCGCTGAACGGACCGCAGAACGGATCGCTGAACGGGGCGTCGGACGGATCACTGAACGGATCGTCGTCAGGCGTCCCGACCGGCCAGGCGCCGGACGTCGTGCCGGTGCCGGTGCCGGTGTCGGGGAAGACGGATGACGCGTTGCGGGCGCAGGCGGCACGCCTGCTGTCGCGGGTCCAGGACGATCCGGACGTCTCCTGTGCGGACATCGGCTTCTCGCTGGCGACGGGCCGTTCCGCGTTCGAGCACCGGGCGGTGGTACTGGCCGGCGACCGGGACGGGTTGCTCGCGGGCCTGGCGGCGGTGGCCGACGGGCGCCCGGCGCCGGGAACGGTGAGGGGACGTGGCGCGCGGCCGGGCAGGCTCGCGCTGCTGTTCACCGGACAGGGCGCCCAGCGGGCCGGAATGGGCAGGGAGCTGTACGAGCGGTTCCCGGTGTTCGCCGACGCCCTCGACGCCTTGCTCGCACACCTGGACCCCGAGCTGGACCGCCCGCTGCGCGAGGTGATGTTCGGCGGCGACACCGAGTCGCTGAACCGGACCGGATACACCCAGCCCGCGCTGTTCGCCCTGGAGGTGGCGCTGTTCCGGCTGGTGGAGTCCTGGGGCGTCAAGCCGGACTTCCTGGTGGGGCACTCGATCGGGGAGATCGCGGCCGCGCACGTGGCGGGCGTGCTCTCGCCTGCGGACGCGTGCCGGCTGGTGGCGGCACGTGCCCGGCTGATGCAGGCGCTGCCGGAGGGCGGCGCGATGATCGCCGTACAGGCCCCCGAGCGTGAGGTGCTGCCGCTTCTCGCCGGGTGCGAGGACGAGGTCTCCGTCGCCGCGGTGAACGGTCCCGCCTCGGTGGTGATCGCCGGTGCCGAGGACGCGGTCGTCCGGATCTCCGACCTGCTGGAGAGGAGGGGACGCAGGACGAGGCGGCTGAGGGTGAGCCACGCGTTCCACTCGCCGCTGATGGAGCCGATGCTGGCGGAGTTCCGCGGGGTGGCCGAGGGGCTGGACTTCGCGGCACCGCGGATCCCGGTGGTCTCGACCGTGACGGGCGAGCTCGCGTCGGCGGAGGAGCTGTGCTCACCGGACCACTGGGTGGAGCAGGTGCGGCGCGAGGTCAGGTTCGCCGACGGCGTGGAGACGCTGCGGCGGCGCGGGGTCAGCGCGTACCTCGAACTGGGACCCGACGGGGTGCTGACCGCGATGGCCGAGGACACCGTCCAGGACGAGGCCGCGGTGCTGGTACCGGCGCTGCGCGGTGACCGCGGCGAGCAGGACGCGATCATGACCGCGGTGGCGACGCTGCACACGCACGGGCTCGCGGTGGACTGGCCGGCCGTGTTCGGGGCCGCGTTCGGCGACGCCCGCCGGGTCGACCTGCCGACGTACGCCTTCAGGCATCAGTGGTTCTGGCCGAGTGGGCGGCGGGTCGGGGACATCAGGGATCTCGGGCTCGCGGCGGCGGCGCACCCGCTGCTGGGGGCCGCGGTGCGGCTCGCGGGGTCGGAGGGGGTCGTGCTCACCGGCCGCCTCTCACCGCGATCACACCCGTGGCTCGCCGACCACGCCGTCGGCGGGATGGTGATCCTGCCCGGCGCGGCACTGCTGGAACTCGCCGTCCGGGCAGGGGACCAGGTCGGCTGCGACCGGGTGGAGGAACTCACCATGGCCGCCCCGCTCGTGTTCGGCGAGGGGGAGGCGATGGACCTACAGGTGTCGGTGGGCGCGCCCGACGCGTCGGACCACCGTGAGCTCGGCGTCTACGCGCGGCCCGCGGGCGCCGCCGACGACGAGCCGTGGACACGGTACGCGACCGGTGTGCTCTCCGGCGGCGGACGCGAGGGCGCGGCTCCGGCCGAGGTCTTCGACACCGAGGTGTGGCCACCGAAGGGAGCGTCCGCCGTCGAACTGGACGGCCTCTACGAGCGGTTCGCCGAGGGCGGGTTCGTCTACGGCCCGCTCTTCCGGGGGTTGCGCGCTGCCTGGCGGCGTGACGACGAGGTGTTCGCGGAGATCGCCCTGCCCGAGCAGGCCGGCGACGCCGGCTCGTACGGCGTGCACCCGGCGCTGCTGGACGCCGCCCTGCACGCGGTGCCGTTCCTGGAGTCCGCCGAGCCCGAGGCGGGGCGCCTGCCGTTCGCGTGGGGCGGCGTGCACCTGCACGCGGCCGGCGCGACGACGCTGCGCGTGCGCGTGACCAGAACCGGCGAGGACACGGTGTCGGTGAGCGCGGTGGACACGGTGGGAGCGCCCGTGCTCACCGCCGAGTCGCTGGTGTCGCGTCCGGCGTCGCCCGGCGGCCTGGTCGCCGGCGGGCACCGGACATCGGGGGACGGACTGTTCCGGCTGGAGTGGACGCCTCTGCCCCAGACGCCCGCCGGCGACCAGGAATCGGAGGCGGAGGTGGTGTCGCTGGACGTGACGGCGGATCCCGGGGATCTCGTCACGCCGGGTGCCCCGCCGCGTGCCGCGGCCGTGTTCCTCGCCGCCGACCCCGCCGACCCCGCCGAGCCCACCGACCCCGCTGACGTCATCACCGCGACCCGCGGGTCCACCGCTCGCGTGCTCGGCCTTCTGCAGCGCTGGCTCGCGGAGGAGCGGCTCGGTGACAGCACCCTCGTGGTGATGACGTGTGGCGCGGTCGCCGTCCACGAGGACGACCGGGTGACCGACCTGCCGGGGGCCGCCGTGTGGGGACTGGTCCGCGCCGCGCAGGCGGAGAATCCGGGCCGGTTCGTGCTCGTCGATCTCGACGAGCCGCTGGAGCCTTCGGCGGCGCTGATGCGGGCCGTCCTGGCCTCCGGCGAGCCGCAGGTCGCGGTGCGTGACGGGGTGCTGAGAGCGGCGCGCCTGGTGCCGGCCGCCATGGACGGGGACGGCGTACGGCGATGGGATCCCGAGGGCACGGTTTTGATCACCGGCGGCACGGGTGGCCTCGGCGCCGAGGTGGCGCGGCACCTGGTGGGCGAGCACGGAGTGCGGCGGCTGCTGCTGGCCGGCCGCCGAGGTCTGGAGGCGCCCGGCGCCCCCGAGTTGCGGGCCGAGCTGGCCGCCCGCGGCGCCGAGGTCGTCGTCGCCGCGTGTGACGTCTCCGATCGGGGCGCGCTCGCGGACCTGCTGGCAGGCGTACCCGCCGAGCATCCGCTGACGGCGGTCGTCCACGCGGCGGGGGTGCTGGACGACGCGACGATTCCCTCCCTGCGCCCCGAGCGGATGGACACCGCGCTGTGGCCCAAGGCGGGTGCCGCCTGGCATCTGCACGAGCTCACCCAGGGGGTGGATCTCGCCGCGTTCGTGCTCTTCTCGTCGATGGCCGGCGTGGCCGGCGGCGCGGGGCAGGGCAACTACGCCGCGGCCAACGCCTTCCTCGACGGACTGGCCCACCACCGCCGGGCCGCCGGGCTCGCCGCGTTGTCGCTGGCCTGGGGTCCCTGGGCGCGGGACGCCGGGGCGACCGGCGGAATGACCGGCGCCCTCGCCGACACCGACCGGCGGCGGATGGCGCGGGTGGGCATCCGTCCGCTGTCGGTGGAGCAGGGACTGCGACTGTTCGACGCCGCCGGAGGTGTGGACCGCCCGGTGCTGGTGCCGGTCAGGTTCGACCTGTCGGCGTTGCGGGCGCGTGAGGAGGTTCCGCCGCTGCTGAGAGGGCTGGTGCCCGCCGGAAGACGCCGGACGGCCGCGAGCGGGCGCCAGGAGCCGGACACCCTGGTGCACGGGCTGACCGCCCTCGGCGCCGCCGAGCGCGCCGAGGTGCTCCTGGATCTCGTACGGGGCCAGGTGGCGGCTGTACTCGGGCACAGCGGAACCGGCTCCGTCGAGCCGGACCGGGCGTTCAAGGAGCTGGGCTTCGACTCGCTCACCGCCGTCGAGCTGCGCAACCGGTTGACCGACGCCACCGGGCTGCGCCTGCCGGTCAGCCTGGTGTTCGACCACCCCACCTCGCTCGCCCTCGTCGACCATCTGCTCGACCGGCTCGGCCTGACCGAGCAGACGGGGTCCGCGGCGCTCCTCGCCGAACTCGCGAAGCTGGAGAGGGCGTTCAGCGGGATGGCCGTCGACCCCGAGGCGCACCGGCAGGTCGCGGCGCGCCTGGACGTTCTGAAGACGAAATGGGCGGCGCTCTCGCGTGATTCCGGTGATCCCGGCGATACGGAGCTCGACCTTGACTCGGTCTCGGACAGCGAGATGTTCGACATGCTCGACAACGAGCTCGGCCTGTCGTGACCCTGTCGTCGCTGCCGTCGCCGTCGTCGCCGTTTCGGTTCGTGCGTGAGCCGGCCACCTCATGAGGACACGAGGTCCGCTCGCGGCGGGCAGCCCGCACGCCGTCCCCGCGAGGGGTGGAAAACCCGCCGAGGGGGTCCGGCCGAGTGCCGGACGCTCTCGCCGGACCGGGCAGGTCCCGCGGACCTCCGAACATGCCTCATGATCGAGGATCTACTGCCGGGTGAGGTCAGGTCATCGGAGGTGTTCGACGACTCGCGGCCCTGCGCCCTGTTCTTCGAGGAGGAGGCCGTGATCAGCAGGGCGGTGGAGAAGCGCCGCCGCGAGTTCACGACGGGACGTTGGTGCGCTCGCGACGCCCTGGGGCGTCTGGGCTACCCTCCGGTGCCGGTGCCGCCCGGGGTGAAGGGCGCGCCGGTCTGGCCCTCGGGTGTCGTCGGCAGCATCACCCACTGTGCCGGATACCGGGCCGCCGCCGTCGCGCGGTCCGGTGACATCACGACCCTGGGCATCGACGCCGAGCCGAACAAGCCGCTGCCCTCCGGAGTGCTGGAGGTGATCACGGTCGGCGAGGAACTGCGCCGTGTGACGTATCTCCTGCGGCGCGATCCGTCGGTGAGGTGGGACCGGCTGCTGTTCAGCGCGAAGGAGTCCGTCTACAAGGCGTGGTTCCCCCTCGCGCCGCTGCGGGAACCGCGCCTCGACTTCACGGAGGCGTCGATCACCTTCGATCCGGCCTGGGGTGGCTTCCACGCCCGGTTGCTGGCCGAGGGGCCGAGGCTGAGCGACGGTGTCGAGCTGAAGGAGTTCTTCGGCCGATGGCTGGTGGGCCGAGGGCTCATGATCACGGCCGTCGCGGTCGTGGCGGCACCTTCGGCCGCCAGGAACGCCGACGGGCACCGGCGGAGGCGGGGGAGTTCGCGGCCGGGCGGTGACGCCGATCGGCCGGGCGGTGACGGCGCTGTCCGCCGCTCGGGCGAGGGGAACGAAGGGGACGTTCACGATTCTCCGGGGGCGTGAGTCCGGAGTAGGGGGAGGGGGAGTCCCGCCGAACGCCGGTGTCCTCCTGTCGCCGGACCCGGCGACGGGTCCTTTGACCTCATCCGACAGGGTGCCACCCCTGTCGATCTCCGTGAGGGAACCGGGCACGACCCGGTCGGCCTCGGCGAACGAACCGGGTGCCACCCCTGTCGGCCTCCGTGAATGAGGGGTTTCCAGGGTGAAGGGGCTCCTGAAGACTCCGCGGGAAAGGGGCTCCCGCAGCCCGGGTCCTCCACGCTCAAGGAGATCTGATGAGCATGCGTCCGCTCGGTGTCGACGGTGCGTGGGTCTTCGAACCGAAGGTGTTCCCCGACAGCAGGGGCAGTTTTCACGAATGGTTCCACGACGCGCCCTTCCGTGAGGCCACCGGCCAGAGCCTGGCCCTGGCCCAGGCGAACTACTCGGTCTCGCGCCGGGGGACGCTGCGCGGTGTGCACTTCGCCGACGTCCCGCCCAGCCAGGCCAAGTACGTCAAGTGCGTCAGGGGAGCGGTCTTCGACGTACTCGTCGACATCCGCGTCGGATCGCCCACCTTCGGGAGGTGGGAGGCGGTGGTCCTCGACGACCGGGATCACCGCGCCGTCTACATCTCCGAGGGACTCGGCCACGCCTTCATGGCGCTGACCGACGACGCGACGGTGGTCTACCTCTGTTCCGAGGGGTACGCGCCCGGCCGTGAGCACGGCATCAACCCGCTCGACGCGGAGCTGGG
This sequence comes from Streptosporangium sp. NPDC000095, assembly GCF_042899335.1. Taxonomy (NCBI): domain Bacteria; kingdom Bacillati; phylum Actinomycetota; class Actinomycetes; order Streptosporangiales; family Streptosporangiaceae; genus Streptosporangium; species Streptosporangium sp. NPDC000095. Next base: position 74,454 of record NZ_JBIAZS010000025.1, read on the forward strand.
GATCGAGTGGCCCGCCGGACTCGAGCCGCTGCTGTCGGAGAAGGACGAGGCGGCCCCGACCCTCGCCGAGGCCCGGCGAAGGGGCATGCTCCCCACGTACGAGGAGTGCCGTGGCCTGTACGCCAAGCTTCGCGCGTGAGCGGCGCCGCCCTTCGTGTCCCGGCATCGGCGCGTTCCCCCGCGCTCCGCGCCTCCGCCCCGGGCCGTCTCCGGAGCCCCGCACCATCCCCGGGCCACCGGAGACCGGCCCGGGGATGGTGCGGGGCCCCGGTACGACCGTTGTGCGGGGACCCGCGCCGTACGGGGGCGGGAAGGACGGGTCAGCCGGTCCGCAGCCCCGCCTTGAGCGGCTCCCACCAGGCCCGGTTGTCGCGGTACCAGGCCACGGTCTCGGCCAGGCCCGTCGCGAAGTCCTTGCGCGGGCGGTAGCCCAGCTCCCGCTCGATCTTGGTCCAGTCGACGGAGTAGCGGCGGTCGTGGCCCTTACGGTCTTCCACGTAGGCGATGCTGCTCTCGTCCGCGCCCAGCGCCTCCAGGAGGAGGCCGGTGAGTTCCCTGTTGCTCAGCTCGGTGCCGCCGCCGATGTTGTAGACCTCACCGGGGCGGCCCGCCGTGCGGACCAGCTCGATGCCCCTGACGTGGTCGTCGACGTGCAGCCAGTCGCGGACGTTGAGGCCGTCGCCGTACAGCGGGACCTTCAGTCCGTCGAGCAGGTTGGTGATGAACAGCGGGATGACCTTCTCGGGGAAGTGGTGGGGCCCGTAGTTGTTGGAGCAGCGGGTCACCCGCACGTCCAGGCCGTGGGTGCGGTGGTAGGAGAGTGACAGCAGGTCGCCGGCCGCCTTGGAGGCCGCGTAGGGGGAGTTGGGGCTCAGCGGGTCGGTCTCCGGCCAGGACCCCTCTTCGATCGAGCCGTAGACCTCGTCGGTGGAGACGTACACGAAGGTCGCGGGCCCGCCGCGGAGTGCCGCGTCCAGGAGGGTCTGGGTGCCCACCACGTTGGTCCGCACGAACTCGCCGGCGCCGAGGATCGACCGGTCGACGTGGGACTCGGCGGCGAAGTGCACCACCTGGTCGTGCCGGGAGACGAGTTCGCCGACGAGTTCGGTGTCGCAGATGTCGCCCTGGACGAACGCGAAGCGGTCACTGTCGCGGACCGGGTCGAGGTTGGCCGGGTTGCCCGCGTAGGTGAGTTTGTCCAGCACGGTGACAGTCGCCGGGCCGTCCGTGCCGAGAAGGGTGCGTACGTAGTGGGAACCGATGAATCCGGCACCCCCGGTGACGAGAATTCTCAACGGAGATCCACCTCGCTGTGATCGCTGGACGGGAGACCCGCCCTCATGGCTGTGGGCGTCGCGGGGGCGGTGCCCTTCCGTGAATGCGCGGATGTTTGGAATTTCGGCACGCATGGTTTTTGGAGATGATTCGTCGGCGCGGAATTCCGGGGCCGCGGCTCCGACTGTAGGCGGTGAGATCCGGTGTGAGAAGCCCTGCCCACGGGCGATGAATTCGACTGGAGGAAATAGGGGGATTAAGGGAGACGGTAGGGGGTTGATGCCCCCTATGCGCCATGTGAGTCTTTTTGGTACCGGTCGGCTTCCTATCCGATTGACCACCGTTGGCCGACTTCGTCATGAAGGGCTTTTCCATGAAAGGCATCATTCTCGCGGGCGGCCACGGCACGAGGTTGTATCCGCTCACGCTCGCGGTCTCCAAGCAGCTTCTCCCCGTGAACGACAAGCCGATGATCTACTATCCGCTGTCGACGCTCATGCTCGCGGGCATCAGGGAGATCATGATCATCTCCACCCCCGCCGACCTGCCGCAGCTGACCCGCCTGTTGCGGGACGGGTCACATCTGGGGCTCGACATCAGCTACGCGCAGCAGGACGAGCCGAAGGGCCTGGCCGACGCCTTCGTCATCGGCGCCGACCACATCGGCGGCGACCCGGTCGCCCTCGTGCTCGGCGACAACATCTTCCACGGCAACTCCTTCTACGACATCCTCCAGGAGAACGTCGCGGACGTGGACGGCTGCGTGCTGTTCGGCTACCCGGTCAGCGATCCCCAGCGTTACGGCATCGGGGAGACCGATGCCGAAGGCCGGCTCGTCTCGATCGAGGAGAAGCCGGCGAATCCCCGGTCCAACAGGGCGATCGTCGGCCTCTACCTCTACGACAACGACGTGATCGACATCGCCAAGAACCTGCGGCCCTCCCCCCGGGGGGAGCTGGAGATCACCGATGTCAACCGCACCTACCTGCGAAGGGGCAAGGCGCGCCTGCGTGACCTGGGCAGGGGGTTCGCCTGGATCGACGCCGGCACGCCGGAGTCGATCCTGCAGGCCACCCAGTACGTGCAGGCGCTGGAGAACCGGCAGGGCGTACGCATCGCCTGCATCGAGGAGGTCGCGCTGCGCATGGGCTTCATCGACGCCGAGACCTGCGACCGGCTGGGAGCCGAACTCTCCGCCTCCAGCTACGGCCGGTACGTACGCGGCGTCGCGGCCGAGTTCCGCTGAGCGTTCCAGGGGTCGGAGGCGCGGAAACGATCCGCGGCCACGGCGGCGGACCACATCGACCGAACACACAGACCGGAGGTATTCCAGATGAGCGTCTCCATCGACCAGGGCGGGCAGGAGAGCGGGGCGGAAGGGCAGGGCCATTCCGGATTCGCCGCATCGCAGCTCGAACGGACATATGTCGACGTCGTACTCGAAGGGGGTCCCGCTGATATCTCACGGACCTTCCGGGTCGACGACGCGACGGCGGCCTACGGAAAGATAAAGATTCCCCGGCACAATGGCTACGAGCACTTCGAGCGGCAGACGGAATCGGTTTCCGATGATTCCGGAGCGGCTGTCTTTCGTTGGACGACCCGGACCAGAATCGCCGAGTAGCGCAGTCCTCCGATGTTTTTCTTTCATACATGAACGACTCGCCGAAAAAAGGCTTTCCGGGGACAGGGAGTGATTCGCGTCCCGCGGGAGCCGTCGGGCTGGTCGCGGGGCGAATCCGGGTGCCTGCCCTACGCCCCCTTCTTCCGGCCCTCCACCAGGACGGCGACACCGTCGAGAAGGTGCCGCAGGCTGAACTCGAACCACTCGTCGATGTCGATCGGCTCGTCCTGTTGCGCGTACAGCCTGGACAGCATCGGGAACTGCCCGGACTCCAGGATCTCCAGGAGCATCGGCGTCTTCGACGCGCGCCACTGTCTCGTCGTGACGCCGGTGCGGCGCTCGGCCTCCAGCTCGTTCACCAGCAGCAGGGCCGCGCCCTGCACCTGGGCGCTCACCATCATGGCCACCCAGTGCATCGTCATCGGGTCGAGGCCGAGGCCGTCCATGGCGCGCATCGCCCACTCGACATCGGCGAGCACGTTCGGCCCGAGCGGCGGCTGGGGGGTGGCGATGACCCGCAGCGCCCAGGGGTGCCTGGAGTACATCCCCCACTCCCTTCGTGCCGCGATCTCCAGCCTGGTGCGCCAGCCTCCCGGTACGGAGACCGGATAGGAGGTCTCCCCGAAGACGACCTCGACCATCAACTCGACGAGCGCGTCCTTGCCCGACACGTAGCGGTACAGCGACATCGTGCCGGCGCCCAGCTCGGTCGCGACGCGGCGCATCGACAACGCGTCCAGTCCTTCGGTGTCGGCGATCCGGACCGCGGTGCGTACGATCCGCTCCGTGCTCAGGCCGCTCGGGGGTTCGTGGTGCATGGCCAGATCGTCGGCGCTCTGCCGGAGCGGGGCATGGTCCGCGGCGGGGGCGCATCCCGGCGCCGCGGAGAGGGAAACGTTGGGGGGCGCGACCCGCAGCGCGGAGGCCGGGGTCCGTCCGGCGGACTGCGCGGACCGCTCGGCGGTTCGGGCACGGTAGGCCCGCGCCTGACAGGCGCGGGAGCAGTACCGGGGGCGTCGTCCCCGAGGTGCGGCGTTCAAAGGCTTTCCACATTGTGTGCACGTCAACATGTGGTCCCCGTCCGATTCCAGATGCACAGCCGTGTGACGAAACTCTAGCACATGCTTTTTGTGACGTAATTAGCGATCCAGGCGTGATGAAATAACCAGTGGGAGTGAGGTGTCGTTAGGTGCTAACCCGCTGTTCTCTAGGGTTTATCTGGAACTTTTCAGAAGTCAAGGTCGATCTGAAGACGAGCCGTTGTGCTCTCCGAAGAGTTGTGCGTACGATGTATGCGTCTATTTGATGTACGAAGTACCCAAGGAGTTGTAGTCATGACACAGGGCGTAGCCACAGCCGGGCGGAGGGAATGGCTCGGCCTCGCGGTGCTGGTCCTGCCCGTCCTGCTCATCTCCGTGACCGTGACGGTGCTGTACTTCGCGCTCCCCTTCCTGAGCGCGGACCTCGCGCCGACCGGTTCTCAGCTGCTGTGGATCGTCGACATCTACGCCTTCCTGCTGGCCGGTCTGCTGATTCCGATGGGCACCCTGGGTGACAGGATCGGCCGCAGGAAACTGCTGCTGATCGGTGCCACCGCGTTCTGTGTCACGTCGGCCGTCGCCGCCTACGCCCCCAGCGCCGAGCTGCTCGTCGTGGCCCGCGCCCTGCAGGGCGCGGCGGCGGCGAGCCTGATGCCGCCGACCCTCGCGCTGATCCGCAACATGTTCCATGACCCCGGACAGCGTCGGATGGCCATCGCCGTGTGGGCCGCGGGCTTCGCCGGAGGCAGCGTGCTGGGACCGATCGTCGGAGGCTGGCTCCTGGAGCGTTTCTGGTGGGGATCGGTGTTCCTGATCAATGTGCCGGTCATGGTCCTGCTCCTGCTGCTGGGACCGATCGTGCTGCCGGAGTACCGCGACCCCCGCCCCGGAAGGTTCGACCTGATCAGCGCCCTGCTGTCGCTGGCGGCCCTGCTGCCGACGGTCTACGGGATCAAGCAGTTCGCCGCCGACGGCTTCGAACTCCAGGCCCTGACCGGCGTGATCGTCGGGCTGGCGTTCGGTGTCGTGTTCCTGCGCAGGCAGCGGTTGCTGCCCGACCCGATGCTCGACCTGAGACTGTTCTCCAGCCGGCCCTTCAGCATGTCGCTGATCACGAGCACACTCGCGATCTTCGCCCTGGTGGGGCTGTTCTACTTCATCGCCCAGTATCTGCAGATGGTGCTCGGATTGCGGCCGTTCACCGCGGGGTTGCTCACCCTTCCCGCGGCGGGTGCGGCCCTCGCCGGTTCCGTACTGGCCGCCGTGATCGCGAAGTGGGCGCGTCCGGGATTCATCATGGGCGGCGGCATGGCGCTCGCCGCCGGAGGCTTCGTCGTGATGAGCCTGATCGACGTGGACTCCGAGCGGTGGTTTCTCGTCAGCGGTCTGCTCCTGCTGGGATCCGGTATCGGAGCAGTGCAGGCGGTGGCATCCGACATGATCGTCGCTGCCGCCCCGCCGGAACGCGCCGGCTCGGCGTCCGCGGTCATGGAGGCCGCCACCGAACTCGGGGGCGCGCTCGGTATCGCGATCCTGGGCAGCGTCGGCCTGTCCGTCTACGGCGAGAGGTTCGTCGCCTCGGCGCCCGCCCTGCCCCCCGAAGACGCCGAGGCGGCGCGCGAGACCCTCGGCGGTGCGCTCGGGGTGGCCGCGAGGCTGCCGGAGCAGACCGGGGCGGCCCTGCTCGACGCCGCCCGTTCGGCCTTCACCGGCGGCATGCAGGTGGCCGCCGTCCTCGGAGCCGTCATCATGGCGTTGACGGCGGTTCTCGCCACGATCCTTCTCCGATCGGTACGAGTGGACACCCCGCAGGTGGACGGTCGTACCGAGTGACCCTCGCCGCCCGTGCCCCCGGAAGCCCCGGCCGGACGGGCACGGGCGGCGAGCCGGTCATTCACATCTGCGAGAACTGCGCCGGCAGATCCCTGCGGCCTTTCACGTTGAGCTTGCGGTAGATGCGGGTCAGATGCTGCTCCACGGTGCTGACGGTGATGTAGATCTTTCTGGAGATCTCGCGGTTGGTGTAGCCGAGCGCGGCGAGCGAGGCGACGCGCTGCTCGGCGTCACTGAGCACGTTCATGCTCTCCAGACCGTCGCCGCTGTCGTAGCCGTCGCTGTTGTGCCGTACGGCCTGCCGCAGCGGCTCGGCCCGGCACTCGCCGGCCACGCTGTCGGCACGATAGCCGATCATCCGTGCCTTGTTGGGCTCGCCGAGCTCGTTGAGGGTGTGGGTGAGGTCGACCAGCGCGTAGGCCATCTCCAGGCGGTCGCCCGCGCTCTGGAGCGTGTCGATCGCCTCCCGGAGCATGGACGGACGCTGCCTGAGGTCGCTGGTGGCGGCGAGGAGACGCTGTGAGATCCCCCGTGTCCTGAGCGAGTCGCCGCCGGACAGCTCATAGGGCTGCTCCAGCAGGGTCCGTGCCTGTTCCCGCTGTTCCAACTGGAGCAGGGCGGCCGCGGCGCCGTGACGCCACGGCACCAGCGCCGGGGTGTCCAGATTCCAGGCACGCATCAACCGCCCGCAGGTCGAGAAGTCGTTGAGCGCGGCGTGCGAGTGGTTCGTCGCCAGATAGTAGTGGGCACGGGCCTGCAGATAGTGGAGCCCGAAGTGGGTCTGGAAGATCGCGTTGGGCACCGGCCATCTGAGATGGCGCTCGGCGACGTCGTACTTACCCATCTCGGTGGTGGCGCGGATCAGTACGGCGAGTGGCAACGCGACGAGGACGCCCAGGCTCCGGGGCGGCAGGATGTCCAGTGCGGCACGCGCGTACTCCTCGGCGGTCAACAGGTCCCCCTGGCGGATGGCGATGCTCGCCCGCAGGGAGGCGAGTAGCGCCCGCCAGGTGGGGGAGCGGCGCCGCACGGCCTCCGAGTACAGGAGGTCGCACCAGAGCGCGGCCTTGTCGGGGCGGTCGGAGTAGACCAGGGCGAGGAGCGCCGCCCCCACGGTCTCCAGGTTCACGTCGTCCAGCGAGGTGGAGTGCAGCACGCGCTCGGCGGTCCTGAGCGTGTTCTCGTCCGGGCCGTCCCGCAGGACGCCCGCGAGCAGGGCCGCCGCCCGCGAGTGCGGACCGCTCTCGACCGTCGTCCACGTCGTCCACGCCGGCCTCGTCACGGAGTCGGCGCTCGCGACGACGCGGGCACGGGCGAGGACCGGGGGGTGGATGCACGACAGCCGGTGGCGGAGGACGTCGAGCCAGGCCGCCTCCTCGTCGGCGCAGGGTTCGCCTGCCAGCTCGGTCAGCCGTTCGAGCACCTCCACGGCCTCGTCGTGCTGCCCGTGCCAGAGCAGGAACCCCAGCAGGGTGTCCAGCTCGTCGAAGCCCAGCCTGTTCTCGCGGGCGTCCGCGACGAGCCGGTCGACGTACCGGTTGGCGGCGGCGGGGTTGAGGCGCCACTCCGCCCGGGCGAGCATCGCCGTGGTCGTCGTGCGCTGCCGGTCGTCGTCGCACAGCTGCAGGGCGAGCTTCAGGCACTGGACCGCGAACTCGTGCCGGTCGTTCGTGAGCGCCTGCTCGGCGGCCTCGCGGAGCTCGGCCAGTGCCCAGGACTCCCGGAAGCGGGGCGAGCCGATGAGATGTTCGGCGACCACGGTGGCCGCGGCCCCCTCCGCGTGGAGAAGCCGCGCGGCGAGCCGATGCATTTCCTGACGCCGATGCGGGTCGAGGTCGTCGAGCACGGCGGACCTGGCCGCGGGGTGCCGAAAACGTAGCGAGTCAACAATGCCGATGACACCGAGACGGTTCAGCGCCTGGTTCACCATTGTCGTCGTGATGCCGAGTAACTCCGAGAGAAGAGTCGGCAGGGCGAGGTCCCCAAGTATCGCGAGCCCGTGGGCGACCAGCAACATGGTGGGATCGCTGCGGTGCAGGAGAGCCCGGACCGATCGGGAGAATGCGTCGGAGACGATGAGGTTATCCGGTTCGCCGGCACTCTTGTAGTCTTCCATTAATGCCTTGACCAGCAGCGGGTTGCCTCCACTTACATTGTGGGCCGCTGGGCCGAACTTAACCGCCGCAGTGTTGCCGACAAAAGCGGACAGTGTCTTGATGACGCCTCGCAGGGAAAGCGGTGCCAGTGTTATGCGCTCGTAGTGAGGATGGCGCATAAGGTTTATCTCGAGATGCGGATCCATTCCCTGAAGGCCCTCTGTGGCCGTCAGTAGAATGAGCACGTTGGCACTCTTCTGCCGATGGACGAAGTTGAGCAGAAGCTGCCAGGAAAGGGAGTCCGCGTATTCGATGTCGTCCACGGTGATGAGCACGGTATTCGACTTGGAGAGTTCGAGGACAATGGCCCACAGGCCCTGGGTGATACGGAGCCAATCGGACTCCTCGGGGCGCTCACCGGACGACTTCGCCCCGAGCACGGCGTCCTCGATGAGCTGTGCCGCTCGGAAGGCGTGGTCGATGGGGAGTGCCGCGTTGTGGAAGATCTGGCTCACCACGCCGAGGGGCACCTTCTGGTCCGCCCCTGAGCAGGTGGCGCTCAGCCAGGTGACCTTCGACTCGACGGCACTGCGACCGAAGGCGTACACCAGCTCGGTCTTGCCGGTCGCGGTAGGGCTCGTGATCGTCGCCACCCGGCCACGGCCGCGCGCACAATCCGAAAGCAGGTTTGTGAGAAAAGTGGTTTCGTTGTCCCGCTCGATAAGTATCATAGGGCTCCCCGTCCACCCTAGATGAAAGCAGATGATGGAACGATAACACCCGGCTGGTAAGAGAAGGAAACCTGTATTTGCCGGTAGGTGACGTCAACCTTTCCTCTTTTCCGACGGAACTGCCGACGGCGGTAGGATGCCATTTCAGAATTTCATCACGGCGCTGTCCATGATTTCGTCATTCTCTCGCACCTAGTTTCATCACGGCATCCAGAACGCTTAACCAGGCGGTAACCCCGTATCCGCCCCAGCGGGATCATCTATGGCTCTCGGCGAAAATGCAAACCCCCTATTAACCCTTATCGACGGGGTTGATTTAGGGGGGCGCGAAGGGCTGCTTCCCTGGATCGTCGCAGGCTACTTTGGATATCCTTCCGCATGCCGACGGCCAGATGTTGCCGTAATGTGATTGGCGTATGACGGTGGGTGACGAATGCTTACGGGAGTGCAGGGCGAGATGGATTATATTCCTTCCGAGGTATTGATGTGAAAGAGGTCGATGATTTTGGATCTATCGGAGACCTGATTCCGGCTGTCGAAAAGGCCGCCGATGACCGGTCGTCCTGGATGGCGGGATCGAGACGCGCCGGCCGGAACGCGATGGTCGAGACGGGGTGGGAGTCATGAGCGCAGTCAAGGACGGCGACGACATGTGGGTCCGGCGCCTCCTTTTCGGGCAGGCGGGGGAGCGGGCCGAGCGGGCACCGGCCACGCTGGTCTGCTTCCCGCACGCCGGGGGCTCCGCGAGCTTCTACCTTCCGGTCGCGCGCCTCGCCCCGCCCACGGTCGAGGTGCTCGCGGTGCAGTATCCGGGCAGGCAGGATCGGCGCGCCGAGAGGTGTGTCGAGGACATCGACGAGCTGGCCGACCGGATCGTCGCGGCACTACCGGCCCGGGCCGTCACGCGCCCCCTGGCGCTCTTCGGGCACAGCATGGGGGCTCTCGTCGCCTTCGAGGTGGCCCGCAGGCTGGAGAGGCGCGGTACGGCGCCGCTGGAACTGTTCGTCTCGGGGCGGCGCGCCCCGTCGATCCACCGGGACGACCGGACGCACCTGCGGCCGGACGACGAGCTCCTGGCCGAACTGCGCGCACTGGGCGGGACCGCCACGACGGTGCTCGGCGACGACGACTTCATGCGGGCGATGCTGCCCGTGGTGAGGAGCGACTACCGGGCCGTCGAGACCTACCGCCACCGGCCGGGGCCGGGGCTGTCGTGCCCGGTCACCGCCCTGTCCGGTATCGACGACCCGAAGGCCCGCCCGGACGACGTGCGGGCGTGGCGCGACCATACGCGGGCACGGTTCGAGGCGCGGTTCTTTCCCGGCGGCCATTTCTACCTCACCGACCACGCCGAGGAGATCGTCGCCCTCGTCGCCGGCCGCGTCTCGTCGGCCCTGCTCGCCGCGGACTCGCGCCGCTGAGGCCCTGCCCGGGGGCGTCACGCGCCCTCTCCGTGTTGAAATGACGTCTTTCGCTTTTCGCGTATCGCCCGCCCTGTGTTGAAATGGCCGCCCGCCGCGCGGAAACGACCGTGCCCTCGCGTCGAAACGCTTCGCCGCGCCCCCGTCCCGCGCCCCTGTTTCGCGCCCTCGTCCCGCGCGCCCACCCGTGCTCGCGCACGGGCGCGCGCGGGCATGGACGGGCATGGACGGGCATGGACGGGCGACGTGCCCCGGCCACACGCCCCGACCATGTGCTCCGGCCATACGCCTCGTCCCCGCGCACAGACGCGAGAACGGCGCCGGACCGTGTCCAGGCGCCGTTCCAGGGAACAGAGGGATATCAGGAGTAGACGTGGAATCCTCGGCCGGTCTTCTTACCGAGGAGGCCGCCCTCGACCATGCGCAGGAGTATCGGCGGAGGCGCGTACTGCTGCTCCCTGAACTCCCCGTACAGCGCGTCGGCGATCGAGGCCACCGTGTCCAGCCCGATCAGGTCGGCGAGCCTCAGCGGACCCATCGGGTGCGAGCAGCCCAGCACCATCCCCTTGTCGATCACGTCGGCGGTGGCGAACCCCGTCTCCACCATCCGGATGGCCGACAGCAGGTACGGGATGAGCAGGGCGTTGACCACGAAGCCCCCCCGGTCGGAGGAGCGAATCACCTGCTTGCCGAGCGTCCCGGTGACGAACGCCTCCGCCCGCGCCAGGGGCTCGTCCTCGGTGAGCAGCGAGCCGATCAGCTCCACCAACGGCATGACGGGCACGGGATTGAAGAAGTGCACGCCGACCACCTGGCCGGGCCGCTCGGTGGCCCTCGCCATTCTGATGATCGGGATGGACGACGTGTTCGACGCCAGGATCGCGTCCGGATCCTCCACGATCTTGTCCAGGGTGCGGAACAGGTCGAGCTTGGTCGGCTCGTGCTCGGGGACGGCCTCGAAGACGATCTGCCGGTCGCCCAGATCGTAGAGGTCGCAGGTAAAGGAGACCCGCTCCAGCGCCTCGCTTCGCTCCGTCTCGGTGATCGTCGCCTTGCGCAGCCCGCCGTCGAGGGATCTCAGCAGCCGCTGCCGTCCCCGGTTCATCGAGGCGCCGCTGGTGACCGCGACCCGCACGTCCAGCCCCGCGCGGGCGCACACGTCGGCGATACCCGAGCCCATCAGCCCGCATCCGACGATACCGACCCTGTGGATGTCGCTCATCTCGTCTCCAGACGTGTGGTCGCCGACCAGCGAAGCAGGCTCATGCCCATCGACATACCGCCGCCGAAACCGGCGAGCAGCACCAGGTCGCCGTCGCCGAGCATGCCCGCCCTGTTGGCCTCGTCGAGCGCCACCGGCACCGAGGCGCTCCCCATGTTCCCGTAGCGCTCCACGGTGCGCGGGGTGTGCGCGCCGGTGAGCCCGCAGCGCTCCACCAACTCGTCGAGCAGCGCCCCGTTGGCCTGGTGCGGCACGAAGGCGTCGACCTGGTCGAGGCTGTACCCGGCACCGACCACCAGCCTTTCCAGTGCGGGCGGGACGTTCTCCATCACGAAGTCCCGCACCCCGCGGCCGTCCATCCTGAAGTAGTGCTCGCCGGCCGCGACGGTCTCGTGCGAGGTCGGGAACCTGCTGCCCCCGGCCTTGACGCTGATGAGCCCGCTCGCCTCGCCCCTGCTGGACAGGTCGCAGGCGATCATCCCGTACGGCTCGGGCACCATGCCGACCAGGGCTGCGCCGGCGCCGTCCCCGAAGAGCACCGAGGTGCGGCGGTCGGTGAAGTCGACACAGCGCGTGTAGAGGTCCGCGCCCACCACGAGCGCGTACGTGTCGGGCTGGAGCGAGAGCAGGGCCTTCGCCAGGGCGAGGCCGTACACGAACCCGCTGCACACGACGTTGATGTCGAAGCAGGCGGCGCCGTAGGCGCCGAGCGCGTTCTGCACGAGGTAGGAGGTGGGCGGTTGCGGGTGGTCACCCGTCGAGGTGGAGACGATGACGTAGCCGATGCGGTCCACATCGATGCCTGCCTGCTCGATCGCGCTCATCGCGGCCCGCGCCGCGAGGTCCGAGGTCGCCTCGTCCCGCGCGGCGTACCGCCGGAAGGAGATCCGGGTCTTGCGCAGTATCCATTCCGGGGTGACACCGACTCGTTCCGCGACCTGCGCGTTGCCGACCTCTTCCTTCGGAAGATACGAGCCGGTCGCCAGGATTCCGGCGGTTCGCCTGGCCACGGTCGCCTACACCTTTCCGGCGAGGAGGGGCGCGTCGCGCCGGGCCGATGGGTCTCGCAGCGGGTTCAGCCTCTCCTCGCCGATCCTGGCCCGCAGTTCGGGATCGGTCACGCCGAGACCGGGCTCGGGGGCCATGCACAACACGCCCACCTTGCCCAGGTGGGCATTGGTCTGCACCAGCCGGGCGGCCTCGGCGGCCTCCGTGAGCGGGTACGACGACGACAGGGTCGGCATCAGCTTGCCGAGTTCGAACAGCCGCAGGCACTCCCACATCTCCTGCATGTTGGCCGCGTGGCTGCCGACGATGCGCTTGAGGTTCATCCAGAGGTAGCGGTTGTCGAACTGGTGCTGGTAGCCCGTGCTGGAGCCGCAGGTGACGACCGTGCCGCCACGGCGGGCCACGAACACCGAGATCCCGAACGTGGCCTGGCCGATGTAGTCGAAGACGATGTGCGGGTCCCCGCCCGCCCGCTCCCGGATGATCTTTCCCAGACGCTTGCCCAGTTCGACCGTCCGCTCCGGGCTGCTGGGGGCGTCGCCGCCCATTCCGATCTCGCCGCGGTTGATGACGATGTCGCAGCCGAGCCGTTCCAGGGCCGCGGCCTTCGACGCGGAGCCGACCACCCCGACCGGGATGCCGCCGCCGTTCTTCACCATCTGCACGGCGTATCCGCCGAGCCCGCCGGTCGCGCCCCAGATGAGGACGATGTCGCCCTGCTTCATGTTCGCCCCCTGGCGGCTGACCAGCATGCGGTAGGCCGTACCCGCGCACAGCGTGATGCTGGCGGCCTCCTCCCAGGTGAGGTGGGCGGGTTTGGGGATCAACTGGCTGGCACGCGCCACCGCGTAGTGGGCGAGCGCGCCGAAGTTCGTCTCGTAGCCCCAGGCGCGCTGCTCGGCGCCGAGCATGCCGTCGCCGTGCGTCGCCGGCTCCTGGTCGTCGGTCTGGATCGGGCTCACCACGACGCGGTCGCCCACCCGCCAGCGGCGCACCCCGACCCCGGCCCGCACGACCACCCCGGCGCAGTCGGAGCCCACGACGTGATACGGAAGGTCGTGCCTGGCTGCGAACCCGCCGGTGGCGCCGAACCGCTTCAGGAAATTGAACGTCGGCAGCGGCTCGAAGATCGACGACCAGACCGTGTTGAAGTTGATGGAGCTCGCCATCACCGCGATCAGGACCTCGTCGGGTGCGAGCTCGGGCATCGGCACCCGCCCGACGCGCATCGACTTGCGCACGTCCTTGTCCTCGATGCCGGTGAACATGTCGACGTCCTCGATCCGCAGGTGGGCGGCGAGGTAGTCCTCCGGTACCGGGGTCCGCGCCAGCTGGTCGGGGGACGCCCCGCCGAGCACGGCCTCGGCCATCGGATCCGCGGTGAGGGCCGCCGGGGTCGTCCGGCGTGGGAAGGGCAGGTCGGGGGAAACGGCGTTCATCGGAATCCACCGGCTCCTTTCGGTGTGGTGGGTCTGCCTGCGGTGACGGCCCTCTGCGGGCGGGCCCGTCCTGGGCCCTGAAGTGGTCTTGCCGCGACGGTCACGAGATCAGGGGAGGGGTTCAGAGGGGGATGTTCCCGTGCCGGCCACGCCCGGCCGGGGCGGCGGCGAGGGCCTCGGCGATCCTGCGCCGGGTCTCCACCGGGTTGATCACCTCGTCGACGACGCCGAGGGAGAGGGCGCGGTTCACCCCTCCCGCCGTGCGGACGTGCTCGTCGACGAGCCGCAGCCGCAGCGCCTCGCGTTCGTCGTCGGGGGCGGCGGCGAGCCGCTTACGGTGCAACACGCCGACGGCGGCCTCCGCGCTCATCACCGCGACCTTCGCGTCCGGCCAGGCGAACACCGCGGTGGCGCCCAGGGAACGGGAGTTCATCGCGATGTACGCTCCGCCGTAGGACTGGCGGGTGACGAGCGTGACCCGCGGGACGACCGCCTCGGCGAAGGCGTGCAGGAGCTTGGCCCCGCGCCGGATCACCCCGCCCCACTCCTGCCCGACACCCGGCAGGTAGCCCGGCACGTCCACGACGACCACCAGGGGCACCCCGAACGCGTCACACATGCGAACGAACCTGGACGCCTTCTCCGCGCTCAGCGAGTCGAGGCAGCCGCCCTTGCGCAGCGGGTTGTTGGCGACCACGCCGACCGACCCCCCGGCCAGCCGGCCCAGGCCGACGACCACGTTCGCCGCCCAGCGGGGCTGCATCTCCACGAAGGGCGCGCCGGGGTCGAGGATCTCGCGCAGCAGAGGGCGCACGTCGTAGGCCCGGCGAGGGTTGTCCGGCAGCAGTGCCCGAGGGTCCGCTCCCTCGTGCACCGCGGCGACGTCGAAGCCGGACCGGCGGGCGAGGAGGTCGACGGTCCGGCGCGCCTGCTCGTAGGCCTCGGCCTCAGAGGCGACCACCACGTGCGCCACACCGGACTTGCTGCCGTGCGCGACGGTTCCGCCGAGGGACTCCATGTCGATCCGCTCACCGGTGACGGCGCGCACCACGTCGGGTCCGGTCACGAACATCCGGCCGGCCTCCGCCATGATCACCACATCGGTGAGCGCAGGCCCGTACGCGGCGGCGCCCGCCGCCGGGCCGAGGACCACCGACACCTGGGGCACCCGGCCGGAGGCTCTGGTCATCGCGGCGAACATCCGGCCCACGCCGTCCATCGACTCGACGCCGTCGGCCAGCCTGGCGCCACCGGAGTGCCACAGGCCGATCACCGGCGCCCCCTCCAGCAGGGCCGTGTCGATGGCGTTCACGACCCTGGCGCTGCCCGCGGCGCCCATCGCGCCGCCCATGTCGGTGGCGTCGGTGCAGTAGGCGATCACGTCGATGCCCGAGACGCGGCCCCGCACGGCGGACACACCGCTCCCGTCCGCCTCGTGCAGCGGGATCAGGGAGTCCGGGTCGAGCAGCCGTGCCAGGCGGACGGCCGGTGCGCGCTGGTCGAGTTCCGGTCCCCGCTGAGTGCTCGGATAGCCGATGGTCAGTGCCATAATCCATTCCCAAGAAAAGTCGACACGGTGAAGGGCGTTTTTCCTTGCACGTGGGGCACCCCCATCGAAATCAGGTACGGGCGCGATCGGCGGTCGGCGGCCAGGAGGTTTCGCAGTCACCGTCACAGGGGTTCGCAGTTTTTACCCGGCATGTGGGGGAAACGCTATATGTCGTCCAGGTGAGCACCAACCCTTATCGCACCCCTAACGGATTGTCCATCCGAATGGCCGTGCCGCGCCGGTCGCGCGGCGCCGGATCCTCCCGCGGGACCGGTCGGGGAGACCGAGCCCTCCGCGGGTGCACGTCAGCGGCCCCGGGTGGAGATGCCGACACCTGTTCGCAGGTCAGGAAAGTGCGGAGTTTTCGCCGATGACCGGTCCGGCGCGGACGCTGTGATCTGAACGGTCCCGCGCGCCTCGTTAAGGGGCAGGTAGGGGTTGTCCCGCGCGGTGCCGCTGACAACCATGAACGGTGTCAACGAGAAACGGCGCCGGACGTGTGATCCAGTTCGCCGAGCCTCTGTGAAACACGTCCATCCCCTTCCGAAGGCAGGGCTGCGGAAAGGCGGGGCGCGAGAGGGGCCGGCGCGGAACACGTTTCCGGGAATTCGGGTTCACGGTGAATTCGCATTCAACCGGGCGTGATTTCACGATGCGCGTTCCGATGGTGCGAGGAAAATCTCCGGTGACATCCGGAGAGACCGAGTGCGGTTTTTTTGCGTGTGGTCAGAGGCTTCGCGGGCACGCGCGTGTTCCCCGGCACATGGCAGGCTCCCAGAAAGGTTCCGGACATGGAGATCCACCAGCTTGAGGTGGACGGCTCGTTCCTGATCAGCCCCCAGATCTTCACGGATGACCGAGGGTTGTTCCTGGAGGTCTTCAACCAGCCCGCGTTCCACAAGGCCATCGGTCACCCGCTCTCGGTCGCCCAGGTCAACTGCTCGCTGTCCCGGCGCGGGACGATCCGCGGGTTGCACGCGACGGCCCTTCCCGGCCAGGCCCGCTACGTGACCTGCGCGCAGGGGGCCATCGTCGACATCCTCGTCGACATCCGGGTCGGCTCGCCCACGTACGGCAAGCACGTCGCGGTCACGCTGAGCGCCGAGAACCGCCACGCCCTCTACCTGGCGGAGGGCCTGGCGCACGGATTCGCCCCGCTGACCGAGCACGCCACGGTCGTCTATCTGTGCTCCAGCACCTGGTCACCCGAAGGCCAGATCCAGATCGACCCGCTGGACGAGGAACTGGCCCTGCCCTGGCCGCGGGGGCAGCGGCTGCTGCTGTCGGACAAGGACCGCGTGGCCCCCTCGCTGCGGGAGGCCGCCGAGCGCGGCATGTTGCCGACGTACGCCGACTGCAAGGCCAGGTACGCGGAACTCGACGGCCTCGGCGACCTCGGCGAATACGCCTTCACCGGATGAAACCCCGCAAAGCCTGGAGCCAGCGATGATCCCACTGTTCAGTGTGTCGATGTCCGCCGACGCCCCGGCCGCGGTCGCCCAGATCCTGGGCAGCGGCAGGATCGGCCAGGGGGCCAAGGTCGAGGAGTTCGAGAGAGCCCTGGGCGCGGCCATCGGCAACCCCAGGGTGGCCACCCTCAACAGCGCCACGGCCGGCCTGCACCTGGCGCTGCGCCTGGTCGCCGGCGACGGCGGGCCCGGCGGCGACCCCGAGGGCGAGGTGCTGTCCACGCCGCTGACCATGGAGGCCACCAACTGGGCGATCCTGGCCAACCGGCTGCGCATCCGCTGGGTCGACATCGATCCGGCCACCCTCAATGTCGACCTGGACGACCTCGCCCGCAAGATCTCGCCCAGGACGCGCGCCATCATGGTCGTGCACTTCGCCGGCTACCCGGTCGACCTCGACAGGCTGGAGGAGATCCTCGACGAGGCCGAGGCCAGGTTCGGGTTCCGGCCGGCGGTGATCGAGGACTCCGCGCACGCCTGGGGCGCCACCTACCGGGGCAGGCCGCTCGGCAACCACGGCAACATCTCCGTCTTCAGCTTCCAGGCCATCAAACACCTCACCTCGGGCGACGGCGGCGCGATCGTGCTGCCCACCGACGAGGCGCACGAGCGTGCCCGGCTGCTGCGCTGGTTCGGCATCGACCGCACCGCCGACCGGCTCCGCAACCCGCCCGACGTCCTGGAGTGGGGCTTCAAGTTCCACATGAACGACATCAACGCCTCGATCGGCCTGGCCAATCTCGCGGGCGTCGACCGGGTCCTGGCCAGGCACAGGGAGAACGCCGCCTTCTACGACCGTGAGCTCGCCGGGATCCCGGGACTGGAGCTGACCGAACGGGCGGGCGACCGGGAGTCCTCCTTCTGGATCTACCCGATGAAGGTCGAGGACCGGGAGTCGTTCATGAAGCGCATGGATGATGCCGGGATCATGGTCAGCAACGTGCACGAGCGCAACGACCTGCACACCTGCGTGCGTGAGTACTCGGCGCTGCTGCCCAACCTCGAACGCGTCGCCCCGCGCGTCGTGTGCGTCCCCGTCGGCTCGTGGGTCACCGACGAGCAGCGCGGCCACGTCGTCGACACGATCAGGAAGGGGTGGTGACGCCCCCGTCACCCGGGCGGCCGGGTGCCCGTCCGCCCGAAGAGCCGGATACGCGAGGGCGCCGGACTCCCGGAGACCACCGGGAGCGGGAGGGCGCCCGTCGCGCTCCCGGCCCTGAGTCCGTTCCCGGCACGCCGATCCGGTGAGGGAGGTTCACATGTCCACAGCCCCCAGCGCCAAGGGAACCGTGCCGTTCGGTGAGCACCGGACCTGGTACCGGGTGACCGGCACCCCCAACTCGGGGCGGCCGACCGTGGTCGCCCTGCACGGAGGTCCCGGCAGCACCCACGACTACCTGGTCGGCATGGCGGTGCTCGCCGAGTCGGGATGGCCCGTCGTCCACTACGACCAGCTGGGAAACGGCGGCTCCACCCACCTGCCCGACGCGAGCACGGACTTCTGGACGCCGCAGCTCTTCCTCGACGAGTTGGACAACCTGCTGCGACGGCTGGACGTGGACGGTGACTACGTGCTGTTCGGCCAGTCGTGGGGCGGCCTGCTCGCGGCGAAGCACGCCTCCGCCCGGCCGGCGGGCCTGCGCGGTCTGGTGGTCGCCAACGCCCCCGCCTCGTATCCGCTGTGGTTGAGCGAGATGCGGGTCCTGCGCGACAGGCTGCCGCCCGGCGTCGACGACACGCTGCGTAAGCACGAGGCCGCGGGCACGACGGACTCCAAGGAGTACTTCGACGCCATGATGGTCTTCTACAACAGGCATGTCTGCACGCTCCGGCCATGGCCGCGCGAGTTCGTCGCCACGTTCATGGAGATCTACAACGATCCCACCGTCTACTACGCGATGAACGGGCCCAGCGAGTTCCACGTGATCGGCTCGCTGCGGGACTGGGGGGTCGTCGACTGCCTGCCCGACATCGAGGTGCCCACGCTGGTGATCTCCGGGCGGCACGACGAGGCCACTCCCGCCACGGTCCGGCCGTACGCCGAGCTCGTCCCCGGCGCGCGCTGGGAGATCTTCGAGGACTCCAGCCACACTCCGCACCTGGAGGAGCCGGAGCGCTTCATCGCGGTCATGATCGAGTTTCTCGAGAGTTTGGAATAGCGATATGGAGACCGGCGCCAAGGCCGTCACGGCGATCGTCTTTCCCGGCATGGGCCCCACCAGGTTCGCCGACGTCGCCGGGTTCATGCTCGACAACCCCTCGGCGCGGCGGCTGGTCGCCCTCGCCGACGACGCGCTCGGCTACTCGCTGGTCGACCGCTTCCGCGACTCGGGAGACGACTACACGGAGGCGGCCCAGGTCGCGTTCATGGTGAACTGCCTCGCCCTGGCCGACTGGGCGGAGCGGGAGCTCGGCGTCGAGCCCGAGGTGTGCGCGGGACCCAGCTTCGGAGGCAAGGCCGCCGCGGCCTACTCGGGCGCGCTGTCCTTCGAGGACGCCGTGCGCATGACCGCGGGGCTGGCCCGCGTCACCGAAGACTACTTCGGCCGCGAACACACCGACGTCGTCACCCACTCCTTCGTCCGCGTCCCCAAGCCCGCGCTGAAGGAGGTGCTGGCGGAGCTGGACGCGGGGAACGAGTGGTACGACCTCTCCTGCCGCATCGACCACGACTTCCACATGCTGTCCCTGCGCGAGCGGCGGGTCGAGTGGCTGCAGGGGCGGGTGCGCTCCCTCGGGGGTCTCTCCCTCTACACCATGCGCCCCCCGATGCACTCGGCCGCGTTCGAGCCGCTGCGGCGCAGGGCCGCGGAGGAGGTTCTCGGCGGCCTGCGTTTCGCCGATCCGCGCCTGCCGGTCGTCGACGACCACGACGGGACCGTGCTGAGGACGGGGGAGGCGGTGCGGACGATGCTGCTGGACGGCTTCGTCCGAGCGCTGCGCTGGCCGGAGGTGGTGGCCACCCTTCGGGAGCTCGGCGTGGCCAGAGTCTGCGTCGCCGGGCAGGACAGCCTGTTCGGGCGGGTGCCCGTCACGACGAGGAACTTCACGGTGGTCCCGGTGAATCCCCGGGTGGCGACGATGCCGCAGCCGGTGCGGCGCTCAGGTGCGTGAGGGGGCCCGCGGATCCGCCGGGAGGTGTCCCGCGGGCACCCTCACCGGTCAGGCGACGGGCCTGAACATCCCGGACAGCGTCTTCCAGAGGGTCCCCGGCGTCTCGAAGGTCTCCATGGTCAGCGCCTCGTCCCTGAACCTCACCCCGTACTCCTCCTCCAGGGTGGCCAGCAACTCGACGATGCCGAGTGAGTCCAGCCCGAAGTCGGCCAGGCCGGTGTCCTCCCGGATCCTCTCGTCGGCGGGCAGAAAGGGGAGCTGCCTGCGCAGGGTTTCCTCGAAACGATCGTCCCACATGGCAATCGATTTCCCTTCTCAAGGAGAGTCGCGATGAGCGGGCGTGCGAAAAGGAGGGGACGGGGCCGTGACTCGCGGAATTCGCCGTCGAAGTCGGTGCCCGTGCCGGGCGACGCTGTGGAATCAGCCCTTCCGTTGTTGAATCTAGCGCGCGTGCGCTTCGATGTCCACCGGGCCGGCCGGAATCAATTGAATTATTCCCGTGCTTTCCGTAAAGCGTATCCGAATAACCGCGGATACTCGTCGAGATCTTAGGATGGAAATGAACGGAGAAAGCTCGCACGCCCTCTACGCGCGTTTCCTGCGCGGCCTGGAGGCCTCTCCGGGACGGGCGGCCTTCCGTGTCGACGGTGCCGTCGCCACCTACGCCGAGGTCCACCGTTCGGCGCTGCTGTGGGCCGGAGCGCTGTCACTCCTGGCCCCCTCCCGGCCCGGGGCCGTCGGGGTGCTCGCCGCCAAGGGGGCCACCTCCTACACCGGCGTCCTCGCCGGACTGTTCGCCGGGGCGACCGTCGTGCCGCTGCAGCCGGACTTCCCCGCGGCCCGCACCCGGCAGATGATCGAGGCCGCGGGGGTCTCCACGCTGATCGTCGACGGTCGTGGCAGGGCGCGAGCCGCCGAGCTGCGCGAGGCGGGGCTGGACGTCGCGGTCCTCGAACCGGCGATCACCTCCTTCGACCCGGAGTGCGCGCTCGCGCGCCCGCGTCCGGTCGCCCCCTCCGACGTCGCGTACGTGCTGTTCACCTCCGGCTCCACCGGGCGCCCCAAGGGGGTGCCGATCACCCACGGCAACACCGCCCACTACTTCGACCTCCTCGACGCGCGCTACGACTTCACCCCGGACGACGTCTTCTCACAGACCTTCGACCTGACCTTCGACTGCGCGATGTTCGACCTGTTCTGCGCCTGGGGCGCCGGGGCCACGGCGGTCGCCGTACCGCCGCACGCCTACCGCGACCTGCCGGCCTTCCTGCGGCAGCAGGGCGTCACGGTGTGGTTCTCCACGCCGAGCGCCATCTCCATGGTCCGCAGGACGGGTCGTCTGGAGCCGGGCGCGCTGCCCGGCCTGCGCTGGAGCTTCTTCGCCGGCGAGGCGCTGAAGTGCGCCGACGCCGCCGACTGGCAACGGGCGGCGGACGCCTGCGCGCTGGAGAACCTCTACGGGCCGACCGAGCTCACCATCACCATCGCCGGTCATCGCTGGGACCAGGAGACCTCCCCGGCTCTGGGCGTGAACGGCATGTCGCCGATCGGGACCGTCAACGACGGGCACGACCACGTGCTCCTGGACGACGAGGGCCGGCCCGCCGAGGTCGAGGGCGAACTGTGGATCACCGGGCCGCAGACCACCCCCGGCTACCTCGACCCCGCCGACGACGACGGCCGGTTCGTCGAGCGCGACGGGCGCACCTGGTACAACACCGGCGACCGGATCCGCCGGGCGGCCAACGGCGAGCTGGTCTACCTGGGCAGGGCCGACGCGCAGGTGCAGGTGCAGGGCTGGCGGGTGGAGCTCGCCGAGATCGACCACGCCATGTGCGGCTGTGAGGGGGTCGACGACGCGGTGACCGTGAGCAGCACCATCAACGGCGTCACCGAGCTCGTCGTGTTCTACACCGGGACGCCCTCGCGCCCGGCCGACCTCGCCGCCGGGCTCCGCCGGGTCCTGCCGCCGGGCATCGTCCCCCGCCACTACCGGCACATGGACGAGCTGCCGCTGAACCCCAATCGCAAGGTCGACCGCGCGGGCCTGCGCGACCGGGCCACCACCGTGCTCGCCGGTGCCGGCCGGTCTGTGTGACGGTCGCCGGAAACGGTGTGACCCATGGATACGGAATTTCACGCGCCAGGTCCCGCGACGCCGCACCCAATGGCGCACAGGACGGTGAATGTGTTCTCCTGAAAGCCGTCCCGGAAAAGGGGGCCGAGCATGCGTGGATGGTCTCGGAATCCTTTAGGGGGGCCGTAGGGGTGTGGGGTCCGGGGAGTGCCGGGGTAACGTTTCCATGTATTTGTTCGGCTCCCACTTATTGAGTAAGCGGTATGAGAGCCGGAGTGAATTCTTTTTTCATTCAGGAACGGGAGAGTCGCGTTGGAAGGCTTGGTACCCGGGACACCGCCGCTGCGGTCGGATCTCCTGCACCACCTGCTGGACGACGCCGCGGCCGCGGGCCCGGCCGATCCCGCGGTCCGCGACTCGCGGGGCGCGTGGAGCTATCAGCGGGTCGTCGAACTCAGCCACGCCTTCGACGGCTGGCTGGCGGACCGGGGGGTGATCCCCGGCGACCGGGTGATCGTCCAACTCCCCAACCGGCGTGAGGTGGCCCCCATCGTCTACGGCGTCTCCAGGCGCGGCGCCGTCCTCGTGCCGCTGAACCCCGGCATGAAGCCCTTCCACCTGGGATCGGTCCTGAAGGACTCCGAACCCGCGCTGGTCATCGGGACCGGGAGCTCCGGGGAGACCGTGCGGGAGACCGCCGCCGAGGTGCCCGTACACGACATCGACGAGATCTGGGCCGAGGTCGAGGAGCGGGTCGGCCGGCCCGCCGAGCACGAGCCCGTCAAGATCTTCCCGGAGGACGTGGCGATCCTCATCTACACCTCGGGCAGCACCGCCGCACCCAAGGCCGTGGTGTGCCCGCACGCCCGGGTCACCTACGCCGCCTCCGCCATCAACGCGGTGCTCGGCTACCGGCGAGGCGACGTGGTCTTCTGCCGCCCGCCGATGTCCTTCGACTACGGCCTGTACCAGATCTTCCTGTCCGCCCTCGGCCACGCGGAGCTGGTGCTGGCCGGTGACGAGCCGGACCTGGTGCTGCTCCGGCAGATCCGCGAGTGCGGAGCCACGATCGTCCCGGTCGTCCCCTCCCTGGGCGCGATGATCGCGACGCTGGCCAGGCGCGCCCCCGGCTCCGCGCCCACCGTGCGGATGTTCACCAACACCGGGGCGGCGCTGCCGGCCGCGACCATCGACAGCCTGCACGAGTCGTTCCCCGGCGCGCGGGTGGTCCGGATGTACGGCATCACCGAGTGCAAGCGCGTCACCATCATGGAACCGGAGCTCGACGCCGAGCGCCCCGGCGCGTCCGGCAGGCCGCTGCCGGGCACCCGGGTGCTCATCCTGGACGGCGAGGGCCGCCCGGTGCCCCCGGGGGAGGTCGGGGAGATCGTCGTGGCCGGGCCGAACGTGATGGCCGGCTACTGGCGCGACCCCGTCCTGACCGCGCGTGCCTACCGCCCCGACCCCGACACCGGCGAGGTGCGCCTGCACACCGGCGACTACGGACGGCTCGACGAGGACGGCTACCTCTACTTCCAGGGGCGGCGTGACGACATGTTCAAACGCAAGGGCACCCGGATGAGCACGGTGGAGATCGAGGCCGCCGCGATGGACATCCCCGGCGTCACGGCGGCGGTCGCGCTGCCCCCCGACGAGCACCGCGACCTCGTCGTGTTCGTGGAGGGCGACCTGCCCTCCCACGTGGTGCTGCGCGAGCTGGCCAGGCGGCTGGAACCGCCGAAGGTGCCCGCCGCCTGCCACGTGCTCGACAGGTTCCCCCTCACCCTCAACGGCAAGAACGAGCGCAAGCGGCTGGCGTCGCTGCTGGAGGAGAGCGCGCGATGACGCGGAACGCGGACCTCGTCGCCAGGTACGGCTCCCCGCTGTACGTCTACGACCTCGACCGTGTCACGGCCGCCCGTGACTCCCTGCTGTCCTCGCTTCCCGAGGGCTTCGAACTCTTCTTCTCCTTCAAGGCCAACCCGCACCCGCAGATCGCGCGGGCGCTGCGCGGGACCGGTGAGCGCGGCTGCCTGGCCGAGATCAGCTCGACCGGCGAGCTGACCGCCGCGCTGGAGGCCGGTTTCACCGGCTCCGAGATGCTCTACACCGGGCCGGGCAAGACCCACGAGGAGCTGCGGGTCGCGATCGGCGCCGGGGTCACCTCGTTCTCCGTGGAGTCGCCGAGCGACCTGCGGCACGTCGGAGAGGTCGCGACCGGGCACGGCGTGGTCGCCGACTGCCTGCTGCGCGTCAACAGCGCCACCTCCAGCGCCGCCACCAGCATCAGGATGACCGGCACGCCGTCGCAGTTCGGCATCGACAGCGAGACGCTGCCGGAGCTGATGCCCGAGCTGCGCGCGGTGCCCGGCACCCGGCTGTTCGGGGCCCACCTGTTCTCACTGAGCAACGCCAAGGACGAGGAGAGCCTCGTCGGCGAGTTCCGCCACACCATCTCCGTCGCTGCGCGACTCCGGCGGGAGGTGGGCCTGCCCGTCCACCTCCTGGACATCGGCGGGGGATTCGCCGCCCCGTACCTCTCGCCGGGAGAGCGGCCCGCCTACCCCAACCTCCGCGCGGAACTGGAGGACGTCCTCGACGAGGAGTTCCCCGACTGGCGCCGCGGCGTCCCCCGGATCGCCTGCGAGTCCGGCCGTCACCTGGTCGGCGACTGCGGGGAGCTGCTGTGCACCGTGGTCAACATCAAGGAGAGCCGGGGCCGCAAGTTCGTCATCCTCGACGCGGGCATCAACACCCTCGGCGGCATGTCCGGGCTGGGCCGGCTGTTGCCGGTGTCGGTGCGGCTGGAGGAGACCGACCCCGCCGAGCGGGAGGTCGCGACCCTGGCGGGGCCGCTGTGCACGCCGGGCGACGTGCTCGGCAAGAACGTGCCGCTACCGGTGCTCGAGGTCGGCGACGTGGTGAGCATCCCCAACGCCGGCGCGTACGGGATGACCGCGAGCCTGCTGATGTTCCTCGGGCGCCCCGCGCCCACCGAGGTCGTCGTACGCGGCGGCGAGGTCGTGTCCGCCTCGCGCGTCGAGTTCACCAGGAAATACGACTGAGATCCCACCGGCCCCGACCTCGGTGGGCCGAGCCCCTGCTGAGCCCTCGCCGGGCCCTGACCTCGGCGGCCCGAGCCCCGGCAGGGCGGAGCGGCGGGGCCGTCCGGCGCGGACCCGCGGTGGTCTCCGCCGACTTCGAAGATCTATACGGCTTTTCACACGACGTGGAGTGGACCGATGAGCGAGTCCGAGCAGTTCGTTTCCAGCACCTCCGACGCGGCGGGCGGCAGGCGGGGAGAACCTTCGGCGTTCGCGACATCCCTCGCGGACCTGCCCGTCGAGCGGCGGCTCGGCTTCCTGGTCGGGCTCGTGCACGACCTGACCGTCGAGATCCTGGGGAACATGCTCCCGTACGCGCCCGAGGAGGTGAACCCCGACCAGGCGTTCAGGGAGATGGGCTTCGACTCGCTCGCCGCCGTCGAACTGCACGACCGGCTGGCCGAGCGGATCGGCGCGGAGCTGCCGATGACGATCGCCTTCGACCACCCCACCCCGGCGGCCGTCGCCGCCTACCTGTTCACCGAGATCCTCGACCTGGCGGGGGAGAGGATCTCCGAGGTCCGCGCGGCCGCCGGTTCCGACGAACCGATCGCGATCGTCGGCATCGGCTGCCGCTACCCGGGCGGCGTCGCCACTCCCGAGGAGCTGTGGCGGCTCGTCGTCGAGGGGCGCGAGACGGTCACCGGGTTTCCCACGGACCGGGGGTGGGATCTGGGCCGGCTGTTCGACGACGATCCGGCGAAGTCCAACACCAGCTACGCGCGCGTGGGGCACTTCCTGCACGACGCCGCGGAGTTCGACCCCGAATTCTTCGGGATCAACCCGCGCGAGGCCGAGGCGATGGACCCGCAGCAGCGCCTCGTCCTGGAGACCGCCTGGGAGGCCTTCGAACGAGCCGGTATCGACCCGCGTTCGCTGAAGGGCAGTCAGACCGGCGTGTTCATCGGCGCGGAGCCGCAGGACTACGGACCCCGCCTGGACAAGGCGCCCAGGGAGATCGAGGGATACCTCGTCACCGGCAACGCCACCAGCGTGGTGTCCGGCCGGATCGCCTACGCCCTCGGCCTGGAAGGCCCGACCCTCACCGTCGACACCGCCTGTTCCGCCTCCCTGGTCGCGATCCACCTCGCCTGCCAGTCGCTGCGGACGGGCGAGACCTCGCTCGCCCTCGCCGGCGGCGTGACCGTGATGTCCACCCCCGGTACCTACACCGCGTTCAGCCGGCAGGGCGTGATCGCCGCCGACGGCCGCTGCAAGGCGTTCTCCGCCTCCGCCAACGGCACCGGCTTCTCCGAGGGTGTCGGCGTCATCGTGGTCGAACGGCTCTCGGACGCGGTGCGCGCCGGGCACCCGGTGCTGGCGGTCATCCGTGGCTCGGCGATCAACCAGGACGGTGCCAGCAGCGGGCTGACCGCGCCGAACGGCCCCTCGCAGGAGCGGGTCATCCGCCAGGCGATGGCGAACGCCGGACTGTCCAGCGGAGACGTCGACGTGGTCGAGGCGCACGGCACCGGCACCAAGCTGGGTGACCCGATCGAGGCGCACGCCCTGCTGGCGACGTACGGGCGCGACCGCGGCGACGCCCAGCCGCTCAAACTGGGCTCGATCAAGTCGAACATCGGCCACACCCAGGCGGCCGCCGGCTCGGCCGGTGTGATCAAGATGGTGATGGCGATGCGGCACCGCGTGCTGCCCCGTACCCTGCACGTCGACGAGCCCTCCCCGTATGTCAACTGGTCCGTCGGCGCCGTCGAAGTGCTGACCGAGGACCTGCCCTGGGACAAGTCCGGCGCCCCGCGCCGGGCCGCGGTGTCCTCCTTCGGCGTCAGCGGCACCAACGCCCACGTGATCCTGGAGGAGTCCCCGGCCGCCGAGCGCGTCCCGGACGACGTGGGCGGCGAGGGCGGCGAGGGCGGCGAGGGCGGCGAGGGCGCAGCGCCGGCCGCCGTCGCGAAGGAGCGGACCGAGCCCGCCGCGGTGCCGGTGGCGCTGTCGGCCAGAGGAGAGAAGGCGCTGCGCGACCAGGCCGCGCGCCTCGCCGCCCACGTGGAGGCCCACGAGGACCTGGGACTGGTCGATCTCGGACACTCCCTGCTGACCACACGGTCGGCGTGGGACCACCGCGCCGTGGTCGTCGCCGGGGACAGGCAGGAACTGCTCGCCGCCCTCGCCGCCCTCGCCGAGGGCGAGTCGGCCCCCGGCGTGGTCGAGGGCGTCGCCTCCGCCGGGGAAGGCCCGATCTTCGTCTTCCCCGGTCAGGGGTCCCAGTGGGCGGGAATGGCCGTCGAGTTGCTCGACTCCTTCCCCGTCTTCGCGCGGAGCATGGAGGAATGCGCGGCGGAGATCGAGACCCACGTGGACTGGAAACTGCTCGACGTGCTGCGCGGCGCACCGGACGCGCCCTCCCTGGACCGGCTGGACGTGGTCCAGCCGGTGCTGTTCGCGGTGATGGTCTCGCTCGCCGCGCTCTGGGAGTCCTATGGGGTCAGGCCGGCCGCCGTCGTCGGTCACTCGCAGGGCGAGGTGGCCGCCGCGTATGTGGCCGGAGGACTGTCGCTGGCCGACGCGGTACGCGTGATCGTGCTGCGCAGCCGGCTGTTCACCGAGACCCTGCTGGGCAAGGGCGGGGTCGCCGCGGTCGCGCTGCCCGCCAACGAGGTCGAGCGGCGGCTCGCCCGCTGGCACGGCAAGCTGTCCGTCGGCGGCAAGAACGGCCCCCGCTCCTCGACCGTGGTCGGCGACGTCGGCGCCCTGGCCGAGCTGGTCGCCGGATGCGAGGCCGAGGGCGTGCGCGCCCGCCGCGTGCCTGCCTCCTCGGTCGCCTCACACTGCGCCCAGGTCGATCCGCTGCGCGAGCGGCTGCTGGAACTGCTCGCCCCGGTCTCCCCGAAGACCGGCCACACCCCGTTCTACTCGACGGTGACCGGCGGCCTGCTCGACACCGCCGAGCTGACCGCCGAATACTGGTTCGGCAACGCCCGCTACCCGGTGGAGTTCCACCAGGTGGTCCGGACACTGCTGGCCGAGGGACACCGCGTGTTCCTGGAGTCGAGCCCGCACCCGGTGCTCGTGATGAGCGTCCAGGACACGATCGACGAGGCCGGCGTCGACGCCTCCGCCTTCGGCTCCCTGCGCCGCGACGAGGGCGGCCCGCGCCGTTTCCTCGCCTCGGCGGCCGAGGCCCACGTCCGCGGCCTGAGCGTCGACTGGGAGCAGGCGTTCGCCCCGTACGGCCCGCGGCGGGTCGACCTGCCCACCTACGCCTTCCAGCACCGAAGCTTCTGGCTGGACGCCGACGTGTCCGGAGGCGACGTCACCTCGGCGGGGCTGGTCGCCGCCGAGCACCCGCTGCTGGGCGCGGCCGTGATGCTCGCCGACTCCGACGGGGTGCTGTTCGCCGGCCGCCTCTCGCTGCAGACCCACCCCTGGCTCGCCGACCACGCGGCCTCGGGCACCGTGCTGCTGCCGGGTACGGCGTTCGTGGAGCTGGCGGTGCGTGCCGGTGACCAGGTGGGATGCGGGGTGGTGGACGAGTTGGCCCTGGAGGCGCCGCTGCCGCTGGGGGACGACGGCGTGCAGGTACAGGTGTCGGTAGGTGCGCCCGACGGGTCCGGTCGCCGTCCGGTCGCCGTCCACTCGCGCTCGGAGAGCGCCCCGCTCGACGCCCCGTGGACCCGTCACGCGACCGGTTTCGTGACCCCTGCCGGATCTCCGGAGGTGTTCGATCTTGTCGAGTGGCCTCCGGCGAATGCGACGCCGGTGGAGGTGGACGGCCTGTACGAGCGGCTGGCGGGCCAGGGTTACGGCTACGGCCCGGTGTTCCAGGGGGTGCGGGCGGCCTGGCGGCGCGGTGAGGAGATCTTCGCGGAGGTGGACCTGCCCCAGGGCGTGGCCGCCGACGCCGGGAGGTTCGGCCTGCACCCGGCGCTGCTGGACGCCGCCCTGCACGCCGAATCGCTGCTGGAGGGCGAGCAGGAGACCGCAGGGCGCGGCGTGAGCCTGCCGTTCGCCTGGAGTGGGGTCTCCCTTTATGCCACGGGCGCCTCCGCCGTGCGGGTGCGGCTGTGGTCGGAGGGTCCGGACACCGTGTCGCTGCGGCTGGCCGACACCTCAGGGGCCGCCGTCGCGTCCGTACGCTCGCTGGTCTCGCGCCCCGTCTCCGCAGAGTCGCTCTCCGCGGCCGCCACCTCGCGTCACGACTCCCTGTTCCGCCTCGACTGGGCGGTGCTCCCGGTGGTGGAGACGCCGGGTGCGATCGGGGCCGCCCTGCTCGGCCCCGACACGCACGGCCTGCGGTCGGCGGGCGTGGTGAGCGGGGAGTTCGCCGACCTGGGGTCGCTCGCGGGTGCGGACGCGGTTCCCGACCTGGTGTTCACCTCCTTCCCGGGAGCCGGGACCGACGCGGATGTGGCGGGCGAGGCACGACAGGCCACGCGCCGGGCTCTGGGGCTGGTGCGGGAGTGGCTGGCCGAGGAGCGGTTCGGGTCGGCGCGGCTGGTGGTGGTGACCAGGGGCGCCGTCGCGACCGGGCCCGGTGAGGACGTGCGCGACCTGGCGAACGCGCCGGTGTGGGGCCTGCTGCGGTCGGCACAGTCGGAGAACCCCGATCGCATCGTGCTGGTGGACCTCGACGAGCACGACGTGCCGGGCGCGGCCCTGCTCGCGGCCGCGGGCTCCGGCGAGCCGCAGCTGGCCGTACGGTCCGGCACGGTGCTCGTCCCCCGCCTGGCGCGGGCGGCGGGCGGGGACGGGCTCGCGGTGCCGGCGGGGGTGGCCGAGTGGCGGCTGGACGCGCCGGTCAAGGGGAGCCTGTCGGA
>NZ_JBIAZS010000026.1:0-83870 GCF_042899335.1 Streptosporangium sp. NPDC000095
ACTGCCTTGGGGGTTCGCCGCCGCGCGCCCCCCCCCCCCCCGCCCCCCGGGCGCCCCCCCCCCCCCCGGCGCCCCGGGGGGGGGGGGGCCCCCCCCCCCCGCCGCCGGTCGTCCGGCTGCCCGCCGATCCCGTGTCCCGCACGCGCCCCCCGATCGACGCGAGGGCTCACCCGCCGCGTCGATCGGACCGCGTCGATCGGACATCGCCGCTGAGGCGCGACGATGTGGCGCGGGTGGGAAACGGGGCTAGTAGGACACCTGGGTCTGCGCGTTCAGCTCCTTGATCCTGACCTTGGAGGCCGGATCGGTGAGGGGGTCGTCGATGCGGAGCACGTCCAGGCCCCTGGTGATGTCACTCGAGTAGATGTGGCCGTTGTAGTAGTACGCCGACCAGGATCCGCCGAGCCCCGGGATCGGGCCCCGCTCGAAGAAGCCGATCTCCCGGGGCTTGTCCGCGTCGGTGAAGTCCCAGACGGACACCCCGCCCTGGTACCACGCCTGGACCATGATGTCCTTGCCCGGAACCGGCAGCAGCGACCCGTTGTGCGCGACGCAGTTCTCGTCGGCGGCCTGCTCCCTCGGGATCTTGAAGTAGCCGCGGAGCGTGAGCCTGCGGTCCTTGCCGAGGTCGTACACCGCGTTGGCGCCCTTGGTCTTCGGAGTGTTGGAGTCACAGGTCGCGCTGACGCCGCCGCCCAGCTCGTCCCCGAAGACGATCTTGGTGGCGTCGTTGTTGAACGTCGCCGAGTGCCAGATGGAGAAGTTCTCCTTGTCGCTCACGCGCTTGAGCACCTTGGGATTGACCCGGTCGGCGATGTCCAGCAGGAACCCGTCACCGAAGCAGGCCGCGGCGGCGAGGTCCTTCTCGGGGTAGGCCGTGAGGTCGTGGCAGCCGCCGATCCCGTCCTCGGGGAGCTGACCGGAGAGCACCGGCTTCGAGACCACCTTGGCGGTCTCCGGAGCCTTGACGGGCACCTCGACCACGGAGAGCTTGTTGTGCGGCGCGGGGCAGGTCGTCGACTCGGGCTCCGGGCCGGGGGAGGAGATGTAGAGGTAGACCTTGTCCGAGCTCTTGCCGGGCACGAGGGTGTGCGTGTGGGAACCGCAGTCGGTACGGACCGCGGAGACGAACCTCGGGTGGCTCTTGTCCGAGATGTCGAAGATCCGGATGCCCTCGAAACCGTCGGACTCCGGCTCTCCGCGCTGGGCGTCGCACTCGGTGCCGGCCCGGACGGAGTCGATCGAGAGGAACAGCAGGTCCCCGCTCACCGAGATGTCGTTCTGCTCACCGGGGCAGAGCACCCGGCTGACCACCGAGGGGCTCGACGGCTCGGAGATGTCGAAGACGGTGAAGCCCTCGAAGTTGCCGACGAACGCGTAGTCCCCCTGGAAGGCCAGGTCGGTCCCCCATGCCTGGGGCCCGTCGAGCGGGGCGCCGGGAGGCACGTTGGCCACATGCGTGATGTTGTCGCTGTGGATGCCGTCACCGGAGACGCCGGGAGCGGAGGTCGTCTGCCCCGTGGAGCTCGGGCTCTCCTCCGGCGTGGCCGGAGGGGCCGAGGTGGCGGCGGACGGCGGCGAGGCCGCGGGAGTCGGGTCCGCCCCGCACCCGGCCACGAGAAGTAACCCGGCCAGGCCGAATGCCACGATCGGTCGCACGGTGCCCCCAATATGTCGGTCCACTTGCCCCATTATTGAAGCTATGCGGAGGATGCGTGTGCCGAGTCAGGTTATCGCCATGATCATGGTGGCATCGGTTCTCGGTGGATGCGCGGAGACCGGATCGGAGCGGCCTGCCCCGCTCGTCGCCGAATCCGGCGCGCCCGTGATCATTCCTGGCGGCCCTGGGGAGAGCGGTCGCACGGCGAGACCGGGCGAGAGGCTGGGAGAATCCGAGGCGCGCGTCACCGCGGCCGACGTGAGGTTCGCCGAGGGCATGATCCCGCACCACCGGCAGGCGCTGGAGATGGCGGAGCTGGTGCCCTCCAGGTCGTCGTCCCCCTCCCTGCGAAGGCTCGCCGAGCGGATCACCGCCGCGCAGCGACCCGAGATCGCGGCCATGACCTCATGGCTGAAGACGGTGGGAAGGACTCCGGGCGAGCACGGCGACCACGACGCGCACACTCTCCCGCTGGAGGAGATGAACCGGCTCAGGGCGGCCAGAGGGCCGGCCTTCGACACGCTCTTCCTCACCCTCATGATCACTCATCACGAGGCGGCGGTCACGATGGCCGGGCTCCAGCTGCGCGAGGGCGCCGACCGGGCCATGCTGGCCACCGCCAAGGACGTCGTGGCGGGTCAGGGCATCGAGATCGCCCGGATGCGGGACCTGCTCAAATCCGGAACCTGATGTGCCCCCGGCCTGGGGGAGGGCGTCGCGGACGATTCCGACAGCCGGGCAGCCCCCCGCGGGGCGCGGGTCAGGAACTCCAGAGCATGTTGCTGAGCTCGGCGTCGAGGTCCATGAAGTCGGTCTCGCGACCGGCGGGGACCAGCTCGTAGGTCCGGTGCAGGAACTCCGTGAGCGGGGCCAGCGGCACCTCGAACAGGGCCTGGCCGAACGGCGAGGTGAGGCTTATGTGCAACGTGCGCTCGCCGTCGGCGCGCGCCGGCCACACCTGGACGTCCCCGTCGCCGACCCGCCGCACGATGCCGACCGTCAGCAGCTCGCGAGCGAAGATCCACTCGACGGGCTCGTCGTTGCCCACGTGGAAGGCCATCCTGATCGCGTACGGATCACCGGCCGTATAGCTGAGTCCGGCGAGCAGGGGGACGGTGGTACGGTCGGGGACCACAAGCCGAAGGCCTAGCTCGGCAGAGACGGTGGAGCTGTTCATCGTCAGCCAAACCTTTTTCGTCGTCGGTCCCCTCTGCGGGGCTTTCACTGCTCTCACTGCTACGAACGGCTTCGTCCCTCGCGAGCTACCACGCGGAACAAAGAAACCTGTAGGAAAGATTCCGCCTCCACGCCCTTCTGTAACACACATCACAGCGCGACATTTGGGCATCTACCTGGCTAAACATCACCAACAGGGCCGTATTTGCAAGGGTTTTGCGTCTCGTTTTGGTCACCGTCGACTCCCCGGCGGGGCGTCTCGGGTGATTCGGGTCGAGCGCGGGTCGTTCGGTGCTTCTACGGATCAGGACGATGCTATGACACCGTAGCCCCCCGCCGGATGCATCCTCAGACCTTTGCCTCCCGACCGTGTCGTCTTTCAAGATCATTCTAGTGGCGAACACCGCTTCGCGAGTGCTCCCGGATTGCTGTATGGTTTTCCACGTCGGCACCGTGAGGGGCCGCACAGGGCGGGCGATTAGCTCAGCGGGAGAGCGCTTCGTTCACACCGAAGAGGTCACTGGTTCGATCCCAGTATCGCCCACACTAGCAAGAAGCAGGTCAGGGCCCCTCGGCTGACACCAGCCGAGGGGCTTTCCTCTGTCCAGGAAGGGCCCGCGCGGCGGGCCGTGATCGAGATGGCCTGGGCGGGGCCTCCGGCCCTCCAGACCCTCATGCGATCAGGTGGGCGCCCCGAGCTCCTCCGTGCGTGCCTCAAGTGGCGGGAACGGCCGAAAGCGGGCGTGCGGGCTTGTTCTCCCCTCCGCTGGATCAAGGCGCGGCAGGGATAACCTGAGGGCCTCGACGACAAGGACGGGCGGATTGGCATACCTGTACGAGACGACACGGGTGGATCACAGCGACCTCGCCGGCGGCTCCGTTCTCCACTCCGCCCCCGGCATGCCCGCCTTCCCGGTACGGCTCGCCGCCGAGATCTTCCAGCGAGCCCTGGCTCTGCGCGGTGGCGCGGATCCGGCCGTGGTGTGGGACCCCTGCTGTGGGAGCGGCTACCTGCTCACCGTGCTGGCCCTCCTCCAGCGCCCGCGCGTCAAGGCGCTGCTCGCCTCCGACCTCTCCGAGGACGCACTCGGTACGGCACGGGCCAACCTGGGCCTGCTGACCGAGACCGGGCTGCGAAGCAGGGCGGCGGAACTGGCGGACCGGGCGGAACGCTTCGGCAAACCCGGCTACGCGCAGGCCGCCGAGGCGGCGGAGCGGCTCGCCCGCCGACTGGCCGCGGGCGGCGGCCCGGTGCCTCACCGGCTCCGGCGGGCCGACGTCTTCGATCCCGCCCAGCTGGCCGCGGCGATCGACGGCCACGAGCCGGACATCGTGATCACCGATCCGCCCTACGACGAGCAGACCAACTGGCAGGGAGGCCATCAGGACAAGAACCTGCCGGCGATGACGGCGACGCTGGGGGAGGTCCTGCCGCCGCACACGGTGGTCGCCGTGGCCGTCCGTGGCCGTCGCGTGCCCGTGGGGGCGGGTGTCCGCCCCCGTCAGCTGATGCGGATCGGTACCAGAGCGGTCGCCTTCTTCGCCGCCGCCGACCTCACCGCCGCCGGCCGGTCCTCGCAGCGGTGATCCGCTGCCGGGACGCCTCGTAGAGGATCGCGGTGGCCGCGTTCGCGGCGTTCAGCGAGCTCGCCGCCCCGGCCATGGGGATGCTCACCATCGTGTCGCACGCCTCGCGCCATGTGCCGCTGAGCCCGCTGGTCTCGTTGCCGACCAGCAGGAGCGTCGGCTGGGTGAAGTCGAAGTCGAAGACGTCGCGGTCGCCGTGCTCGTCGGTGCCCACCACGACGATCGGCTTACCGCGGTCACGCTGCGCGGCCACCCAGCCGAGCACGTCGCTCGGCGCGGGCACCCGGACGGCGGGCAGGGAGAACAACGAGCCCGTGCTCGCCCTGACCGATTTCGGGTCGTACACGTCGGCGGCGTGACCCGCCACGATCAGCCCGTGCGCGCCC
This sequence comes from Streptosporangium sp. NPDC000095, assembly GCF_042899335.1. Taxonomy (NCBI): domain Bacteria; kingdom Bacillati; phylum Actinomycetota; class Actinomycetes; order Streptosporangiales; family Streptosporangiaceae; genus Streptosporangium; species Streptosporangium sp. NPDC000095. The sequence continues at coordinate 4,810 of NZ_JBIAZS010000026.1, forward strand.
AGGGCGTCGGCCGAGCGGATGATGCTGCCGATGTTGCCGGGGCTCGTCGGGCGGTCGAACACGACGCCCAGGAAGTCGTCCCCGACCGCGATGCGGCCGAGGTCGTCGGCGGGCATTCCCACGACGGCGACGGCCTCGGGCGGTGCCTCGTTCTTCTCGCCCAGATCCGCCAGCATCTCGGGATCCATCGCGATCCGCTCGACCCGCACCGTGCGCAGCAGTTCCTCCAGCCACTTCGACGGGTCGCGCTGCCCGTTGTGGATGAGCGCGTGGACGGGCCAGCCGTGTTTCACCGCGAGCGAGATCGGACGGACCCCCTGGACCAGGAATTCGCGGGCCCGGGTCCGCTTGTTGCGGTTGGTGAGCAGGGACTCCCACTGCTGGAACCGAGCATTTCGCGTGGTGATTCGCCGAATCGCCGGCACGTGTGTCCTCATCGGTCGTAGCGGGTCGCCGTAGGCGGACTCGCTGGTCGGCAGCCGTCTGACGGGTGGGCACCTCTGTGGCCTTGGGCCCCGCCGAAAGGCAGTGCTCCGCGACAGGATCAGAGTTTACGGAGTGGCCCGCGAGATCGTACTGCGACAGCTCGCCCACCGGCTCGTCGGCATCCTCCACGGCCGCCTCGAAACCGGCAGGCTCCGCGATGAGGCGACCGCCCGGTCGCCTCATCCTTGAATCGCCACGACTCGGCACGGTTACGACCTGGATGTCTTTCAGCCCGACTGACCACTCCAGTGGGCCACCCTATGCCTTCGCCGCGCTCTCACCGCCCCCAGCGCGGGCGGTCCTCTTCGGCGTCCGGGACAGGTGGCCGGCCGGGCAGCACAGAAGGGTCCGGGGCAAGGTGAACCGGCCTTCTCGACCCGTTGACGCGGCCGTAGCACGTATGTAACCTTTGGCCAGCGCAGTGCAAAAATATTGCAAAGTCCCGTTAAATTCTCTCTATTCTCCGCAACTTGCGGCAGTGATGTGCTGCTTCGGCGCATCTCTCCCACCCCTTCGGAGAGGTCCCAGGTGACGTCGTCCTCGGCATCGCGCGGCCGTTCGCCGCCCTGGCAGCCGGTTGCGACACTCATCGCCCTCGTGCCGACCTGAACGGCCGTCGACGGCCGTCGAAGGCAGTCGAAGGTAGGGCGCCGTGGCCCGCGCCCGGCGGAGCGCCCCGGGCCGCGACCGGTCAGGGCCCGCGATCCCGGACACCCCCCGTCCGGGCCCCATCGAAAGATCCGACGTTCACCGTCGCTCGTCCCGCCGGCCACCTCCGCAGGAAGGACCCCGGCGTAACGGCGACCAGCACCCCCCAGCGACGAACGAGGCACGGCTCACGGCTCGGCCGGCACAGATCATCCGGCCGGCCCGCCGGATTCCGAGGACCCGGAACAAGAGGACCGGGGATCGGCGCCTTGTGGGCGAGGCACCCCCGGGTGCCGAGCGCGTCGCGTGGCGGAGGCCGCGGCCTCCCTCCCGACCCTGTCGTCCCAGACGAGAGATAGAGGAACGCGATGAGAAAGCACTACCTGGCGTTACGGCTGATGGCGGCGACGGCCGCGACCAGCCTGCTCGCTCTGGCCGGGGCGGTCACCGCACCGGCCTCGGCGGCGGCCGGCCCCAACCTGGCGGTGGGGAAGGCGGCCTCCTCCAGCAGTGTCAACGCCCCCTACGGCGCGGGCAACGTCACCGACGGCAACGCCACCACCTACTGGGAGAGCAGCAACAACACCTTCCCGCAGTGGGTTCAGGTGGACCTCGGAGCCGTGACCAGCGTCAACCAGGTCGTCCTGAAGCTGCCGCCCGCGGCGGCCTGGAACACCAGGACGCAGACCCTGTCGGTGCTGGCGGGCACGAGCGCCACGCCCACCACGACCGTCGCCGGTTCCGCCGGCCGCACCTTCGACCCGGCGACCGGCAACACGGTGACGATCGACTTCGCCACGACCAGCGCCCGCTACCTCCGGCTGAACATCACCGCGAACACGGGCTGGCCCGCCGGTCAGCTCTCCGAGTTCGAGGTGTACGGACCCGGCTCCGGCGGTGACACGACACCGCCGAGCACGCCGTCGAACCTGGCCTACACCGAGCCGGGCTCGGGCCAGATCAGGCTGACCTGGAACGCCTCGTCCGACAACGTCGGCGTGACCGGATACGACGTCTACGCCAACAACGCCCTGCGCGCCAGCGTCGCGGGCAACGTGCTGACCTACACCGACACCCAGCCGGCCACCGCGACGGTCTCCTACCACGTCAAGGCCAAGGACGCCGCGGGCAACCAGTCGGGAAACAGCAACACCGTCACCCGTACGGGCAGCACCCCGCCGGGGTCGAACCTTGCCGTCGGCAAGGCGATCACCGCCTCCTCCTCGGTCTTCACCTTCGTGGCCGCCAACGCCAACGACAACGACACGGCGACCTACTGGGAGGGCAACGGCGGCAGCTACCCCAACACGCTGACCGTGAGCCTTGGCGCGAACGCCACCCTCAGCTCGGTCGTGGTGAAGCTGAACCCCGACAGCGTCTGGGCGACGCGCACGCAGAACATCCAGGTTCTCGGGCGAGGACAGGGCTCGACCACCTTCACCACCCTGGCCGCGGCGGCGAACCACACCTTCGACCCCGCCTCGGGCAACACGGTGACGATCCCGGTCAGCGGCGCCTACGCCGACGTCCAGCTCAGGTTCACCTCGAACACCGGCGCCCCCGCCGGGCAGGTCGCCGAGTTCCAGGTCATCGGCACCCCGGCGCCGAACCCGGACCTGACGATCACCGGTGTGACCGCGTCCCCCGCGTCCCCCGTCGAGACCGACTCCGTCACGCTCTCGGCCACGGTGCGCAACGGCGGCTCCGCTGCCTCCGGCGCGACGAACGTCAACTTCTACCTGGGCACCACCAAGGTCGGTACCGCCTCGGTCGCCGGGCTGGCCGCCGGAGCGTCCGTCACGGTGTCGGCCGCCGCCGGTCCCCGCGACGCGGGCAGCTACCCGCTGAGCGCCAAGGTCGACGAGGACGACACCGTCATCGAGCAGAACGAGTCGAACAACACCTTCACGAGCTCCGCCCCGCTCGTGGTCAGGCCGGTCGACACCTCCGACCTGGTCGCCACGACCGGCTGGACCCCCGGCAACCCGGCCGTGGGCAACGTCGTCACCTTCTCCGTGGCGATCAAGAACCAGGGCACACTCGCCTCCGCGAGCGGCGCCCACGGCATCACCCTCACCGTGCTCAACGAGGCGGGCACCGTCGTCCGTACCCTGACCGGCTCCCACAGCGGCGTGATCGCGCCGGGTGCCACCACGAGCCCGGTGAACCTGGGCACCTGGACGGCGGCGAACGGCAAGTACACCGTCAGGACCGTCCTCGCCGACGACGCCAACGAGCTGCCGGTCAAGCGGGCGAACAACACCACCGTCCAGCCGCTCTTCGTCGGTCGTGGCGCCAACATGCCGTACGAGATGTACGAGGCCGAGGACGCCGTCGTCGGCGGCGGGGCGGCGGTGGTCGGCCCCAACCGCACCATCGGCGACGTGGCGGGTGAGGCGTCGGGCCGCAGGGCCGTGACGCTGAACAGCACGGGCAGCTACGTCGAGTTCACCACCAAGGCGAGCACCAACACCCTGGTCACCCGTTTCTCCATCCCCGACGCCCCGGGCGGCGGCGGCATCGACTCGACGCTGAACATCTACGTCAACGGCACCTTCCTCAAGCCGATCAACCTGACGTCCAAGTACGCCTGGCTGTACGGCCCCGAGGCGGGCCCCGGCAACTCGCCAGGCTCCGGCGGGCCGCGGCACATCTACGACGAGGCCAACGTCATGCTGGGGACCACCGTCCCGGCAGGCAGCAAGATCAGGCTGCAGAAGGACCCCGCCAACACCACGACGTACGCGATCGACTTCATCAACACCGAGCAGGTCTCGCCGATCGCGAACCCCGACCCCGCCAGGTACACGACCCCCACCGGCTTCACCCACCAGGACGTGCAGAACGCCCTCGACCGGGTGCGGATGGACACCACCGGCACCCTGGTCGGCGTCTATCTCCCGGCGGGCACCTACCAGACGGCGAGCAAGTTCCAGGTCTACGGCAAGGCCGTCAAGGTCGTCGGCGCCGGTCCCTGGTACACCCAGTTCCGGGCGCCTGGCAACCAGGACAACACCGACATCGGCTTCCGCGCCGAGGCCAGCGCGAACGGCTCGTCCTTCGCGAACTTCGCCTACTTCGGCAACTACACCTCCCGCATCGACGGGCCGGGCAAGGTGTTCGACTTCGCCAACGTCGCCGACGTGGTGATCGACAACATCTGGAACGAGCACATGGTCTGCCTCTACTGGGGCGCCAACACCGACCGGGTGACGATCAAGAACTCCCGCATCCGCAACATGTTCGCCGACGGCATCAACATGACCAACGGCAGCACCGACAACCTCGTCAGCAACAACGAGGCCCGCGCCACCGGAGACGACAGCTTCGCGCTGTTCTCCGCGATCGACGCCGGCGGCGCCGACATGCGCGGCAACGTCTACGAGAACCTGACGTCGATCCTGACCTGGCGGGCCGCGGGCGTCGCGGTCTACGGCGGGTACGACAACGTCTTCAGGAACATCTACATCGCCGACACGCTCGTCTACTCCGGCATCACGATCAGCTCGCTGGACTTCGGCTACCCGATGAACGGCTTCGGCGCCAGCCCGCCCACCAGGTTCGAGAACATCTCGATCGTCCGCGCCGGCGGTCACTTCTGGGGGCAGCAGGTCTTCCCGGCGATCTGGGTCTTCTCCGCCTCCAAGGTCTTCCAGGGCATCCGCGTGAGCAACGTGGACATCGTGGACCCGACCTACGGCGGCATCATGTTCCAGACCAACTACGTCGGCGGCCAGCCGCAGAACCCGGTCACCGACACGATCTTCACGAACATCTCGATCACCGGTGCCAGGAAGAGCGGCGACGCCTTCGACGCCAAGTCCGGCTGGGCCGTCTGGGCGAACGAGATGCCCGAGCCGGGCCAGGGACCGGCGGTCGGCTCGGCCACGTTCAACAACCTCCGGATGAGCGACAACTTCCAGAACATCAAGAACACGACGTCGACCTTCACGATCAACGTCAACCCGTGATCCCGCGGGAGACCCGAAAGAAGGCCGAAACAAAGCAGCCGAAATAAGACAGCAGGGAAGCAAGCCGGTGTCGCCGGGAGGACCGACCCTCCCGGCGGCACCTTCCCCCGCTCCCTATCTCGATCGAAATCTCTATCGAACCGCTCCATCCCCGCTGGATCGCTCCGTCACCGCCGAACCGGCACACGGCCCGCCCCACACCGACGCCCCCGGTCCGTATGGCCCGATATGGCCTGGTGCGGTGCCGGGCGCCTCCCGCGGTTGCGGCCTGTTCGTCGCCGACCGGCGGGAAGATCCTCGTACACTGTCCCGATGGCTTCCCCCGAGAACGGCCCCGAGGCGAGCGACGCGTCGCGGGTCCTGCAGCGCGTCTTCGGCTACGACTCGTTCCGGGAGGGCCAGCAGGAGATCATCGAGCATGTCGTCTCCGGAGGCGACGCCCTCGTGCTCATGCCGACCGGTGGCGGCAAGTCGCTGTGCTACCAGATCCCCGCCCTCGTGCGGAAGGGCACGGGAGTGGTGATCTCACCGCTCATCGCGCTCATGCAGGACCAGGTCGACGCCCTGACCGCCCTCGGCGTACGGGCCGGGTTCCTCAACTCCACCCAGGACTTCGAGGAGCGCCGCGCCGTCGAGTCGGCCTTCCTCTCCGGAGAGCTGGACCTGCTCTACCTGGCGCCGGAGCGCCTGCGGGTCGACGCGACGCTGCGGCTGCTCGACAGCGGAGTGATCTCGCTGTTCGCGATCGACGAGGCCCACTGTGTGGCCCAGTGGGGGCACGACTTCCGGCCCGACTACCTCGCCCTGTCCGCGCTGCACGAGCGCTGGCCCGACGTGCCGCGCATCGCGCTGACCGCGACGGCCACCAAGGCCACCCACGCCGAGATCGCCTCCCGCCTGAACCTGGAAGAGGCCCGCCACTTCGTGGCGAGCTTCGACCGCCCCAACATCCAGTACCGCATCGCCCCCAAGAACGAGCCCAAGCGGCAGCTGCTGGAGCTGTTGCGCACCGAGCACGCGGGCGACGCGGGCATCGTCTACTGCCTGTCGCGCAACTCGGTCGAGAAGATCGCCGAGTTCCTGGTGCAGAACGGCATCGAGGCGCTGCCCTACCACGCGGGGCTCGACGCCCGCGTCCGCGCCGCCAACCAGGCGCGTTTCCTGCGCGAGGACGGCCTCGTCATGGTCGCCACGATCGCGTTCGGCATGGGCATCGACAAGCCCGACGTGCGCTTCGTCGCCCACCTCGACCTGCCCAAGTCCGTCGAGGGCTACTACCAGGAGACCGGCAGGGCCGGGCGCGACGGCCTGCCCTCCACCGCGTGGCTCGCCTACGGCCTCCAGGACGTCGTGCAGCAGCGCAAGATGATCGACACCTCCGAGGGCGACGACGCCCACCGGCGCCGCCTGGCCACCCACCTGGAGGCGATGCTCGCCCTGTGCGAGGCGGTCGAGTGCCGCCGCGTGCGGCTGCTCGCCTACTTCGGCCAGGAGGGCACCGCCTGCGGCAACTGCGACACCTGCCTGTCGCCCCCGGAGTCGTGGGACGGCACGGTCGCCGCGCAGAAGGTCCTGTCGACCGTGTTCCGGCTCATGCGCGAACGCCGCCAGAAGTTCGGCGCCGGTCAGATCATCGACATTCTCCTCGGCAAAAAGACGGCGAAGGTCATCCAGCACGACCACGACGGGCTGACGGTGTTCGGCATCGGCACGGAGCTGAGCGAGGCCGAGTGGCGCGGCGTGGTCCGCCAGCTGCTGGCGCAGGGACTGCTCGCCGTCGAGGGCGACTACGGCACGCTGGTGCTGACCGAGGCGAGCGCGGAGGTCCTGGGCCGCAGACGCCAGGTGCCACTGCGGCGCGAGCCGGAGAGGGCGCCGCGCGCCGCCAAGGCCTCCCGGTCCTCGGCGACCTCCACCTCGCGCCGGGCCGATCCCGTCGAGATGCCGCCGGAGGCGGTCCCGGTGTTCGAGCTGCTCCGCGCCTGGCGCGGAGCCACCGCGAAGGAGCAGGGCGTGCCCGCGTACGTGATCTTCCACGACGCGACCCTGCGCGAGATCGCGACCAGGGCGCCCTCGTCCCTGGCCGAGCTGGGCACGGTGAGCGGGGTCGGGGAGAACAAGCTGGCCAAGTACGGGCAGCAGGTTCTCGACACCCTCGCGGGATCCGTAGGGGAGTCCGAGGGCGGCGAGGAAACCCTTCTGGAGTTCCCCTGAGATAGAATCGGGCGAATTCGGGCCTGATGGCCCGCGCAGTGAGACGCATAGAGGAGCCTGGAGGCTGTCGTCCGCCTCCGGGCTCCTCGCATTGGCGGACCCCCGTGGCCGCGGACTCCCGAAAGAGGACGATCGTTGGCTGACAGAAGGAACGACCCGGTGGTGGTCGTCGGGCTCGGCCGCTTCGGCAGCTCCCTCGCGGTCGAGCTGTTTCGCAGGGGCACCGAGGTGCTGGCGATCGACAACCGCCCCAAGGTGGTGCAGAGCCTGGCGGGAAAGCTCACCCACGTCGTCGTCGCGGACTCCACCGACATCGAGGCGCTGCGGCAGATGGGGGTGCCCGACTTCTACCGGGCCGTGGTCGCGATCGGCACCGACCTGGAGTCCAGCATCCTCACCACGTCCCTGCTCGTCGAGCTGGAGATCGAGGACGTCTGGGCCAAGGCGATCAGCCGCGAGCACGGCCGCATCCTGGAGCGGGTCGGCGCCCATCACGTGATCCTTCCCGAGCACGACATGGGGGAGCGGCTGGCCCACCTGCTCAACGGGCGGATGCTCGACTACATGGAGGTGGACGGCGACTACGCGGTGGTCAAGACCCGTCCGCCCCGCGAGTACGTCGGCGTGCCCCTGGGCGAGTCCAACCTGCGGCGCAAGTACGGCGTGACCGTGGTGTGCGTGAAGGGCCAGTACGACGAGTTCACCTACGCCGACGCGGGGACCGTACTCGGGTACGGGGACGTCATCGTCATCGCGGGCAAGATCGAGCAGGTGGAGCGGTTCACCGAACTCCCGTGAGCCCCCCGGCCTCGCGCCGTGCGCCCCCGACTCGCCGTGCCCGGGTCGCCGTGTGTTCGCCGCGAGCGATCTAGACTGGGCGAAACTTCCTAGAACGGAGTTCGGTAACGATGCGATTCGGACTGTTCCTCAGCGGCTCCCAGAAGCCGGACGCGCTCGGCGACGTACGGGAAAGCATCGCCCGCGGGGCCGACGACGGCTTCTCCTCCGTCTGGATGTCCCAGACGTTCGACCTCGACGCCCTGACGGCGCTCGCCGTGGCCGGAAGCCAGGTGCCGGGGATCGAGCTCGGCACCGCCGTCGTCCCGACCTACCCGCGCCACCCGGCGGTCCTCGCCCAGCAGGCGCTCACCGTCAACGCCGCCCTCGACGGGCGGCTCGCCCTCGGTATCGGTCTCTCGCACCAGATCGTGATCGAGGGCATCTACGGCATGAGCTTCGAGCGGCCCGCCCGCCACATGCGCGAATACCTGTCGATCCTGATGCCGCTCGTGCGCGGGGAGAACGTCTCCTTCGAGGGGGAGACCCTCACGGCACGGCTGGGCCTGAACACGCCGGGGCCGAGGGACATGCCCGTGCTCATCGCCGCCCTGGCCCCGAGGATGCTCAGGCTGGCCGGGGAGGTGGCGGACGGCACCGTGCTGTGGATGACCGGCGCCAAGACGGTGGCCGAGCACGTCGCCCCCGCCGTCACCGAGGCCGCGCGGGCCGCGGGGCGCCCTGAGCCGAGGATCGTGTGCGCGCTGCCCGTCTGTGTCACCGACGACGCCGAGGCGGCGAGGGCACTGGCCGCCGAGCGATTCGAGATCTACGGCCAGCTGCCGTCGTACCGGGCGATGCTCGACAGGGAGGGCGCCGCAGGGCCCGCGGATGTGGCGATCGTCGGAGACGAGGACGAGGTGTCGGCGCGGATCGAGGCGCTCGCCAAGGCCGGGGTCACCGACTTCGTCGCCGCCGAGTACTCCCCGGGCACCCGGACGCGGGAGTTCCTCAAGAGCCTCCTGTGAAGGCTCCTACGCCCCTGCCGCCCGGCGCCCCGCGCGAGCGGCCGTCGGCGACGCCGATCCTCTGAGGGCTCTTTCTCCCCCGCCACCCACGTAGGGGGCGGTCCCGCTCAGACGCCGAAGGCGCTCAGGGCCGCCCACGCCGTCCCCGCCCCGACGGCGGTCCCCGCAGCGACCTGGGCGGGTGTGTGGTGGGTGAGCCTGACGCGCGCCCAGCACACCGTCGCCACGACGAGCGCGCCCGCGACCAGCGTGGGCGCGGCGGGCAGCACATGGGCCAGCACCACCACGGTGCCCGCCGACACGGCCGCGTGGAAGGAGATCTTCCACCGGAAGGTGATCGGGACCGTCACCGCGAGCGCGGCCAGCATCGCGGTCACCGTGGCCACCAGAAGCCGGGGGGCACCCAGCAGGATCAGCAGCGTCAGCGCGACGACCACCGAGGCGACCGCGACCAGCAGCGGAACCGTACGGCTCGACCGGTCGACCAGGTGGTGGGAGTCGAGGCGTCCGGAACGGACCCCGTTCAGGATCACCAGGGCCGGGATCCCGCCGCACAGGGCCGAGGCCACCAGGCCCCAGACCGCACCGGGCCAGCCGTCCGCCATCAGCCCGACGAGCGGAGGCAGCCCGATGACCAGCACCTGCGGCGCGAACAGCCCGGTCACCCACCGGGCCACCGCCCCGGCCGTGTTCTCACCGTTCTCACCGCTGCCACCGCTGCCACCGCTGCCACCGATCTCACCGTCGCCCGCCATCCCCTGACCGGTCATCCGAATCCTTCCAGCGCGGACCGCCCCCGTTCGGGCGTGAGGGTCGTGGCCCCAGTGGCCCCGGCTGCCCCAGTGACTCAAGCGGCCCCAGTGGCTCAAGCGGGCCCCAGCGGACCCGTGGGGCCACTCTGTCAGCTGAGGGGCCCGCGGACGAACATCCGCGAGCCCCGCGCGGGACGAACCGGAGAGGCGTCCCCGCCCCTCGCGAGGACGGCGGGCCGTGCTCCCGGAGCGGCTCCCGGACGAGAGCCGACGATCAGACGGTCAGTCGTTGGCGTGCAGGACGCTGTTGAGCTCCACGCTCGTCCCCGTACGGGGCACGGCCTCGACCGCGCCCGAGGTGGAGTTGCGGCGGAACAGCACACCGGAGGCGCCGGAGAGCTCGGACGCCTTGACCACCCGTCCCTCGGGCCCTTCCGCCGGCAGGACCACCTTGGTCCCGGCGGTGACGTAGAGGCCCGCCTCCACGACGCAGTCGTCGCCCAGGGAGATGCCGACGCCGCTGTTGGCACCCAGCAGGCAGCGCCGCCCGATGGAGATGACCTGCTTGCCGCCGCCGGACAGGGTGCCCATGATCGAGGCACCGCCGCCGACGTCCGACCCGTCGCCCACGACGACACCCGCCGAGATGCGGCCCTCGACCATGGAGGTGCCGAGCGTGCCGGCGTTGAAGTTGACGAAGCCCTCGTGCATCACGGTCGTGCCGCTCGCCAGGTACGCGCCGAGACGGACCCGGTCGGCCTCGGCGATCCGGACGCCGGTGGGCAGCACGTAGTCGACCATCCGGGGAAACTTGTCCACCCCGTAGACGGTCACCTGACCCCGGGCGCGCAGGCGGAGCCGCACCTGCTCGAAGCCCTCGACGGCGCACGGCCCGTGGTTGGTCCACACCACGTTGCTGAGCAGGCCGAACAGCCCGTCCAGGTTCTGGCCGTGCGGCTGGACGAGGCGCGACGACAGCAGGTGCAGGCGCAGGTAGGCGTCGTGGGCGTCGGCGGGGGCCTCCGACAGCTTCGCGATGCCGGTGCGCACCGCGACCACCTCCACGCCGCGGTCCTCGTCGGGGCCGAGGAGCGCGGCGACCTCGGAACCGAGTTCCTCGGCCGCCTCCCGCTCGGTCAGCCGCGTGGTGCCCGGCGAGGGGGGCTCGCCCAGCCGCGGGGACGGGAACCACGTGTCGAGCACGGTTCCGCCGGAGGTGATGGTCGCGATGCCGGCCGCGTAGGCGCCGGAGGTCTGGGCTGCTGCGTTCACGCCGACCAAGCCTAGCCAAAGCAGCCGCAATGGCAGTACGCCGAGGGAGCGTCGGGCGTGTGCCCCGTCCCGTCCGGCGGTTAGCCTGACGGCCATGTTGCAGGGGATCGACGTGTCGAACTGGCAGGGCGCCGTCAACTGGGGCGCGCACGCGAGGGGCGGGGTCTCCTTCGCGTTCGCCAAGGCCAGCGAGGGGAGCACCTTCACCGACAAGTGGTTCGCCACCAACTGGAACGGCATGCGCGAGAGCTGGATCGTCTGCGGCGCCTACCACTTCGCCCGTCCCGCGGGAGACCCGGAGGCGCAGGCGGTGCACTTCCTGCGGATCGTGCGGCGGGCGGGGCTGCGCAGGGGGGACCTGCTCGCCCTCGACCTGGAGACCAACGATCACCTACCGGCGCAGCGGGTGGCGCGGTTCGCCCGCGTCTGGTGCCAGGCGGTCGTCGCGCTCGCCGGGGTCAAGCCGGTGATCTACACGTTCCTGTCGTTCGCGCGGAGCGGCAACTGCGCCGGGCTGGAGCCCTATCCGCTGTGGATCGCCGCGCCCGACCACCCCCGGGGCAGGCCGGAGGTGCCGAGGCCGTGGGACAGGTGGACGATCCACCAGCACTCGAACAGGCCCCTCGACCGCAACGTCTTCCGCGGCACCCGGGCCGAGCTGACCTCCCTGGGCTACCGCCGGAGCCGCGACGCCTGAGAAATCGCGTTGCCGACACCGGTAGCATCGATTCCCAGACCATTCGTCGACCTCTCCCAGGGAGCAACAGTGTCCGCCGTGCCAGAACTTCGTGTCACCATCGCCGGAGCAGCGCGTGTGGTGGCGGGAGGCACGACGTACGGAGAGGCGCTGGAGGCGGACGGCCGCTCGGTGGTCGCCGCCCGCGCCAACGGCGAGCTGAAGGACCTCGCGGCCCCGGTGGCCGAGGGCGACGTGATCGAGCCGGTTCCCGCGGGCAGCCCCGACGGGCGCGCCATCGTCCGCCACTCCACCGCGCACGTCATGGCCCAGGCCGTCCAGGAGATCTTCCCCGAGGCCAGGCTGGGCATCGGCCCGCCGGTCGAGAACGGCTTCTACTACGACTTCGACGTCAAGGACCCGTTCACCCCCGAGGATCTCAAGCGCGTCGAGAAGCGCATGCGCGAGATCGTCAAGCAGGGGCAGCTCTTCTCCCGCAGGCCCGTCTCCGACGAGCAGGCCGCCGAGGAGCTCGCCTCGGAGCCGTACAAGCTGGAGCTGATCGGCCTCAAGGGCGGCGCGGCCGAGGAGGAGAGCGTCGAGGTGGGCGGTGCCGAGCTCACCATCTACGACAACCTCGACGCCAAGACCGGTGAGCTGCGCTGGAAGGACCTGTGCCGCGGCCCCCACGTGCCGACCACCCGGTCCATCCCGGCGTTCAAGCTGATGCGCTCCGGCGGCGCCTACTGGCGGGGCAGCGAGAAGAACCCGCAGCTCCAGCGGATCTACGGCACCGCGTGGGAGTCGCGCGAGAAGCAGGACGAATACCTCCACCTGCTGGAGGAGGCCGAGAAGCGCGACCACCGCAAGCTGGGCGCCGAGCTCGACCTGTTCTCCTTCCCCGACGAGCTGGGCTCGGGCCTGCCGGTCTTCCATCCCAAGGGCGGCGTGATCCGCCGCGTGATGGAGGATTACTCGCGCAGGCGGCACGAGGAGGCGGGATACTCCTTCGTCAACACCCCGCACATCACCAAGGAGAACCTCTACAAGATCTCCGGTCACCTCGACTGGTACGCCGACGGCATGTTCCCCCCCATGGAGCTGGAAGGCGCGAGGTACTACCTCAAGCCGATGAACTGCCCGATGCACAACCTGATCTTCCGGGCGCGCGGACGCTCCTACCGGGAGCTGCCGCTGCGGCTGTTCGAATTCGGGACGGTCTACCGCTACGAGAAGTCCGGCGTGGTGCACGGCCTCACCCGCGTGCGGGGTCTCACCCAGGACGACGCGCACATCTACTGCACCCGCGAGCAGATGCGCGACGAGCTGAAGTCGCTGCTGCGCTTCGTGCTCGACCTGCTGCGCGACTACGGCCTCGACGACTTCTACCTGGAGCTGTCGACCAAGGACCCGGTCAAGTTCGTCGGCAACGACGAGGACTGGGAGGAGGCGACCGAGACCCTGCGCGAGGTCGCCGAGTCCGAGAAGCTGGAGCTGGTGCTCGACCCGGGCGGCGCGGCGTTCTACGGGCCGAAGATCTCCGTGCAGGCCCGTGACGCGATCGGCCGCTCCTGGCAGATGTCGACGATCCAGCTCGACTTCAACCTGCCTCAGCGCTTCGAGCTGGAGTACCAGTCGACCGACGGTTCCCGGCAGCAGCCCGTCATGATCCACCGGGCGCTGTTCGGCTCGATCGAGCGCTTCTTCGGCGTCCTGGTCGAGCACTACGCCGGCGCGTTCCCCCCCTGGCTCGCGCCGGTCCAGGTGGTCGGCATCCCGATCGCCGAGGCCCACGCGCCCTACCTCCAGGACCTGGCCAAGAAGGCCCGCGAGCGGGGCATCAGGATCGAGGTCGACGCCTCCGACGACCGCATGCAGAAGAAGATCCGCAACGCCCAGAAGTCCAAGGTGCCCTTCATGCTCCTGGCGGGCGACGACGACATCGCCAACGGCGCGGTCTCCTTCCGCTTCCGCAACGGCGAGCAGAAGAACGGGGTGCCGGTCGACGAGGCGATCGCCGAGATCGTCGACGCGATCGAGCGCCGCGTCCAGGTCTGAGCACTCTGGGCGGCGGAAGGTCTCCCGTGGAGGGCTCGGAAACCTTTCCACGGGGGGCCTGAGGCGCCCACGGGCCTTTAGCCCCGGCGGGCCTTCTCGGAGGCTCGGGAAGGCCGGGGGGAGGCGCGAGACGACGGTAATCGGCGTGGCAATATGCTGGCGGCCATGAGCAACGAGCCGGAGGCGCAGCACGGAGCGGGGACACCGGACGCGTTCCAGAGACTCTGGACCCCCCACCGGATGGCGTACATCAAGGGGGAGGGTAAACCGGCGGGTTCCGGCCCCGAGGACGGCTGCCCGTTCTGTGAGATCCCCCGTATGAGCGACGAGGACGGTTTGGTCGTCGCGCGGGGAGAGAAGGTCTTCGCACTGCTCAACCTCTACCCCTACAACTCCGGCCACCTGATGGTCTGCCCCTACCGGCACGTGCCCGACTACACCGACCTGGACGAGGCCGAGACCTTCGAACTCGCCGACTTCACCCGGCGGGCGCTGGTGGCCCTGCGCAAGGCGAGCGGCGCGCAGGGCTTCAACGTGGGCATGAACCTGGGAGGCGTGGCGGGCGCCGGGATCGCCGCCCACCTGCACCAGCACGTGGTGCCCCGGTGGGGCGGCGACACCAACTTCATGCCCGTCGTCGGCCAGACCAGGGTGCTTCCTCAGCTGCTGCGCGACACCAGGGAGTTGCTCGCCGGCTGCTGGCCCGGCTCCTCGTAGCGCGGCACGTCCTCGTCCAGCGCCTTGATGCCCGCCGACAGCGTCAGCGGCACGGCGAGCGCCAGCGCCATGGACAGCACCGCGGCCCCCGAGTCGTTGACCAGCATGCCGACCACCCCGCTGACCAGGGTGCCGATCAGCCCTGCCCGCAGCGCGGGGGAGTGCGCGAACGCGGCGGGCAGCACCCCCGCGCTCGCCTGCTCCGGGCGGAGCAGCGCGTAGACGAGGAAGGCCACCGCGGCGATCACGACGGGCATCAGGTTGGGGTTGAGCAGTGTGCCCAGCATCGCGCCGAACTTGCGGCCGATCACCTCCAGGGCCTCCCCGGTGAACACCTGGCCGACGAAACGGCCCAGATGCGTCTGCGAGCCCGCGGGACGCAGATAGTCGAGGTAGGCGATGGACATCACGATGACGCCGCCCGCCACGCAGAACGCGCCCAGCTTGACGATCGAGACCCGCCTGCCCGCGATCAGCAGCGCGGTCACCGCGATGCCCGGCACGAACGCGATCACCCCGCCGAAGTCGCTGCCCACGCCCGGCCAGCCGCCCAGGATCATCGCGAAACCGCCCAGCGCCGCCACGACGGCGGCCGCGACCACGCTCGCGCGGCTCCCGCCCATCGGGTGAGCCGACACGACGGCGACCGTGGCGCCCTCGTGCGCGGGTCGATCCACCACGGGGGCATCGGCGTGATCGCCGAGAGCCGGCCGGTCCACCGGCGCGTCCGCGCGGTCGGCGCGGTCGGCGCGCGTCAGCCGGTGCGCGATCGTGGCGGCGAACAGCAGCACCGAGGTGGCGAAGAGCGCGAACGGGATGTTGCCCAGCCCGTAGTAGCGGGCTCCGACCACGGCGCTGTAGCCCATCACGCTGTTGAGCTGCAGGGTCGTCCCGGTCAGCAGGTCGCCCGCCAGCACCGCCGCGGTCACCCCCGCCACCACCGCCAGCGGCCCGAGCGGCGCCCGGCGCCAGGGCCCCGCCAGCGCGGTCGCGGCCAGCAGCAACGCGCATCCGGCGATTCCGCCGACCAGCGCGAGCACCGGCGAGCCCGCGTGATGCCAGGGGGTGAGGTTCACCAGGTACGTCGACACGGGCACCGAGGCCAGCGCGACCGCGGCGACGCGGATACCGCTCAGCCCTCGCCTGCGGCGCATCAGCAGGAAGGCGACCAGGTAGAACGCGACCTGCAGCACCGCGACGGTGGTGAAGAAGATCCCACCCACGTTCCTGATCGTCTCCCCGGCCACGTCGGCCCGATCCAGCGCGACCCGCGCCGTCTCGGTGCCGCCGGTGCGCCTCTCGGCGGCCTGCCAGGGAACCCCGATCACACCCGGCGGCGCCGCGACGCCTGTCAGGGAGAGCATCGTCGCGGTGATGTCCGGCAGGATCGTGGTGTCGTCGCGGTGCGTGGAGGCCGCGCCCAGGAAACGGCCGGAGACGTCTGCGTCACGCATCATCGCCACCCGCAGGTGCGGGTTGCCGCCGTGGTCGGACAGGCCCGCCAGCAGCACCCGGGTGTCCTCGGGCAGCATGCTCAGCACCGCCCCCGCCTTGGCGTCGGCGAGGCGCAGCGCCGCGGCCCGCTCCCGCGCGGTGAGCCCGTCCTCCTCCCGGGGCAGCCGGTCGCCGGTCAGGTACGGCCTGATGAGGTCGTCGACGTCGACGGCGATCACCCGGCACCCGGTGAGCGCGTCGGCGCGGATCTGGGCGGGGGAGGGGGCGTACACGTCGACCCTGCCCGAGCGGTCGGCGAGCGCGAGCGCGGCCCCGGGGCCGATCGCCAGCGTGCACTCACCGGCGGCGTGAACGGCCTCGCCGAGGGCGCCCGCGTTGCGCTGGCCGGCGACCCGGTGCAGGTACTCGTAGCCGGGGATGACCGCGCCCGCCTCGTCGGGCTCGGGCAGCGGGGGGAGTCCGCAGCCGTAGCCGACCGCGGACCTCACCCCCGCCGACACCGTCAGCCACCCGTCGTAGGGGCAGGTGACCCTGCCGACCGTGCGGACCGAGAGGGAGCCGACCGCGCTCCGCCCGGCGAGCTGCCACAGGTTCGGGGTGCCGGTGGGGCTGAGGTCACTCCACCGCAGGCCGGGAATGCCGATCAGCACCACCCGTCCGTCCACTCGAGTGGCGGACTGCGCGGCCCCCGGCCACAGCAGGCCCAGCACCACCGCGAGCGCGACAAGCGTCCGCTTCACGAACGACCTCCCCTTCAGGCTCCTGCCAGGTGCTGGAACCGTAGGGCAAGATCGTGTCACCGGTCCAGCGTGTCAGGAGACCGGCGGGGATCGGGTTCTCAGGTCCCGTTCTTGGCCGTGGTGGGATCGCTCTCGTTCTGCAGGCGGTCCAGGGCGGTGACCAGGTAGGTGCCGCCACCCGTCGCGGTGAAGGTCTGGCGGTCGCCGGCCGCCGCGGGCACGACCGCGACCAGGTTGCGGGCGTCGGCGATGGCGCAGTCTCCGGGCTTGCCCGAGGCGATCCGGTAGACCGCGTACGAACGGGCGTCAGGAGAGCTCTTCCAGCCGAGGGAGGTGCCCTGGAGCCGCACGTCGGCGGGCTTGGCCGGAGCCTGGCCGCCGCGGTCCTTCATCAGCGGCAGCAGCGCGGGGCGGCTGTAGTGGTCCTTGGCGACGCGGTCGATCGCTCCCAGCGGGTTGGTGGCGAGCTGCTTGGCGCTGAAGTAGACGTCACCGGTGACCTGCTCGTACTTGCGGTTGCGCGTGAGGTGGGAGGACATCTCGCCGGGCTTGGTCCAGGCGGCCGTGTCGGTGGCGCCGACACGGTACAGGCCCTGGCCGATGTAGAGGTGCACGCCGGTGCCCTTGACCTCGTTGGCCCACCACGGCATCAGGACGTCGTAGTCGGCGATCTTGAGCCCGCGTGGCCAGTACAGCTGCGGGATGACGTAGTCGACCGTGCCCTTCTTGATCCAGTGACGGGCGTCGGCGTAGATGGCGTCGTACGCGGACATACCGCCGGTGGCCGAACCGCTGGGGTCTTCGGCCTTGTTGCGCCAGATCCCGAACGGGCTGACACCGAACTTCACGCTGTTCCTGACCTCGTGCACGGTCTTGTCGACCTGCGCGATCAGCTTGTTGACGTTCGCGCGGCGCCAGTCGGCGAGGGTGGCGCCCTTGCCGTACTTGGCGAAGGCGGCGTTGTCGGCGAACTTCGCGCCCGCCACGGGATAGGGGTAGAAGTAGTCGTCGAAGTGGACCCCGTCGACGTCGTAGCGGGTCACCACGTCCTTGACGACCTTGGTGACATAGTCGCGGACCGCGGGCAGGCCGGGGTTGTAGTAGGCCAGACCCCCGTATTTCACGATCCACTCGGGGTGGAGCCGGGCGGGGTGCCTCGCGGGCAGCTTGGACAGGTCGCCGTCGGCGGACGCGCGGTAGGGGTTGAACCACGCGTGGAACTCCAGGCCGCGCCGATGGGCCTCGGCGACGAGGAAGGGCAGCGGGTCCCAGCCGGGGTCCTTGCCCACCGTGCCGGTCAGATACTGCGACCACGGCTCCAGATCCGACTTGTACAGCGCGTCGGAGGCGGGACGGATCTGGACGAACACCGCGTTGAACCGCCGCTTGACCGCGTCGTCGAGGATCTTGACGTACTCGGCCTGCTGGCGGGCCGGGGACAGGCCGGTGCGCGAGGGCCAGTCGATGTTCTTGACCGTGGCGATCCACACTCCGCGCAGCTGCCGCTTGGGATACTTCGCGTCGACGTCGCAGCGCGCCGAGGCGGCGGTCGTCGCGTCGGCCGTCTCGGACGAGGCCGCCGAGCTCTTGTCGCCCTTCGGCCGGGCGGGTGCGGCCTCGGGACCGAAGGTGTAGGCGGCCCCCGTGGTCAGGACGGCGAGGGCGGCAGCGGCCAGAAGAGGGCGTCCGTTTCGCATGGTTCCCCAGTGTGGCACCAGCACCGGTGTGCTCTGACCGGAAAAACGAAATCCTTTCGTGATGACTCCGTTACATGAGCGTATGTTGTGACGGGCGTGCCGGACGGTGCGCCCTTCCTGTGAGGTGGGGCACCGTCCGGCACACCCGTCACCGCTCTGTCAGCCGGTGATTTTGTCCATCAGATGTGGGGGAAGCGGCTCGTAACGCAGGAAGACCCGCTGGAACGTCCCCGTCCCGTGCGAGATGGATCTCAGATCGATCGAGTATCGCGTGATCTCCAGCTCGGGCACCTCGGCCCTGACCAGGGTGCGCCCGACGCCCACCGGCTCCGTGCCGAGCACGCGGCCCCTGCGCGAGGACAGGTCGGACATCACCGCGCCGACGTGGTCGTCGGCGATCAGGATGGACACCTCGTCCACCGGTTCGAGCAGCAGCATGGGCACCTTGGCCGCGGCCTCCTTCAGCGCGAGCGCCCCGGCGATCTGGAACGCCATGTCGGAGGAGTCGACCGAGTGGGCCTTGCCGTCGTACAACGTGACCCGCACGTCCACCATGGGATAGCCGGCGAGCACGCCGCGCTGCATCTGGGTGCGGACCCCCTTCTCCACCGAGGGGATGAACTGGCGCGGCACCACACCGCCGACGACCTTGTCCACGAACTCGAAGCCGCCGCCGGACGGCAGGGGCTCGACCTCCAGGTGGCAGACGGCGAACTGGCCGTGGCCGCCGGTCTGCTTGACGTTGCGGCCCAGGGCCTGGCAGCTGCCGCCGAAGGTCTCCCTGAGCGGCACCCGCAGTTCGGTCTTCTCCACCTCCACGCCGTGCCGCCGGCTCAGCCGGTCGAGGAGCACGTCGGTGTGGGCCTCGCCCATGCACCACAGCACGAGCTGGCGGGTCTCGGGGTTGTTCTCCAGCCTGAGGGTGGGGTCCTCGGCGACCAGCCGCTGCAGGGCCTGGCTCAGCTTGTCGTCGTCGGCCTTGGACCTGGGCTGGATCGCCACCGGCAGCAGTGGCTCCGGCATGGACCAGGCCGTCATCAGCAGCGGGTTGTCCCGGTCGGACAGGGTGTCGCCGGTCTCGGCGCGCGACAGCTTGGCCACCGCCGCGATGTCCCCGGCCACGCACTTGGGGACCGTCCGCTGGTGCTTGCCCAGCGGCGAGGAGAGCGTGCCGATGCGCTCGTCCACGTCGTGGTCCTCGTGTCCGCGGTCGGACAGGCCGTGCCCCGAGACGTGCACCGTCATGTCCGGGCGCAGCGTGCCGGAGAAGACCCGCACCAGGCTGATCCTGCCCACGTACGGGTCGCTGGTGGTCTTGACGATCTCGGCGACGAGGGGGCCTTCGGGGTCGCAGGTGATGCCGGAGACGGGCTCGCCGCCGATCGACATGATCTCGGGCATGGGGTGCTCGGGCGGCGAGGGGAACCCCTGGGTGACGAGCTCCAGGATCTCCAGGGCGCCCACGCCCGCCCCCGCGGCCAGCACGGGGTAGAAGCCGCCGCGCGCGACGGCCTTCTCCAGGTCCTCGATGAGGGCCTTGGTGTCGATCTCCTCGCCGGAGAGGTAGCGGTCCATCAGGGACTCGTCCTCGCTCTCCTGGATGACGCCCTCGATCAGGGCGCCCCGGTAGAGCTCGATCTGGTCGGCGTAGGCGGGGCCGGGGGAGTTCTCCGTCCGGGTGCCGGTCGCGTAGTTGTAGAACCGCTGGCTCAGCAGGCCGATCAGGCCGTTCACCCTGCCGTTGGTCACCACCGGCAGGTAGAGCGGCGAGACACCCTCGCCGAAGGCCTCCTGGCAGGCGCCGAGGGTGTCCTCGAAGTTCGCCCGCTGGTGGTCGATCTTGGTGATCACGACCGCGCGGGGCATCCCGACCGCCGCGCATTCGTCCCAGATCATCCTGGTCAGGCCGTCCACGCCGTCGACGGCCGAGACGACGAACAGCGCCGCGTCGGCCGCGCGCAGTCCGGCGCGCAGGTCGCCGACGAAGTCGGCGTAGCCGGGCGTGTCCAACAGGTTGATCTTGATGTCGTTGTGGACCACGGGGGCCACGGTCAGGTTCACCGAGCGTTGCTGGCGCACCTCGACCTCGTCGAAGTCGCTCACGGTCGTGCCGTCCTCGACCCTGCCGGGCCGCTGGACGGTCCGGGTCGCGGCCAGCAGCGCCTCCACGAGCGTTGTCTTCCCGGAGCCGGAATGGCCGACCAGCACGACGTTTCGTATCATGTCCGGCCGGTCGGCCGTGGGTGCTCTCCCCGCGGCTCCCGCTGTTCCGCCGGTCGCTCTTTCCGCCACATCGCCTCCCGCGTCGTTGCCGAAGGGGCCGCGGCCTGGTGGGGCCACACCCCCGGGGTCCGCTACCGAGTGCTCACGGTTCTCGCGTCGGGTAAATCGCGTGGACTCGGTCTGTTCACCAAATACCCATGTGGCGAATATCACAAGAGGGGTGAGGGGATCCTCTTGCCAGAGTGAGACCGGATCGCTAAGTGTCGGGGTCGTCCCGGCCGCCCCCGTGAACGCCGTTTCTCCGGAACGCGCCGCCCCCACCGCCGCCGCACGCGCGGGGGCCGGGTGGCCTACGATCGGAGCGCGATGTTGAAACTTCTGCGCCCCGCCGTCACCAGGCTCTTGACCCCGCTGGGCAGGGCACTCACCCGCCACGGGATCAGCCCCAACGCCGTCACCGCCGTCGGCACGCTCGGCACCGTCGCCGCGGCCCTGTTCTTCTACCCGAGGGGCGAGCTGTTCGCCGGTACGATGGTGATCACCTTTTTCGTGCTGGCCGACCTCCTCGACGGGGTGATGGCCAGGATGACGGGCTCAGGAAGCACCTGGGGCGCCTTCCTCGACTCCACCCTGGACCGGGTCGGCGACGCCGGCATCTTCTCCGGGCTGGTGTTCTGGTTCGTCGTGAGCGAGCAGCGGGTGCTGGCGGGGGTCGCGCTCTTCTGCCTCGTCGCGGGGGCGGTGGTCTCGTACGTCAAGGCCAGGGCCGAGGCGTTGGGCATGACGTGTGACGTCGGCCTCGCCGAGCGGCCCGAGCGCCTGGTCGTGGGCCTGGTCTCCGCCGGTCTGGGGGGTCTGGGCGTGCCCTACATCCTCGCCGCGGGGCTCTGGCTGCTCGCCGTCGCCAGCGCGGTGACGGTCGGCCAGCGCCTGCTGCACGTGCGCCGGCAGGCCGTCTCCACCCCGCCGCGGACCCTCCGCTGACCCTCCGCCGATCGGAAAGAGCGATGACCGACAAGCCCTCCCCCCAGGATCGTCTCGTCGCGGCGGCGTTCGGCGCCGGCTGGACGATCGTGCCCCGCCTGCCGGAGAGGCTCACCGCCTGGGCCTTCCGCGTCGCCGCCGACCGGCTGTGGAAGCGTCGCGGCAAGTCGGTGCTCAGACTTGAGGCCAACCTCGCCAGGGTCAAGGGCACCTCGCCGGGTGACCCGGCGATCCGGGCACTCAGCCGTGACGGCATGCGCTCCTACTTCCGCTACTTCCACGAGGTGTTCCGGCTGCCCTCGATCCCCGTCGACGAGCTCGTCTCCCGCATGCGGGTGGCCGGGGCCGAGCCCGTCTACGACAACCTCGCCAGGGGGCGTGGCGTGGTCCTGGCTCTGCCGCACATGGGCAACTGGGACCAGGCGGGCGCCTGGTTCGCCGGTACGGGCCACCCGTTCACCACGGTCGCCGAGCGGCTCAAGCCCGAGTCGCTGTTCCACCGGTACACGGCCTTCCGCGAAGGGCTCGGCATGGAGGTGCTGCCGCTCACCGGCGGTGACGGCCACACCTTCGGCACCCTGGCGCAGCGCCTGCGCGCCGGCCTGCCGGTCGCCCTTCCCGCCGAGCGCGACCTGACCGCGAAGGGGGTCGAGGTGCAGTTCTTCGGCGCGGCCACGCGGATGCCCGCCGGTCCCGCCCTGCTGGCCGTGCACACCGGGGCCGCCCTCATCCCGGCGATTCCCTACTTCGAGGAGAACGGCTGGGGGCTGCAGTTCCACGAGGAGATCGCGATCCCGGCCGAGGGCAGCAGGCAGGAGAAGGTGGCCGTCGTGGCGCAGAGCCTCGCCACCGTCTTCGAGAAGGGCATCGCCGAGCACCCCGAGGACTGGCACATGCTCCAGCGCCTCTGGCTCGAGGACCTGGAGCCCAGGAAGGCCCAGGCATGAGGATCGGCATCGTCTGTCCCTACACGTGGGACGTGCCGGGCGGCGTCCAGGTGCACATCCGCGACCTGGCGGAGGCGCTCATGGCCGACGGCCACCACGTCTCGGTGATCTCCCCGGCCGCGGAGAACGCGGAGTTGCCCCCGTACGTGATCTCGGCGGGCCGCGCCGTCCCGGTGCCCTTCAACGGGTCGGTGGCCAGGATGTCGTTCGGATTCCTGTCGGCGAACCGGGTGCGCCGCTGGGTGCGCGAGGGCCGCTTCGACGTGCTGCACGTGCACGAACCGGCGATCCCCTCGCTGGGCCTGCTCGCCTGCTGGGTGGCGAGGGGGCCGATCGTGGCCACCTTCCACGCCTCGTACGGCAACTCCCGCTCCTTCTCGGTGGGGGTGCCGGTCATCATGAGCGCGCTGGAGAAGATCGGCGGCAGGATCGCCGTCTCCGACGCCGCGAGGAAGACCCTGGTCGAGTTCATGGGCGGCGACGCCGTGCTCATCCCCAACGGGGTGACGGTGAGCCGCTACACCGAGGGTGAGCGGCTCCCCGGCTGGGACGAGGGCGAGGTGATCGGCTTCCTGGGCCGGATGGACGAGCCGCGCAAGGGCCTGCCGGTGCTGCTGGAGGCGTTCGCCCTGCTCGCCGCCGAGCGGCCGTCGCTGCGCCTGCTGCTGGCGGGGCCCGGTGACGCCGACGAGGTGCTGGAGCGGGTTCCGGCCGCCTTCCACGACCGGATCGGCCTGCTCGGCATGGTGAGCGAGGAGGACAAGGTGCGCGCCTACCACACCGTCGACGTCTTCTGCGCGCCCAACCTGGGCGGTGAGAGCTTCGGCATCGTGCTGACCGAGGCGATGTCGGCGGGCGCGGCGATCCTGGCGAGTGACATCCCCGCCTTCCGAAAGGTGCTCGACGACGGCGGGGCGGGAGCGTTGTTCGAGACGGGCGACGCCGCGTCGCTCGCCCGCGAGGCCGCCGCGCTGCTCGACGATCCCGAACGCCGGGCCAGGCTGTCGCAGGCCGCCCGGCAGGCCGTGCGCAAGTACGACTGGTCGACGGTCGCCCGCGACGTCCTGCGGGTCTACGAGACCGTGGCGAGCACGGCCGGGGTCGAGGAGGACGCGGTGGCAGGCCCGGTGGAAGACGCTGCGGAGGGCCCCGTGACAGGCACTGTGACAGGACCTGCGGAAGGCGCGGTGGAAGGCCCGGTGGCGGGCGCCGGGCCGACCGGGGTCGGAGCCGGGGGAGAGCCGGCGGGTACGCCGGCCGAGAGGAATGACGCGCTGTGACGACGACCACGCTGGTCCTGGTGGCGGGCGCGATCGTGGTGCTTCTCGCCGTCTACGTCTCCTGGCGGGCGGGGCGGCTCGACCGGTTGCACATCCGGCTGGAGCTGGCCCGCGAGTCCCTGGACGCCGCCCTGGTGCGGCGGACCGCCGTCAGCCTGGAGCTGGCGGCCTCCCGGCTGCTGGACCCGGCGACGAGCCTGGTGCTGGCCGCGGCCGCCCACGAGGCCCGTACGGCGGGTCCCGAGGAGCGCGAGCACGCCGAGAGCGACCTGTCGCGCGCGCTGCGCGCCGTCGTCGACCAGGAGCGCTTCCGTGACCGGCTGGCCGACACCCCGGCCGGATCGGAGCTGATCGAGGAGCTGGACGCCGCGGTGGCGAAGGTCCTGTACTCCCGCCGGTTCTACAACAACGCGGTGGGCGTCACCCGGACGGCGCAGCGCCGCTGGCTGGCCCGCACGCTGCGGCTGGCGGGGCACACCGAGTATCCGGCCTTCTTCGAGATCGACGACGTGCCCCCGAAGGCCCTGGCCGCTGAATAGGGATAAATAAGGCGCACATAAACTGGAGTATCTGACAAGTCGGACACCGGTAAGCTCTTGGCGATTCTTGACTGAGTGATCGAGTG
This sequence comes from Streptosporangium sp. NPDC000095, assembly GCF_042899335.1. Taxonomy (NCBI): domain Bacteria; kingdom Bacillati; phylum Actinomycetota; class Actinomycetes; order Streptosporangiales; family Streptosporangiaceae; genus Streptosporangium; species Streptosporangium sp. NPDC000095. The sequence goes on from NZ_JBIAZS010000026.1 coordinate 29,360, forward strand.
GCCGACTTGAGGAGATGAGCCGTGCGGGTGTCCCGGATGATCGCCGTCACGCTGGCGGGAGTCGCGGTCCTTGCACCGGTCGCGGCCTGTTCCTCCGACGGGCCGGCCTCGCCGGGGAGCCCGGCGGGCGCGGCGGGCGAGCCGAGCGCGGACCCGACCCCCACGCCCGAGCCGACACACCCCTTCACCGGCCTGCCCGGCGCGGCGCGCCGGGCGGTGCTCGCGGTGAAGATCGAGAACACCTCGGCGGGCAAGCCGCAGCTCGGCCTGAAAAGCGCCGACATCGTCTACGTCGAGCAGGTCGAGGCGGGCCTCACCCGCCTGATGGCGATCTTCTCCTCGAAGATCCCGGCCAAGGTCGGTCCGGTCCGCAGCGCCCGCATCTCCGACCTGCACATCGTCCCGCAGTTCGGCAGACCGGCCTTCGCCTACTCGGGCGCGCAGACCAAGATGCTCCCCTTCATCGCCGAGGCCCCGCTCTTCGACGTCTCCGACAGCAGGGAGCCGGGCGCGTACTTCCGCCAGCCGGGACGCTACGCCCCCTACAACCTGTTCGCCAACACCAAGGACCTGCTGGCCGGGGCGCCCAAGGCGAGCAAGGCCAAGGACATCGGGTTCACCTTCGGCGAGGCCCCCGAGGGCGGCGTGTCGCGCAAGATGTACAGCGTGAAGTACCCGGCGGCGCGCTTCACCTTCGGCTGGTCGGAGACGGCGGGCAAGTGGCTGGTCTGGCAGGACGGCAAGAAGGACATGGCGGCCGAGGGCGGCCAGCTCGGCGCGCCCACGATCGTCGTGCAGTACACCAAGACGGAGCGTTCGCAGTTCCACGACAAGAACCAGAGCTACACCCCGCTGGTGCACAGCACGGGCAAGGGCAGGGCGATCGTGCTCCGTGACGGGCAGGCGTTCAAGGCCCGCTGGTCGCGGCCGGACGAGAAGGACGGCACCGTCTTCACCACCGAGACGGGCGAGCCGATGAACTTCGCCCCGGGGCAGGTCTGGGTCGTGCTCGCCTCCGCCAAACCCGTCATCCCCTGACACGCACGTCCTGTACATACTGTCCAAGAAGATCATCCAAGGACGACAAGGCGTCGGGTAAGGGGGCAGTCCGCCAGCGCCTACGATGGAAGGCGTACTGGCCGTCCTCGGACGGCCCGTGTCCGCAGCCAGCCGTCGTGAGGTAGAAGACCGTGTCCAGCAGCACGCCCGAAGTCAGCGAGACGACCGTCACCGGAACCGCCCGGGTCAAGCGCGGCATGGCAGAGATGCTCAAGGGTGGCGTCATCATGGACGTCGTCAACGCCGAGCAGGCCAAGATCGCCGAAGACGCCGGTGCCGTCGCCGTCATGGCCCTTGAGCGGGTGCCCGCCGACATCCGCGCCCAGGGCGGCGTCTCCCGGATGAGCGACCCCGACATGATCGACGGCATCATCTCCGCCGTCTCGATCCCGGTCATGGCCAAGGCCCGCATCGGCCACTTCGTCGAGGCGCAGGTGCTCCAGTCCCTCGGCGTCGACTACATCGACGAGTCCGAGGTGCTCACCCCCGCCGACTACACCAACCACATCGACAAGTGGCAGTTCACCGTGCCCTTCGTCTGCGGCGCGACCAACCTGGGTGAGGCGCTGCGCCGCCTCACCGAGGGCGCGGCGATGATCCGCTCCAAGGGAGAGGCCGGCACCGGCGACGTCTCCAACGCCACCACCCACATGCGCAAGATCAGGGGTGAGATCAAGCGTCTGGGCTCGCTGCCCGAGGACGAGCTCTATGTCGCGGCCAAGGAGCTCCAGGCGCCGTACGAGCTGGTCGCCGAGGTCGCCAGGACCGGCAAGCTGCCGGTCGTGCTGTTCACCGCCGGCGGCATCGCCACCCCGGCCGACGCGGCGATGATGATGCAGCTCGGCGCTGAGGGCGTGTTCGTCGGCTCGGGCATCTTCAAGTCCGGCAATCCCGCCGAGCGTGCCTCCGCGATCGTCAAGGCCACCACCTTCCACGACGATCCCGACGTCATCGCGAAGGTCTCCCGGGGGCTGGGAGAGGCGATGGTCGGCATCAACGTCGACGACATCCCTGCCCCGCACCGGCTGGCCGAGCGCGGCTGGTAGGGCGGGCGAGGGCTTTCAGGGCTTTCTTCAGGGGGCGGGGAGCCTCCGGGAAGCCCGGTGAGACTCCGGGAAAAGGGCGATCTCCGTCACGGGGGTCGCCCTTCCTCCGCAGGGGGTCGATCTCGTGGTCACGTGCCCCGCGATCCCGCCCCGAGGAGCACGGCGCCGCCACCGGGGAACGGGGCCGGGCCGTCACGGTCCGGATCTCCGAGCCGTGTCGGAGCGTGAACCGGTTTGGGGCCGTCCAAGGGGTGGCCATACGCTGAAGGGGCACTCCACCCGTACGGGAAGGACCATCGGTGACCATCGTCCCCACGATCGGCGTGTTCGCGCTGCAAGGAGACGTGCGCGAGCACACTCGCTCCCTGGAGGCGGTGGGCGCGAGAGCGGTCGCCGTACGGCGCCCCCGCGAGCTGGAGGCGGTCGACGGCCTCGTCATCCCCGGTGGCGAGTCCACCACGATGTGGAAACTCGCCGAGACCTTCGAGCTGCTCGAACCACTCCGGATGCGGATCAAGGCGGGAATGCCCGCCTACGGCTCCTGCGCCGGGATGATCATGCTGGCCGACCGGATCGAGGGCGGGATCGAAGGCCAGCAGACGATCGGAGGCATCGACATGGTCGTCCGCCGCAACGCCTTCGGACGCCAGGTCGACTCCTTCGAGGCCGACATCGACTTCGCCGGTCGCGGCAGCACGCGGGCCGTCTTCATCCGCGCACCCTGGGTGGAATCGGTGGGTTCGGAGGTCGAAGTGCTGGCACTGGCCGAACCTGGGGATAGGATCGTCGCGGTCCGTCAAGGACCGTTGCTCGCCACGTCCTTCCACCCGGAACTTACCGGGGATGTCGGTGTGCATTCATATTTCGCTGAGATGGTGAGGGAGCTCTAGGCGATGTCCGGCCACTCCAAATGGGCGACGACGAAGCACAAGAAGGCCGCGCTCGATTCCAAGCGCGGCAAGCTGTTCGCCAAGCTCATCAAGAACATCGAGGTCGCGGCTCGGACGGGCGGACCCGATCCGGACGGCAACCCGACGCTGTACGACGCCATCACCAAGGCGCGCAAGAGTTCGGTCCCGATCGACAACATCGAGCGTGCCCGTAAGCGCGGCGGTGGTCTCGAGGCCGGCGGCGCCGACTGGCAGACCATTATGTACGAGGGTTACGCCCCCGGCGGCGTCGCGGTGCTGATCGAGTGCCTCACCGACAACCGCAACCGCGCGGCCTCCGAGGTCCGCGTCGCGCTGACCCGCAACGGCGGCTCGCTGGCCGACCCGGGTTCGGTGTCCTACATGTTCAACCGCAAGGGTGTCGTGCTCGTCCCCAAGGGCGAGCTGGGTGAGGACGACGTGCTGGTCGCGGTCCTCGACGCGGGTGCCGAGGAGGTCAACGACCTGGGCGACCAGTTCGAGGTCGTCTCGGAGGCCACCGACCTCGTCCCGGTCCGCAAGGCCCTGCAGGAGGCCGGGATCGACTACGACTCGGCCGAGTCCAGCTTCATGCCGACGCTGAACGTCCCGCTGGACGAGGAGGGCGCCCGCAAGGTCTTCAGGCTGATCGACGCCCTTGAGGACAGCGACGACGTGCAGAACGTCTGGGCCAACTTCGACGTCTCCGACGAGGTCATGGAGAAGCTCGACGCGTAGTCCGATTTTTCGGACCTCGCGCTGCTCGTGAGGTTTGTCCGCGTGGTCCAGGGCAGATCACGCGGACAATGGGCAATCCTGACCTCATCTTCGCCGTGGCGGGCGTTGCCGCGCTGCTCGCGGCCACACTGCCGCGACTTCTCAACCGCCGCCCCTTCTCGCTGCCCCTCGCCTGCCTGCTGGTCGGTCTGGTCCTCTACGCCCTGCCCCTGGAGCTGCCCGATCCCGATCCGGTGGCCCACCGGACACTGGTCGAGCACGTCACCGAGATCTGCGTGCTGGTCTCGCTCATGGGCGCGGGGCTGGCCATCAACCGGCCCTTCGGGCGGCGCGGCTGGTCCTCGACCTGGCGCCTGCTCGGGTGGACACTCCCGCTCACCGTCCTCGCCGTGGCCGCCGCCGCGTACGGCCTGCTCGGCTGGCCCCTCGCGGCGGCGTTGCTGCTGGGCGCGGTCCTCGCGCCGACCGACCCGGTGCTCGCCTCCGACGTTCAGGTCGGCGAGCCCGTCGACTCGGAGAAGGCCGACGACGAGGTCCGCTTCGCCCTCACCTCCGAGGCGGGCCTCAACGACGGCCTGGCCTTCCCCCTGGTGTACGCCGCCATCACGCTGGCCGTCAGCGGGGGGACCGGCTGGATCGGCGAGTGGGCGCTGGTGGACCTGCTCTACCGGTGCGTCGCGGGCGTGGTGTGCGGCCTGCTGATCGGCAAAGGGCTGGGGCGGCTGTTCTTCCGTGCCGAGAAGCCCGACCTGCGGCTGGCCGAGCACCGCGACGGCTTCGTGGCGCTGGCCGCGACGTTCCTGGCCTACGGCCTCACCGAGCTGGTGCACGGGTACGGCTTCATCGCGGTGTTCGTGACCGCCTGCACCATCAGGGCGGCCGAGCGCAGCCACGGCTACAACGGGGTGCTGCACGGCTTCATAGAGCAGATCGAGCGGCTGTTCACCGCCTGGCTGCTCCTGCTGCTCGGAGGCTTCGTCGCGGTGGGGGGACTGTCCGCGCTCACCTGGCGGGGCGCCGCGGTCGGCCTGTCGCTGCTGCTCGTCATCCGGCCGCTGGTCGGGTGGCTCTCCCTGCTGAGAGGCAGGGCGGGGCCGCGCGAGCGCGTCGTGGCGGCGTTCTTCGGCGTCCGCGGCATCGGCTCGTTGTTCTACCTCGCCTACGCCCTCGGCCAGGCCGACTTCGGCGTACCCGCCGAGGAGATCTGGGCCGTGGTCGCCTTCACCGCGATGGCCTCCCTGGTGATCCACGGAATCTCGGCCTCGCCGGCGATGAACCGCCTGGACCTGCTGCGCGACCGGGCAGGGAACGACCGTGACGCGGAACCCGCCACCCAGCACCCGTGAGACGGATCCCCTGGAGGCGGTGAGCCGGCGCCTGCCGCTCCGCCTCTCGACGGACCGGGGGAGAGCCGTGCGCGGGATGCTCTCACGCGGTAGAGTCTGCCACCGAACAGATGTTCGGCGAGCGGAGGCGTGTCGGTGCGATTGCCCGAGTTGCGGGTGATGGGGGTTGATCCGGGGCTCACCCGATGCGGGCTCGGCGCCGTCGAGGGGCGGCCCGGCGCACCGCTGAGCCTGATCAAAGTGGGGGTCGTCCGCACCCCCGCCGACGACGAGATCGGCGCCCGGCTGGTGGCGATCGAGGCGGGCATCGAGCAGTGGCTCGACGAGGTCCGGCCCGACGCGGTGGCCGTGGAGCGGGTCTTCGCCCAGCACAACCTCAGGACCGTGATGGGCACCGCCCAGGCCTCCGCCGTGGCGATCCTGTGCGCCTCCCGCAGGGGCCTGCCGGTCGCGCTGCACACGCCTTCCGAGGTCAAGGCCGCGATCACCGGCAGCGGCACGGCGGACAAGCAGCAGGTCGGCACGATGGTGACCCGCCTGCTGAGGCTGGACGCGATGCCCAAGCCCGCCGACGCCGCCGACGCGCTCGCCCTCGCGATCTGCCACGTGTGGCGGGGCGGGGCACAGAGCAGGCTGGCCGAGGCCGCCGCGAAGGCCGCGAGCGCCTCCGGCACGACCCCCGCCGCCTACTTCCGGAGTCGTGGCAGGGCCGGACACCCGAGAGGAACCGCGAAGTGATCGCCTCGGTGCGAGGACAGGTGACCGCGATCGCGCCCGACGGTGCGGTCGTCGAGGTCGGCGGGGTGGGAGTCCTCGTGCACTGCACGCCGGGCACCCTGGCGACGCTCAGGACGGGGGAGGAGGCCAGGCTGGCCACCTCGCTGGTGGTCCGCGAGGAGTCGCTCACGCTGTTCGGCTTCGCCACCGAGGACGAGCGCGGCACCTTCGAGATGCTGCAGACGGCGAGCGGGGTCGGCCCCAAGGTCGCCCTCGCGATGCTGGCCGTGCACACTCCCAACGCGCTCCGGGTGGCCGTGGCCTCCGCCGACGTCAAGGCGCTGACCAGGGTCCCCGGGGTGGGGCCGAAGGGTGCCCAGCGGATCATCGTCGACCTCAAGAACAAGCTCGGCACTCCCGAGGAGGCCGTCAGCGCCGCGCTCGACGGCAGAGCCGTCGCGCCCGCCTGGCGGGGTCAGGTCCACTCGGGGCTGGTCGGTCTTGGCTACTCGGCGCGGGACGCCGACGAGGCGGTCGCCGCCGTCGAGTCCCAGGCCGACGCCGAGATGGCCGAGGGCCGCACCCCCCAGGTGGCGCCCCTGCTCAAGGCGGCCCTCCGCGCGCTGAGCGTGCGATGAGGGGCGCGGGTGAGTCCGCCGTACGGCGGGACGAGGGAGGGGCGGCGTGAGTTCCGACCGTGATCTGGTGTCGCCGGACGCCGAGGGCGACGAGAGATATATCGAGGCGGCGCTGCGGCCCAAGCGGCTGGAGGAGTTCATCGGCCAGGCGCGGGTGCGCGAGCAGCTGTCACTGGTGTTGCAGAGCGCGCTGCGACGCAACAGGCCGCCGGATCACGTGCTGATGAGCGGCGGTCCCGGACTGGGCAAGACGACCCTCTCCATGATCATCGCGACCGAGCTCTCCGTGCCCATCCGGATCACCTCCGGGCCCGCGCTGGAGCGGGCCGGTGACCTCGCGGCGATCCTGTCGACGCTCTCGGAGGGCGAGGTCCTGTTCATCGACGAGATCCATCGCATGGCGAGGCCCGCCGAGGAGATGCTCTACCTCGCGATGGAGGACTTCCGCGTCGACATCGTGGTGGGCAAGGGGCCGGGGGCGACCGCGATCCCACTGGAGATCGCTCCGTTCACCCTGGTCGGGGCCACCACACGGGCCGGGATGCTCCCCGCGCCGCTGCGCGATCGCTTCGGTTTCGTCGCACACATGGACTTCTACGGGGTCGCCGAGCTGGAGGAGGTGCTGCACCGCTCCTCGCGTCTGCTGGGCGTCGCGCTCCCCGGCGACGCCGCCCGCGAGATCGCCGGCCGTTCCCGGGGCACCCCCCGCATCGCCAACCGGCTGCTGCGCCGGGTCCGCGACTTCGCCGAGGTGCGCGCCGAGGGGGTGGTCACCCGGGACGTCGCCTCCGCCGCGCTCAACCTCTACGAGGTCGACGCCGAAGGGCTCGACCGGCTCGACCGGGCGGTGCTCGGAGCGCTGCTGCGCAAGTTCGGCGGCGGGCCGGTGGGGCTGTCGACGCTGGCGGTGGCCGTGGGGGAGGAACCGGAGACGGTCGAGGTGGTCGCCGAGCCGTTCCTGGTGCGGCAGGGACTCCTCGCCCGGACCCCCCGTGGCCGGGTCGCGACCGCCGCGGCCTGGACCCACCTGGGTCTGGTCCCCCCGCCCGACGCCTTCGGTGCCTCGTTTCTCATCGATCTTGAGGATGATGCCGGGCAAATCTAGCGTTGGGAGTCGGTAGGGAAGTCGTACGGGATTGATCACAGAACGATGACAACTGTATCGAAATGGGAACTTCCCTGCGAGCCGAATCGTGACTTCGTTGCCCCGCTCTTAACAGCTCGCCTAAACTCCGAGCCTTGGCTGGCTGTGTAGGCTGACGTGCTGAGCGGCGTGGTCGTATGTGGCGTCCGGTTTTCGCCGGTCAATCTTCAAGAAAAGGAGCGGCCCTGTGGGCGGCAACTATTCGAGCCTGATCATGATCGCTCTCATGGTCGTGGTGTTCTACTTCCTGCTTATCCGGCCGCAGCGCAAGCGGCAGCAGGAGCAGCTCAAGATGCAGAACAGTCTCACGCCGGGCACCGGTGTCATGACCACGACGGGCCTCTTCGGGACCGTGGTGGCCATCGACAACGAGGACGTGATCCTGGAGATCGCCCCCGGTGTGGAGACCCGCTGGGTCAAGGCGGCGATCGGCCGTGTCCTGGTTCCCGTCGACGACGCGGAGGAGGAGAATGTCAAGGCTGTCGACCGCGATTTCGCGGAGACGGCGGAACAGCAGGGTGTAGACCACGACACGACGAGCAAGAAGCCGTGAGTAGCCTCACCTCCAACCCCCTATAACCGAAAGAACTGACGACCAGTGGCCCGACCGACCAGCGGCCAGAGCAGACCGGGGCGCATGCTCCTGGTGCTTCTGGCGATCATTCTCGCCATGGGCGGGGCGATGCTCCTCAACAAGGCGTACACGCCGGAGTATGGCCTCGACCTCGCCGGCGGCACGACCGTGACGCTCCAGCCCATCACGCCGAACGGGGGCGCTCCCTCGCAGGAGAGCCTCGACCTCGCCGTGAACATCATCCGTGAGCGGGTGAACGGCAGCGGCATCTCCGACGCCGAGGTCGCCAAATCCGGTGACAACATCGTCATCTCCGTTCCCGGAGCAGGCCAGGAGGAAGTCGTCAAGCTGGTCGGCACCACCGCGGAGCTGAGGTTCCGCCAAGTGCTGGCGATCGGGGCCGGGTCACCTCCGCCCCCGGGGCAGCTCTCCACCGAGGCGCCGACGCCGACACCGTCCCCTGCGAGCACCGAATCCGGGCGCAAGGGGTCCAAGGAGCCCAAGCCCGCCGAGTCGGTGACTCCGAAGCCCGACGCGACCGCCGCGCCCGACACGGACGCCTCTCCGGCCGGTCGTGCCCTGTCGTCGGCACTCACCAACCCGAGCCCCGGCGCCACCGCCGCGCCCTCCGCCGAGCCGAGCGGTGACAAGCCCGCCAAGCCGGACGCGAGTGCCGCGCCCGAGACCAGCGCCGTGCCGACGACCCCGCCGACGGCGGCCGACGACCCGATGGCGGGCGTCGACCCCACCGGGATCGACCCGGAGGCGCTCAAGCAGTTCCAGGCGCTCGACTGCGCCAAGGACGCGGGCCGCGGGGCACAGGACGCGCCGGACAAGCAGTACGTGGGCTGCAGCCAGGACGGCGGCACCAAGTTCGTGCTGGAGAAGGCGGCCGTCACCGGCACCTCGATCGACACCGCGTCCTCCGGCGTCGACCAGACCACCGGTGAGTGGCTCGTCCAGCTCTCCTTCAAGGGCCAGGGCCCCGACCAGTGGTCGAAGGTCACCACCACCGCCTTCAACTCGCAGGCCCCCCGCAACCAGGTCGCCATGGTCCTCGACGGTGTGATCATCTCCGCGCCCGTCATCCAGGAGCCCATCACCGGCGGCCGGGCGCAGATCTCCGGCAGCTTCAACCAGGTGACGGCCGACGAGCTGGCCAACCAGCTCAAGTACGGCGCGCTGCCGCTGAAGTTCGAGAAGAGCTCCATCGAGGAGGTCTCCTCCACGCTGGGCGCCGACCAGCTGCGCGGCGGCCTCATCGCGGGCGCGATCGGCCTTCTGCTGGTCGTGATCTACTCGATGCTCTACTACCGGGGTCTGGGCGTCGTGTCGGTGCTGAGCCTCCTGGTCGCCACGATCCTGACCTACCAGTCCGTCGTGCTGCTCGGCGCGTTCGCGGGCTTCCGCCTCTCGCTGCCGCACGTCATCGGACTGATCGTCTCGATCGGTATCACCGCGGACTCGTTCATCGTCTACTTCGAACGCATCCGCGACGAGATGAAGGAGGGCCGGCGCTCGCTGCGCACGGCCATCGAGGTCGCCTGGGTCCGCGCCCGGCGGACGATCCTCATCGCCGACGCCGTCATGTTCATCGCCGCCGTGGTGCTCTACTTCCTGGCGGTCGGAGGTGTGGCCGGCTTCGCCTTCGCCATGGGCCTGACCACGCTCATCGACATCGCGGTGGTGTTCATGTTCACCAAGCCGTTCGTCGCGATGCTGGCCAAGCTGAAGTTCTTCGCCAAGGGGCACAGGCTCTCCGGGCTCGACGCCGAGCGTATGAGCGAGACCACCGTCGCACCCAAGACCGTTCCGCAGGAGGCCTGATGTCCGGCATCGCGCGCCGGCTGTACCGGGGCGAAATCGACGTCGACTTCGTCGGCCGTCAGAAGCTCTGGTACGCCCTTTCCGCAATCCTGCTGGTGGTCTCCATCGCCGGTCTGATCGTCAACGGCCTCAACCTGGGCGTGGAGTTCAAGGGCGGGTCCGTCTTCTCCTTCAAGGCCCCGACCGCCAACATCGAGCAGGTGCGCGCCACGTTCACCGAGGCCGGTGCGCACCAGATCATCGCGCAGACGACCCAGAACGGCTGGCGGGTCACCACCGAGAGCCTTCCGGCCGACCAGGTCACCGCGGTGCAGAAGGCGGTGGCCACCGAGTTCAAGATGCCGGCGGACCAGGTCAACCTGCAGGTCATCGGCGCCTCGTGGGGCGGTCAGGTGGCCAACAAGGCCATCATCGGACTGATCGTCTTCATGTTGGCGATCATCCTGTACCTGACGATGGCCTTCGAGTGGAAGATGGCGCTGGCCGCCGTCGTGGCGCTGCTGCACGACCTGGTGATCACCGCTGGTGTCTACGCCTGGTCCAACTTCGAGGTCACCCCGGCGACCCTGCTGGGCTTCCTCACGATCCTCGGATACTCGCTGTACGACGCCGTCGTCGTCTTCGACATGATCAAGGAGGTCACCGCCAAGCTCGGCACGACCTCCAAGCTGACCTACACCGAGGCCGCAAACAACGCGCTGAACCACACGCTGATCAGGTCGCTGAACACCACCTTGGTGGCGATCCTGCCGGTCGCGGCGATCCTCTTCATCGGCACCACGCTGTTCGGTGCCGGAACGTTGAAGGACCTGTCGCTGGCCCTGTTCGTCGGCATGCTCGTCGGCACCTACTCCTCGCTGTGCGTCGCGACACCGCTGCTGGTCACGCTCAAGGAGCGCGAGCCGCGCTACCAGGCGATCGCCCGCAGGATCGCCTCCCACGGGGGGAGTTCCGGGATCAAGACGGTGCGTCAGCCGGTCGCCGCCGGGGCCTCCAACGGCGCCGCCACGGTCGCCGGCGGAGCCGACTCCGCCGCCGGCAAGCGGAAGAAGAAGTAAGTACGGGCACGTCCGCGCCTCCGCTCCCCTCGCAGGGAGCGGAGGCGTTTTCCTTACCCTCCAGCCCTTTCCAGCCCCTTCCAGCCCCCCGGCTCTTCCCTGACCTTGCGACACCCGCCCGCAGAGTCCTTCCGATGCGACACCCTCCGGACACCGCCGGGCCGTCCCGGTGTCCTCCGCCCCGACACCTCCACAGGAGCGCCGCCCATGACCGAACTGAGCAGCCTGATCCTCGACCGCATCCGCGACGTGCCCGACTACCCGCAGCCCGGGGTGCTGTTCAAGGACATCACCCCCCTGCTCGGCGACCCGGTGGCGTTCACCGCGGTGATCGAGGAACTGGCCGGGCTGTACGAGGTGGACAAGATCGTCGGTATCGAGGCGCGGGGGTTCATCCTGGCGGCCCCGGTCGCCGTCCGGGCGGGCGCGGGCTTCGTCCCGGTACGGAAGAAAGGCAAACTGCCCTCCGAGACGCTTGAGGCGTCCTACGATCTGGAGTACGGCTCCGCCGTCATCGAGGTCCACCGGGACGCCTTCGCCCCCCAGGAGCGCGTTCTCATCGTCGACGACGTGCTCGCCACGGGAGGTACGGCGTGCGCGACGGTGGAGCTGGTCCGCAGGGCGGGCGCCGACGTCGTCGCCATCGCCGTGCTCATGGAGCTGGCCTTCCTCAAGGGCCGCGAGCGTCTGACCGACGTGGAGCTGCACTCCCTCGTCGTCGTCTGATCGCCCCCGCGGACGAAAGCACACAACCCGGTCTGGATACACTGTAGGGATCTGGACTCGAACGTAAGGAGTCTGAGTGCCCCGCGATGTGGTCGTCCCCGATGTGACCGCCGACGGTGGCGGTCCCGAGACGGCCGTCCCAGTAGGCGATGCCGGTTCCGCCGTGTCCGGAGCCGCTGAGGAGAAGCCGGCGGTAAGGCGAAGGCTCGCACGTCTTGGGGGGCAATGGGGTGGCGGTATGAATCCGGTTCTGGAGCCGCTGTTCCGTACGGTCCGCGCGACCCACCCGAAGGCGGACCTGCGGCTCATCGAGCGCTCCTACGACGTGGCGGCCTACCACCACCGCGACCAGAAGCGTAAGAGCGGTGATCCGTACATCACCCACCCGCTGGCGGTGGCCACGATCCTGGCCGAGCTCGGCACCGACGACGAGACGCTGTGCGCGGCGCTGCTGCACGACACCGTCGAGGACACCGCCTACAGCCTGGACGAGCTGCGTTCGGACTTCGGCGACAACATCGCGCTGCTGGTCGACGGCGTCACCAAGCTCGACAAGGTCAAGTTCGGCGCCGCGGCCGAGGCCGAGACCGTGCGCAAGATGGTCGTGGCGATGTCGCGCGACATCCGGGTGCTGGTGATCAAGCTCGCCGACCGGCTGCACAACATGCGCACCATGCGTTACCTGCCCGAGCACAAGCGGCACCAGAAGTCGCGGGAGACTCTGGAGATCTTCGCGCCGCTCGCCCACCGGCTGGGCATGAACACCATCAAGTGGGAGCTGGAGGACCTCGCGTTCGCCATGCTCTACCCCAAGCGGTACGACGAGATCGCCCGGATGGTGTCGGAGCGGGCCCCGCGCAGGGACCTGTTCCTGCAGGAGGTCATCGAGAAGGTCTCCGGTGACCTGCGGGACGCCAAGATCCGCGCGGCCGTCAAGGGACGTCCCAAGCACTACTACTCCGTCTACCAGAAGATGATCGCCAGGGACGTCGCCTTCGACGACATCTACGACCTGGTGGGCATCCGGGTGCTGGTCGACTCGGTCCGCGACTGCTACGCGGCGCTCGGCACGATCCACGCGCGATGGAACCCGGTCCCCGGCCGGTTCAAGGACTACATCGCGATGCCCAAGTTCAACATGTACCAGTCGTTGCACACCACGGTCATCGGCCCCGAGGGCAAGCCGGTGGAGTTGCAGATCCGTACCCACGGTATGCACCACAGGGCCGAGTACGGCGTGGCGGCGCACTGGAAGTACAAGGAGGACATGACCATCTCGGGGCCTCCCGGGACGAAGCTGAAGCCCGCCAGCGACATGGCATGGCTGCGCCAGCTTCTCGACTGGCAGAAGGAGACCGCCGACCCGGGGGAGTTCCTGGAGTCGCTCAGGTTCGACCTGTCGGTCTCGGAGGTCTACGTCTTCACCCCCAGGGGCCAGGTCATCGCCCTGCCGGAGAACGCGACGCCCGTCGACTTCGCCTACGCCGTGCACACCGAGGTCGGCCACCGCTGCATCGGGGCGAGGGTCAACGGGCGCCTGGTGCCCCTGGAGTCACGCCTGGGCAACGGCGACACCGTGGAGATCTTCACCTCCAAGTCGCCGGACGCGGGTCCTTCGCGCGACTGGCTGAAGTTCGTCAAGTCCGGCCGGGCCCGCAACAAGATCCGGCAGTGGTTCTCCAAGGAACGCCGCGAGACCGCGATCGAGGCGGGCAAGGAGGCGATCGGCCGCGCGATGCGCAAGCAGGGCCTGCCGTTGCAGCGCCTGATGTCCGGAGAGTCCCTCCTGGCCCTCGCCAGGGACCTGCGCTACCCGGACGTCTCCGCGCTCTACGCGGCCGTCGGTGAGGGCCACGTGGCCGCGCAGACGGTCGTGCAGAAGCTCGTGACGTCCGTCGGGGGCGTGGAGGGCGCCGAGGACGACATCGCCGAGACCTCCGTACCGACCAAGCTGCGCGGGCGCCCCCGCGGCAGCGGCGGCGCGGGCGTGGTCGTCGCGGGCGACTCCGACGTCTGGGTGCGCCTCTCACGATGTTGCACGCCCGTACCCGGTGACGAGATCGTTGGCTTCGTCACCCGCGGGCACGGCGTGTCGGTGCACCGCACCAACTGCCCCAACATGGACCAGCTGCAGTCCGAGCCCGACCGCCTGGTCGAGGTCGCCTGGTCCGCCGCCGACGACTCGGTGTTCCTGGTCGCGCTGCAGGTCGAGGCGCTCGACCGGCCCCGCCTGCTCTCCGACGTGACCCGCACCCTCTCCGACCAGCACGTCAACATCCTGTCGGCGTCGGTGACGACCTCCAGGGACAGGGTGGCGATCAGCAAGTTCACCTTCGAGATGGGCGACCCCAAGCACCTGGGCCACGTCCTGAAGGCCGTCCGCAACATCCAGGGCGTCTACGACGTCTACCGGGTCAGCGGCGCGAGTTCCTGAGGTTCTCCCGCTCCGTTCCCTGTCTCCTCCCGGATCGCCCCATGAGGTGTGGCGGCGTCTCCTCCCGCCACGCCGCCTCATGGGAGGCGACCTGAACCGGCCGCCTGCGGCGCCCCAGGAGGCCTCACGGGGCACGGAATCCGAGAACCGGGCACAAGTTCCACCTTGTCCCTTGCGGCCCTCTCGGGCCGCCTCGTGGAGTGTGGCCGCGGACTCGACGCCTCCGTTCCCTCGAAACCGTCTCGCCCGCCCTGCGGCCGACCCGGCGTGCCCCCGCCCACCACAGGCGACGGGGCCGCGAGGAGCCTCCCCGGTGGGAGGCTCCTCGCGGCCCCGTGGGACGCGTCAGCCGGTGAGGGCGCCGGGCGTCAGGAGAACTCGGCGAGCGTGCGCTCCGCCTCCGTCAGCCAGGAACGGCGGGCGGTCAGGGCCTCCTCGGCGTCCTTGACGTCCTTGTCCTTACCCGCGTCCCTCGCCTTGACCAGACGGCTCTCCAGCTGCGCGATCGACTTGCGCAGCTGGTCGACCGTGTTCTGGGCACGAGCCCTGGCCTCGGGGTTGGAGCGCTTCCACTCCGTCTCCTCGGCCTTGCGGACCGCCTCGTCGATCTTGCGCAGGCCACCCTCCAGGCGGTCACGCTGCTCGCGCGGAACCGGGCCCGCGGCCTCCCAGCGCTCCAGGAGGTTGCGCAGGGCGCCCCGGGCGGCGCGGGCGTCGGTGACCGGAAGGATCTTCTCCGCCTCGACCAGGAGCTGCTCCTTGATCTCGGCGTTGGCCGCCAGCGAGGCGTCGCGCTCGGCGAAGACGGCCGAACGCGCCTGGAAGAACTGGTCCTGGGCACCCTTGAAGCGGCCCCAGAGCTCGTCCTCGACCTCGCGGGAGGCCCTGCCCGCGCTCTTCCACTCCTGCATCAGCTCCCGGTAGGCCGACGCGGTGGCGCCCCAGTCGGTGGACGAGGCCAGTGTCTCGGCCTCGGCCACGATGCGCTCCTTGGTGGAACGCACGCCCTCGCGCTGCTCGTCCAGCCCCGCGAAGTAGGCCTTGCGCCGCTTGGCGAAGGCCGTACGGGCCGCCGACAGGCGCTTCCACAACGCCGCCTCGGTCACCCGGTCGATGCGTTCGGCGGCCTTCCACTCCTCGATCAGCTGGCGCAGCCGCTCACCACCGGTCTTCCAGTGGGTCGTGTCCTCGGCGATGCGCTCGGCCTCGGCGACGATCCGTTCCTTGACGCCCTTGGCCTCGGCCCTGGCCACGTCGCGAGCCGCCTTCACCTCCTCACGGCGCTGGGCGACCAGCTCCGTGAGGACGCCGAGGCGGTTCAGCAGCGCGTCGAGGTCGCCGACCGCGTGCGCGTCGGTGATCGCCTCTCGGAGCTTGACGATCGTCGCCTCGGCCTGGGCGGGTGGCAGGTCGGTGCCACGAACCCGCTGTTCCAGCAGGGCGACCTGCCCGGCCAGCTCGTCGAACTTGCGATGGAAGTAGGCAAGCGCCTCTTCCGGTTCGCCGGCCTTCCAGGACCCGACGGCCCGCTCTCCCTCAGCCGTACGTACGTAGACGGTGCCGTCGTCGTCTACCCGGCCCCACGGGTCGGTGCTCACCGTGTCCTCCCGCACTTTCATCAGCCTTTCGGGACTTACCGCCCCTTGTATGTATTACGTCAGCTCTAGCTGGACATTGTCACGTCTTTGATTTCCACGGTTTCCTTCGGCGCCCCCGTACCGTCGGGGCCCGGGGTGATGACACCCGCCTTGTTCACCTTGTCCAGAATCTCCAGACCCTTGGTGACCGTACCGAACGGTGTGTAGTCCGGGCTCAGCGGGGCGTCACCGAACACGATGAAGAACTGGCTGCCGTTGGTGTCGGGACCGCTGTTGGCCATGGCCACGACGCCGCGCGTGTACTTCGCGCCCTCCAGGTTCTCGTTCACGAAACGGTAACCGGGACCACCCTGGCCGTCGGTCTGGCTCTTGCCGTCGGCCTTGGCCAGCGGGTCGCCGCACTGCAGCATCGGGAACTGGTCGGAACCCAGCCGGTGGCACTTGGAACCTTCGAAATACTTCTTCTTCGCGAGGAAGGCGAAGGAGTTGACCGTGCACGGCGTCTTTTCCGCCGACACCTCGATGACGATGTCGCCCTGGCTGGTCTTGAGGGTCATCGTCTTGGGCGTCAGGTCGACCTTCTCCGGGGGCAGGCCCACGTCCTTGGCCGGACCGCCGCCGGCGTCCGCGACGTAGCCGCAGGTGCCGCTGGCCGGGTCGAAGGCCTTCGGCTGCGCTCCCGCGGCCTCCGACGCGGCCGGCGAGGCGTTGTCCGACGGGGCCGGGTCGGTGGTCGCGGCCGTCGTGTCGGAGCCCCCGAACAGGGTCGTCGCGGCGATCACGCCCGCCACTACGACCACACCGGCCACGGTGCTGCCGATGATCGCGTTGCGCTTGGCTCTGGCCTCGCGTTCGACGCGTCGCTGCGTCTGCCGCTCGTAGTGCTCGCGCGCCAACTGCTTCTGGCGCTCCTTGCCGCTCACCGCTTCGCCCTCCCGAGTGCCGAGTAGTACTTAATGAGGTGGGCGAATCGTATCGGCCAATGGGTAATGGTTCGCAGCCCGCCGACCCGCACCGGTACCCTTCGGTTACATTCCCATCCGCATTCTTGACGAGATCAGCTGAGGCAGATGCTCATCGCCGGCTTTCCCGCAGGGTCCTTCCAGACCAACTGTTACGTCGTCGCTCCCGCCGCGGGCGAGGAGTGCGTGGTCGTCGATCCCGGTCAGAACGCCGTCGGCGCCCTCGACGACCTGCTGCGCGAGCACAGGCTCAAGCCGGTCGCGGTGCTGGTCACCCACGGTCACATCGACCACATGTGGTCGGTCGCCCCGGTCTGCGGCGCGCGTGACGTTCCCGCGTGGATCCACCCGGAGGACCGCGAGCTGCTCTCCGACCCCGGCAAGGGGTTGTCGCTCTCGACGAAGCAGCAGCTGTTCGGGGGGCTCACCTTCACCGAGCCCGACGACGTGCGCGAGCTCGCCGACGGCGAGGTGCTGCGGCTCGCCGGCCTGGAGCTCACCGTCGACCACACTCCCGGCCATACCAGGGGGTCGGTGACGTTCAGGCTGCCCAGCACCGAGGAGATCCCGGACGTGCTGTTCTCGGGCGACCTGCTGTTCGCCGGCTCCATCGGCCGCACAGATCTCCCGGGCGGCGACTACCCCACCATCCTGCGCAGCCTGGCGACCAAGTGCCTGCCGCTGCCGGAGGACACGGTGGTCCTGCCCGGCCACGGACCACAGACCACGATCGGTCACGAGCGTGCCACCAACCCGTATCTCGCGGAGGCGAGGGCGGCCGCGGGCGCGGACTCCGCGTCCTCCGGGCACGACCGCGGCCCCGGCAGGGGACTTTAGACAATGACTTTGCAGGCGCCCAAGGGCACCTTCGACTGGCTTCCGCCGCGCTCCGAGCGGGCGCTCGCCGTGCGCGAGGCGCTCACCGAGCCCGCCCGCCGGGCGGGTTACGGCTACATCGAGACCCCGGTCTTCGAGGACACCGCGCTGTTCGTCCGCGGTGTCGGCGAGTCGACCGACATCGTCTCCAAGGAGATGTACACCTTCGAGGACAAGGGCGGGCGCTCCATCACGCTGCGCCCCGAGGGCACCGCGTCGGTGGTGCGGGCGGTCCTCCAGCACGGCCTGCACAACGGGCAGCTTCCGGTGAAGCTCTGGTACTCGGGCAGCCAGTTCCGCTACGAGCGGGCGCAGAAGGGCCGCTACCGCCACTTCTGGCAGGTCGGCGCCGAGGCGCTGGGCTCGGAGGATCCGGCGCTCGACGCCGAGCTGATCCTGCTGGCCGTCGACGGCTACGCCGCCCTGGGACTCACCGGGGTCCGGCTGCTGATCAACACGCTGGGCGACAAGGAGTGCCGTCCCGTGTACCGGGCCGCGCTCCAGGACTTCCTGCGTGGCCTCGACCTCGACGAGCCCACCCGGCAGCGGATCGAGATCAATCCGTTGCGCGTGCTCGACGACAAGCGCCCCGAGGTGCAGGCCCGGCTGGCCGGGGCGCCGCTGGTCGTCGACCACCTGTGCGAGGCGTGCAAGGCGTACCACGAGGAGGTCCGCTCGCTGCTGACCGCCTCGGGCGTTGCCTACACCGACGACCCCCGGCTGGTCCGCGGCCTCGACTACTACACGCGCACCACGTTCGAGTTCGTCCACGACGGGCTCGGCTCGCAGTCCGCGGTCGGGGGCGGGGGCCGCTACGACGGGCTGAGCGAGATGCTCGGCGGACCCGCGCTGCCCAGCGTCGGCTGGGCGCTGGGCGTCGACCGCACGGTGATGGCGATGGAGGCCGAGGGCCTGTTCGGGGACGAGAGCGCCGAGGCACGCGTGCGGGTGTACGGTGTGCCGCTGGGCACCGAGGCGCGCCGCCGGATGTTCCTGCTCGTCACCGAGCTGCGCCGGGCGGGCCTGGCCGCCGACATGTCGTTCGGCGGCAAGGGCGTCAAGGGCGCGATGAAGGGCGCCGACCGCTCGGGGGCCGGCTACGCGGTGATCCTCGGCGATCGGGACATCGCCGAGGGGACCGCGCAGGTCAAGGACCTGGCCAGCGGAGACCAGACCGCCGTACCGCTCGCTGAGATCGTCACGATGTTGAAGGAGAGACTGGACAAATGATCCGCACGCACGAAGCGGGGTCACTGCGCGAGGAGCACGCCGGGCAGCGGGTGACGCTCGCCGGGTGGGTGGCGCGACGCCGCGACCACGGCGGCGTGGTCTTCATCGACCTGCGTGACGCCTCGGGTTCGGCCCAGGTGGTCTTCCGCGAGGAGGACGACGCCCACGGGCTGCGCGCCGAATACTGCGTCAAGGTCGTCGGAGAGGTGCGGGTCCGCCCCGAGGGCAACGAGAACCCCGAGCTGCCGACCGGCGCGATCGAGGTCGTCGCCTCCGAGGTCGAGGTGCTCAGTGAGTCCGCGCCGCTGCCGTTCCCCATCGAGGGCACCACGGGCATCTCGGAGGAGGCGCGGCTGAAGTACCGCTACCTCGACATCCGCCGCCAGCAGGTCGCGCACGCCATGCGCGTCCGCTCCCGGGCCACCTACCTGGCCCACGAGGTGATGAACGAGCAGGGGTTCACCTACGTCGAGACCCCGACGCTGACCCGCTCGACCCCGGAGGGCGCCCGCGACTTCCTGGTCCCGGTCCGGCTCCAGCCGGGCAGCTGGTACGCCCTGCCCCAGTCGCCCCAGCTGTTCAAGCAGCTTCTGCAGGTCGCCGGGCTCGAGCGCTACTACCAGCTCGCCAAGTGCTACCGCGACGAGGACCTGCGCGCCGACCGGCAGCCGGAGTTCACCCAGATCGACGTCGAGATGTCCTTCGTGGACCAGGACGACGTGATCGCCCTGGGCGAGCGGCTCATCGGCCGCATCTGGAAGGAGACGGTCGGCTACGACCTGCCGACCCCCCTGCCCCGGATGACCTACCGGGAGGCGATGGCGCGCTACGGCTCCGACAAGCCGGACCTGCGCTTCGGCCAGGAGCTCGTCGAGATGACGGACTTCTTCGCGGACACCACCTTTCGCGTGTTCCAGGCGCCGTACGTGGGCGCCGTGGTCATGCCCGGCGGTGCCTCGCAGACCCGCAAGGAGCTGGACGCCTGGCAGGAGTGGGCCAAGTCACGCGGAGCCAGGGGCCTGGCCTACGTGCTGGTGGGCGAGGACGGCGCGCTCGGCGGGCCGGTCGCCAAGAACCTGTCGGAGACCGAGGCGTCCGGCCTGGCCGCGAAGGTCGGCGCGAAGCACGGTGACGCGATCTTCTTCGCGGCCGGCGCGGCCTCCGCCTCCCGCGACCTGCTCGGCGCGGCCCGCCTGGAGATCGGCCGTCGCTGCGGCCTGATCGACGAGTCGGCCTGGAACTTCCTGTGGATCGTCGACGCCCCCATGTTCGAGGAGGACGGCGAGGGCGGCTGGACCGCGGTCCACCACCCCTTCACCGGTCCCAAGCCCGAGTGGGCCGACACCTTCCAGGACCACCCCGGCGAGGCCCTGGCCTACGCCTACGACATGGTCTGCAACGGGATGGAGATCGGCGGCGGCTCGATCCGTATCCACCGGGCCGAGATGCAGCAGCGCGTCTTCGACGTGCTGGGCATCTCCAAGGAGGACGCGGAGAGCAAGTTCGGCTTCCTGCTGGAGGCGTTCAAGTACGGCCCGCCGCCGCACGGCGGCATCGCCTACGGCTGGGACCGGATCTGCATGCTTCTGGCGGGCACCGACTCCATCCGCGACGTCATCGCCTTCCCGAAGACGGCCTCCGGGTTCGACCCGCTGACCGGCGCGCCCACCCCGATCACGGTGGAGCAGCGCAAGGAGGCGGGTGTCGACGGCAGGCCCAAGACCGGCGCCTGATCCGGATGTGACGAGGCCCCCGGACGGTGTTCCGGGGGCCTTTGTCATGGCGCTGTCATGGCGCTGCCGGCTGTCGTGCGCTGTCGTGGCGCGCACAGCTGGGCAGGGCCGGGGTGTCGGTACCCGGCGAAAGCGGTGATGTGAGAGGGGATCTCCTCTCCTCGATTCCCGGACCGGCGATCGTCGAGGAGACCGCCCTGTGCGTCCCTCACAGGCACCCTGGGCGGCCGATGGCGTTTAGGGGTGGGGGAGGAGGCGCGGTCCGCGTGCGGTCGCGCTGAGGCCTGTGTGGGCCGCGTGCCGCCCGTGCTCGCGAGCGGAGACGACGGGGCCGGGGCTACGACCGCCGGGACGCGAGGACGCCCCGGCGGTCGTCCGACCGCCGGGGCGTCCTGTGGCGGCGAGGCGCCACGAGTCCGGTCAGGAGAGCCGTACGCTCTTGATGATCACCGGGATCTTGGGGGCGTTGGAACCGCCGTCACCGGTGATGTCGTCGGGGTTGGTGATCCACCCGCCCTTGGCGATCTCGTCGAGGATCTCCATGCCCTGGGAGACCACGCCGAAGGGCGTGTAGGCCTTCTCCACCTGCTCGGTGTCGTCCCCCAGCGAGATCCAGAACTGGCTGCCGTTCTCGTTGATCGCGTCCATCGCCTGGGCCACCGCGACCGTGCCCCTGGCGTAGGAGACCTCGCCGTCGAGGTTCTCGCTGTCGTAGACGTATCCCGAGCTGCCCTGGCCGTCGGTGGGGTTCTTCCCGTCGGCCTTGGCCTGCGGGTCGCCGCACTGCAGCAGGCTCACGCCGGAGTTCTCCGGGGTGGCCAGACGGTGGCACTTGGTGTTGTTGAAGAAGCGCTTCTTGGCCAGGAAGGCGAAGGAGTTGACCGTGCAGGGGGCCTGCTGGGTCGCCAGGTCGATCACGACATTGCCGTGGTTGGTGGCGATCGTCATGGTCTTCAGCTTCAGGTTCGGCCTGGCCGGTGGCATACCCACGTTCTTCACCGGGCTGCCGCTGGTGTCCTTGCGGTAGGTACACCTCGTGTTGGCCGGAGCGGCCGTGGGGGTCGGCTCGGGCGTCGCGGTGGGTGTCTCCGAAGGAGACGGCGAACCGGTGGCGGCGGCGTTGTTGACCTTCGGGTCGTCACCGTCGCCCCCCAGAAGGGTCACCCCGGCGAACAATCCCCCCGCGACGACGACCACCGCGGCGACCGCTCCGATGACGGCGTTGCGCTTCGACGACGTGGTCGCCTGCGCAGCACGCTTCGCCTGCCGCTCTTTGTGTTCCCGAGCCAGCCGGCTCTGGCGGTCCTCGGCGCTCACCGCTATGTCCTCCAAGATTGCTGATCCATGGTTATGGGCTGGCGAAAAGAGTACCGGCCCCAAGATGTGCTGGACGTAAGTGGCGGAATTCATCAGAGGGGGACGGAGAGAAAGGGGAGACCTCTTCACGCTCTCCATAACCCGCTCATGGTGGGATCCGTACTTGCAGATGATGAACCACGCACCACCGGAGCGCCCCCATGTTCGACGAGATCCTCGGCCTGCCTCTTCACCCCCTGGTCGTTCACGCGGCAGTGGTCTTGACACCGCTCCTCGCGGTGCTCGCCACCGTGTACGCCCTGGCGCCCCGCACGCGACCCGTGCTCACCTGGGCGGTGGTCGGACTCGCCCCGGTCGTGCCGGTGAGCGTCTTCGTGGCGCGGGAGAGCGGGGAGGCGCTGGAGGAGGGCCGCTTCGCCTCCGCGGGGGGACGGCTCGCCGAGCTCATCACCGAACACGCGAACCTCAGCGTCCCGCTGCTGCTCGTCTCCCTCGCCCTCGGGGTGGCCTCGGCCGCTCTCGTCCACGTCACGCGCCGTGACAGGTTCGGACGCACGGCCGAATTGGCGCTCTCGGCGCTCACCGTTGTCCTGGCCGTCGTGACGATCTACTACGTGGTACGGAGCGGGCACAGCGGGGCCGTCGCGGTCTGGAGCTGAGCCGGCCGGGGCCGTGATGTCGCATGACGCCGGGGAGTCCGGCGCACCACCGTCCGCGCGGGCTGAGGCCCCGCCGGGCGGCGGTACTGTCTCAGACGTGGACAGCCTGTTCGACTCGGCGGCGGAGGAGGCCCATCGCGGCCAGGAGCCCCTGGCGGTGCGAATGCGCCCCCGGAGCCTGGACGAGGTGATCGGCCAGCGGCACCTGCTGGGTCCCGGCACGCCGCTGCGCCGCCTCGTCGAGGCCGAGGCGCCCATGTCGCTGTTCCTCTGGGGCCCCCCGGGGACCGGCAAGACCACCCTCGCCTACGTGGTGGCGGGTGTCACCAAGCGCCGCTTCGTGGAGGTCTCCGCGGTCTCGGCCGGTGTCAAGGAGGTCCGCGCGGCCATCGAGCAGGCCCGGCGCGAGCTGGGCATGTCCGGCCGCCAGACCGTCCTGTTCGTCGACGAGGTGCACCGCTTCAACAAGGCGCAGCAGGACGCCCTGCTGCCAGCCGTGGAGAACCGCTGGGTCACCTTCATCGGCGCCACCACTGAGAACCCCTTCTTCTCCGTCATCTCGCCCCTGCTGTCGCGCTCGCTGCTGCTCACCCTGGAGTCACTGTCGGAGGACGACATCCGGGTGGTGCTGGAGCGCGCGGTCACCGACCCGCGCGGCCTGGACGCGAGGGCGAGCCTCGCACCCGAGGCCGCCGAGCACCTGGTGCGGCTCGCCGGCGGCGACGCCCGCAGGTCGCTCACCTACCTGGAGGCCGCCGCGCTGATCGCCGACGGCGAGATCACCGTCGAGGTGGTGGAGCGGGCGGTGGACAAGGCCGCCGTGCGCTACGACCGGCAGGGCGACCAGCACTACGACGTGATCAGCGGTTTCATCAAGAGCATGCGGGGCTCCGACGCCGACGCCGCGCTGCACTACCTCGCCCGGATGATCGAGGCGGGGGAGGACCCCCGGTTCATCGCCCGCAGGATCGTCGTCTTCGCCTCGGAGGACGTCGGCATGGCCGACCCCACCTGCCTGCAGATCGCGGTGGCCGCCGCTCAGGCGGTGGAGTTCGTCGGCCTGCCCGAGGGACGCCTCAACCTGGCCCAGGCCGTCATCCACTGCGCGCTGGCCCCCAAGTCCAACGCGGTGATCAACGCCATCGGCGCGGCCTCCGAGGACGTACGGCGCGGCGACATCGGCCACGTACCCAACCATCTGCGCGACTCCCACTACGCGGGGGCCAAGCAGCTCGGCCACGGCAGGGGCTACAGATACCCCCACGAGTTCGAGCACGGACTGGTACGCCAGGAGTACGCCCCCGAGGAGCTCAGGGACCGGCGCTACTACCAGCCCACCCGTCACGGTGCCGAGGCGGGCCTCGCCGACCGCTGGGCCAGGATTCGCGCCTTCCTTCGTGGGGAGTAGCCTCCCGCGAGGGTCACCTCCGGAGCGCGCGGTGAGCGGGGATGAGCGATGTCGGGCACGATAGGGTTTCGCCAATCCGCCCGACCATGGCCGGGGTCACCTATGAACCAGTGAGGGGAGCGGGTCCGCACATGCTTACCGCAGGAGAGGTCGCGGGGCTGATCGCCGCGATGGCCTGGGCGATCCTGGTGTCCTTCATGGCCGTCGTCATGGTCAGGCTGGCCCGGCTGCTCACCGAGACCACCAAGATGGTCTCCCAGCTGGGCGACCGCGTCGTGCCGCTGCTGGAGGACGTCTCGGCCGCGGTCGGCGAGACCAACCGGCAGCTGGTCGCGATCGAGGCCATCACCAAGGACGTCAAGCAGGTCAGCGGGCACGTGGCCAAGGTCAGCGACGTCACCCAGAACCTGGTCACCGGGCCGATGATCAAGGTCGCGGCCCTCACCCACGGTGTCCGCAGGGCAGTGGGCGCCCGCAGACGCGCCAGGCTCGCCGCGCCGGCGCTGGAGAGGCGCCCGCGATGATCCGCAGGTTGTTCTACATGGGGCTGGGCGCGTTCGGCGCGGTGTGGGCCATGCGTAAGCTTCAGGCACTGCACCCGAACCACCTGGCCCGGCGGGCCGTGCACAACGCCACCGGCGCCCTGGGGCAGGCACGTGACCTCGCGGGGGAGGCCCTGCGAGGCGCGGCCGAGCGGGAAATCGAGTTGCGTTCCCGGTTCGGGCTCGACAGCGTGGAAAACTCCTATCACTCCAACGTAAAGGATGGCCGCTGACATGGAGTCGGCAGAGATCGCCCGCCGCTTCCTGCGCTTCTTCGAGGAGCGTGGGCACACCGTCGTGCCCTCGGCCAGCCTCATCGCCGAGGACCCGACACTGCTTCTGGTCAACGCGGGCATGGTGCCCTTCAAGCCCTACTTCCTGGGCCAGCAGAAGCCGCCCTACAAGCGGGCCGCCAGCGCGCAGAAGGTCGTGCGGACCCTCGACATCGACGAGGTCGGCAAGACGACCAGGCACGCCAGTTTCTTCCAGATGCTCGGCAACTTCTCCTTCGGCGACTACTTCAAGGAGCAGGCGATCCCGTTCGCCTGGGAGTTGCTGACCAGGCCCGAGTCCGAGGGCGGGTTCGGCTTCCCCGAGGACCGCCTCTGGGCCACCGTCTACCTCGACGACGACGAGGCCGCCGAGATCTGGCGCAAGGTGGGGGTGCCGCAGGAGCGCATCCAGCGCCGCGACCTCGCCGACAACTACTGGCACATGGGCGTGCCAGGACCCGGCGGCCCGTGCAGCGAGATCTACTACGACCGCGGTCCCGAGTACGGGCGCGAGGGCGGTCCGGTCGCCGACGAGAACCGCTATCTGGAGGTGTGGAACAACGTCTTCATGCAGTACCAGCTCAGCGCGGTCCGAAGCAAGATCGACTTCGACATCGCCGGTGAGCTGCCCGCCAAGAGCGTCGACACGGGCATGGGCCTGGAGCGCATGGCGGCGATCCTGCAGGGCGTCGACAACATCTACGAGATCGACACCACGTACAAGATCCTCGACAGGGCCGCCGACCTCACCAAGACGCGCTACGGCCGCGACGAGCGTGCCGACGTGTCGCTGCGAGTGGTCGCCGACCACGTCAGGACCGGCGTGATGCTCGTCGCCGACGGGGTGCTGCCCTCCAACGAGGGCAGGGGCTACGTGCTGCGCCGCATCCTGCGCCGCGCCATCCGCAACCTGCGCCTGCTCGGCGCGGGCGAGGAGCGTTACATGCACGAGCTCACCGCGGTGACCGTCGACGTGATGGGCGAGCAGTACGCCGAGCTCAGGGCCGACGCCCCGCAGATCCACGGCGTCATCGACGCCGAGGAGGCGTCCTTCCTGGGCACGCTCCGCACCGGCACCGCGATCTTCGACGTGGCGGCCGAGGAGACCAAGCGCAAGGGGAAGGCCACGCTCGCGGCCGACCAGGCCTTCCAGCTCCACGACACCTACGGCTTCCCGATCGACCTCACCCTGGAGATGGCCTCCGAGCAGGGGCTGCAGGTCGACGAGGAGGGCTTCCGCCGCCTGATGAAGGAGCAGCGCGACCGCGCCAAGGCCGACGCCGCCTCCAAGAAGACCGGCAACGCCGACATCTCGATCTTCGGCACGCTCCTGGAGAAGACCGGCAAGGTCGAGTTCCTGGGCTACGACCACGTGACGGCCGAGGCCGAGGTCGTCGGCCTCCTCGTCGACGGCGTCTCCGTGCCCGCGGCGGGCACGGGCACGGCGGTCGAGGTCGTGCTGAACCGCACCCCCTTCTACGCCGAGGGCGGCGGCCAGCTGTCCGACCAGGGCGTCATCCGCACCGGTGGGGCCGAGGTGGAGATCGTGGACGTGCAGTCCCCGGTCTCCGGCGTCGTCGTGCACCGTGGCAAGGTTCGCTCCGGAGAGGTCCGGGTGGGAGACCAGGCCCAGGCGGAGATCGACGTCGAGCGGCGCCGGGCGATCTCCCGCAGTCACACCGCCACCCACCTGGTGCACCGTGGCTTCCGCAACGCGCTGGGCGAGACCGCGGCGCAGGCCGGCTCGGAGAACTCCCCCGGCCGCTTCCGCTTCGACTTCACCGCCGCGGGCGCGGTGCCGCCCAGCGTGCTGCGCGATGTCGAGGACGAGGTCAACGCCGTTCTCATCAACGACCTGCGGGTCAACGCCTTCCACACCTCCCAGGCGGAGGCCCGCGCGATGGGCGCCCTCGCCCTGTTCGGAGAGAAGTACGGCGACACCGTCCGCATCGTCGAGGTCGGCGAATACTCACGCGAGCTCTGCGGCGGCACCCACGTCGCCAGCTCCGGGCAGCTGGGCCTGGTCAAGGTGCTGGGCGAGGCCTCGATCGGCGCGGGCGTGCGCCGGGTGGAGGCCCTGGTCGGTCTCGACGCCTTCCGCTTCCTGGCCAGGGAGAGCGTGCTCGTCGCCCAGCTGTCGGAGCAGCTCAAGGCCCGCAGGGAGGAGCTGCCCGAGCGCATCGAGGGCATCGTCACCCGGTTGCGTTCCGCGGAGAAGGAACTGGGCGCGCTGCGCTCGGCCCAGGTGCTCGCCGGTGCGGGGGAGATGGCGGAAAACGCCCACGATCTGCACGGAGTGTCCGTCGTGACACACCGCGCGCCCGATGGCACCTCCCCCGACGATCTGCGTAAGCTCGCGCTTGACGTGCGCGGCCGGTTCCCCGGCGATCGCGCCGCGGTGGTCGTGGTGGCCGGTGTCCCCGGTGACCGGCCGGTCGTGGTGGCCGCGGTGAACGAGGGGGGACGCGGTCGCGGCCTGAAGGCGGGCCGTCTGGTCGGCGTCGCCGCGAAGGCACTGGGAGGTGGCGGTGGCGGCAAGGACGACGTCGCGCAGGGAGGCGGTGTGCGCCCCGAGGCGATCGGCGAGGCGCTCGCCGCCGTCGAGCAGGCGATCGCGCAGACGCTCACCTGACGGCGAACGACGCCCTCGCGCCGTGTCCGGCACCGGGGTGGGGACGGAAACGATGAGAAACGGCATTCGGCTGGGCGTCGACGTCGGCTCGGTCCGCATCGGTGTGGCACGCAGCGACCCCTCGGGGTTGCTGGCCACGCCGGTGGAGACCGTCCGGCGCGGTAAGGGCGACCTCGACCGGCTCGCGGAGATCGCGGCCGAGTACGAGGTCGTCGAGGTGGTGGTCGGCCTGCCGACGTCGCTCTCCGGGCGCGAGGGGCAGGCGGCGGAGGCCGCCCGCGACTTCGCGAACCGGATCTCGCTGCGGCTGGCGCCGATACCGGTACGGCTGTTCGACGAGCGGCTGACCACCGTCACCGCCCAGCAGGGGCTGCGGGCCAGCGGTGTGAAGGCGAAGAACCAGCGTGGCGTGGTGGACCAGGCGGCCGCCATCGTGCTGCTCCAGGCCGCCTTGGACGCCGAGCGCGCCACCGGCAGGCCCCCGGGTGTTCCCGCCGGATCCACCCCGGGCGGAGGGGACGTCGAAAGGCCGGGCGGCGGGTCCGGTCGGTGAACCGCCTGCGGCCGATGTGGTTGCTGGTGGCCGGGACGTCCGCGCTCGCCGTCGCCACGGGGACGGCCGGCTTCGTCGTGATCCGCTCCTATCTCGTGCCCGCCGACTTCGAGGGTCCCGGCTCGGGGGCGGTCGTCGTCGAGATCCCCCGGGGGGCGAGCGCCGCCCAGATCGGGCTGGTGCTCGCCGACGCCGGGGTGGTGGCGAGTGCCAGGGGGTTCGTCGCGGTGGCGAAGGAGCAGGGCAGGACGGCCGGCCTGCCCCCGGGGCGCTTCAGGCTCCGCAGGGGCATGGACGCGCTGTCGGCGCTCGGCATGCTGGTGGCACCGGAGTCGCGGATCGTTCATACGGTCACCGTGTCCGAAGGGCTGCGCCTGCCGGAGTTGCTCGACCGGCTCGCCGACCAGACCGGCATGCGCCGGGCCGATCTGGCCAGGGCCGCGGCCGACGAACGGGCGCTCGGCCTGCCCCGATACGCGGAAAGCGCCGAGGGCTTCCTGTTTCCCGCCACCTACGAGATCGAGCCCACCACGACCGCCTCGGGTGTGCTCACCGCGATGGTGGAACGTTACAAACAGATGGCCGCTCAGCTGAAACTGAGGAAACGGGCGAAGAAGAAAGGGTTGTCTCCCTTGGAAGCCGTCACAATGGCGAGCATCGTCCAGGCGGAGGGCGGGCGGGATCCGGACTACCCGAAGATCGCTAGAGTGATCTACAACAGGATCAGGGCCCGGACGCCACTCCAGATGGACACCACGGTGCTGTACGCGCAGGGACGCAGAACCCTGGAGGTCTCGCAACGGGATACCGAGGTAAGGTCTCCCTACAACACCTACCTCAAACCGGGCCTGCCACCAGGACCCATCGCGAACCCCGGGGAGAAGGCATTGATCGCGGCACTCCAGCCAGATCAAGGTGATTGGTTCTGGTTTGTCACTACCGATCCGGAGCATAGAATCACGAAATTCACTGACACAGAGAGTGAGTTTGTGAGATACCGGGAAGAGCTGAACAAACACCTCGGGAAGCGTTGATGCCCGGCGGAATACCCCCCGTTCCGCCCCAGGCGGCGACCCGCACTCGCGGATCGGACGACGGCTCCCGAAGCACCGGGACGTCCTCCCGGGTGTTCTCCTTCGGTTCGGCACACCCGCTTGACGCCAGGCCGTCTCTAGCGGGAGATTGGCCAGCGCCTCTATGAACGATCTCGATATGGACTTCCTGGTCGGCTCCGACGACGAAGGTCGGTCGCGCCGAGGTTCCAACGCGTCCTCCGGTCGCGACTCGGGCCGCCGGGGCCGCCGCAGGAAGCGACGCCGCAACCGGGGCGGCTTCCTCGCCCCCATGCTCGCGATCATCGTCCTGATCGGCGGAGTCGGCGCCGCCGGCTTCTACGGCTACACCTGGGTCCGCGACGTGATGACCCCCGACGACTATGCCGGTCAGGGCACCGGTGAGGTCGTCGTGGAGATCAAGGACGGCGACAGTGCCTCCGACATCGCCCAGACCCTGGAGGAGCAGGGGGTGGTGAAGAGCGTGAAGGCATTCGTCAACGCCGTCGCCGCCGCGGGCAAGACCTCCTCCCTGCAACCGGGCGAATACACCATGCGCAAGCAGATGGCGGCCGCCGAGGCCGTCAAGCTCCTCGACCCGGACAAGCGGCTGCGGGAGAGGGTGACCCTCAAGGAGGGACTGCGCGTGAGCGACACCCTTGAGCAGCTCGCCAAGCAGACGGGCAAGCCCCTGCGGGAGTTCCAGCAGGCCGCGAGAAACACCCGTGAGCTCGGCCTGCCCTCCTACTCCAGGGGCAAGCTGGAGGGATACGCCTTCCCGGCCACCTACGAGATCACGCCCAAGATGACGGCCTCGGAGATCCTGACCAAGATGGTCGACCGCTTCAACCAGACCGCCGACAAGGACGACCTGCGGGGCAAGGCGAAGGCTCTCGGGCACACCCCGCACGAGATCATGACGATCGCCAGCATCGTCCAGGCCGAGTCGGGCACCAAGGAGGACATGGGCAAGGTCGCCCGCGTCATCTACAACCGGCTCGACGGCAACCCGCCCCGCAAGCTGGAGATGGACAGCACGGTGATGTACGCGCTGAACAAGTACAACATCGAGGCCTCCCACAAGGATCTTGAGAGCGAATCGCCCTACAACACCTACAAGCACGCGGGGCTGCCCCCCGGCCCGATCGCCAACCCGGGAGACGAGGCGATCCAGGCCGCGCTCAACCCCACCAAGGGCGACTGGGTCTGGTTCGTGACCACCTGCCCGGCGAAGCGCGTCACCAAGTTCGCCTCGGCGGAGTCCGACTTCTTCGTGCTCAAGGCCGAGTACGAGAGGAACAAGGTGAACGGGTGCTGAGGGCGGCGGTCCTGGGGTCGCCGATCGTCCACTCGCTCTCCCCTCACCTGCACCGCGCCGCCTACGAGGGCATGGGGTTGCACGACTGGCGCTACGAGGCGATCGAGTGCGAGGAGGCCGGACTCCCCGCCCTCCTCGCCGGCCTGGAGGGCGACTGGGCGGGGCTCTCGCTCACGATGCCGCTAAAGCGGGCCGTGCTGCCGCTGCTCGACACCGTCTCCGAGCTCGCGCTCCAGGTGGGCGGGGCCAACACCGTGATCCTGCGCGACGGTGTCCGGCACGGGGACAACACCGACGTGTACGGCATCGTCCAGGCGCTCGCCGAGGCGGGCGTGGTCCCGCCACGTGCGGCGACCGTCCTGGGCGGCGGGGCGACGGCGGCCTCCGCGCTCGCCGCCCTGCGCGAACTGGGCCTGGACGAGGCGATCCTCGTGGTCCGCGACCCCGCCAGGGCGGGGGAGACCATCCGGGTGGCCGAGCGGCTGCGCATGGACCTGTCGGTGCGGACCCTCGACAAGCTCGACACCGCGACCGAGGTCGACCTGGTCGTCTCGACCCTGCCCTCCGGGGTGGCCGACGACTTCGCCGGGACGCTGGCGGGCGTGCCCGCTCTCTTCGACGTGGTCTACGCGCCCTGGCCCACCCGCCTGGCCGCGGCCGTGGCCGAGCGGGGCGGGATCGTCGTCGGTGGTTTCCCGATGCTCCTGCACCAGGCGGTCCGGCAGGTCGAGATGATGACCGGCCGCGCGGACGTGCCGGTGGAGGCGATGCGCGAGGCGGGTAAGGCCGAGATCGTCAGGCGTGCCGCCCCGGCGGAGTGATCGCTCGCGGGGCCGGGATGATTCTGTGTGAGCGAGCTGTTGTGGTAGAGTAACGACTCGATCGGTCCGGCGTGCCTGCTGGACGCGCAAGCGGAGGTCATCCTCCCACCTCGTCGGCCGCAAGGCTGACAGGTCAGGATCACAACCGGGGTTAAACCTCCGGCAGAGCTTACGGCGTGAAGCCTTCGAGTTCATGTGGCCCCGCATGCGTGACGTGCGGGGCATCTTGCGTTCGAACGCCCTCGACAGGGTGTGCGTTCTACGACCTCCCGGCACGATCGAGCATGTTGCGGCCTCCTCCCGGACGGCCGCGGATCGCAACCTAGGAGGCCCCATCAGCGCCGAGCCCCGCATCAATGACC
The DNA here is from genome assembly GCF_042899335.1 of Streptosporangium sp. NPDC000095. Classification (NCBI taxonomy): domain Bacteria; kingdom Bacillati; phylum Actinomycetota; class Actinomycetes; order Streptosporangiales; family Streptosporangiaceae; genus Streptosporangium; species Streptosporangium sp. NPDC000095. The sequence goes on from NZ_JBIAZS010000026.1 coordinate 60,910, forward strand.
GCATTCGCGTGCCCGAGGTCCGCCTCGTCGGCCCGAACGGCGAGCAGGTGGGCATCGTCTCCATTGGCGACGCCTTGAAGCTGGCTCAAGAATCCGACCTCGACCTGGTCGAGGTCGCGGCAACGGCTCGCCCGCCAGTGTGCAAGCTCATGGACTACGGCAAGTTCAAGTACGAGTCCGCGATGAAGGCACGTGAGGCGCGCCGTAACCAGGCGTACACCATCATCAAGGAGATCAAGCTTCGGCCGAAGATCGATCCGCACGACTACGAGACCAAGAAGGGTCACGTGGTGCGGTTCCTCAAGGCCGGCGACAAGGTCAAGGTCACCATCATGTTCCGCGGGCGGGAGCAGTCCCGGCCCGAGCTGGGCTTCCGGCTCCTGCAGCGGCTGGCGGAGGACGTGACGGAGCTCGGCTTCGTCGAGTCCCAGCCCAAGCAGGACGGTCGAAACATGATCATGGTGATCGGGCCGCACAAGAAGAAGGCCGAGGCCAAGGCCGAGAAGGCCGCCGCCAAGGCGCGACATGACGAGAACCCTTCGGGGGACGCGTCATCGGCCGCGGACGGGACGCGCGTCAACGACGAGGTGTCCGTCAACGGAGCGGTGGCGGCTCCGCAGGAGTAACTCGCATAGCCTGGATCGTCAGGTAGTCGCGAGATCAGTCCGAGACCGGGTCCGGTCTCGTAGTCAGGCACGCCCTTGACTTGGGTTACCGGCCCGGGACATCGGCACGATCGAGGGAGAGACGGCTGAGATGCCGAAGATGAAGACGCACAGCGGTGCGAAGAAGCGGTTCAGGCTCACGGGTTCCGGCAAGCTTGTGCGCCGCCGCGCCAACCGTGCGCACTACAACGAGCACAAGCCGTCCACCTTGACGCGTCGTCTCAAGCCCGAGGTCGTGCTCTCCGAGGCCGACGCCAAGAAGATCAAGAAGCTGCTCGCTAAGTAACCGCCCCCGGGGAGATAGATACACATGGCACGCGTGAAGCGGGCGATCAACGCCAAGAAGAAGCGCAAGGTCGTTCTCGAGCGGGCGAAGGGCTACCGGGGTCAGCGATCCAGGCTGTACCGCAAGGCCAAGGAGCAGATGCTCCACTCGATGACGTACGCCTACCGCGACCGCAAGGACCGCAAGGGCACCTTCCGCCGTCTCTGGATCCAGCGCATCAACGCCGCTGCCCGCCAGAACGGCATCACCTACAACAGGCTCATCCAGGGCCTGCGGCTCGCCTCCATCGAGGTCGACCGCAAGATCCTCGCCGACCTCGCGGTCAACGACGCCGCCACGTTCGCGACGCTGGTGGAGGCCGCCAAGAAGGCGCTTCCCGCCGACGTGAACGCGCCGGTCGCCGGCTGAGCGAGGCACTGACGACCGTGCGGCCCGCAGCGATGACGCTGCGGGCCGCATTCGCATTCTTGGGGGACGGGCATGGCCGGGTCTGAGCTGACCAACATCAAGTCACCGCGGGTCAAGGCCGCGCGGAGGCTGACGAAGCGGGCCTTCAGGGACCGCGACCGTTCCTTCCTGGCAGAGGGGCCGCAGGCGGTCCGCGAGGCGCTGGCACTGGACGGGGTCGTGGTGGAGCTGTTCGCCACGGCCGAGGCCGAGTCGCGTCACGCCGACGTCGTCGCCGCCGCCACCGCCGCGGGGGTGCCCGTCCATCGGGCCAGTGGCGAGGTGATGGCCGAACTGGCCCAGACCGTCACCCCCCAGGGGTTGCTGGCCGTGTGCCGCTTCGTGCACGTGCCTCTGGACACCTCCGTCGTCTCCGGCTCCACCTTGGTGGCGGTGCTGGCCCACGTCCGTGATCCCGGCAACGCGGGCACCGTGCTGCGTACGGCCGACGCCGCGGGCGCCGACTCCGTCCTTTTCACCGACGCCTCGGTCGACCCCTACAACGGCAAGTGCGTGCGGGCGAGCGCAGGCAGCCTGTTCCACCTTCCCGTCACCACGGGCGTCCCGGTGGCGCGGGCGGTGGAGCACCTGAAGGGGGCCGGGCTGCGGGTGCTCGCCGCCGACGGCGCGGGCAGGCAGACCCTGGACGACGTGGACCTGTCAGGCCCGACGGCCTGGATCTTCGGTAACGAGGCGTGGGGGCTCCCCGAGGAGATCCTGAAGCTGGCGGACGAGGTCGTCCGGGTTCCCATCTACGGGCGGGCGGAGAGCCTGAACCTCGCGACCGCCGCCGCGGTCTGTCTGTACGCATCTGCCCGTTCTCAGCGCACCGGCCCCGGCCCCGGGTGACGCCGCCCGCCCGGCGAGGCTGCCGTACGGCGTGAGAAACCCGCTATTGTCGGCGATGTAGCGTCGAGGAGGCGGGGTCGTGCACGGCGAACACACCGGTGAGCGGAGCACCGAGGCCGCTTCTGTGATCGACGTCGACGAGCTTCCCGACGGCCTCGTGGTGACCGACGGTGACGGCCGCGTGCTCACCGTCAACCGGTCCGCGGCCCGCCTGACCGGCGTCACCCGCGAGCGGGCCGCGGGGCGGCACCTGCGCGACGTGTTCTCCTTCCACGACCACGACGGGCGCGACTGGTGGAAGTGGTTCGACCCCTACGGCGGCCTGTCCAGCAGGGCCCGCCAGCCCGAGCTGCCGCTGCGCACCTCCGGCGGCCAGGAGCTGCTGGTGGCCGCCCGGCTGGTGCGCGAGCCCAGGCGGGGTGGCGCGGTCGTCCGGGTGGTCATCACGTTGCGCGACGCCGGGGCCCGCGCCCGCCTGGAGCGCAGCCGCGCCGACCTGGTCTCCACCGTCGCCCACGAGCTCCGCTCCCCGCTGACCAGCGTCAAGGGGTTCACCGCGACCCTGCTGGCCAAGTGGACCCGCTTCACCGACGATCAGAAGCTCGTCATGCTGGAGACCGTCAACGCCGACGCCGACCGGGTGACCCGGCTGATCACCGAGTTGCTCGACGTGTCGCGCATCGAGTCGGGGCGGCTGGAGATCCACCGCCAGGTGGTCGACGTACCGGCCAGGATCTCCAGGATCATCGCGGGCCGGGTGGCCGCGGGCGAGCCGGAGGACCGCTTCGTGCTCCAGGTGCGCGGTGAGCTGCCCGAGACCTGGCTCGACCAGGACAAGATCGATCAGGTGCTCGCCAACCTGATGGAAAACGCGGTGCGGCACGGGCGCGGTACGGTGACAATAGTCGTCGAGCCGAGTGAATGGGGAGTGAGCGTGTCCGTCCGCGACCAGGGGGAGGGCATCCCGCCCGAGCTGGTCACGCGCGTCTTCCGGCAGTTCTGGCGGGGCAACGCCCGCCGCCGGGGTGGCACCGGGCTCGGCCTGTTCATCGTCAAGGGGCTGATCGAGGCTCACGGCGGCACCATCTCCGTGCAGCGCGGGCCCGAGGGCGGCGCCGAGTTTCGATTTATGGTGCCCACCGGCACCCCCGACTTCGCCTGATCGCGAATGTCGGCCCGGTGGGCTTACCCGACTAGACTCATGGCCGCTCAAGCCCTGGATTCGGAGCTCTCTCTTGTCAAACTACGACCCGGTCGAGGTGACCCCGCTGCACGCCGACGAGATGGCGCGCATGCAGGCCGAAGCGCTCGACGCCATCAAGGCGGCGCGCGACCTCGAAGAACTCAAGCAGGTGCGCCTCGCGCACGCCGGTGACCGCTCGCCGATCGCCCTGGCCAACCGTGAGATCGGCGCACTGCCTCCGGCGGCCCGCTCCGAGGCGGGCAAGCGCATCGGCGGCGCCCGCCGGGCGGTCGCCGACGCCCTCGCCGAGCGGCAGGCACAGCTGGAGGCCGAGCGCGACGAGCGGGTCCTCGTCGAGGAGACCGTCGACGTCACGCTGCCCTCCACCCGCGCCCCCCGCGGCGCCAGGCATCCGCTCACCACCCTTCAGGAGCGCATCGCCGACGCCTTCGTCGCGATGGGCTACGAGGTGGCGGAGGGGCCCGAGCTGGAGGGGGAGTGGTTCAACTTCGACGCGCTGAACATCTCTCCCGACCACCCGGCGCGCTCGGAGCACGACACCTTCTTCGTGGAGTCCGTCGACTCCGGCAAGGTGCTGCGCACCCAGACCTCTCCCGTCCAGATCCGCGCGCTGCTCACCCGGGAGCTCCCGGTCTACGTGATCTCGCCGGGCAAGGTGTTCCGCACCGACGAGCTCGACGCCACCCACACCCCGGTCTTCCATCAGGTCGAGGGGCTGGCGATCGACGAGGGCCTGACCATGGCCCACCTCAAGGGCACCCTCGACCGGTTCGCCGAGGTGATGTTCGGTGAGGGCATCACCACCCGCTTCCGGCCCAACTACTTCCCGTTCACCGAGCCTTCCGCCGAGATGGACCTGAAGTGCTTCGTCTGCCGCGGCGCCTCCGCGCTGCCGGGCAACCCGTACTGCCGCACCTGCAAGTCGGAGGGCTGGATCGAGTGGGGCGGCTGCGGCATGGTCAACCCGCGGGTGCTCGTCGCCTGCGGCGTCGACCCCGCCCGCTACAGCGGCTTCGCCTTCGGCATGGGCGTCGAGCGCACCCTGATGTTCCGTCACAACGTCGAGGACATGCGCGACATGGTCGAGGGAGACGTCCGCTTCACGCTTCCCTTCGGAATGGAGATCTGATGAAGGTCCCGCTTTCATGGCTGCGGGAGTATGTCGATCTCCCCGCCGTCACGGCGCACGAGATCGCCGAGAAGCTCACCGCCGCCGGGCTCAAGCTCGAATCCGTCACCTCCTACGGTCACGACATCAAGAACGTCGTCGTGGGCGAGGTGATCTCCTTCGAGACGCTGGAGGGTTTCAAGAAGCCCATCCGCCACTGTCAGGTCGAGGTGGGCGAGGCCGCGCCACGTGAGATCGTCTGCGGCGCGACCAACTTCGAGGCCGGCGACCGCGTTCCGGTCGCGCTGCCCGGCGCCGTGCTGCCCGGCGGATTCGAGATCGCCTCGCGCAAGACCTATGGGCGCCTGTCCGACGGCATGATCTGCTCGGAGGCGGAGCTCGGCATGGCCGACTCCTCACCCGGCATCCTCGTGCTGCCCGCCGGCACCCCGATCGGCGCGGACGTGGTCGAGCTGCTCGGCCTGCGTGACGACGTGCTCGAGCTGGAGATCACTCCGGACATCGGCTACGCCCTCTCGATCAGGGGTGTGGCCCGCGAGGCCGCCACCGCCTTCGACTCGGCGTTCATCGACCCCGCCGACGTCTCCCCGCCCGCCGCGTCGGACCCGTCCTATCCGGCCTCGATCGCCGACCCGTCGGCCTGCGACCGCTTCGTGCTTCGTGAGATCCGTGGGTTCGACCCGTCGGCGCCGAGTCCGCTGTGGATGCGCGCCCGGCTCTCCCGTGCCGGTATGCGCCCGGTCTCGCTCGCCGTCGACGTCACCAACTACGTCATGCTGGAGATGGGCCAGCCGCTGCACGCCTTCGACGCGGCCAAGCTGACCGGCGAGATCGTGGTGCGCAGGGCCGAGCCGGACGAGACGCTGGAGACGCTGGACCACGTGGTCCGAAAGCTCCACCCGGACGACATCCTGATCACCGACGGGTCGGGCGCGATCTCGATGGCCGGCACCATGGGCGGCCTGCACACCGAGATCTCCGACACCTCCACCGACATCGTGATCGAGGCGGCCCACTTCTCCGCCAGCGGCACCGCGCGCATGTCGCGCCGGCACAACCTGGTGAGCGAGGCATCCAAGCGCTTCGAGCGGGGCGTCGACAGGGAGCTACCGCTGTACGCCTCCTGGCGTGCGGCGGAGCTGCTGGCCGAGCTCGGCGGCGGTACGATCCAGCCGGGCGTCACCCACGCCGAGGTGGAGGTCGAACCGGTCCACATCGCCGTCCCGAGCGGCTACCCGGGCAGGGTCGCGGGCGCCGCCTACGACCGCGAGACGGTGATCCGCCGCCTGGAGCAGGTCGGCTGCACGGTGGAGAGCTCCGCCACCGCGACCGGATCGGTGACGAGTGGCACGGCAGGCGGCACCGCCGCCACGGGCGACCCGGCCTCCGCCGGAATCGCCGCGAAACTCGCGGTCACCGGTGACGACATGCTGGCGGTCACCCCACCCTCGTGGCGGCCCGACCTGACCGACCCGAACGACCTCGCCGAGGAGGTCATCAGGCTGGAGGGCTACGAGAACCTGCCCTCGATCCTGCCCGCCGCCCCCGCGGGCGCCGGTCTCAGTGAGAGCCAGCGCCTGCGCCGCAGGGTGGGCCGCGCCCTGGCCGCCGCGGGATACGTCGAGATCCTCGCCTACCCCTTCACCGGGGAGCACGATCTCGACAACCTGCAGCTGCCCGCCGACGACGCGCGCCGTGTGGCCGTACGGCTGGCCAACCCGCTCAGCGAGGACGAGCCGCTGATGCGGACGACCCTGCTGCCCGGCCTGCTCAAGACGCTGGTACGCAACGTGGGCCGGGGGTTCGGCGACGTGGCGCTGTTCGAGGCGGGTCTGGTCTACCGGCCCTCGTCCGACGTGCCCTCCGTCGCTCCCGTGCTGGGCGTCGACCGCAGGCCGAGCCCGGAGGAGCTCGCCTCGATCGAGTCCGCGCTGCCCGCCCAGCCGCTTCGGGTCGGGGTCGTGCTGGCCGGAGAGTTCGAGCCGTCCGGCTGGTGGGGCAAGGGACGCCCGGCCGGCTGGGCGGACGCCGTCGAGGCGGCCCGCGTGGTGGCCGCGGAAGCCGGCGTCACCCTTGAGGTCCGCGCGGACCGGCACGAACCCTGGCACCCTGGTCGTTGCGCCGCGCTGTACGCCGGTGACGTGCTCATCGGTCACGCCGGTGAGCTGCACCCGCGCGTCGTCGAGGCGTACGGCCTGCCGCCGCGCACCTGCGCGATGGAACTGGAGCTGACCCGGCTGGAGTCGCTCGCCGCCGGTTCGCCGCAGGCTCCGGCGATCTCCGCCTACCCCGTCGCGAGCCAGGACGTCGCGCTCATCGTCGACGCGGCGACCCCGGTGGCCGCGGTGGAGGCGGCGCTGCGCGAGGGGGCGGGCCCGCTGCTGGAGTCGATCCGGCTGTTCGACGTCTACACCGGCGCCCAGGTCGGCGAGGGCGGAAAGTCCCTCGCCTACTCGCTGCGCTTCCGGGCGTCCGACCGGACGCTCACTGTGGAGGAGACCACCGCGGCCCGTGACGCGGCCGTGGCGCTGGCGGGGGAGCGCACCGGGGCGCGACAGCGCGGAGCCTGACCGGTTCACAGGGGGGCTCGGGGCGTGTCCCGGGCCCCTCTTCGCCGTACCGGGCTGGGATGTCCGTTTCCTGGGAGGTGATGGCGTATGCCGGTCGCTTGGGGCGGATCGCCTGCCGGAGCGGAGAAGAGCTTTGTCCGGGAGGAGGGGTGATGAGGCATCTGCTGGTGTTCGCCGAGCGTGACGACGCCGAGGAGGTCGCCGAGATCGTGGCTGTGGAGTTCCCGGGGATCGGGGTGCCCGAGGTGGTGAGGGAGACCCTCGCGGGCGAGGACGACGCCGAGGACGCTCAGTGGCTGGTGGTCATCGAAGACCCTTCCGGCGCGCTGTCGCCGGAGGGGTTTACCCGGCTGGAGGCGCTGGCCGAGAGGTACGAGGGCTGGTGCGAGAGCGGATGAGGCGCCGGTGTGAGACACGGCCCCGGCCGGTGGGCTCCGCCCAAGGGCGGGAGTGTCCGGCCGGTGCGGCGAAGCCCGCCTCGGGGGTGTACGGAGCGCGGGGCCAGACCTCTTAGAGCTGGTCGATGTCCGTCAGGTCGATGTCGATGTCGAACGGTGCCGAGATCTTGAGCCGGTCGTGGTGGATGCCGGTGAGAACGTAGGACCTGGCGACCGGGTCGAGCTCGTAGACATAGACGGCGGGCTTTCCCGACTGGTTCTCGACCAGCCAGAAGTGCGCGATGCCGGCCTCGGCGTACAGCGTCGGCTTGCGGTCGCGGTCGCGCTTTTTGGAGTCGGGGGAGATGACCTCCACCGCCAGCACGACATCCTCGGCCCGGTAGAAGGTCTGCTCCGGGCTGTGCTCGGCGGAGGCATGGATGACGCTGATGTCGGGCTCGGGCCGCTGTTGCTCGCCCAAGACGACGCTCATCTCCCGGCGCGCTCGCAGATCGGCGGGTGCGGCGCGGCGAAGGGCGCCGACCAGTAGATCCACCGCTCGCGTGTGAAAAGAAGCCTGAGGACTCACGAAGACCAGGCTTCCATCAATTAACTCTGTGTGTGCGGGCAATTGCGGAATGCGATCGAGATCCTCTGCGACGAACCCCTCCGGCGGGGGGAAGGCCCAGTCGGGCAGTGAGGACTCCGTCATCTCAGGGCTCCGAACGTCGACCGTCATGGTCTCACAGTAGCAATGGGATTGCGTTCCGTGAGGATGTTCGCCGGTGCCCGTCTCAGGCGCGGGCGGCCTCCTCGCGGCGGGCGCGCTCCCTGACCGCGTGCTCGTCGGTGCGGGCGTCGTAGGTGCGGAACCTCGGCAGCAGTGCGGCCATCGCGGCCACCGCGCCGACGCACAGCAGCCCGCCGGCGCCCAGGGAGAAGCGGGTGCCGCCGAGCTGGGCCATCAGGCCGGCCCTGGCGTTGCCGAGCATCGGGCCGCTGGTGTAGGAGAGCAGCTCGATCCCCGCCAGACGGCCGCGGAACTCGTCGGGGATGGTCTGGTTCCAGATGGTCGAACGGAAGACGCCGCTGATCATGTCGGCGGCCCCGGCCACGGCCAGGAAGGCGAAGATGCCCCAGACGTTGGGCATCAGCGCCGCCAGCGCCACCGCCACCCCCCACACGGCCGCCGCGACGATCACGCCGAGGCCGTGCCGGTGCACGTGCGCGGTCCATCCGGAGGTGACCGAGGCGATCAGCGAGCCGATGGCGGAGGCGGAGAAGAAGAGTCCGAGAGCCTCGGGGGCGCCCAGCTCGTCGGCGAGGAACGGATACAGTGCGGTGGAGAACGCGAAGATCATCGCGGCGATGTCGACCAGATAGGTGCCCATCAGGTCGGATCGGCCCACGGCGTAGCGGACCCCCTCGATCAGGGAACCGATCGAGGCTTCGGGACTGTCCTCCAAGCGCGGCTGGGCCCGGACCATCCAGAGCAGGACCAGGGAGGCAAGGAAAGTCACGACGTTGATGCCGTACGCGGCGGCGACGCCGAACCAGGCCGCGATCAGGCCGCTGAGGCCCGGGGCGACGATGGCGCCCAGGTTCCACCGGAATGCGCTGAGGGCGGCGGCCGCGGTCAGCTGGTCGTGCCTGACCACGCGCGGCAGCAGCGCCTCCAGGCTGGGCCGCTGCAGGCTGCCCAGCCCGGCCGAGAGCGCGCCGACCACGTACAGCACCCAGACCTGTGGTTTCGGCAGCAGCGCGTTGAGGGTCAGGATCGCGACCGTGAGGCAGAGGCCCACCTCGGTGAGGAGAATGATCTTGCGTCGGTCGAGGGCGTCGGCGATCGCCCCGCCCCAGAGCCCGCACACCACCATCGGGACGAACTCGGCCACGCTGACCAGGCCGACCGCCAGGTAGGAGCCGGTGAGCTCCTTCATCTGCAGCGGGACCGCGACCAGTGTCAGGAAGGTGCCGAACATCGTGATGACGCCGGAGCCGAAGAGCAGCCGGAAGTCACGCGAGTCGCGCAGAGGGCTGAGATCCATCGCCAGACGGCGAAGCAGGGATTTGATCGGTCGATCGGCGTTTTCCGGCACGAGCAGTCAGTGTCGACGGTGACCTGTGCGAGGGCAAACCATTTTCCGAACAGGTCACCGTCGGGGTGGGGTATCGGAAAACCGTTTCCGGCGCGGGGAAGGCGATGAGGACGGGACGCCCGGCCGCATGTGGTCCCCCGGGGTCTCCTGCGGGTGTCCTGCGGGTACGGAGCGGTGTGTCAGAGGTTGAGGACCTCCTGGCGCAGGCGGGTCTTGAGGATCTTGCCGCCGGGGTTGCGGGGGAGCTCCGTCTCGCGGACCCAGAACCTGACCGGGATCTTGAAGGGGGCGATCCGCTCGCGCAGGAAGGCCCGCAGTTCCTCGTCGCTCGCCGGGGACGACAGGCGGAGCACCGCGCCGACCTCCTCGCCCAGTTCCTCGTGAGGGATTCCTATCACCGCGGCGTCCTCGACCGCCGGGTGTTCGAACAGTGCGGCCTCGACCTCGGCGCAGTAGACGTTCTCGCCGCCGCGGATGACCATGTCCTTGGCCCGGTCCACGATGAACACGAACCCCTCCTCGTCCACCCTGGCAAGGTCTCCGGTGTGCAGCCACCCGTCGACGATGGTCTCCGCGGTGGCCTCGGGCCGGTTCCAGTAGCCCAGGATGACGTTCGGGCCGCGCAGGCAGAGTTCGCCGACCGCGCCGACCGGCACCTCGCCGCCACCCGGGTCGGCGATCCGCACCTCGACCACGGCCATCGGCAGGCCGATGCTGTCGGGTTTGGCCAGGTAGTCGGCTCCGGTGTTGCTGATGGCGAGCGCGGTGGTCTCGGTCATGCCGTACCCGTTGGAGGAGGAGCGGTTGGGCAGCTGCTCGGTGATGCGCTCCAGCAGTTTCGGCGGGGCGGGGGCGCCGCCGTACCCGAGGCCGCTGAGGCTGGAGATGTCGTACTTGCCCAGGTCGGGGTGCGACAGGAGCTGCCACACGTTGGTGGGGACGCCGGTGAGACCGGTGATCCGCTCGCGCTCGATCAGCTCCAGCGCGCGGCCCGGGTCCCACTTGTACATCAGCACCAGGCCACCCCCGCTGAACATGGTGGTGGTCAGCACCGCGAAGCAGCCGGTGGCGTGGAAGAGCGGCACGGTGAGCAGGGTGATCCGCCGCTGCCCCGAGGTCTCACCTGGATCCTTGCCCGCCCTGATCGCGCCCCGGTACATGCCGTAGGCGACGGTCATCGGCGACTGCCCGAGGTTGCGGTGGCTGCCGAGCGCGCCCTTGGGGCGGCCGGTGGTGCCGGAGGTGTAGAAGATCGTCGCCGGGTCCTCGGGGGAGAGGTCGACCGGTGGCAGCGTCACGTCCGCCTCCACCTCGCCCAGCACGTCCTCGAAGGAGCGGGCGCCTTCGGGTGTCTCGCCGCGGGTCACGATGAGCGCCGGGCCGGGCCCGGCGAGCCCGGCCGCCCGTTCTCCGTCGGCGATCAGCACCTTGGCCCCCGAGTCGGCAAGCCCGTACTCCAGCTCCTGCGGCGTCCACCACGCGTTGAGCGGTACGGCTATCGCCCCCGCGGCCAGCGCGGCCGAGAAGGCGATCACCCATTCGGGGTAGTTGCGCATGGCGATGGCCACCCGGTCGCCCTTGACCACGCCGTAGTCGTCCACCAGGCGTCGCGCGAGCGTGGCGGCCAGCCGGTAGTGCTCCTCGTAGGTGATGCGTTCGTCCTCGTACGCCAGGAAGACCTTGTCGCCGTGGAACCTGCTCGTCTCGAGAAGTGCCCGGAAGTCGCGGGGCGCGTGCTTCCAGGTTTTGACGGTCCCGCCGTGGCTGAGGATCTCTTCCGTCTCGAAAAGCTGCCCCGGTGCGGTGAGCCGGGCCTGGAGCTGGTCATGGGTGACAGTCATGCGTTCGCACTCCCGGAGGACGAGGGGCCGGAAACGTCACGATACCGACCGGTAGGTACGTGCAACAGGGCCGAAACATGACCGATGGCCTCGTGCCCGTATTCACAAGTCGCGAAGCGTGATTTTCTGATCTTTCAGCCTGGGTGGGGTATTTCTGAGCCTGGAAGCCCGTCGCCCTCGCCGGGCTTGCATGGCAATCCTTCAAGATGCATAATCTTTCTAGTAAGTCCATGAGAAGTAGTGCATGAATATGCAGAAACCGAGAGGGGTCGGATGAGAGCGGCGATCGCGGGTGCCAGCGGTTACGCCGGAGGTGAGCTCCTGCGCCTGCTGCTGTCCCACCCCGGCATCGAGATCGGCGCGCTGACGGCGGCCTCAAGCGCGGGCACCGCCCTCGGCGCCCACCAGCCACACCTGGCCCCGCTGGCCGACAGGATCCTGCTGGAGACCACTCCCGAGACCCTCGGCGGCCACGACCTCGTCTTCCTCGCCCTGCCGCACGGGCAGTCGGCCGCCGTCGCCGAGCGGCTCGGCGACGGCACCCTCGTGGTCGACTGCGGCGCCGACTTCCGGCTCGCCGACCCCGCCGCCTGGGAGCACTTCTACGGTGGCGTACACGCGGGCACCTGGCCCTACGGGCTGCCCGAGCTGCCGGGGCGACGCGAGGAGCTGCGCGCCACCCGGAGGATCGCCGTGCCGGGGTGCTACCCGACGGCCGTCACCCTGGCCATGTTCCCCGCCTTCGCCGCCGGACTCGTCGGCCCCGACGTGGTGGTGGTCGCCGCCAGCGGCACCAGCGGGGCCGGCAGGGCGCCCAAGCCGAACCTCCTGGGCAGCGAGGTGATGGGCTCCGCCAGCGCGTACGGTGTCGGCGGCGTCCACCGGCACACCCCGGAGATGGAGCAGAACCTCTCCCCCCTGGCGGGTGAGCCGGTCACCGTCTCCTTCACCCCCGTGCTGGCACCGATGAGCCGCGGCATCCTCGCCACCTGCACCGCCCCCGCCAGGCCCGGCCTCACCCCGGCGGTCCTGCGCGAGGCGTACGAGACCGCCACCAAGGACGAGCCGTTCCTGCGGCTGCTCCCCGAGGGCCAGTGGCCCGCGACCTCGATGACCCTCGGCGCCAACACCGCCGCTCTCCAGGTCGTCCTGGACGAGCGTGCGGGCCGCGTCGTCGCCGTCGTCGCCATCGACAACCTCACCAAGGGCACGGCCGGAGGCGCGATCCAGAGCGCCAATCTCGCCCTCGGCCTGCCGGAAGAGTTCGGCCTACCTCTCAATGGAGTCGCCCCATGAGCGTGACCGCACCTCTCGGCTTCCGGGCGTCGGGTGTCGACGCCGGGATCAAGTCCAGCGCCGACCGCGACCTGGCACTGATCGTCAACGACGGCCCCTCGCGCGCCGCGGCCGGGGTCTTCACCAGCAACCGGGTGAAGGCCGCGCCGGTCCTGTGGTCCGCCCAGGTGCTGGCCGGAGGCCGGGTCCACGCCGTCGTCCTCAACTCCGGCGGCGCCAACGCCTGCACCGGGCCGCTCGGCTTCCAGGACACCCACGCCACCGCGGAGAAGGTCGCCGAAGCACTGGGAGACTCGGCGGGGGAGATCGCGGTCTGTTCCACCGGCCTGATCGGTGAGCGGCTGCCGATGGACTCGCTGCTGGCCGGGGTCGACATCGCGGTCTCCCAGCTCGCCAGGGACGGTGGCCTGGCCGCCGCCGACGCCATCCGCACCACCGACACCGTCTCGAAGATCTCCTTCAGAAAAGGCGAGGGCGGCTACATGGTCGGCGGCATGGCGAAGGGCGCGGGCATGCTCGCCCCCGGCCTCGCCACCATGCTGTCGGTGATCACCACCGACGCGGACCTGCCCGCCGAGCACCTCGACGAGGTGCTCCGTAAGGTGACGCGGGTCACCTTCGACCGCCTCGACGCCGACGGCTGCATGTCCACCAACGACACCGTGCTGCTCCTGGCCAGCGGCGCCTCCGGGGTCGTTCCCGACCTCGCCGAGTTCGAGCAGGTGCTTCTCGCCGTCTGCGCCGACCTCGCCCGCCAGCTGCTGATGGACGCCGAGGGCGCCTCCAAGGCGATCGCCATCGAGGTCGTCGGAGCCGCCTCCGAGGACGACGCGGTCACCGTCGGCCGCACCGTTTCCCGCTCCAACCTCTTCAAGTGCGCCATCTACGGCGAGGACCCCAACTGGGGCCGGGTGCTGTCGGCCGTCGGCACCACCGACGCCGTGTTCGAACCCGACAGGCTCAACGTGGCGATGAACGGCATCTGGATCTGCAGGGGCGGCGCCGCGGGCGACGACCGCTCCAAGGTCGACCTCACCCCGCGCGAGGTGACGATCACCATCGACCTGTCGGCGGGACCGCATTCGGCGACGATCCACACCACCGACCTCACCGCGGAGTACGTCCACGAGAACTCGGCGTACTCCACATGAGGCGCGCCGAGGCACTGACGAAGGCCACCACGCTGATCGAGGCCCTGCCCTGGCTCGCGAGTTTCCACGGCGCGACCGTCGTCATCAAGTACGGCGGCAACGCGATGACCGAGGAGCACCTTCGCGAGAAGTTCGCCGCCGACGTCGTCTTCCTGCGCTACGCCGGGCTCAAGCCGGTGATCGTGCACGGGGGAGGGCCGCAGATCAACGCCCAGCTCGACCTCCTCGGCATCGAGTCCACCTTCACCGCGGGGCTCAGGGTCACCACCCCCGAGGCCATGCAGGTCGTCAGGATGGTCCTCGTCGGCCAGGTCAACCGCGACGTGGTCGGCCTGATCAACCGGCACGGGCCGTTCGCGATCGGCATGTCGGGCGAGGACGCCCACCTGTTCACCGCCGTACGCAAGCACGCCGTCGTCGACGGCGTCGGCGTCGACATCGGCCAGGTCGGCGACATCGTCAAGGTCGAGGCGGGAGCCGTGCGGGCGCTGCTGGACGACGGACGGATCCCGGTGATCTCCTCGGTCGCGCGCAGCGACGACGGCACCGTCTACAACGTCAACGCCGACACCGCCGCCGCCGCGCTCGCCGTGGCGCTCCAGGCCTCCAAGCTGATCGTCCTGACCGACGTCGAGGGCCTGTACCGCGACTGGCGCCCCGGCACCGACGAGAACGAGATCATCGAGCAGCTGTCCGCCACCGAGCTGGAGAAGCTCCTGCCGAGCCTGTCCAGCGGCATGATCCCCAAGATGGAGGCGTGCCTGACCGCCGTCCAGGGCGGCGTGCCACGGGCCCACGTGCTCGACGGCAGGGTGCCCCACTCGGTGCTGCTGGAGATCTTCACCGACGAGGGCATAGGAACCATGGTGCTGCCGGACGCCGCCGAGGCGGCGGCCGCGCCGGAGCCGGTCAGGCGGCGGCCCGAGGCCCCCGCCCAGCTGAAGGGGAACGACGAGTGAGCACGCAGGAAAGCCCCGCCGGAGAGGCGCTCGCCAGGCGCTTCGAGGCCGCCTTCATGGCCAACTACGGCGTGCCCCCGTTGGCGCTGGCCCGAGGCGAGGGCGCGAGGGTCTGGGACGTCGACGGCCGCGAGTATCTCGACCTGATCGGCGGCATCGCGGTCAGCTCGCTCGGCCACGCCCATCCCGCGCTGGTGGAGGCCGTCTCCCGTCAGGTCGCCACGCTCGCCCACACCAGCAACCTCTTCCTGCACGAGCCCGAGGTGCTGCTCGCCGAGCGTCTGCTCGGCCTGCTCAAAGCCCCGGCCAAGGTGTTCCTCAGCAACTCCGGTACCGAGGCCAACGAGGCCGCGCTGAAGCTCTCCCTCAAGTACGGCAAGTCGAACGGCCGCACCTACTTCGTGGCCGCGGAGAACGCCTTCCACGGCCGTACCCTCGGCGCGCTCGCCCTGACCGGCAAGCCCTCGATCCGCGACCAGTTCGGCCCGTTCTCGATCGATGTCCGCTTCGTCCCCTACGGTGACGCGGACGCGCTCAAGAACGCGGTCACCGGCGAGTGCGCGGCGGTCTTCCTCGAACCCACCCAGGGCGAAGCGGGCGTCGTGCCCCCGCCCGAGGGCTACTTCACGGCCGCGAGGGAGATCTGCGACGCCACCGGCGCGCTGCTCGTCGCCGACGAGATCCAGTCGGCGATCGGCCGCACCGGGCACTGGTTCGCCCACCAGCACGAGGGCATCCTGCCCGACGTGCTCACCCTGGCCAAGGGCCTCGGCGGCGGCATGCCGATCGGCGCCTGCGTCGGCTTCGGCGCGGCGGCCACCGTCCTCGCCCAGGGAGACCACGGCTCCACCTTCGGCGGAAACCCCGTCTCCGCCGCCGCCGCGCTCGCCGTCCTCGACACCATCGACAGGGACGGCCTGCTGGAGCACGTCCGCACCCTCGGTGCCGAACTCGTGGAGGGCATCGCCGCGATCGACCACCCGCTGCTCGCCGGTGTCCGCGGCCGGGGGCTGTGGCGGGCCGTCGTGCTGAGTGATAACCGCTCCGCCCAGGTCCAGGCCGCCGCGCAGCGCGCGGGCTTCCTGGTCAACGCCCTCCAGCCCGACGCGGTACGGCTCGCGCCCCCGCTGGTGATCACATCCGCCCAGGTCGCGGCCTTCGTGGCCGCCCTTCCCGCCATCCTCGACGAGGCCGCAGATGCCCAGTAACCTCGCCGGACAGGCGCACGTCAGGCACTTCCTGAGGGACGACGACCTCTCGCCCGCAGAGCAGGCCCAGGTGCTCGACCTGGCCGAGGCCGTGAAGAAGGACCGCTACGCCTACCGCCCCTTCGAGGGCCCGCAGACCGTCGCCGTCCTCTTCGACAAGCACTCCACCCGCACCCGCGTCTCCTTCGCGGTCGGTATCGGCGAGCTCGGCGGGCTCCCCCTCATCCTCGACGCCGGATCCTCCCAGATGGGCCGGGGCGAGTCGATCGAGGACACCGCCCGAGTCCTGGAACGCCAGGTGGGCGCGATCGTGTGGCGCACCTCGGGCCAGGAGAGGATCGAGGCCATGGCCTCGGCGTCCTCGGTGCCGGTGGTCAACGCCCTCACCGACGAGTTCCACCCCTGCCAGATCCTCGCCGACCTGCAGACCGTGCGGGAGCACTTCGGCAGGACGGCGGGGCTCACCCTGGCCTACTTCGGGGACGGGGCCAACAACATGGCCCACTCCTACCTGCTCGGCGGGGCCGTCGCGGGCATGCACGTGCGGATCGCCACCCCCGCTGGATACCTGCCGGACGCCGAGATCCTCCGGCGGGCCGGCGAGGTCGCCGCCGAGACCGGCGGATCCGTCGCCGTCCTCGCCGACCCGGCCGAGGCCGCCGCGGGCGCGGACGTGATCGCCACCGACACCTGGGTCTCCATGGGCCAGGACGGCAAGGAACAGCGGATCGCCGACCTCATGCCGTACCAGGTCAACGCCGCGCTGATGAGCCGGGCCGCCCCCGGCGCCGTCGTCCTGCACTGCCTGCCCGCCTACCGCGACCTGGAGATCTCCGCCGAGGTCCTCGACGGCCCGCGGAGCCTGGTGTGGGACCAGGCGGAAAACCGGCTGCACGCCCAGAAGGCCCTGCTGTACTGGCTGGTCTCGATGGCGGGCCGCGACGGGTCCCGGAACGCCGACCCCGCGGGTGACACGCCCGGAGGCGGGTGATCCGCGTGACGATCCCGATGACCAAGGTCGCCCGCCAGGCACGGATCGCCGATCTCCTGCAGCGGCAACCGGTCAGATCCCAGCCCGAACTGGCCAAACTCCTGCTGGAGAGCGGTGTCGAGGTCACCCAGGCCACCCTCTCCCGCGACCTGGACGAACTCGGCGCGCTCAAGCTGCGCGCCGAGGACGGCTCCCTGGTCTACGCCCTGCCAGGGGAGGGCGGCGGCCGGATAGGGCTCGCCAGGCTCGGCACCGGAGAGTCACCCGCCGCCAGGCTCAGCAGGTTCGCGGAGGAACTCCTCGTCTCCGCCGAGGCCTCCGCCAACCTGGTCATCGTCCGTACGCCGCCGGGCGCCGCGCAGTTCCTCGCCTCCGCCATCGACCACGCCGACTGGGAGTCCATCCTGGGCACCGTCGCGGGAGACGACACGATTCTCGTCATCAGCCGCGACCCGATGGGCGGGGCAGCTGTCGCCGAGGGATTGCTGCGGCACGCCGACCGACGTATTTAGCCTGCTCAGGCGGTCATCCCTGGCAACATCTGACTCCTGTGCCAACAAGATCTTGGAGATATCCATCATGACCGACCGGGTCGTACTCGCATTCTCCGGAGGACTCGACACCTCCGTCGCCATTCCCTTCCTCGCCGAGAAGACCGGTGCCGAGGTCGTCGCGGTCGCCGTGGACGTCGGCCAGGGCGGCGAGGACATGGAGGTCATCCGCAAGCGCGCCATCGACTGCGGCGCCGTGGAGTCCGTCGTCGTGGACGCCCGCGAGGAGTTCGCCACCGACTTCTGCGTGCCCGCCCTGCAGGCCAACGCCCTCTACATGGACCGCTACCCCCTGGTCTCCGCCCTGTCGCGGCCGCTGATCGTCAAGCACCTGGCCGCGGCGGCGAAGGAGTTCGGCGGCACGCACGTCTCGCACGGCTGCACCGGCAAGGGTAACGACCAGGTCCGCTTCGAGGCCGGCCTGGCCGCCCTGTACCCCGAACTCAAGGTCATCGCCCCCGCCCGCGACTACGCGTGGACCCGGGACAAGGCGATCGCCTACGCCGAGAAGAAGAACCTGCCGATCGAGACGTCCAGCAAGAACCCGTACTCCATCGACCAGAACATCTGGGGCAGGGCCATCGAGACCGGCTTCCTCGAGGACATCTGGAACGGCCCGATCGAGGACATCTACGCCTACACCGCCGACCCGGCACAGCCGCGCGACGCGGACGAGGTCATCATCAGCTTCGTCAAGGGCGTCCCCGTGGCGCTGGACGGGCGTCACCTCACCCCGTTCCGGATCATCGAGGAGCTCAACCGCCGCGCGGGCGCCCAGGGCGTCGGCCGCCTCGACATGGTCGAGGACCGGCTCGTCGGCATCAAGTCCCGAGAGGTCTACGAGGCGCCGGGCGCCATCGCCCTGATCACCGCCCACATGGAGCTGGAGAACGTCACCGTCGAACGCGACCTCGCCCGCTTCAAGCGGTCGGTGGACCAGCGCTGGGGCGAACTCGTCTACGACGGCCTCTGGTTCTCCCCGCTCAAGAAGGCCCTCGACACCTTCATCGCCGAGGCACAGGAGCACGTCACCGGCGAGATCAGGATGACCCTGCACGGCGGCCGGGCCACCGTGACCGGGCGCCGCTCCGAGGCGTCGCTGTACGACTTCAACCTCGCCACCTACGACACCGGCGACACCTTCGACCAGTCCCTCGCCAGGGGATTCGTCGAGCTGTGGAGCCTGCCCTCCAAGATTGCCTCCGCCCGTGACGCCCGACCGGTCCGATTGGGCTAAGGTCGCGGATTGAACTGGGAGGGAGAACAACGGTGACTGATGGTGGCAAGCCCATGCGGCTCTGGGGCGGCCGGTTCGAAGGAGGTCCGGCCGACGCGCTGACCAGGCTCTCGGTGAGCGTGCACTTCGACTGGCGGCTGGTGCCGTACGACCTGATGGCCTCGCGCGCGCACGCCAGGGTGCTGCACCGCGCGAACCTGCTGAGCGACGACGAGCTGGCGCGCATGATCGGCGCCCTGGACGACCTGGAGCGCGCCTGCAAGGCGGGCGAGTTCCGGCCGACCGTCGCCGACGAGGACGTCCACACCGCACTGGAGCGCGGCCTGCTGGAACGCCTCGGCACGCTCGGAGGCAAGCTCCGGGCCGGTCGCAGCCGCAACGACCAGGTCGCCACCGACCTACGGCTCTACCTCCGCGACCACGTCAGGCACATCGTGTCCAGGCTGGTGGAGCTGGAGACCGCGCTGATGAGCCAGGCCGAGGAGCACGCGGAGACCGCGGCCCCCGGTATGACCCACCTGCAGCACGCGCAGCCGGTCTCCTTCGGCCACCAGCTTCTGGCGCACGTGCACGCCTTCGCCCGCGACATCGATCGCCTGCGCGACTGGGACAGGCGCGCCGCCGTCTCCCCGCTGGGAGCGGGGGCGCTGGCCGGATCCTCCCTGCCGCTCGACCCCCGGGCCGTGGCCGGAGAGCTCGGCTTCGACTCCGCCGCGCCCAACTCGATGGACGCGGTCGCCGACCGCGACTTCGCCGCCGAGTTCCTGTTCGACGCGGCGATGATCGGCGTGCACCTGTCGCGGCTGGGCGAGGAGATCGTCCTGTGGGCCTCGCAGGAGTTCCGCTGGATCGAGATGGACGACGCCTACTCCACCGGCTCGTCGATCATGCCGCAGAAGAAGAACCCCGACGTGGCCGAGCTGGCCCGAGGCAAGAGCGGCCGTCTCATCGGCAACCTCATGGCGCTGCTGACGACCCTCAAGGGCCTGCCGCTGACCTACAACCGCGACCTGCAGGAGGACAAGGAGCCGGTGTTCGACTCCGTCGACAGCCTGCTGCTGGTCCTTCCCGCGATGGCCGGACTCGTCGCGACCATGCGCGTCAACACCGCCAAGCTGGAGGCCTCGGCCCCCGACGGGTTCGCGCTCGCCACCGACCTGGCCGAGCTGCTGGTCCGCAGGGGGGTCGCCTTTCGCGAGGCTCATGAGGCGGTCGGGCACCTGGTCGTCTGGTGCCAGGTCAACGACAAGGACTTCGGCGAGCTCACCGACGAGGAGCTGGCCAAGGTCTCACCGCACTTCACACCCGACTCCCGTGAGGTCCTCTCGGTGCCCGGCGCTCTGGCGGCCCGCAAGGCGCACGGCGGTACGGCACCCGACCGGGTCCGCGACCAGCTCATCGCGCTGCGGGAGATCGTCGACGCTCAGGCCGCCTGGGCGAGCGGAAGCTGATGCGGGGCGAGGACCGGTCCGACACGCCGCTGGCCCGCGGCTTCTTCGACCGGCCCGCCCACGAGGTCGCCCCCGACCTGCTGGGACGGGTGCTCGTACACGGACAGGTCACGTTGCGTCTCACCGAGGTCGAGGCCTACGGGCTGCCGGGTGAGGACCCCGCGTCGCACACCTACCGGGGCCGGACGCCACGTAACGCGGTGATGTTCGGCCCACCGGGTCACCTGTACGTCTATTTCACGTACGGTATGCACTTCTGCGCCAACCTCACGTGCCTCCCCGAGATGATCGGCTCCGGTGTGCTGCTGCGGGCCGGAGAGGTGATCTCCGGCGTGGAGACCGCCCTGGCCCGCCGGAGCGCGGGAAGCACCAAGCCCGTCAGGGAGGTCGATCTCGCCAGGGGGCCGGCGCGACTGGCGGTGTCGCTCGGATTCACCCGCGAGCACAACGGGCTCGACGCCTGCGCCCCGGGATCACTCTCCGTGATCGAGGGTGAACCTGCCAAGGCGTCGTCCGTCCTGTCGGGGCCACGCACCGGTGTCTCGTCAGGAAAGGAGACCCCGTGGCGCTTCTGGATCGACGGCGAGCCCACGGTCTCACCCCACCGCCCGCATGTCCCGCGCCGGCGGTAGGCCGCGCATGCTCTCCCTTGCCGATCTTTCTCCCGACTGTCCTGGGGCGCGAGAAGGGTTTCGAGTGGCGCGGTGGTGCCGTGATCGGGCAGGGTGTACGAGAGCGCTAAATGTCCCTTCGAGCATTGGAAAGCAAGGATCGTGACCGACATTCTGGATGACCTCGCCTGGCGCGGCCTGATCGCGCAGTCCACCGACATCGACGCCCTGCGCGCGGCGATGGCCGAGGGTCCGATCACGGTCTATTGCGGCTTCGACCCGACCGCACCCTCCCTGCACGTCGGCAATCTGGTCCCGCTGCTCACCCTCACCCGCCTCCAGCGGGCGGGCCACCGGGCCATCGGCCTGGTGGGAGGCGCGACGGGCCTGATCGGCGACCCCAGCGGACGGAGCACCGAGCGCTCGCTCAACTCCTCCGACGTCGTGGCCGAATGGGTGGCGCGGATCCGCGTCCAGGTGGAGAAGTTCCTTGACTTCTCGGACGAGAAGACCGGGATCCTCGTCAGCAACCTCGACTGGACCGAGGGCATGTCCGCGATCGACTTCCTGCGCGACGTCGGCAAGCACTTCCCGGTCAACCGGATGCTCGCCCGCGAGTCGGTCTCGGCCCGACTGGGCGGAGAAGGGCTCAGCTACACCGAGTTCAGCTACCAGATCCTGCAGGCCAACGACTACCTGGAGCTGAACAGGCGCCACGGCTGCACGCTCCAGATCGGTGGCAGCGACCAGTGGGGCAACATCACGGCGGGAACCGACCTCATCCGCCGGGTGACAGGAAGCCACGTGCACGCCCTCACCGTGCCGTTGATCACCAAGGCCGACGGGACCAAATTCGGCAAGACGGCCGGCGGCGCGGTCTGGCTCAACCCGGAGATGACCTCCCCGTACGCGTTCTACCAGTTCTGGCTGAACGCGGACGACCGTGACGTGGTGAAATTCCTCAAGATCTACAGCTTCCGGTCCCGTGAGGAGATCGAAGGGCTGGAGAAGGCCGCCGCCGAGCGGCCCGCCGGGCGCGAGGCGCAGCGGGCGCTCGCCGAGGAGTTCACCACGCTGCTGCACGGCGCCGACGAGTGCGCCGCGGTGATCGCCGCCTCGGCGGCCCTGTTCGGCCAGGGCTCCCTGCAGGAGCTGCCGGCGCGCACGCTGGGGGAGGCCCTCGCCGAGGTGCCGCGTGCGGAGGTCCCCACCTTGGGGGCGTCCTTCGTCGACCTGCTCGCCGAGAGTGGCCTGGTCAAGTCGAAGTCGGAGGCGCGCCGAGCGGTGAAGGAGGGGGGCGCCTACCTCAACAACGTCAAGGTCACCGACGAGGCGTACGTGCCGTCCGCCGATGATCTGCTCCACGGACGCTTCCTGGTACTGCGCCGTGGCAAGCGTTCCGTCGGCGGCGTCGAGATCCTCGCGCCCTGACTTTTCCTCCGCACATCCGCGCACTGGTGTGATGTGGATCTTCCGTGTTGTCCCGGTCTTTGTTGGTTTTTGGCCTTTGGTCAGGTCAACGCGGAAGATCCCGAGCGGTCGGCGTCCGGCTCCGGCCGGGATACCGGCCGTCTTGTTGAGTAACGTTCCGGTAGCGAACGCTCCTGGTTTTCCTAAGCAACCGCGCTGACCTGCGGTTTTGTTGGGAGCAGCTGATTTGACGATGCTTCGAAGGGCGCATAATCTTTTCAATGCCCCGGAGCGAGCCGGACGCCGATCGGCGGACGGGCCCAGGGCCACTCCACCTGAACGAACCTGAGCGTTCGGACTCCGCGTAGGTCACCGGAAAACCGGTTGAGTTCGCTGTGTCCTGGATGGCAGGGTTGGTTCAGTGGGTTGCCTCGAGAGCGAGGCGGAGAGAATCCTAGCGAGTTTACAGGTTTTGTGACAATACGGCTGCCGGTCAGCAATTTGACACAATCTTGATAGGCTTGTACGGTTGAAATACGAAATGGAACGCCCCGGAGTTCTGCCGGACCGGTTGGTCGGGTGTGGGTGATGGTGTACGCGTCCGTTTCTTGAGAACTCAACAGTGTGTT
>NZ_JBIAZS010000027.1:0-76853 GCF_042899335.1 Streptosporangium sp. NPDC000095
CGGAGTCGGTGGAGGTGCGCCGGGAGTTTCGGGAGTTGGGTTTCGACTCGTTGACCTCGGTGGAGTTGCGTAATCGGTTGAACGCGGCGACCGGGCTGAGGCTGCCGGCGACGTTGGTGTTTGATTATCCGACTCCGGTGGTGTTGGCGGAGTTCCTGCTGGGTGAGCTGCTCGGCGAGCGAGCCGACGTGATCATTCCGACCACGCTCGCATCGGTCTCGGACGACCCCATCGTCATCGTGTCGATGGCGTGCCGCTATCCGGGCGGAATCACGTCTCCGGAGGACCTGTGGCGGCTGGTCGACGAAGGCGGGGACGGGATCTCGTCGTTCCCGACGACGCGCGGCTGGGATCTGGCCGCTTTCTACAGCCCCGATCGGGAGAGCCGGGGGACCAGTTACGTGCGTGAGGGTGGGTTCCTGCACGAGGCCGGGGAGTTCGATCCCGGGTTCTTCGGGATCTCGCCGCGTGAGGCGCTCGCGATGGACCCGCAGCAGCGACTGTTGCTGGAGACGTCGTGGGAGGCGGTCGAGCGGGCCGGGATCGACCCGCTCTCGCTGCGTGGCAGCCGTACCGGCGTGTTCGCCGGGATCATGTACCACGACTACGCGTCCAGTGTGGAGCTGCCGCCGGAGGCGATGAGCTTCTTCGGCATAGGTAACGCCGGGAGCGTGCTGTCGGGGCGGATCTCGTACACGCTGGGCCTGGAAGGTCCCGCGATGACGGTGGACACGGCGTGTTCATCGTCTCTCGTCACGATTCACCTGGCGGCGCAGGCGCTGCGCAGCGGTGAGTGCTCGCTGGCGCTGGCCGGTGGTGTGACGGTGATGGCGTCGCCGGGTGCGTTCATCGACTTCAGCGCGCAGGGCGGGCTGGCCGGCGACGGGCGCTGCAAGTCTTTCTCTGACGCGGCCGACGGGGTGAGCTGGGCCGAGGGCGCGGGCATGGTCGTGCTGGAGCGGTTGTCGGACGCGCGCCGCAACGGCCACGAGGTGCTCGCGGTGGTGCGCGGGTCGGCGGTGAACCAGGACGGCGCGTCGAACGGCCTGACGGCGCCGAACGGTCCTTCGCAGCAGCGGGTGATCCGCCAGGCGCTCGCCGGGGCGGGTTTGAAGCCCTCCGAGGTCGACGTGGTGGAAGGTCACGGCACCGGTACCACGCTGGGTGACCCGATCGAGGCGCAGGCGCTGCTCGCGACCTACGGTCAGGATCGGCCGGAGGATCGGCCGCTGCTGCTGGGTTCGATCAAGTCGAACATCGGTCACGCCCAGGCGGCTGCGGGTGTGGCGGGTGTGATGAAGATGGTGCTCGCGATGCGGCACGGGGTGCTGCCTCGGACGTTGCACGTGGACGCGCCGTCGTCGCATGTGGACTGGTCGGCCGGTGCGGTGAGGTTGCTGACCGAGCCGACGCGGTGGCCGCAGGTGGAGCGGCCGTGGCGGGCGGGGGTGTCGTCGTTCGGGATCAGTGGCACCAACGCGCATGTGATCATCGAGCAGTTCCCCGAGTCAGAAGCCGAGGAGCCGGAGGCTCCACGAGGCGAGGTCGAGCCGGACGTGGTGCCGGTGCTGGTGTCGGGAAGATCTGCGGGGGCGTTGCGGGCGCAGGCCGGGCGGTTGGCGTCGTTCCTGGAGGGTGAGCCTGATCTCGGTCTGGTCGATGTGGCGTTCTCGCTGGCGACGACGCGCTCGGCGTTCGATCATCGGGCGGTGCTGGTCGGTGACCGTGACGGCGTGCTGGCCGGGTTGGGTGCGCTGGCCGAGGACCTGCCGGGTGCGGGTGTGGTGCGCGGGGTGGCAGCGGGCGAGCTGAAGCTGGCAGTGTTGTTCACCGGTCAGGGTAGCCAGCGGGCCGGGATGGGCCGGGAGTTGTACGAGCGGTTCCCGGTGTTCGCCGAAGCCTTGGACGAGATTTTCGCCGAGTTCGAGCCGCTGCTGGACGGGTCGTTGCGTGAGGTGGTGTTCGCCGAGCCGGGATCTGTGGAGGCGGAGGCGCTGGATCGGACCGGGTGGGCGCAGCCTGCGTTGTTCGCGGTGGAGACCGCGCTGTTCCGGCTGGTGTCCTCGTGGGGGATCCGGCCCGATGTGCTGGCCGGTCACTCGATCGGAGAGATCACCGCCGCTCATGTGGCCGGTGTGCTGTCGTTGCAGGACGCGTGTGCGCTGGTGGCGGCGCGGGCGCGGTTGATGCAGGCGCTACCTGCGGGCGGGGCGATGGTGGCGGTCCAGGTCGCCGAGGAGCAGGTCGCCGAGCTGCTGGCCGGGCGGGAGAAGGAGGTGTCGGTCGCGGCGGTGAACGGCCCGTCCTCGGTGGTGATCTCCGGGGGTGAGGAGGCGGTGCTGGAAGTGGCCGCCACTCTGGAGGAGCGGGGGATCAGGACGAAGCGGTTGCGGGTGTCGCACGCCTTCCACTCCCCGTTGATGAACCCGATGCTGGAGGACTTCCGCACCCTGGCCCGGACGCTGTCCTACGGCCCGCCGCGAATCCCGGTGGTCTCGACCCTGACCGGGGAATCCGCCACCGACGAGCAGCTGTGCTCGCCGGACTACTGGGTGGAGCAGGTCCGTGGCGCGGTTCGCTTCTCCGACGGCGTCCGCACCCTGCACGACCAGGGAGTACGCGCCTACCTGGAACTCGGCCCCGACGGGGTGCTCACCGCGATGGCCGACGACACCCTGAGGGTGCTCGCCGATTCGGACGAGACCGCCCGTTCCCAGGTGGCAGAGGACTCAGGCGCCCACCACCCCGCCACGGGCACGAACGCGGATGCGAATCCTCTGCTCGTATCGGTGCTGCGGAGAAACCGCGATGATCAGTCGGCGATCCTGGCGGCGCTGGCCGAGCTGCACGTGCACGGGGTACCGCTCGACTGGCAGGCGGTGCTCGCGGGCGGGCGCCGGGTGGCGCTGCCCACCTATGCCTTCCAGCGTCAGCAGTTCTGGCCGACCGGTAAGCGCGCCGGGGACGCTCGTGGCCTGGGTCTGGCCGCGGCCGAGCATCCGCTGCTGGGCGCCGCCGTTCGCCTCGCCGACTCCGACGGCGTACTGCTGACCGGGCGGTTGTCGTCGCAGTCGCACCCGTGGCTGGCCGATCACGTCGTGGCCGGGATGGTGTTCTTCCCCGGTACCGGTTTCCTGGAGCTGGCGGTGCGGGCGGGTGACCAGGTCGGCTGCGACCTGGTGGAGGAGCTGACGCTGGCGACGCCGCTGGTGCTGGGTGAGGACGACGCGGTCGCGGTGCAGGTGTCGGTGGGTGCCCCGGACGAGTCGGGCAGGCGTGTGCTCGGCATCTATGCCCGCCCGGCCGAGGCCGAGGATCACGTGCCGTGGATCCGGCACGCCACCGGCACGCTGACGACCAGGGGCGAGGGCGACGGCCAGGCTGCCGCGTTCGACGCCACGGTGTGGCCCCCCGAGGGGGCGACCGCGATCGGGCTGGACGGGTTGTACGGCCGGCTCGCCGAGGGCGGACTCGCCTACGGGCCGGTGTTCCAGGGACTGAAAGCCGCCTGGCGCGGCCAGGACGGCGAGGTTTTCGCCGAGATCGCCCTGCCCGAGCAGGAGATGTCGAACGCGGCTTCGTTCGGGTTGCATCCGGCGCTGCTGGACGCGGCGCTGCACACGGTGCCGTTCGCCGGGCTGGAGGCGGCCGAGGGCGGAAGGCTGCCGTTCTCCTGGAGCGACGTGAGCCTTCGCGCCGAAGGCGCGTCGGCGCTGCGCGTGCGGCTGGCCGTGACCGGCGCCGACTCCGTGTCGCTGACGGCGGTGGACGCCGTCGGCGCACCGGTGCTGTCGGCGCGCTCCCTGGTGCTGCGGCCGGTCTCGTCCGACCAGGTCGCCGCGGCCTCCCCCGACCGTGGGGTGGAGCGGGACTCGCTGTTCCGGCTGGACTGGGTCACCGTGCCGATGACGGTCTCCCCGGTGGACGCCGTGATCGGGTTGGAGGTGGCCGAGCTCACCGGCGACCTCGATTCGCTGGAACTGCCGTTCGGCAGGATGCCCGACCTGGTGACCGTCGAGATCGACACCGATGACTCCACGGACGTGGTGGAGGCGGCGCACGCGCTGACCACACGGGTTCTCGGCCTGCTTCAGCAGTGGCTGGCCGACGAGCGGTTCGGTGACTCGCGTCTGGTGTTCGTCACCCGGGGCGCGGTCGCGACCGATGACAGCGAGACCGTGTCGAACCCGGTCGCGGCCACCGTGTGGGGACTGGTCCGCAGCGCCGAGGCGGAAAACCCCGGCCGCTTCCTGCTGGCCGATGTGGAGGAGTACGAGACGGCCCTGTCCGCGCTGCCCGTCGTACTGGCTTCCGGTGAGCAGCAGGTGGCGGTGCGCGAGGGTGGGGTGCGGGTGCCGAGGCTGGCGTCGCTGACCTCGGGTGCGGGTCTGTTGCCTCCGTCGGGTACGCCGTGGCGGTTGGGCAGCCGGGCCAAGGGCAGCCTGGACGCGCTGGAGTTGCTGCCGTTCCCGCAGGCGGCCGAGCCCCTGGAGGCCGGACGGGTTCGGATGGCCGTGCACGCGGCGGGGGTGAACTTCCGTGACCTGCTGGACGGTTTGAACGCGCTGGGCTGGTTCCAGGACAAGGTCGGCCTGATGGGTGGCGAGGCCGCGGGCGTGGTGCTCGAGGTCGGTCCCGGCGTCGAGGACCTGCGGCCGGGGGATCGGGTGGTCGGCCTGGTCGAGGGCGGCTTCGGTCCGATGGCGATCACCAGCACCCAGGTCCGGGCGAAGATCCCCGACGGGATCTCCTTCGAACAGGCCGCGACGATCCCGGTGACGTTCCTCACGGCCTTCTACGGGCTGATGGATCTGGCCAGGTTGCGAGAAGGCGAGCGGCTGCTCGTGCACGCGGGTACCGGTGGTGTGGGTATGGCGGCGATCCAGCTGGCGCAGCGGCTCGGGGTGGAGGTGTTCGCGACCGCGAGTCCGGCGAAGTGGGGCGTGCTGCGGTCGATGGGCATCCCGGATGATCACATCGCCTCGTCGCGGAGTGTGGAGTTCGAGGAGCGTTTCCGCGCGGTGTGTGGTGAGCGGGGCGTCGATGTGGTGCTCAACTCGTTGACGGGTGAGTTCATCGACGCCTCGGCGCGTCTGCTGCGTCCGGGTGGCCGGTTTGTGGAGATGGGCAAGCTCGACATTCGTGATCAGGAGAGTTTCCCGGGGCTGGAGTATCACTGGTTCGATGTGATGGATGCCGGCTCTGAGCGGCTGGAGCGGATTCTCGCCGAGTTGATGGAGTTGTTCGCGGCGGGTGAGTTGCGGCCGTTGCCGGTGACGGCGTGGGATGTGCGCCGTGGCCGGGAGGCGTTCCGGTTCATGAGCCAGGCCAAGCACACCGGCAAGATCGTGCTGACCATGCCCCGGCGCTGGGACGCGCAGGGCACGGTGTTGATCACCGGCGGCACCGGCGGTCTGGGCGCGGAGCTGGCCCGGCACCTGGTGGCCGAGCACGACGTACGGCACCTGCTGCTGGCCAGCCGCCGGGGTCTGGAGGCTCCGGGCGCGGTGGAGTTGCAGGCGGAGTTGATCGCGCACGGGGTCGAGGTCACCGTCGCGGCGTGTGACGTGGCCGACCGGGATCAGGTGGCCGAGGTGCTGGCCGGGGTTCCGGAGGAGCACCCGCTGACGGCGGTGATCCACACCGCGGGTGTGCTGGACGACGGCACGATCGCCTCGCTCACGCCGGAGCGGCTGGCCGGGGTGCTGCGGCCGAAGGTCGACGCGGCCTGGCACCTGCACGAGCTCACCCGCGACATGGACCTGGTGGAGTTCGTGGTGTTCTCGTCGGTGGCGGGAACGTTCGGCGGGGCGGGGCAGGGCAACTACGCGGCGGGCAACGCGTTCCTGGACGCGCTGGTCCAGCACCGGAGAGCCGCGGGACTGCCGGCGGTGTCGCTCGCCTGGGGCCCGTGGTCGCAGGACGTCGGGATGACGAGCCGGATGTCACAGGCGGACGTGCAGCGGTGGGGCATGAGCGGCCTGCTGCCCATCTCACCTCCGCAGGGCATGGCGCTGTTCGACGCGGCCATCGGGTCCGGTGCGCCGGCGGTGGCCCCTGTCCGCCTGAACATGCCGGCGCTGCGGGCGCACACGGAGCTGCCGCCGATGCTGAGCGGGCTGCTTCCCGCCGCACGCCGCTCGACGGCCGCCGCCCCGCAGGTGCGGAGCAAACTGCCGCAGAGGCTGGCCTCGCTGGGGACCGCGGAACGCATCGAGGTCCTGCTGGACGTGGTGCGGACCGAGGTGGCGCTGGTGTTGGGGCACACCACGCCGGACACGGTGGAGGTGCGGCGTGAGTTCCGCGAGCTGGGCTTCGACAGCCTCACCGTGATCGAACTGCGTAACCGGCTGAACGCGGCGACGGGTCTGCGCCTGTCGGCCACGCTGGTGTTCGACTATCCGACGCCGACCGTGCTGGCCAGGCACCTGCTCGACGAGCTCATGGGCGCGCAGGCGGAGGTTCAGGAGACGGCGCCGTCGGTGCTGCCGCCGGTGGACGACGACCCGATCGTGATCGTGAGCATGGCCTGCCGCTTCCCGGGCGGGGTGAACTCCGCCGAGGATCTGTGGCGGCTGGTGGCCGAGGGCGGGGACGGGATCAGCGGGTTCCCGACGACCCGCGACTGGGACCTCGACGGGCTGTACAACCCGGATCGGGAGAACCGCGGGACCAGCTACGTGCGTGAGGGTGGCTTCCTGCACGAGGCCGGGGAGTTCGATCCCGGGTTCTTCGGGATCTCGCCGCGTGAGGCGCTCGCGATGGACCCGCAGCAGCGACAGCTTCTTGAGGTTTCCTGGGAGGCGATCGAGCGGGCCGGAATCGACCCGGTCTCGCTGCATGGCAGCCGTACCGGCGTGTTCGCCGGGATGATGTACCACGACTACCGGTCGGGGCGCCTGGAGTTCCCCCCGGACGTGATGAGCTTCATGGGAACCGGCACCGCGGGCAGCGTGCTGTCCGGCCGGATCTCCTACACGCTGGGCCTGGAGGGTCCGGCGGTGACCGTGGACACCGCCTGTTCCTCCTCCCTGGTGGCGATCCACCTGGCGACGCAGGCGCTGCGCTCGGGTGAGTGCTCGCTCGCGGTGGCCGGTGGGGTGACGGTGATGGCGTCGCCGGGTGCGTTCATCGACTTCAGCGCGCAGGGCGGGCTGGCCGGCGACGGGCGCTGCAAGTCCTATTCGGACGCGGCCGACGGGGTGAGCTGGGCCGAGGGCGCGGGCATGGTCGTGCTGGAGCGGCTGTCGGACGCGCGCCGCAACGGTCACCAGGTGCTCGCGGTCGTGCGCGGGTCGGCGGTGAACCAGGACGGTGCCTCCAACGGCCTGACCGCGCCGAACGGTCCCTCGCAGCAGCGGGTGATCCGCCAGGCGCTCGCCGCCTCCGGGTTGTCGCCCGCCGAGGTCGACGCGGTGGAAGGGCACGGTACGGGCACGACGCTGGGTGACCCGATCGAGGCGCAGGCGCTGCTCGCCACCTACGGTCAGGATCGGCCGGAGGACCGGCCGCTGCTGCTGGGGTCGGTGAAGTCCAACATCGGTCACACCCAGGCCGCCGCCGGTGTCGCGGGTGTGATCAAGATGGTGATGGCTCTGCGGCACGGCGTGCTGCCTCGGACGCTGCACGTGGACGAGCCCTCCTCGCATGTGGACTGGTCCCTGGGGTCGGTGGAACTGCTGACCGAGACCACGCCCTGGCCGCAGACGGACCGCCCGTGGCGGGCGGGTGTGTCGTCGTTCGGGATCAGCGGCACCAACGCGCACATGATCCTGGAGCAGGGACCGGAAGCGCCGGAAGTGTCTGAAGGAGAGAACAGGGCTCCGGTCGCGGGTGTGGTGCCGTGGGTGGTCTCGGCCCGCACCGATCAGGCGTTGCGCGCGCAGGCCGGACGCATGGTCTCGTACGTGGACGGCGAGCCCGATCTGAGCCTCGGCGATGTGGCGTTCTCGCTGGCCACGACGCGCTCGGCGTTCGAGCACCGGGCGGTGGTGGTCGCCGGGGACCGGGCCGACGCGCTGGCCGGGCTGCGGGCCGTTGCCG
Source organism: Streptosporangium sp. NPDC000095 (assembly GCF_042899335.1). Classification (NCBI taxonomy): domain Bacteria; kingdom Bacillati; phylum Actinomycetota; class Actinomycetes; order Streptosporangiales; family Streptosporangiaceae; genus Streptosporangium; species Streptosporangium sp. NPDC000095. The sequence continues at coordinate 8,044 of NZ_JBIAZS010000027.1, forward strand.
AGGACCTGCCGGGTGCGGGTGTGGTGCGCGGGGTGGCAGCGGGCGAGCTGAAGCTGGCGGTGTTGTTCACCGGCCAGGGCAGCCAGCGGGCCGGGATGGGCAGGGAGCTGTACGACCGTTTCCCGGTGTTCGCCGAGGCGCTGGACGCGGTGATCGCCGAGCTGGACCCGCTGCTGGACGGGTCGTTGCGTGAGGTGCTGTTCGCCGAGCCCGGTACGGCTGAGGCGGAGCCGCTGGATCGGACCGGCTGGGCGCAGCCGGCCCTGTTCGCGGTGGAGACGGCACTGTTCCGGCTGGTGGAGTCCTGGGAGGTGCGGCCGAACGTGCTGGCCGGGCACTCGGTCGGGGAGATCGCCGCTGCTCATGTGGCTGGTGTGCTGTCGTTGCAGGACGCGTGTGCGTTGGTGGCGGCGCGGGCGCGGTTGATGCAGGCGCTGCCCGAGGGTGGGGCGATGGTGGCGGTCCAGGTCGCCGAGGAGCAGGTGGCCGAACTGCTGGCCGGACGCGAGGGTGAGGTGTCGGTCGCGGCGGTGAACGGCCCGTCCTCGGTGGTGATCTCCGGGGTCGAGGAGGCGGTGCTTGAGGTGGCCGCCGCCCTGGAGGAGCGGGGAGTGCGGACGAAGCGGTTGCGGGTGTCGCACGCCTTCCACTCGCCGCTGATGGACCCGATGCTGGAGGACTTCCAGGCGGTGGCCGGGTCGCTCACCTACGACCCGCCGCAGATCCCGATCGTGTCCACGTTGACCGGGCGGGCGGCCACGGCCGAGCAGCTGTGCTCACCGGACTACTGGGTGGAGCAGGTCCGCGGCGCGGTCCGCTTCGCCGACGGCGTGCGCACCCTGCACGGCCAGGGCGTGCGGGCCTACCTGGAGCTGGGCCCCGACGGGGTGCTCACCGCGATGGCCGCCGACACCCTCGCCACCGACGCGGAGGCGCACGAGTCGGACGCCGTGCTCGTGCCGATGCTGCGCAGGGACCGCGACGAGCAGGTCACGTCCATGACGGCGCTCGCCGAACTGCACGTGCACGGGGTGGAGATCGACTGGAAGGCCGTCCTCCCCGGCGCTCGCCGGGTCGACCTGCCGACGTACGCCTTCCAGCACCAGCGGTTCTGGCCCAGGAGGGTGAGGGCCGGCGTGGGCAACGTGGCCGCGGCCGGGTTGGCGACGGCCGGGCACCCGCTGCTGGGCGCCGCCGTGGGCCTCGCCGACTCCGACGGGGTGCTGCTGACCGGGCGGTTGTCGGTGCGATCGCACCCGTGGCTGGCCGATCACGTCGTGTCCGGATCGGTGCTCTTCCCGGGTACCGGGTTCCTTGAGCTGGCGGTGCGGGCCGGTGACCAGGTCGGTTGTGACCTGGTGGAGGAGCTCACCCTGACGGCGCCGCTGGTGCTGGGCGAGAGCGACGCCGTCGCGGTGCAGGTGTGGGTGGGGGCCGCGCAGGAGACGGGCCACCGGAGCGTGAACGTCTACGCACGGTCGGCCGAGGCGGCCGACGATGTGCCGTGGGTGCGGCACGCCACCGGCACGCTCGCGACCGGGGTTTCCGAGGCCGCGCCGTTCGACGCGGGGGTGTGGCCTCCGCAGGGCGCGACCGCCGTCGAGTTGGACGAGTTGTACGAGAACCTGGCCACCGGAGGGTTCGCATACGGCCCGGTCTTCCGGAACCTCCGCGCCGCCTGGCACGGCGCGGACGGAGAGGTGTTCGCCGAGGTCGCGCTGCCCGAGCAGGTCGGTGACGCCGGTTCGTTCGGGATGCATCCGGCGCTGCTGGACGCGGCGCTGCACGCGGTGCCGTTCGTCGGGCTGGAGCCGGTCAAGGGCGGCCGGATGCCGTTCTCCTGGGGTGAGGTGAGCCTGCGCGCGGCCGGCGCGTCGATGCTGCGGGTACGGCTGGCCAGGACGGGCGACGATTCCGTGTCGCTGGCGGCCGCGGACGCCGCCGGGGAACCGGTGCTGTCGGCGCGCTCCCTGGTGCTGCGTCCGGTCACGTCCGACCAGCTCGCCGTCGACGGCGGTCGTGGCGTGGAGCGGGACGGGCTGTTCCGGGTGGAGTGGAGCACACTGCCTGAGACGTCGGAATCGACCACCGGGGTGAGCGTGGCCGAGACGACCGGAGACCTCGCTTCGCTGGATCCGGTGCCGGACGTGGTGACGTTCACCGTTGATTCCTCCGAGAACACCGGCGTGGTGGAGTCGGCGCACGCGGTGACGGCCGGGGTGCTGGATCTGCTGCGACGGTGGCTGGCCGATGAGCGGTTCGCCGACTCGCGGTTGGTGGTGGTGACGCGGGGTGCGGTGGCCGCGGGTGAGGGTGAGGCGGTCGCCGATCTGGCGGCCGCGGGAGTGTGGGGCCTGGTGCGCTCCGCACAGTCGGAGAACCCGGGCCGGTTCGTGCTGGTCGACGTCGACACGGAGGTGCCTCCCGCCTCGTTGGCCGTGGTGCTGGCTTCCGGTGAGCCGCAGGTGGCGGTGCGTGAGGGTGGGGTGCGGGTGCCGAGGTTGGCGTCGCTGACCTCGGGTGCGGGTCTGTTGCCTCCGTCGGGTACGCCGTGGCGGTTGGGCAGCCGGGCCAAGGGCAGCCTGGACGCGCTGGAGTTGCTGCCGTTCCCGCAGGCGGCCGAGCCCCTGGAGGCCGGTCAGGTTCGGATGGCCGTGCACGCGGCGGGGGTGAACTTCCGTGACCTGCTGGACGGTTTGAACGCGCTGGGCTGGTTCCAGGACAAGGTCGGCCTGATGGGTGGCGAGGCCGCCGGTGTGGTGCTTGAGGTCGGCCAGGGGGTGGAGGACCTGCGCGTGGGTGACCGCGTGGTCGGCCTCACCGAGGGCGGCTTCGGTCCACTGGTCGTCGCCGAGGCGAAGACCTTGGCGAAGATCCCCGATGGGATCTCCTTCGAGGGGGCCGCGACGATCCCGGTGGTGTTCCTCACCACCTACTACGGGCTGATGGATCTGGCCAGGTTGCGAGAAGGCGAGCGGCTGCTCGTGCACGCGGGTACCGGTGGTGTGGGTATGGCGGCGATCCAGCTGGCGCAGCGGCTCGGGGTCGAGGTGTTCGCCACGGCCAGTCCGGCGAAGTGGGATGTGCTGCGGTCGATGGGCATCCCGGATGATCACATCGCCTCCTCTCGGAGTGTGGAGTTCGAGGAGCGGTTCCGCGCGGTGTGTGGTGAGCGGGGCGTCGATGTGGTGCTCAACTCGTTGACGGGTGAGTTCATCGACGCCTCGGCGCGTCTGCTGCGTCCGGGTGGCCGGTTCGTGGAGATGGGCAAGCTCGACATTCGTGATCAGGAGAGTTTCCCGGGGTTGGAGTATCACTGGTTCGATGTGATGGATGCCGGCTCCGAGCGGCTGGAGCGGATTCTCGCCGAGTTGATGGAGTTGTTCGCGGCGGGTGAGTTGCGGCCGTTGCCGGTGACGGCGTGGGATGTGCGCCGTGGCCGGGAGGCGTTCCGGTTCATGAGCCAGGCCAAGCACACCGGCAAGATCGTGCTGACGATGCCCCGGCGCTGGGACGCGCAGGGCACGGTGCTCATCACCGGCGGCACCGGCGGTCTGGGCGCGGAGCTGGCCCGGCACCTGGTGGCCGAGCACGACGTACGGCACCTGCTGCTGGCCAGCCGCCGAGGCGCGGAGGCGGCCGGCGCGCGGGACCTGGAGCGTGAGCTGGCAGCGCGAGGCGCTCAGGTGACCGTGGCCGCCTGTGACGTGGCCGATCGCGATCAGGTGGCGGCGCTGCTGGCCGGGGTTCCGGAGGAGTACCCGCTGACGGCGGTGATCCACACTGCGGGTGTGCTGGACGACGGCACGATCGCCTCGCTCACGCCGGAGCGGCTGGATGCGGTGCTGCGGCCGAAGGTCGACGCGGCGTGGCATCTGCACGAGCTCACCGAGGGCATGGATCTGGCCGGGTTCGTGGTGTTCTCCTCGCTCGCCGGGCTGATGGGCGGCGCGGGTCAGGGCAACTACGCGGCGGCGAACGCCTGGCTGGACGCGCTGACGGCGCGGCGCCGGGCGCAGGGATCGCCGGGGCTCTCGCTGGCCTGGGGACTGTGGGCGCAGACGACCGGGATCACCGAGGGTATGTCGCAGGCCGACGTGCAGCGGATGACCGCCGCCGGGCTGCCGCCGATCACCACCGATCAGGGGCTGGCGCTGTTCGACGCGGCGATCGGGTCGGACTCACCACTCGTGATCCCGGTGCGGCTGAACCCGCCGACACTGCCGCAGGAGCAGGTGCCGCCGTTGTTCCGCGGCCTGGTGCGCGGCACTCGCCGTACGGCCGCCGCGCTCTCGGAGACCGGCGGTGCCGGCGCGGGCGCGGCACTGTCCCGGCGACTCGCCGACCTGCCCCACCCCAAGCGGATCCGCATGCTGATCGACCTGGTCCGCGCCCAGGCCGCCGCCGTACTCGGACACCCCGACTCCACGGCGGTGGAGGTACGGCGCGAGTTCCGCGAGCTGGGCTTCGACTCGCTGACCGCGATCGAGCTGCGCAACCGGCTCAACACCGCCACCGGGCTGCGGCTGCCCTCCACCCTCGTCTTCGACTACCCCACTCCCACCGTGCTCGCCGAGCATCTCCTCGCGGAAATCGCGCCCGGAGAGACCGAGGTCGCGAAGCCCTCGTTGCTGGAGGACCTCGACCGGTTCGAGGCCGCCCTTTCCGAGGACACGATGGACGAAATCACTCGGAACGGCATCGCGACCCGGCTTCGGCAGCTGCTGGGCAAGGTGAGCGGCAGCGGCGCAGGAACTAGTGAAATCGCTGTCGCAGACATGCTCGAATCAGCGAGTGCCGAGGACCTTCTCGGCATCATCGAAAGCGAACTGGGTCACTTGAAAGAGCTGTGATCCCGGCTCGCCTCGGAGTACTTCGGAGGTACGCGCCGATGTCGCAGGACCGGAAGCTCGTTGACTACCTGAAGTCGGTCGCCGCCGACCTGCGCGAGACCCGTCGGCGGCTCCAGGAGGTCGAGTCGGGCAGGCACGATCCGATCGCGATTGTCTCGATGGCGTGCCGCTTCCCCGGTGATGTCAACTCCCCTGAGGACCTGTGGCGTCTTGTGGCCGAGGGTGGGGACGGGATCGGGGAGTTCCCGACGTCGCGTGGCTGGGACCTCGGGATGGTGTACAACCCGGACCGGGAGAGCCGGGGGACCAGTTATGTGCGTGAGGGCGGCTTCCTGCACGACGCGGGGGTGTTCGATCCCGGGTTCTTCGGGATCTCGCCGCGTGAGGCGCTGGCGATGGACCCGCAGCAGCGGTTGCTTCTTGAGGTCTCCTGGGAGGCTTTCGAGCGGGCCGGGATCGACCCGATCTCGCTGCGCGGCAGCCACACGGGCGTGTTCGCCGGTGTGATCTACCACGACTACGGTCCGAGCGTCGAGTTCCCGCTGGACGTGCGGGGCTTCGTCAGCACCGGCACCGCGGGAAGCATCGCCACCGGGCGTATCGCCTACACGCTGGGCCTGGAGGGTCCGGCGGTGACGGTGGACACCGCCTGCTCGTCGTCGCTGGTGGCGCTGCACCTGGCCGCGCAGGCGCTGCGCTCGGGCGAGTGCGACCTGGCCCTGGCCGGAGGCGTGACCGTGATGGCCACGCCCGGAATGTTCATCGACTTCAGCGCGCAGGGCGGCCTGGCGGGTGACGGGCGGTGCAAGGCGTTCTCCGACGCGGCGGACGGCACGAGCTGGGCCGAGGGCATCGGCATGCTGGTGCTGGAGCGGCTGTCGGACGCCCAGCGCAACGGCCACGAGGTGCTGGCGGTGGTGCGGGGTTCGGCGATCAACCAGGACGGCGCGTCCAACGGGTTGACCGCGCCGAACGGTCCGTCCCAGCAGCGGGTGATCCGCCAGGCGCTCGCCGGCGCCGGACTCACTCCCGCGAACGTGGACGTGGTGGAGGCACACGGTACCGGCACCACGCTGGGTGACCCGATCGAGGCGCAGGCGCTGCTGGCGACGTACGGCCAGGACCGGCCGGAGGATCGGCCGCTGCTGCTGGGTTCGGTGAAGTCGAACATCGGTCACACGCAGGCGGCCGCCGGTGTGGCGGGTGTGATGAAGATGGTGCTCGCGATGCGGCACGGGGTGCTGCCTCGGACGCTGCACGTGGACGCACCGTCCTCGCACGTGGACTGGGCCTCCGGTGCGGTGGAACTGCTGACCGAGAGCAGGCCGTGGCCCCAGGTGGATCGGCCGTGGCGGGCGGGTGTGTCGTCGTTCGGTTTCAGCGGCACGAACGCGCACGTCATCATCGAACAGGGGCCGGGAGCTCCTGACGCCGAGCCGGGCGCGGATGAGCGGGCACCGGCGGGCGCGGGTGTGGTGCCGGTGGTGGTGTCGGGTCGTACGGCGGGGGCGTTGCGGGCGCAGGCCGGGCGGTTGGCGTCGTTCCTGGAGGGTGAGCCCGGTCTGGGGCTGGCCGATGTGGCGTTCTCGCTGGCGACGACGCGGTCGGCGTTCGAGCATCGGGCGGTGGTGCTGGCCGATGGTCGTGAGGGTGTGCTGGCCGGGTTGGGTGCGCTGGCCGAGGATCTGCCGGGTGCGGGTGTGGTGCGCGGGGTGGCCGGGGCGCAGCCGGAACTCGCGGTGCTGTTCACCGGTCAGGGCAGCCAGCGCGCCGGGATGGGCAGGGAGCTGTATGCGCGGTTCCCGGTGTTCGCGACCGCGTTGGACGCGGTGATCGCCGAGCTGGATCCGCTGCTGGACGGGTCGCTGCGTGAGGTGCTGTTCGCCGAGCCGGGGTCGGCGCAGGCGGAGTTGCTGGATCGGACCGGGTGGGCGCAGCCGGCGCTGTTCGCGGTGGAGACCGCGTTGTTCCGGCTGGTGGAGTCCTGGGGAGTGGCGCCGGATGTGCTGGCCGGGCACTCGGTCGGGGAGATCGCGGCGGCTCATGTGGCCGGTGTGCTGTCGTTGCAGGACGCGTGTGCGTTGGTGGCGGCGAGGGCGCGGTTGATGCAGGCGCTTCCTGCCGGTGGGGCGATGGTGTCGGTTCGGGCCTCCGAAGAGGTGGTCGTCGAGCTGCTGGCCGGGCGGGAGAAGGAGGTGTCGGTCGCGGCGGTGAACGGCCCCGCGTCAGTGGTGATCTCCGGTACCGAGGAGGCCGTGCTGGAGGTGGCCGCCGCCCTGGAGGAGCGGGGAGTGCGGACGAAGCGGCTGCGGGTGTCGCACGCGTTCCACTCGCCGTTGATGGACCCGATGCTGGAGGAGTTCCGGGCGGTGGCGGCGACGCTCACCTACGACCCGCCGCAGATCCCGGTGGTCTCGACGCTGACCGGGGAACCCGCCACCGACGAGCAGCTGTGCTCACCGGAGTACTGGGTGGAGCAGGTCCGTGGCGCGGTCCGCTTCTCCGACGCCGTGCGCACCCTGCACGGCCAGGGGGTGCGGGCGTATCTAGAGCTGGGCCCCGACGGGGTGCTCACCGCGATGGCCGCCGACACCCTCGCCACCGACGCGGAGGCGCGCGAGCCGGACGCCGTGTTCGTGCCGGTACTGCGTAAGGACCGCGACGAGCACACGGCGGCGATGACGGCGCTCGCCGAGCTGCACGTGCACGGGGTGCCGGTGGAGTGGCGCTCGGTGCTGCCGGGCGGGCACCGGGTCGACCTGCCCACCTACCCGTTCCAGCACGAGTGGTACTGGCCCCGCGAACGGCGGATGGGCGACGCCAGAAACCTGGGACTGGCCGCGGCGGGGCACCCTTTGCTGGGCGCCGCCGTGGCGCTCGCCGCCTCGGACGGCGTACTGCTGACCGGTCAGCTGTCGTTGCGGTCGCAGGCGTGGCTGGCCGATCACGTCGTGGCCGGAAGGGTGCTCTTCCCCGGCACCGCGTTCCTGGAGCTCGCCATCCGAGCCGGTGACCAGGTCGGCTGCGACCTGGTGGAGGAGCTCACCCTGGCGACGCCGCTGGTGCTGGGCGAGACCGACACCGTCGCGGTGCAGGTGTGGGTGGGCGCCGAGGAGTCCGGCCGGCGCGACCTGAGCATCTACACCCGGCCGGCCACGGCCGACGACGACGAGCCGTGGGTACGGCACGCGGTCGGTGTCCTCGCCGCCGGCGGCCAGGTCGCCGAGCGACTCGACACCGACGTCTGGCCGCCCCGGGGCGCGTCCGCGATCGAGCTGGACGGGCTGTACGAGCAGCTCGCCGAGGGCGGACTGAGCTATGGGCCGCTGTTCCAGGGACTGCGGGCGGCCTGGCGGCATGATGACGAGATCTTCGCCGAGGTGAGCCTGCCGAGCCGGCTTGAGTCGGACGCCGGTTCGTTCGGCGTGCATCCGGCCCTGCTGGACGCGGCACTGCACGTGGTGACCTTCGCGGGACTGGACGATGCCGAAGGCACCCGCCTGCCGTTCTCCTGGGGTGAGGTGTGCCTGCACGCCGGTGGGGCGTCGGCACTGCGGGTACGACTGGCCAGGACCGAGGGCGACGCCGTCTCGTTGACGGTGACCGATGTCACGGGTGAACCGGTGCTGACGGCGCGGTCACTCGTACTGCGCCCGATCGCGGCGACCACCGGCGAAGGCGGCCGCCGGAGCGAGCAGGACCCCCTGTTCAGGGTGGAGTGGACGGCGCTGCCGTCGGCGCGGGTGGCACCGGTGGCCGACCCCGCGCCCAGGGTGACGGTGGCCGCCCTCGACGCGCTCGACCTCGCGGATCCGTCGGCCTTCGGGGACACGGACCGGGCACCGGGGGTCGTGGTGACCGAAGTGGTCTCCGATCGGGCCGGCGCGGTGGTGGACGCGACGCACCTCCTCACCACGCGTGTTCTCGACCTGCTGCGCCAGTGGCTCGCCGACGAGCGGTATCGCGATTCACAGCTGGTGTTCGTGACCCGGGGTGCGGTCGCCGCCGAAGACGGTGAGGTGGTGTCGGATCTGCCGGCCGCCGCGGTGTGCGGATTGGTGCGCAGTGCCCAGTCGGAGAACCCGGGCAGGTTCCTGCTGGTCGACATCGACGAAGACCAGGAGTCGCTGGCGGCTCTGCCCGGGATGCTGCCCATGGTGTTCGCCTCCGGTGAGCCGCAGGTGGCGGTACGAGCGGGTGGGGTGCGGGTGCCGAGGCTGGTGTCGCTGACCTCGGGTGCGGGTCTGTTGCCTCCGGCCGGTGCGGGTTCGTGGCGGTTGGGCAGCCGGGCCAAGGGCAGCCTGGACGCGCTGGAGTTGCTTCCGTTTCCGGCGGCGGCCGAGCCGCTGCAGAGCGGGCAGGTTCGGGTGGCGGTGCGTGCGGCGGGGGTGAACTTCCGCGACCTGCTGGACGGTCTGAACGCACTCGGCTGGTTCCAGGACAAGGTCGGCCTGATGGGCAGCGAGGCCGCCGGAGTGGTCCTTGAGGTCGGTCCCGGTGTCGAGGACCTGCGAGTGGGTGACCGCGTGGTCGGCCTGGTCGAGGGTGGTTTCGGCCCGGTGGTGGTCGCCGGTGCCGGCGGGTTGGTCAAGATTCCCGACGGGTTCTCGTTCGAGCAGGCCGCGACGATCCCGGTGGCGTTCCTCACCACCTACTACGGGCTGATGGATCTGGCCGGTTTGCGTGAGGGTGAGTCGCTGCTGGTGCACGCGGGCGCCGGTGGGACCGGGATGGCGGCGATCCAGCTGGCGCAGCGGCTCGGGGTGGAGGTCTTCGCGACCGCGAGTCCGGCGAAGTGGGATGCGCTGCGGGCGATGGGCATTCCGGATGATCACATCGCGTCGTCGCGGAGCGTGGAGTTCGAGGAGCGTTTCCGCGCTGTGTGCGGTGAGCGGGGTATCGATGTGGTGCTCAACTCGTTGACGGGTGAGTTCATTGACGCCTCGGCGCGCCTGCTGCGCCCCGGGGGCCGGTTCGTCGAGTTGGGCAAACTCGACATCCGCGACCAGGAGAGCTTCCCGGGGCTGGAGTACCACTGGTTCGACGTGATGGACGCCGGGCCCGAGCGGCTGCGGCAGATCCTGGCCGAGTTGATGGAGCTGTTCGCGGCGGGTGAGCTGCGGCCGTTGCCGGTCACGACCTGGGACGTGCGCCGGAGCCGGGAGGCGTTCCGGTTCATGAGCCAGGCCAAGCACACCGGCAAGATCGTGCTCACCATGCCCCGGGCCTGGGACCCGCAGGGCACGGTGCTCATCACCGGCGGCACCGGCGGTCTGGGCGCGTTGTTCGCGCGGCATGCGGTGGCTGAGCACGGGGTACGGCGCCTTTTGCTGGTCAGCCGCCGGGGTCTGGAGGCTCCGGGCGCGGTGGAGCTGCAGGCCGAGCTGATCGCGCACGGAGTCGAGGTCACGGTCGCCGCCTGCGATGTGACCGACCGAGGTCAGGTCGAGGACCTGCTGGCCGGGATCGATGCCGATCATCCGCTGACCGCGGTGATCCACACCGCCGGTGTGCTGGACGACGGGACCATTCTCTCGCTGACACCGGAGCGGCTGGATGCGGTGCTGCGGCCGAAGGTGGACGCCGCCTGGCATCTGCACGAGCTCACCCAGGGCCTGGATCTGGCCGAGTTCGTCATGTTCTCGTCAGTGGCGGGTGTGATCGGAGCTCCCGGGCAGGGCAACTACGCCGCGGCGAACTCGTTCCTCGACGCGCTGGCTCAGCACCGTGGGGCCGCCGGGCTGGCCGGGTTGTCACTGGTCTGGGGTGCGTGGGCTCAGGACAGTGGGATGACCGGCACCCTGAGCGACGGCGACATGGAGCGGCTGGCCCGTGCCGGCACGCCACCGATCGCACCGGAGCAGGGCGTCGCCCTGTTCGAGGCGGCGATCCGTTCCGGCGAACCGGTCGTGGCCCCGGTCCGGCTGGATCTGCCGGTGCTCCGCGCGCAGGGCGAGGTTCCGCCGCTGCTGCGCAAGCTGGTGCGGGGAAGGCGCCGGTCCGCCGCGGGGAGGTCGGAGGCGGCCAGCACGCTGCTCCAGCGACTGGCTCCGCTCACGGTGGCCGAACGCGCCGAGGTCCTGGTGGACCTGGTACGTACCGAGGTGGCCCTGGTGCTGGGGCACGTCTCGCCGGAGACGGTGGAGGTGCGGCGGGAGTTCCGCGAGCTGGGGTTCGACTCGTTGACCTCGGTGGACCTTCGCAACCGGCTGAACGGCACGACCGGGTTGCGGTTGCCGGCCACGCTGGTGTTCGACTACCCGACGCCGGCCGTGCTGGCGGAGTTCCTGCTGGCCGAGTTGCTCGGCGAGCACGCGGACGTGGTGGCTCCCAGCGCGGTCCGGCCGGTGGCCGACGACCCCATCGTGATCGTGGGCATGGCGTGCCGCTATCCGGGCGGAGTCACCTCTCCGGAGGACCTGTGGCGACTGGTCACCGAGGGCGCGGACGCGATCTCACCGTTCCCGACCACGCGTGGCTGGGATCCGGCGGCGTTCTACAGCCCCGATCGGGAGAACCGGGGCACCAGTTACGTGCGTGAGGGCGGCTTCCTGCACGAGGCCGGGGAGTTCGACCCCGGGTTCTTCGGGATCTCGCCGCGTGAGGCGCTGGCGATGGACCCGCAGCAGCGGTTGCTGCTGGAGACGTCGTGGGAGGCGATCGAGCGGACCGGGATCGACCCGGCGTCGCTGCGCGGCAGCCGTACCGGCGTGTTCGCCGGGGTCATGTACCACGACTACGCGACCAGCGTGTCGTTCCCGCCGGAGGTGATGGGGTTCGTCGGCACCGGCACCGCCGGAAGCGTGGCGACCGGTCGCCTTTCCTACACCTTCGGGCTGGAGGGCCCGGCGGTGACGGTGGACACCGCGTGCTCCTCCTCGCTGGTGGCGTTGCATCTGGCATCGCAGGCGCTGCGGAGCGGTGACTGCTCGCTGGCGCTGGCCGGCGGTGTGACCGTGATGGCCAACCCGGGACCGTTCATCGACTTCAGTGCCCAGGGCGGGCTGGCCGGTGACGGCCGGTGCAAGTCGTATTCGGATGCGGCCGACGGGGTCAACTGGTCCGAGGGTGTGGGCATGCTGGTGCTGGAGCGGCTGTCGGATGCCCGCCGCAACGGCCACCAGGTGCTGGCGGTGGTGCGGGGTTCGGCGGTGAACCAGGACGGCGCGTCGAACGGGTTGACGGCGCCGAACGGTCCCTCCCAGCAGCGGGTGATCCGTCAGGCGCTGGCCGGGGCCGGGCTCTCGGTGTCCGAGGTGGACGCGGTCGAGGGCCACGGTACGGGGACGACGCTGGGTGACCCGATCGAGGCGCAGGCGTTGCTGGCGACCTACGGTCAGGATCGGGACGAGGATCGGCCGCTGCTGCTGGGATCGATCAAGTCGAACCTCGGTCACGCCCAGGCGGCCGCGGGTGTGGCCGGTGTGATCAAGATGGTCATGGCGATGCGCCATGGGGTGCTGCCCAGGACGTTGCACGTGGACACGCCGTCCTCGCACGTGGACTGGTCGGCGGGTGCGGTGGAGCTGCTGACCGAGCAGGTCGAGTGGCCTCAGACGGATCGTCCGCGCCGGGCGGGTGTGTCGTCGTTCGGGATCAGCGGCACCAACGCGCACGTGATCTTGGAACAGGGGCCGGAGGCTCCTGAGCGGGAGTCGCGTGACCAGGGACAGGCGCCGGGTGCGGTGCCGTGGGTGGTGTCGGCGAGGACCTCTGAGGCGTTGCGCGAGCAGGCGAGCCGTCTGGGTGCGCTGGTGGAGACGGCCGACGAGCTTGACCCGGTGGATGTGGGGTCGTCGCTGGTGGTGTCGCGGTCGGTGTTCGAGCACCGTGCGGTGGTGGTCGGCGGGGATCGTGAGGGTTTGCTGGCGGGGCTGGCGGCGGTGGCTTCGGGTGAGCCCACGGCGGGTGTGGTGTCCGGGGTGGCCGATGTGGTTGGGAAGTCGGTGTGGGTGTTCCCGGGTCAGGGGGCGCAGTGGGTGGGGATGGGTGCGGCTCTGTTGGAGGAGTCGGCGGTGTTCGCGGCTCGGATGGCCGAGTGTGCGGCGGCGTTGGAGCCGTTCGTGGAGTGGTCGCTGCTGGATGTGGTCCGGGGTGTGGAGGGTGCTCCGGGGCTGGATCGGGTGGATGTGGTGCAGCCGGTCTCGTTCGCGGTGATGGTGTCGTTGGCGGCGGTGTGGGAGTCGTTGGGGGTTCGTGCGGATGCGGTGGTGGGTCATTCGCAGGGGGAGATCGCGGCGGCGGTGGTGGCCGGTGGCCTGTCGTTGCAGGACGGTGCGCGGGTGGTGGCGTTGCGCAGTCAGGTGATCGGGCGCGGGCTGGCGGGGTTGGGGGCGATGGCGTCGGTCGCGCTCCCGGTCGAGCAGGTCACCGAGCGGGTGGCGGCGTGGGACGGGCGGATCTCGGTGGCGGCGGTCAACGGCCCCAGTTCGGTGGTGGTGGCCGGTGAGGTCGCGGCCGTTGAGGAGTTGGTCGAGCAACTGGGCACTGAAGAGGTGCGGGTGCGGCGGATCGCGGTGGATTACGCCTCGCATTCGGCGCAGGTGGATCTGATCGCCGAGGAGCTGGCCGGGGTGCTGGCGGGGGTGGCGCCGCAGCCGGTGCGGGTGCCGATGTTGTCGACGGTGACCGGTCAGTGGCTGGAGGGCCAGGAGCTCGATGGCGGGTACTGGTGTGAGAACCTGCGGCGCACGGTGGGCTTCGCTCCGGCGGTCGGGCAGTTGCTGGAGCAGCGGTATCGGGTGTTCGTCGAGGTGAGCTCGCATCCGGTGCTCACCGTCGGGGTCGGCGAGTGCGTGGACGCGGCTGAGGTGGAGGCCGTGATCGCCGGGACGCTGCGCCGTGACGAGGGCGGCCTGGAGCGGGTGCTGACGTCGGCGGCCGAGCTGTTCGTCCGTGGCGTGACGGTCGACTGGCAGCAGGTGCTGACCGGCGGCCGCAGGGTGGATCTGCCCACCTACGCCTTCCAGCATGAGCGGTTCTGGCCGGTGGGAGCGGGTTCCCAGGTGGGGAATGTGGCCGCGGCGGGGCTGGCGGTGGCGGGGCATCCGCTGCTGGGCGCCGCCGTGGGCCTGGCCGACTCCAACGGTGTGCTGCTGACCGGGCGGTTGTCGCTCTCGTCGCATCCGTGGCTGGCCGATCACGCGGTGGCCGGGACGGTGATCTTCCCGGGTACCGGTTTCCTTGAGCTGGCGGTGCGGGCCGGTGACCAGGTCGGTTGTGACCTGGTGGAGGAGCTCACTCTGACGGCGCCGCTGGTGCTGGGTGAGACCGATGCCGTCGCGGTGCAGGTGTGGGTGGGGGCCGCGCAGGAGACGGGCCACCGGAGCGTGAACGTCTACGCCCGGTCGGCGCAGGCCGCCGACGACGTGCCGTGGGTGCGGCACGCCACCGGCACGCTGGCCGTCGGCGCCCCGGCCACCGGTGCTCCCGATGCCGGGCCGTTCGACGCGACGGTCTGGCCTCCGGCCGGCGCGACCGCGATCGGGCTGGACGGGGCGTACGAAGGGCTGGCCGCGGGCGGGTTCGAGTACGGCCCGGTGTTCCAGGGGCTGCGGGCGGCCTGGCGTGGTGCCGATGGTGAGGTGTTCGCCGAGGTCGCGCTGCCCGAGCAGACGGCGTCGAGCGCGGGTTCGTTCGGGGTGCATCCGGCGCTGCTGGACGCGGCGCTGCACGCGGTGCCGTTCGTCGGGCTGGAGCCGGTCGAGGGCGGCCGGTTGCCGTTCTCCTGGGGGCAGGTGAACCTGCAGGCCACCGGAGCGGCGATGCTGCGCGTGCGACTGCTCCGGACGGGTGATGACGCCGTGTCGCTGACGGCGGTGGACGCCGCGGGCGAGCCGGTGCTGTCGGCGCGGTCGCTGGTGCTGCGCCCGTTCACGCCTGATCAGCTCGCCGTCGGCGGCGGTCAGGTGGCGGAGCGGGATGGGCTGTTCCGGCTGGACTGGACGCCGCTTTCCGAGATTTCGGTGGCTGACCCTGCGCCGGTGGCGGTGGTCGGTTTCTCCGGGTTCGAGCCGGACGCCCTGGGCCTCGTGGCGATGTGGGAGTCGGCCGGGCACTCGGTGCCGGTTCACCGTGATCTGCCGGCATTGGGCGAGGCGGGGCCGGTGCCGGGGACGGTGCTGGCCGAGGTGGTGGCCGATTCCGCCGGGGACGCGGTGGCCTCGGCGCGTGCGGTGACGGCCGGGGTGCTGGCTCTGTTGCAGGGGTGGCTGGCCGACGAGCGGTTCGGCGATTCGCGTCTGGTGTTCGTCACCCGGGGCGCGGTCGCGGCCGGTGACGATGAGACGGTCTCCGATCTGGCGGCAGCTGCCGTGTGGGGCCTGGTGCGTAGTGCGCAGTCGGAGAACCCGGGCCGGTTCGCGCTGGTCGATCTGCGCCATGGTGAGTACGGAGACGAGTATCCGGACCCGGCTGCGGATGAGACCTCGCCCGATGCGCCGAGGGTTGCGCTTCCCGTGCTTCCCGCACTGCTGAGCGGGGTGCTGGCTTCCGGTGAGCCGCAGGTGGCGGTGCGTGAGGGTGGGGTGCGGGTGCCGAGGTTGGCGTCGCTGACCTCGGGTGCGGGTCTGTTGCCTCCGTCGGGTACGCCGTGGCGGTTGGGCAGCCGGGCCAAGGGCAGCCTGGACGCGTTGGAGTTGCTGCCGTTCCCGCAGGCGAGCGAGCCGTTGGAGGCCGGTCAGGTTCGGGTGGCGGTGCGTGCGGCGGGGGTGAACTTCCGTGACCTGCTGGACGGGTTGAACGCGCTGGGGTGGTTCCAGGACAAGGTCGGCCTGATGGGTGGCGAGGCCGCCGGTGTGGTGGTCGAGGTCGGTCCCGGGGTGGAGGACCTGCGCGTGGGTGACCGCGTGGTCGGCCTCACCGAGGGCGGTTTCGGCCCGGTGGTGGTCACCGGTGCCGGCGGGGTGACCAGGATCCCCGACGGGGTCTCCTTCGAGGAGGCCGCGACGATCCCGGTCTCGTTCCTCACCACCTACTACGGGCTGATGGATCTGGCCGGGTTGCGCGAGGGCGAGTCGCTGCTGGTGCACGCGGGCACCGGTGGGACCGGGATGGCGGCGATCCAGCTGGCGCAGCGGCTCGGGGTGGAAGTCTTCGCGACCGCGAGTCCGGCGAAGTGGGATGTGCTGCGGTCGATGGGCATCCCGGACGATCACATCGCCTCCTCGCGCACCCTGGAGTTCGAGGAGCGTTTCCGCGCTGTGTGCGGTGAGCGGGGTATCGATGTGGTGCTCAACTCGTTGACGGGTGAGTTCATCGACGCCTCGGCACGTCTGCTGCGCCCCGGTGGCCGGTTCGTGGAGATGGGCAAGCTCGACATCCGTGACCAGGAGCAGTTCCCCGGCCTGGAGTACCACTGGTTCGACGTGCTGGACGCCGGGCCCGAGCGGTTGCGGCAGATCCTGGCCGAGTTGATGGAGTTGTTCGCGGCGGGTGAGTTGCGGCCGTTGCCGGTGACGGCGTGGGATGTGCGGCGGGGCCGGGAGGCGTTCCGGTTCATGAGCCAGGCCAGGCACACCGGCAAGCTCGTGCTGACGATGCCCCGGGTCTGGGACGCGCAGGGCACGGTGTTGATCACTGGCGGTACGGGTGGTCTGGGTGCGGAGGTGGCCCGGCATCTGGTGGCCGAGCACGGGATGCGTCATCTGCTGCTGGTCAGCCGCCGGGGTCTGGAGGCTCCGGGTGCGGTGGAGTTGCAGGCGGAGTTGATCGCGCACGGGGTCGAGGTCACGGTCGCCGCGTGCGACATGGCCGACCGGGACGCGGTGGCCGGTCTGCTGGCCGGGGTGTCGGAGGAGCATCCGCTGACCGCGGTGATCCACGCGGCCGGTGTGCTGGACGACGGCACGATCGCCTCGCTCACGCCGGAGCGGCTGGATGCGGTGCTGCGGCCGAAGGTCGACGCGGCGTGGCATCTGCACGAGCTGACCGAGGGCATGGATCTGGCCGGGTTCGTGGTGTTCTCCTCGCTCGCCGGGCTGATGGGCGGCGCGGGTCAGGGCAACTACGCGGCGGCGAACGCCTGGCTGGACGCGTTGATGGCGCGGCGCCGGGCGCAGGGACTGCCGGGGCTGTCGCTGGCCTGGGGTTTGTGGGCGCAGGCCACCGGGATGACCGGGGCCATGTCGCAGGCCGACGTGCAGCGGATGACCGCCGCCGGGCTGCCGCCGATCACCACCGAGCAGGGGCTGGAGCTGTTCGACGCCGCCATCGACTCGGATGCGCCGCTGGTGGTCCCGGTGCGGCTGAACGTACCGGCGATGCCCGCTCAGCTGGTGCCGCCGCTGCTGCGCGGCCTGGTGCGCGGCACCCGCCGTACGGCGGCATCGGCGCCCGTCCTGGGTGAGGGCACCCTGTTGCGGCAGTTGGCCGGGTTGACGCAGGCCGAGCGGACCCGGTTCGTGACCGACCTGGTCCGCACCCAGGCCGCGGCCGTCCTCGGGTACCCCTCGCTGGAGGCGGTGGACGTCAGGCGGGAGTTCCGCGAGCTGGGCTTCGACTCGCTGACCGCGATCGAACTGCGCAACCGCCTCAACACCGCCACCGGGCTGCGGCTGCCCTCCACCCTCGTCTTCGACTACCCCACCCCCACCGCGCTGGGAGAGTATCTGCTGAGCGAGGTGCTCGGCGCGCACGGCGACGCCATCCTGCCGGTGGCCACGGTCTCGGTCGGAGACGACCCGATCGCGATCGTCTCGATGGCCTGCCGCTACCCCGGAGGGGTGAACTCCCCGGACGACCTGTGGCGGCTGGTCATCGAGGGACAGGACGCCATCACCCCGCTGCCGACCGACAGAGGCTGGCAGACCCACGGTGACATCGACCTGAAGGGCGGATTCGTCTTCGACGCGCCCGAGTTCGACGCGGAGTTCTTCCGGATCTCGCCACGTGAGGCGCTCGCGATGGACCCGCAGCAGCGGCTGCTGCTGGAGGCGGCCTGGGAGGTCCTGGAGAACGCGGGCATCGACCCGGACTCGTTGCGCGGCAGCGACACCGGCGTCTTCATCGGTTCCGTCGGCTCGGGCTACATGCCGGGGGAGGAGTCTCGCGGTCACATCATGACCGGGCAGCTGGCCAGTGTGGCCTCCGGCCGGATCTCCTACACCCTGGGCCTGGAGGGTCCGGCGGTGACGGTGGACACCGCGTGCTCGTCGTCGCTGGTGACCATCCACATGGCGGCACAGGCCCTGCGCAACGGGGAGTGCTCGCTCGCGGTGGCCGGTGGCGTCACCGTCATATCGACGCTCGCGGCGTTCGGAGAGCTCGGTGAGCAGGGCGGCCTCGCACCGGACGCCCGCTGCAAGGCGTTCTCCGACTCGGCGAACGGCATCGGATGGTCCGAGGGCGTCGGCCTGGTGATGCTGGAGCGGCTGTCGGACGCCCAGCGTAACGGCCACCAGGTGCTCGCGATCGTTCGCGGGTCGGCGATCAACCAGGACGGCGCGTCCAACGGTCTGACCGCGCCGAACGGCCCCTCGCAGCGGCGGGTGATCCGCAAGGCCCTGGCCGTCGCCGGGCTGTCCGCCGACGAGGTGGACGCGGTCGAGGCGCACGGCACCGGCACCGCCCTGGGCGACCCGATCGAGGCGCAGGCGCTGCTGGCGACGTACGGCCAGGACCGGCCGGAGGATCGGCCGCTGCTGCTGGGTTCGGTGAAGTCGAACATCGGGCATACCCAGGCCGCCGCGGGCGTCGCAGGTGTGATCAAGATGGTGATGGCCCTGCGGCACGGCATGCTGCCCCGGACGCTGCACGTGGACGAGCCGTCCTCGCACGTGGACTGGGCCTCGGGCGCGGTGGAGCTGCTGACCGAGCCGGTCGAGTGGCCGCGGAACGGTCACCCCCGCCGGGCGGCGGTGTCGTCGTTCGGCATCAGCGGCACCAACGCCCACATGATCCTTGAGCAGGGACCCGAGGCGGCGGAGCCGGCGGCCGAGGAGCCCGCCGGACCGGCGGGCGGCGTACTGCCCTGGGTGATCTCGGCTCGTACGGCCGACGCGGTACGGGCGCAGGCCGGGCGGTTGGCGGCGCACGTTCGGGCCAGGGGCGAGCTCGACCCGGTGGACGTGGGCTCGTCGCTGGTGTCGTCGCGGTCGATGTTCGACCACCGCGCGGTGGTGGTCGGGGGCGACCGGGAGGAGTTGCTGGCAGGGCTGGCGGCGGTCGTCTCCGGAGACTCCACGGCGGGCGTGGTGCGCGGCGCGGCGGACGTGAACGGCCTGACGGTGTGGGTGTTCCCCGGTCAGGGGGCGCAGTGGGCGGGCATGGGCGCCGCCCTGCTGGAGGAGTCGGCGGTGTTCGCGGCTCGGATGGCCGAGTGCGCGGCGGCGCTGGAGCCGTTCGTCGACTGGTCGCTGCTGGAGGTGATCCGGCAGAGCGAGGGCGCCCCGTCACTGGAGCGGGCAGACGTGGTCCAGCCGGTCTCGTTCGCGGTGATGGTGTCGCTGGCGGCGGTGTGGGAGTCGCTGGGGGTTCACCCGGACGCGGTGGTGGGCCATTCGCAGGGCGAGATCGCGGCGGCGGTGGTGGCCGGTGGCCTGTCGTTGCAGGACGGCGCCCGGGTGGTGGCGCTGCGCAGCCGCCTGATCGCCGAGCGGCTGTCCGGGCACGGGGTGATGCTGTCGGTGATGGCGCCGGTGGAGCAGGTGCGTGCGGCGCTCGCCGAGGACGGCCTGCTGGACCGGATCTCGATCGCCGCGGTCAACGGGCCCAGGGTGGTCACCGTCGCCGGCGACGGAGAGGCCATGCGGGTGCTGGAGCGGCGCCTGTCGGCCGGAGGCGTCATGCGCTGGCAGCTGGCCGGCGCGGACTTCGCCGCGCACTCGCCCCAGGTCGAGCGGTTCCGTGACGACCTGCTGGCGGACCTGGCGGAGGTGGCGCCGCGTGCGGCGCGGGTGGCGATGCTGTCGACGGCGACCGGGCGGTGGCTGGACGGCACGGAGCTGGACGCCGGCTACTGGTACGAGAACGTGCGGCGGACGGTGGAGTTCGCCCCGGCGGTCGAGCGGCTGCTGGAAGAGCGGTACCGGGTGTTCGTCGAGGTCGGCCCGCACCCGCTGCTGACGCTGGGAATCGAGCAGGCCGTGGACGCGGCGGGAGTGGCCGCGGTGGTCGCCGGGACGCTGCGCCGCGACGAGGGCGGCCTGGACAGGGTGCTGGTCTCGGCGGCCGA
This sequence comes from Streptosporangium sp. NPDC000095, assembly GCF_042899335.1. Taxonomy (NCBI): domain Bacteria; kingdom Bacillati; phylum Actinomycetota; class Actinomycetes; order Streptosporangiales; family Streptosporangiaceae; genus Streptosporangium; species Streptosporangium sp. NPDC000095. Next base: position 28,069 of record NZ_JBIAZS010000027.1, read on the forward strand.
GCTGTTCGTGCGCGGCGTGACGGTGGACTGGCAGCAGGTGCTGACCGGCGGCCGGCGGGTCGACCTGCCGACCTACGCCTTCCAGCATCGGCGTTACTGGCCCAGCGGGGTGCGGATCGCCGACGCCCGAGGGCTCGGCCTCGTCGCGGCCGGGCATCCGCTGCTGGGCGCCGCGGTCGGGCTCGCCGACTCCGACGGCGCGCTGCTCACCGGCCTGATGTCGGTGCGCGCGCACCCCTGGCTCGCCGACCACGCGGTGGCCGACACGGCGCTGTTCGCCGGCACCGGCTTCCTCGAACTGGCGATCAGGGCGGCGGACCAGGTCGGCTGCGACCGGGTGGAGGAGCTCACCCTGGCCGCCCCGCTGGTGCTCACCCGGGACGGCGCCGTCGCCGTCCAGGTGGTGGTGAGCGCGTCCGACGAGACGGGCCGCAGGAACATCGCGATCTACGCGCGGCTCGCCGACGCACCGGACCAGCCCTGGGTGCGGCACGCGGCCGGTGTGCTGGGGGTCGGAGCACGTACGGCGCGGTTCGACACGGCCGTCTGGCCGCCCGAGGGCGCGGCGCCCATCGCGCTGGACGGGCTGTACGACGATCTGGCCGAGGGCGGCGTGGTCTACGGACCCACCTTCAAGGGACTGCGGGCGGCCTGGCAGCGCGACGGGGAGATCTTCGCCGAGGTCGAGGTGCCGGAGGAGGTCGGCGACGTCGGTCTGTTCGGCCTGCATCCCGCGCTGCTGGACGCGGCGTTGCAGCCCGCCTCGTTCATGGATCTGACGGAGCCGGGCCAGGGGCGGCTGCTGTTCTCCTGGAGCGGCGTCTGCCTGCACGCCAACGGCGCTTCGGCGTTGCGGGTGCGGCTGGTCAAGACCGGAGGCGGTTCGGTGTCGCTGGCGGCGGTGGACGCCGAGGGCGCGCCGGTGCTGACGGCGGAGTCGCTGGTGTTCCGGCCGGTGTCCGCGGACCAGATGCTCGCCTCCGGCGGCCAGGGACCGGAGCGGGACGCGCTGTTCACCCTGGAGTGGGTGGTCGCGCCCACGGTCGTCTCTCCGACGGACGCGGTGGCCGGCCTGGACTGTGTCGAGCTGGACTGGTCGGAACCGGGCCGTCCGGAGCTGAGCGAACTGCGCTGGGCCGAGCCGGGTCAGGCCGAGCCCGGGGCACTGGACCGGGTGCCGGACGTCGTGACCGTCGAGATCGGCTCGCCCGCCGAGGCGGCCGGGGCGTCGGCGGCACGGGAGCTGACCGGCCGGGTGCTGGAACTGCTGAGGCAGTGGCTGGCCGACGACCGGTTCAGCGAGTCGAGGTTGGTGCTGGTCACCCGAGGTGCGGTCGACGGCGGGGAGGACGAGATCGTCACGGATCCGGCGGCGGCCGCGGTCTGGGGCCTCGTACGCGTCGCGCAGGCCGAGAATCCCGGACGCTTCGTACTGGTCGACGTGGACGAGCAGGAGACCGGGCTGTCGGCACTGCCCGAGGCGCTGGCCTGCGGCGAGCCCCAGATGGCGATCCGCGAACACGTGGTCCGCGTTCCCCGGCTGGTCCGCCTGACCCCGGGGGAGGACGGCGCGCGACGGCCGGACCTCGAAGGCACCGTGCTGATCACGGGCGGTACGGGTGGTCTGGGAAGCAACCTGGCCCGGCATCTGGTGGCCGAGCACGGGGTCCGGCACCTGCTGCTGACCAGCAGAAGAGGGCTGGACGCTCCGGGCGCGGTGGAGTTGCAGGCGGAGCTGATCGCGCACGGGGTCGAGGTCACCGTCGTCGCCTGCGACCTGGCCGACCGTGACCAGGTGGCGGAACTGCTCGCCGGCGTGCCGGCGGAGCACCCGCTCACCGCGGTCGTGCACACCGCGGGCGTCCGTGACGACGGCATGATCCCGTCACTGGACGCGCGGCGGCTGGCCAACGTGTTCGGGCCCAAGGTCGACGGCGCCTGGCACCTGCACGAGCTCACCCGGGACCTCGACCTGACCGCCTTCGTCATGTACTCCTCGATGGCCGGGCTGGTCGGCGGCGCGGGACTGGGCGGTTACGCGGCGGCCAACGCCTACCTGGACGCCCTCGCCCAGCATCGCCGGGCCCAGGGCATGGCGGGCCTGTCCCTGGTGTGGGGGCCGTGGGCGGCGGACGCCGGTATGGCCGGAGAGCTCTCCGAGACGGACCTGCGCCGGCTGACGGCCGCGGGATTCCAGCTCTTCTCCTTCGCCGAGGGGCTGGCGCTGTTCGACGCGGTCCTGGGCTGCGACACGCCGGTGGTCGCGCCGGTCCGGCTCAACCTGCCGGCGCTGCGGGCGTTCGGTGAGGTGCCGCCGCTGCTGCGCTCGCTGGTGCGGGGCACCCGCCGTACGGCGGCGGCCCCGGTGTCGGGCGCGGACGGGGCGCTGCTGCGGCAGCTGGCCGGGCTGCCCCCCGCCGACCGCGGCCGGCTGGTGACCGAGCTGGTCCGAGCCCAGGCCGCCACGGCGCTGGGACACGACTCTCCGCAGATGGTGGAGGTGCGGCGGGAGTTCCGTGAGCTGGGCTTCGACTCCCTCACCGCCGTCGAACTGCGCAACCGGCTCAACGCCGCCACCGGGCTGCGGCTGCCCGCCACCCTGGTGTTCGACTACCCGACCCCCGTGGTGCTGGCGGAGTTCCTGCTCGCCGAACTGCTGGGTGAGCACGGTGACGTCGTCGTTCCGACGGCGATCGCGTCGGTGGCCGACGACCCGATCGTGATCGTGTCGATGGCCTGCCGCTATCCGGGTGAGGTGCGCTCTCCCGAGGATCTGTGGCGGCTCGTCACCGAGGGGCGCGACGCCATCTCCCCGCTGCCGGTCGACCGGGGCTGGCAGGTGAACGGCGAGCTGGACTTCCACGGCGGCTTCATGTCCGACGCCGCGGACTTCGACGCCGGCTTCTTCGGGATCTCGCCGCGTGAGGCCCTGGGGATGGACCCGCAGCAGCGCGTCCTGCTGGAAACCACCTGGGAGGCGTTCGAACGCGCCGGAATCGACCCGCTGTCGCTGCGGGGCAGCGACACCGGTGTCTACGTCGGTGCGAGCGGTTCTGGCTACATCCCGTCGGACGAGGCCCGCGGTTTCATGGTGACGGGCCAGGCGGGAAGCGTGACCTCGGGCCGGCTGTCCTACACGCTGGGGCTGGAGGGCCCGGCGGTGACGGTGGACACCGCGTGTTCGTCGTCGCTGGTGGCGATGCACATGGCGGCGCAGGCGCTGCGTTCGGGCGACTGTTCGCTGGCCCTGGCCGGCGGTGTGACCGTGGTGGCCACGCCGATGGGGATCGTGGAGTTCAGCGCTCAGGGCGGGCTCGCCGCCGACGGACGCTGCAAGTCCTACTCCGACGCCGCCGACGGCACCAGCTGGGCCGAGGGCGTCGGCATGGTGGTCCTGGAGCGGTTGTCCGACGCGCGACGCAACGGCCACCAGGTCCTGGCCGTCCTGCGGGGTTCCGCGGTGAACCAGGACGGCGCGTCCAACGGTCTGACGGCGCCGAACGGCCCCTCGCAGCAGCGGGTGATCCGCCAGGCCCTGGCCGGTGCCGGTCTGACCCCCGCCGAGGTGGACGCGGTCGAGGGCCACGGCACGGGCACCGCGCTGGGCGACCCGATCGAGGCCCAGGCGCTGCTCGCCACCTACGGCCAGGACCGGCCGGAGGACCGTCCGCTGCTGCTCGGATCACTGAAGTCGAACATCGGTCACACCCAGGCGGCCTCCGGCGTGGCCGGTGTGATCAAGATGGTCATGGCGATGCGGCACGGCGTGCTGCCCAGGACGTTGCATGTGGACGAGCCGTCCTCGCACGTGGACTGGACCTCGGGCGCGATAGAGCTGCTGACCGAGCCGGCCGAGTGGCCCTCGGCCGACCACCCCCGCCGGGCGGCGGTGTCGTCGTTCGGCATCAGCGGCACCAATGCGCACGTGATCATCGAACGGCCGGAAGAGCGGGACGCGAAGTCCGAGGGCACGGAGTCCGAGAACCGCCCGCCCGTGTCGGACGGCGCCGTCCCGGTCCTGGTCTCCGGCCGGTCGGCGGAGGCGCTGCGGGCACAGGCCGAGCGGCTCACGGCGTACGTGGACGACGAGCCCGGTCTGCGTCTGGCCGACGTGGCGTACTCGACGGCCACCACGCGCTCGGCGTTCGAGTACCGGGCGGCCGTGCTGGCCACCGACCTCGAAGGTCTGGGCGCCGGCCTGCGGGCACTGGCGGAAGGCCGGTCCGGTGCGGGCGTGCTGCGGGGGTCGGCCGCGGCCGAATCGAAGCCGGCGGTGCTGTTCACGGGTCAGGGCAGCCAGCGGGCCGGGATGGGCCGTGAGCTGTACGACCGGTTCCCGGTGTTCGCGACGGCGCTGGACGAGGTGATCGCCGAGCTGGACCCGCTGCTTGACGGGTCGCTGCGTGAGGTGGTGTTCGCCGAGCCGGGGTCGGCGCAGGCGGAGGCGCTCGACCAGACCGGGTGGGCGCAGCCCGCGCTGTTCGCGGTGGAGACGGCGCTGTTCCGGCTCGTCGAGTCGTGGGGAGTCCGCCCCGAGATCATGGCGGGACACTCGATCGGCGAGATCACCGCGGCGCACGTGGCCGGGGTGCTGTCCCTGCCGGACGCCTGCGCGCTGGTGGCGGCGCGCGGCCGGTTGATGCAGGCGCTGCCCGCCGGCGGGGCGATGGTGGCGGTGCGGGCCTCGGAAGAGGAGATCGCCGAGCTGCTGACCGGGCGTGAGACCGAGGTGTCGATCGCGGCCGTGAACGGCCCGGCGTCCGTGGTGATCTCCGGGGATGAGCGGGCCGTTCTCGAGGTCGTGGCCGCACTGGAGAAGCGGGCGGTCAAGACCCGGCGGCTGCGGGTGTCGCACGCCTTCCACTCGCCGCTGATGGACCCGATGCTGGAGGACTTCCGCGCGCTGGCCCGGACGCTGACCTTCAGCGCGCCACGGATTCCGATCGTGTCCACGGTGACCGGTGAGATGGCCACGGCCGAGCGGCTGTGCTCGCCGGACTACTGGGTGGAGCAGGTGCGGAGCGCGGTGCGCTTCGCCGACGGGGTGCGCACGCTGCACCGGCAGGGTGTCACGGCCTACGTGGAACTCGGGCCGGACGGGGTGCTCACCGCGATGGCCGCCGACACCCTGGCCGAGCTCACCGCCCAGGACTCGCCCGCCCAGCTCTCCGGCGCCGACGCGGTACTCGCGCCGGTGCTCCGCGGCGACCGCGACGAGCAGTCGTCGATCATGACGGCCCTGGCCGAGCTGCACGTGCGCGGAGTACCGGTGGACTGGCGGGCGGTGCTCCGGGGCGGGCATCGGATCGACCTGCCGACGTACGCGTTCCAGCGTCAGCGGTTCTGGCCCGACGCGGTCGGCTCCCAGCCGGGGAACGTGGCGGCGGCTGGCCTGGCCTCCGCGGGACACCCGCTGCTGGGCGCCGCGGTCGGCCTGGCCGACTCGGCCGGAGTCCTGCTCACCGGCAGGCTGTCGCTGCGGACACATCCGTGGCTGGCCGACCACGCGGTGGCCGGAACGGTGATCTTCCCGGGTACCGGGTTCCTCGAGCTGGCGATCCGTGCCGGTGACCAGGTCGGCTGCGACCTGGTCGAGGAGCTCACCCTCACCGCGCCGCTGATGCTGGGCGAGCGGGACGCCGTCGCGGTGCAGGTATGGGTGGGCGCGGCGGCGGAGTCCGGCCGCCGCAACCTGAGCGTCTACGCCCGCCCGGCCGAGGCCGCCGACGACGAGCCGTGGGTGCGGCACGCCACCGGCGTACTGGCCGTGGCCGACGGCCGCTCTCGCTCGCTCGCCGACATCGCGGCCGGCTTCGACGCGGCGGTGTGGCCGCCGCGTGACGCGACGGCCATCCAGCTGGACGACCTCTACGACCGGTTCGCCGCGGGCGGGTTCCACTACGGGCCGGTGTTCCAGGGACTGGGCGCGGCCTGGCGGGGCACGGACGGCGCGGTGTACGCCGAGGTCGTCCTGCCCGAGCAGGCGCAGTCGAGTGCGGGTTCGTTCGGGATGCATCCCGCGCTGCTGGACGCGGCGCTGCACTCGGTGAGTTTCGTCGGCCTGGACGACTCCGAGAGCGGCCGGATGCCGTTCTCCTGGGGTGAGGTGTGCCTGCACGCCGGTGGCGCGTCGGTGCTGCGGGTGCGGGTGGCCAGGACCGGTGGTGACGCGGTCTCGGTGGTCGCGGTGGACGGCGCGGGGGAACCGGTGCTGTCGGCGCGTTCCCTGGTGCTGCGACCGGTCGCGGCCGACCAACTGACCGTCGGCGGCGGCGACCTGTACCGGGACTCGCTGTTCCGGCTGACCTGGACGGCGTCGTCCGAGACGACGACGGAGGACGGCGCCGGGCTCGACCCGGTCGAGCCCGTCCTGGATCTGGCGTCGGATCCGGCGGCGGCGCTGGCGGCGCTGGAGACCGTCCCGGAGACGGTGACCGTCGCGGCCGGTTCCACCGAGCAGGGCGACGTGGTCGCCGGGGTTCACGAGTTGACCGCCGCGGCGCTGGGCCTGCTGCAGGCATGGTCGGCCGACGACCGCTGCCGCCGCTCCCGGCTGGTCTTCGTGACCAGGGGCGCCGTCACGACGAGCGAGGGCGAGACCGTCGCGGACCTGGCGGCCGCCGCGGTGTGGGGGCTGGTGCGGTCGGCCCAGTGGGAGGACCCGGGCCGCTTCGTCCTGGTCGACGTCGACGACGAGCCGTCCTCGTCCGTACTGGCCGGAGTGCTGGCCTCCGGCGAGCCGCAGGCGGCGGTCCGTGAGGGCGGGGTGCGGGTCCCGCGCCTGGCGCGGGTGGCACCGGCCGATGAGGCCGGACAGCCCTGGGACCCGGACGGCACGGTGCTGATCACCGGTGGTACCGGTGGTCTGGGAGCGCAGTTCGCGCGGCACGTGGTGGCCGAACGCGGGGTGCGGCACCTGCTGCTGACCAGCCGTCGAGGCCTGGACGCTCCCGGTGCGGTGGAGTTGCAGGCGGAGCTGATCGCGCACGGCGTCGAGGTCACGATCGCGGCGTGCGACATGGCCGATCGGGACGCGGTGGCGGCGCTGCTGGCAGAGGTGCCGGCCGAGCACCCGTTGACCGCGGTGATCCACACCGCGGGTGTGCTGGACGACGGCATGATCACCTCGTTGACGCCGGAGCGGCTGGCAGGAGTGCTGCGGCCGAAGGTGGACGCGGCCTGGCACCTGCACGAGCTGACCCGGGGCCTGGACCTGGCGGCGTTCGTGCTGTTCTCCTCGCTGGCCGGGGTGATGGGCAACGCGGGACAGGGCAACTACGCCGCAGCCAACGTCTTCCTGGACGCGCTGGCCCAGCACCGGCGGGCCGAAGGGCTGCCCGCGCTCTCGCTGGCCTGGGGTGCCTGGACCCAGGACGTCGGAATGACCAGCACGCTGGACGACACCGACATGCGCAGGATGGCGCGGGCGGGGATGCCGTCGCTGTCGCTGGAGCAGGGCCTGGCCTTGTTCGAGGCCGCCGTCGCGCTTGAGCAGGCGGTTCTGGTTCCCGTCCGGCTGCACCTGCCGTCGCTGCGGACGCAGGGTGACGTGCCGGCGCTGCTGCGCGGTTTGGTACGGGGCGGGCGCCGGTCGGCGGCGTCGGGCTCGGTGGTGGCCGCGACGCTGCTGCAGCGGCTCGCCCCGCTGGGCCTGGCGGAGCGCACCGAGGTCCTGCTGGATCTGGTGCGCACCGAGGTGGCGGTCGTGCTCGGGCACGCGTCGCCGGAGACCGTGGAGGTGCGCAGGGAGTTCCGCGAGCTGGGCTTCGACTCCCTCACCGCCGTCGAACTGCGCAACCGGCTGAACACGGTGAGCGGGCTGCGCCTGCCGGCCACCCTGGTGTTCGACTACCCGACACCGGCCACGCTGGCGGAGTTCCTGCTGTCCGAACTGCTCGGCGAGGACGCCGACGTGGTCATCCCCGTGTCGGTGGTGCCGGTCGCGGACGACCCGATCGTGATCGTGGGCATGGCCTGCCGCTACCCGGGCGGGGTCACCTCGCCGGAGGACCTGTGGCGCCTGGTCAGCGAGGGCGGGGACGCGATCACCCCCTTCCCGACGACGCGCGGCTGGAGTCGCGGACCCCTTGAGGGGAGCACCGAGAGCCGGGCCGTGAACTACGTGGAAGCGGGCGGCTTCCTGCACGAGGCGGGAGAGTTCGATCCCGGCTTCTTCGGGATCTCACCGCGTGAGGCGCTCGCGATGGACCCGCAGCAGCGGCTGCTGCTGGAGACCACCTGGGAGGCGATCGAGCGCACCGGGATCGACCCGACCTCGCTGCGCGGCAGCCGTACCGGCGTGTTCGCCGGGGTCATGTACCACGACTACGCGACCAGCATGCCGTTCCCGGCGGACGTGGTGGGCTTCATGGGTACCGGCACCGCGGGCAGTGTCGCGACCGGCCGCATCTCCTACACGCTGGGCCTGGAGGGCCCGGCGGTGACGGTGGACACCGCGTGTTCGTCGTCGCTGGTGGCGATGCACCTGGCCGCGCAGGCGCTGCGCGGCGGTGACTGCTCGCTGGCGCTGGCCGGCGGCGTGACCGTGATGGCCACTCCGAGCCCGTTCATCGACTTCACCGGTCAGGGCGGCCTCGCCGGCGACGGACGGTGCAAGTCGTACTCGGACGCGGCCGACGGCGCGGGCTGGTCCGAGGGTGTGGGCATGCTGGTGCTTGAGCGGCTGTCGGACGCGCGCCGCAACGGGCACGAGGTGCTGGCGGTGGTGCGGGGTTCGGCGGTGAACCAGGACGGTGCGTCGAATGGTCTGACGGCGCCGAACGGTCCCTCGCAGCGGCGCGTCATCCGTCAGGCGCTCGCCGGGGCGAGGTTGTCGCCGAACGAGGTGGACGCGGTCGAGGGCCACGGTACGGGTACGACGCTGGGCGACCCGATCGAGGCGCAGGCGCTGCTGGCGACCTACGGTCAGGATCGGGACGAGGACCGTCCGCTGCTGCTGGGGTCGATCAAGTCGAACCTCGGTCACACCCAGGCGGCGGCGGGTGCGGCCGGTGTGATCAAGATGATCATGGCGATGCGGCACGGGGTGCTGCCCAGGACGCTGCACGTGGACGAGCCGTCGTCGCATGTGGACTGGGCCTCTGGCTCGGTGGAGCTGCTGACCGAGCAGGTCGAGTGGCCTCAGACGGGTCGTCCGCGCCGGGCGGGTGTGTCGTCGTTCGGGATCAGCGGCACCAACGCGCACGTGATCATCGAGCAGCCCGAGGCCGCGACGGTGGCCCGTCCGCAGGACGGTGGCGTGCTGCCCGGTGCGGAGACAGAGCCGCCCGCGGTTCCGCTGGTGGTGTCGGGTCGTACGGGTGAGGCGCTGCGGGCCCAGGCGGGGCGGCTGGTCTCGCACCTGCAGGGTCGCGATGCCGCGCTGACCGATGTGGCGTTCTCGCTGGTGGCGTCGCGGTCGGTGTTCGAGCACCGTGCGGTGGTGGTCGGCGGGGATCGTGAGGGGTTGCTGGCGGGGTTGGGGGCGGTGGCTTCGGGTGAGCCGGTGCCCGGTGGTGTGGTCGAGGGTGTGGCCGACGTCGACGGGAAGTCGGTGTGGGTGTTCCCGGGTCAGGGGGCGCAGTGGGTGGGGATGGGTGCGGCTCTGCTGGAGGAGTCGGCGGTGTTCGCGGCTCGGATGGCGGAGTGTGCGGCGGCGTTGGAGCCGTTTGTGGAGTGGTCGCTGCTGGATGTGGTGCGTCAGGTGGAGGGTGCGCCGGGGCTGGATCGGGTGGATGTGGTGCAGCCGGTGTCGTTCGCGGTGATGGTGTCGTTGGCGGCGGTGTGGGAGTCGCTGGGCGTTCGTGCGGACGCGGTGGTGGGCCATTCGCAGGGGGAGATCGCGGCGGCGGTGGTGGCCGGCGGGTTGTCGTTGTCCGATGGCGCCCGGGTGGTGGCGTTGCGGAGCCGGTTGATCGGTGAGCGGTTGGCGGGGTTGGGGGCGATGGCGTCGGTGGCGCTGCCGGTCGAGCGGGTTGAGGCCGCTTTGATCGAGGGGGTGTCGGTGGCGGCGGTGAACGGTCCGAACTCGGTGGTGGTGGCCGGTGAGGTCGCGGCGGTCGAGGAGCTGGTCGAGCGGTTGTCGGCTGAGAATGTTCGGGTGCGGCGGATCGCGGTGGATTACGCCTCGCATTCGGCGCAGGTGGATCTGATCGCCGAGGAGCTGGCCGGGGTGCTGGCGGAGGTGACTCCGGGTTCGGTGCGGGTGCCGATGCTGTCGACCGTGACCGGCCAGTGGGTGGAGGGCCAGGAGCTCGATGGCGGGTACTGGTGTGAGAACCTGCGGCGCACGGTGGGCTTCGCTCCGGCGGTCGGGCAGTTGCTGGAGCAGCGGTATCGGGTGTTTGTCGAGGTGAGTCCGCATCCGGTGCTGACGGTCGGGGTTGGTGAGTGTGTGGACGCGGCCGAGGTGGAGGCCGTGATCGCCGGGACGCTGCGCCGTGACGAGGGTGGCCTGGAGCGGGTGCTGGTCTCGGCGGCGGAGCTGTTCGTGCGTGGTGTGACGGTGGATTGGCTGCAGGTGCTGCCGGGCGGTCGCCGGGTGGATCTGCCGACGTACGCCTTCCAGCACCAGTGGTTCTGGCCCGAGAGCACCGGTTCCGGTGCGGGGAATGTGGCCGCGGCCGGGCTGGCAGCGACGGATCATCCGCTGCTGGGCGCGGCGATGGGTCTGGCCGACTCCAACGGGGTGGTGCTGACGGGCCGGTTGTCGCTCTCGTCGCATCCGTGGCTCGCCGATCACACGGTGGCCGGGATGGTGATCTTCCCGGGGACCGGGTTCCTGGAGCTGGCGGTGCGGGCCGGTGACCAGGTCGACTGTGACGTGGTGGAGGAGCTGACGCTGGCGGCGCCGCTGGTGCTGGGCGAGGATGACGCGGTCGTGGTGCAGATCGCGGTGGGTGCGCCGGAGGAGAGTGGCCGGCGTGCGGTGAACGTCTATTCCCGGTCGGCGTCGGCCGTCGACGATGTGCCGTGGGTGCGGCACGCCACCGGCACGCTCGCCACGGGCGGGCGGGCCGCGGTGCCGTTCGACGCGTCCGTGTGGCCCCCGCAGGGTGCGACGGCGATCGAGCTGGACGGGCTGTACGACGAACTGGCCACTCGGGGGCTGGGCTACGGTCCGGTGTTCCAGGGGCTGCGGTCCGCGTGGCAGCGCGATGGGGAGATCTTCGCCGAAGTCGCCCTGCCGGAGCAGGCGACCTCGAGCGCGGGTTCGTTCGGGGTGCATCCGGCTCTGCTGGACGCGGCGTTGCACGCGGTGAGCTTCGCAGGTCTCGACGTGGTTGAGGGAGGTTGGCTGCCGTTCTCCTGGGGTGAGGTGAGCCTGCACGCGGGCGGGGCGGCGCTGCTGCGGGTCCGGCTGACCAGGACGGGTGCCGACTCGGTCTCGCTGACGGCGGTGGACCTGGCGGGAGAGCCGGTGCTGTCGGCGCGGTCGTTGATCGTGCGTCCCTTCACCCCCGACCAGCTGGTCGGCGCCGGTGGGGGGCGTGGTGTGGAGCGGGACTCGCTGTTCGGGGTGGACTGGGTCTCGTTGCCGGAGGCGGGGAATGCGGAGCCCAGGGCGGACGTGGTCGAGCTGAGTGGAGAGCTCGCCTCGCTGGATTCGGCGCCGGATGTGGTCATGGTCTCGGTGGGGTCGGCCGATGCCGAGGACGTGGTGGAGTCGACGCACGCGGTGGTCGCGCAGGTCCTGGGGTTGTTGCAGGAGTGGTTGGCCGATGAGCGGTTCGTCGGCTCGCGGTTGGTGTTCGTGACCCGGGGCGCGGTCGAGGCGCGGGACGGTGATGTGGTCGTTGATCTGGCGGCTGCGGCGGTGTGGGGGTTGGTGCGGTCGGCGCAGTGGGAGAATCCGGGCCGGTTCGTGCTGGTCGACGTCGATGGTGACGGTGGGTTGTCGTCGTCGGTGTTGGCGGGGGTGCTGGTTTCGGGTGAGCCGCAGGTGGCGGTGCGTGAGGGTGGGATTCGGGTGCCGCGTCTGGTGCGGGTGGCGCCTGCCGAGGAGGCGGGACGGTCGTGGGATCCGGAGGGGACGGTGTTGATCACTGGTGGTACCGGTGGTCTGGGAGGGAGTCTGGCTCGGCATGTGGTGGCCGAGCGTGGGGTGCGGCATCTGGTGCTGACCAGCCGTCGAGGCTTGGAGGCTCCGGGTGCGGTGGAGTTGCAGGCTGAGCTGATCGCGCATGGGGTCGAGGTCACGGTCGCGGCCTGTGACATGGCCGACCGCGACCAGGTGGCGGCTCTGCTGGCCGGGATCGATGCCGACCACCCGCTGACCGCGGTCATTCACACCGCCGGTGTGCTGGAAGACGCGACGATCCCGTCACTGACCCCGGAGCGGCTGGGCAGGGTCCTGCGGCCCAAGGTCGACGCCGTCTGGCACCTGCACGAGCTGACCCGGGAACTGGATCTGGCGGCGTTCATCACCTACTCGTCCCTGTCGGGTGTCATGGGAGCACCCGGCCAGGGCAACTACGCGGCCGCGAACACGTTCCTCAACGCCTTGGCGCAGGCGCGCAGGGCCGAAGGGCTGCCCGCGCTCTCACTGGCCTGGGGAGCCTGGACCCAGGACACCGGAATGACCGGCACGCTGAGTGACGCCGACATGCGGCGGATCACCCGTACGGGCATGCCGCCGCTCTCGGTGGAGCAAGGACTGGCACTGTTCGACGCCGCCGGACGGGTGGCCCGGTCGGTGGTGATCCCGCTCCGGTTGGAGCTCGCGGTGCTGCGCGCCCACGGCGAGGTGCCGGCGTTGTTGCGTGGTCTGGTGCGGGGTGGTCGGCGGTCGGCGGCGTCGGGTTCGGTGGTGGCCGCGACGTTGTTGCAGCGGTTGGCTCCGTTGGGGGCGGCCGAGCGGGCCGAGGTGCTGGTGGACCTGGTGCGTGTCGAGGCGGCGATGGTGCTGGGTCATGCCTCGTCCGACATGGTGGAGGTGCGTCGGGAGTTTCGTGAGCTGGGCTTCGACTCCCTTACCGCGGTCGAGTTGCGTAACCGGCTGAACGCCGCGACGGGGCTGCGGTTGCCGTCCACGCTGGTGTTCGACTACCCGACACCGACCGCGCTGGCGGACTTCCTGCTGGCCGAACTGCTCGGCGAGCACGCTGACGCGATCATTCCGGCGCCCGTCATGCCGCTGAACGACGATCCGATCGTGATCGTGGGCATGGCCTGCCACTTCCCGGGCGAGGTCGACTCACCGGAGGATCTGTGGCGGCTGGTCTCCGAGGACGGAGATGCGATCTCCGAGTTCCCGACCACGCGAGGCTGGGATCTGGGGGCGCTGTACAACCCGGACCGGGAGAGCCGGGGCACCAGCTATGTGCGCGAGGGTGGTTTCCTGGAGAGTGCCACGCAGTTCGACCCCGGGTTCTTCGGGATCTCGCCGCGTGAGGCGCTGGCGATGGACCCGCAGCAGCGGTTGCTGCTGGAGACGTCGTGGGAGGCGATCGAGCGGACGGGCGTGGACCCGAGCTCGTTGCGCGGCAGCCGCACCGGCGTGTTCGCCGGCATCTTCTACCACGACTACGGGATGAGCGCGGAGTTCCCGCCGGAGGCGATGGGCTTCCTCGGTACCGGTACGGCGGGCAGCGTCGCGACCGGTCGGATTTCGTACGCGCTGGGCCTGGAGGGTCCTGCGGTGACGGTGGACACGGCGTGTTCGTCGTCGCTGGTGGCGATGCACATGGCGGCGCAGGCACTGCGCTCGGGTGACTGCGACCTGGCACTTGCCGGAGGCGCGACCGTGATGGCCACCCCGGCGGTGTTCATCGACTTCAGCACCCAGGGTGGGCTGGCAGGTGACGGCCGGTGCAAGTCCTTCGCCGACACCGCGGACGGCACCAGCTACTCCGAGGGTGTGGGCATGCTGGTGCTGGAGCGGCTGTCGGACGCGCGCCGCAACGGCCACCAGGTGCTGGCGGTGGTGCGCGGGTCGGCGGTGAACCAGGACGGCGCGTCCAACGGTCTGACCGCGCCGAACGGCCCTTCTCAGCAGCGGGTGATCCGTCAGGCGCTCGCCGGCGCGGGCTTGTCCTTCACCGAGGTGGACGCGGTCGAGGGCCACGGCACCGGCACCACGCTGGGTGACCCGATCGAGGCGCAGGCGCTGCTGGCGACCTACGGTCAGGATCGGGACGAGGATCGGCCGCTGCTGCTGGGGTCGATCAAGTCGAACCTGGGTCACACGCAGGCGGCGGCCGGTGTGGCGGGTGTGATCAAGATGGTGATGGCTCTGCGGCACGGGGTGCTGCCTCGGACGCTGCACGTGGACGAGCCGTCGTCGCATGTGGACTGGGCCTCGGGTGCGGTGGAGTTGCTGACCGAGCAGGTCGAGTGGCCTCAGACGGGTCGTCCGCGTCGGGCGGGTGTGTCGTCGTTCGGGATCAGCGGCACCAACGCGCACGTGATCATCGAGCAGGGGCCCGAGGCCGCGGCGGTGGCTCCTTCGCAGGACCTGGTACCGGCTGCGGACGTGGTTCCGATGGTGGTGTCGGGTCGTACGGGTGAGGCGCTGCGGGCCCAGGCCGGGCGGCTCGCGTCGTACCTGGAGGGCGAGCCTGCTCTTGGGCTGACCGATGTGGCGTTCTCGCTGGTGTCGTCGCGGTCGGCGTTCGAGCACCGGGCCGTGGTGGTCGGCGGGGATCTCCTGACAGGGCTGGGGGCGGTTGCCTCGGGTGAGTCGGTGCCCGGCGTGGTGTCCGGGGTGGCGGATGTGGATGGGAAGTCGGTGTGGGTGTTCCCGGGTCAGGGGGCGCAGTGGGTGGGGATGGGTGCGCGGTTGTTGGAGGAGTCGGCGGTGTTCGCGGCTCGGATGGCCGAGTGTGCGGCGGCGTTGGAGCCGTTCGTGGACTGGTCGCTGCTGGACGTGATCCGGCAGGTGGAGGGTGCTCCGTCGCTGGATCGGGTGGATGTGGTCCAGCCGGTCTCGTTCGCGGTGATGGTCTCGTTGGCGGCGGTGTGGGAGTCGCTGGGCGTTCGTGCGGACGCGGTGGTGGGCCATTCGCAGGGCGAGATCGCGGCGGCGGTGGTGGCCGGTGGCCTGTCGTTGCAGGACGGCGCGCGGGTGGTGGCGTTGCGCAGTCAGGTGATCGGGCGTGGGCTGGCTGGGTTGGGGGCGATGGCGTCGGTTGCGCTCCCGGTCGAGCGAGTCGCCGAGCGGGTGGCGGTGTGGGACGGGCGGATCTCGGTGGCGGCGGTCAACGGCCCGAACTCGGTGGTGGTGGCCGGTGAGGTCGCAGCCGTTGAGGAGTTGGTCGAGCAACTGGGCACTGAAGAGGTGCGGGTGCGGCGGATCGCGGTGGATTACGCCTCGCATTCGGCGCAGGTGGATCTGATCGCCGAAGAGCTGGCCGAGGTCCTGGCGGGGGTGGCGCCGCAGCCGGTGCGGGTGCCGATGTTGTCGACGGTGACCGGTCAGTGGCTGGAGGGCCAGGAGCTCGATGGCGGGTACTGGTGTGAGAACCTGCGGCGCACGGTGGGCTTCGCTCCGGCGGTCGGGCAGTTGCTGGAGCAGCGGTATCGGGTGTTCGTCGAGGTGAGTCCGCATCCGGTGCTGACGGTCGGCATCGGTGAGTGCGTGGACGAGACCGACGCCACCACCGTGATCGCCGGGACGTTGCGCCGTGACGAGGGCGGCCTGGAGCGGGTGCTGACGTCGGCGGCGGAGCTGTTCGTGCGCGGTGTGACGGTCGACTGGCTGCAGGTGTTGCCGGGCGGTCGCCGGGTGGATCTGCCGACGTACGCCTTCCAGCACCAGCGGTTCTGGCCGAACGCGCGGCAGAGCGGTGATGCCCGTGTTCTGGGCCTGGCTGCTACGGGTCATCCGTTGCTGGGCGCGGCGGTGGGCCTGGCCGATTCCGACGGTGTGTTGTTGACGGGCCGCTTGTCGCTCTCGTCGCAGCAGTGGCTGGCCGACTACGTGGTGGCGGGCTCGGTGCTGGTGCCCGGTTCGGCGTTCGTGGAGCTGGCGGTGCGTGCCGGTGACCAGGTCGGCTGCGAGGTGGTCGAGGAGTTGATCCTGGACGCTCCGCTGGTGCTGGGCGAGGACGACGCGGTCGTGGTCCAGATCGCGGTGGGTGCGCCGGAGGAGACCGGTCGGCGGAGTGTGAGCGTCTACGCCCGTTCGGCGGATGCGGCCGAGGAGGTGCCGTGGGTGCGGCACGCCACCGGCACGTTGGCGACCGGTGCTTCCGAGGTCGTGCCGCTCGACGCGGCGACGTGGCCGCCGGTCGGCGCTACCGAGATCGAGCTGGACGGCTTGTACGAGGAGCTGGCCGAGGACGGTTTCGCCTATGGTCCGGCGTTCCAGGGGTTGCGGGCGGCGTGGCGTCGCGACGGTGAGATCTTCGCCGAGGTGAGGCTGCCCGAGCAGATCGGTGGAGCCGCTTCGTTCGGGGTGCACCCGGCTCTGCTGGACGCGGCGCTGCACGCGGTGGCCTTCGCCGGGCTGGAGCCGGTGGAGGGTGGCCGGTTGCCGTCCTCGTGGGAGCAGGTGTGCCTGCACGCCGGTGGGGCGTCGGTGCTGCGGGTGCGGCTGGCCAGGACAGACACGGATGCGGTGTCGCTGCTGGCGGCGGATGTGACGGGTGCGCCGGTGGTGTCGGCGCGGTCGGTGGTGCTGCGGCCGGTCCCGGCCAAGCAGCTGGGGGTCTCCGACGGTCGCGGAGTCAGCCAGGATGCGTTGTTCCGGGTGGAGTGGGGGCTCGCGGGCACTTTGCCGGAGGCCGGTGAGGTGTCGGTGGGGATCCTCGGCCCGGACACGTTGGGTGTCGCCTCCACGCTGCGGGCGGACGGGGAGCCGGGTGGCCTTCCGGTGCACGCGGATCTGTCGTCGCTGGCCGAGGCGGGCCCGGTGCCGGCGGTGGTGCTGGCCGAGGTGGTCTCCGACCCGGCGGTCGGGGTGGTGGATTCGGCGCATGCGCTCACCGCTCACGTTCTGGATGTGGTGCAGCGGTGGCTGGCCGAGGAGCGGTTCGCCGAGTCGCGGCTGGTGTTCGTCACCCGGGGCGCGGTCGCGGCGGACGACGGTGAGGTGGTCACCGATCTGCCGGCTGCGGCGGCGCGAGGTCTGATCCGTAGCGCTCAGTCGGAGAACCCTGGCCGGTTCGGCTTGGTCGACGTGGACGGACAGGAGTCCTTGCCCGGTGTGCTGCCGGGGGTGTTGGTCTCGGGTGAGCCTCAGGTGGCGGTGCGCGAGGGTGGGGTGTTGGTGCCGCGTTTGGCGCGGGTGGTGTCCGGTGAGGTTCCGGCCGAGGTTTCCGGTGAGGATGTCGGTCGGGTCTGGGATCCGGAGGGAACCGTTCTGATCACCGGTGGTACCGGTGGTCTGGGTGCGTTGTTCGCGCGGCATGTGGTGGCCGAGCGTGGGGTGCGGCATCTGCTGCTGACCAGCCGCCGGGGCCTGGACGCTCCGGGTGCGGTGGAGTTGCAGGCGGAGCTGATCGCGCACGGGGTCGAGGTCACGATCGCGGCCTGTGACATGGCGGATCGGGACGCGGTGGCGGGACTGTTGGCGCAGGTGGACGCCGGGCATCCGTTGACCGCGGTGATCCACACCGCGGGTGTGCTGGATGACGGCACGATTCCGTCGCTGACGGCCGAGCGGCTGGACGGCGTGTTGCGGCCGAAGGTGGATGCGGCCTGGTATCTGCACGAGCTCACCCGTGACGCGGATCTCGCGGCGTTCGTGGTGTTCTCGTCGATGGCGGGGGTGATGGGCAACGCGGGTCAGGGTAACTACGCGGCGGCGAACGCGTTCTTGGACGCTCTGGCCCAGCAGCGCCGGGCCGAAGGGCTGGCGGGGTTGTCGCTGGCGTGGGGCTTGTGGGAGCAGGAGACCGGGATGACCGGCACGCTGGGCGCTGTCGATCTGCGCAGGATGGCGCGGGCGGGGATGCCGGCGCTCTCGGCCGAGCAGGGACTCGGGGCGTTCGAGCGGGCGGCGGTGTCGGATCACGCGGCGGTGGTGGCGGCGCGGCTGGAACTGTCGGTCCTGCGCACACTCGCCGAACTGCCGCATCTGATGCGTGGCCTGGTTCGTGCGGGCCGTCGGTCGGCGGTTTCCGTCCTCGCGGGTGGGGATTCGGAGTTGTTGCGGCGGTTGGCGGGGTTGGGTGAGGCCGAGCAGGTTCGGCTGGTGGTGGAGTTGGTGCGGGCTCAGGCGGCGGTGGTGCTGGGGCACGCTTCTGGGGAGGCGGTTCAGCCTGGGCGGGAGTTCCGTGAGCTGGGCTTCGACTCCCTCACCGCGGTGGATCTGCGTAACCGGCTGAATGTCGCCACCGGCCTGCGGTTGCCGGCGACGTTGGTGTTCGACTATCCGACGCCGACCGTGCTGGCGCGGTTCCTGGTGTCGGAGTTGCTGGGCCGCCAGGAGGTGGCGGTCGGGTCGGGTGTGGTGGCCGGGCCGAGGGTGTCGGTGGCCGATGATCCGATCGTGATCGTGGGGATGAGCTGCCGCTTCCCCGGTGGGGTGAACTCTCCGGAGGAGTTGTGGCGGTTGCTGGTCGAGGGTGAGGACGCGATCTCGCCGGTCCCGGCCGACCGAGGCTGGAATCTGGGGATGTTGTCGGGGACGGGGGTCGATGTTCAGGGTGGGTTCCTGGCGGATGTGGCGGGGTTTGATGCCGGGTTCTTCGGGATCTCGCCGCGTGAGGCGCTCGCGATGGATCCGCAGCAGCGTCTGTTGCTGGAGGGGGTGTGGGAGGCGGTCGAGCGGGCCGGGATCGACCCGCTCTCACTGAAGGGCAGCTCCACCGGGGTGTTCGTGGGCACCAACGGTCAGGACTACATGAGCCTGATGATGAACACCCCGGCAGATGTGGAAGGCCACGCCATCACCGGTATGTCGGCCAGCGTGCTGTCGGGCCGCCTGTCGTACACGCTGGGCCTGGAAGGTCCTGCGGTGACCGTGGACACGGCGTGTTCGTCGTCGCTGGTGGCGATGCACATGGCGGCACAGGCGCTGAGGTCGGGTGAGTGCAGCCTGGCGCTGGCCGGCGGTGCCACGGTGATGACCACCCCGATCGGGTTCATCGGCTTCAGCGCGCAGGGGGGATTGGCCCCCGATGGACGGTGCAAGGCGTTCTCCGACACCGCGGACGGCACCACCTGGTCCGAGGGCCTGGGCATGCTGGTGCTGGAGCGACTGTCGGACGCCCGCCGCAACGGGCACGAGGTGCTCGCGATCGTTCGTGGATCGGCGATCAACCAGGACGGTGCGTCGAACGGGTTGACGGCGCCGAACGGTCCGTCTCAGCAGCGGGTGATCCGTCAGGCGTTGGCCGGTGCGGGATTGTCGGCGTCTGAGGTGGACGCGGTGGAGGCGCACGGTACGGGTACCAAGCTGGGTGACCCGATCGAGGCCCAGGCCCTGCTGGCGACCTACGGCAAGGACCGGGACGAGGACAGGCCGCTGCTGCTGGGTGCGATCAAGTCGAACTTCGGTCACACCCAGGCGGCGGCGGGCGTGGCCGGTGTGATCAAGATGGTGCTGGCTCTCCAGCACGGTGTGCTGCCCAGGACGTTGCATGTGGACGAGCCGTCGTCGCATGTGGACTGGGCCTCGGGTGCGGTGGAGTTGCTGACCGAGGCGACGGAGTGGCCGAAGACGGGTCGTCCGCGTCGGGCGGGTGTGTCGTCGTTCGGGATCAGTGGCACGAACGCGCACGTGATCCTTGAGCAGGGGCCGGCAACCCTGCGTATCGAAGCCGAAACGGTGGCGCGGGACGATGCGCCGGCCACGGGTGCGGATGTGCTGCCGGTGCTGGTGTCGGCTCGTACGGCAGGGGCGTTGCGGACGCAGGCGGATCGGCTGGCCTCGCATGTGGAGGGCCGTCGTGAGGTGGCGCTCACCGATACGGCGTTCTCACTGGCCACGACCCGCCCGGCGTTCGAGTATCGGGCGGTGGTGCTGGCCGATGGTCGTGAGGGTGTGCTGGCCGGGTTGGGTGCGTTGGCCGGGGATCTGCCGGGTGCGGGTGTGGTGCGCGGGGTGGCCGCGGGTGAGCCGCAGTTGGCGTTCCTGTTCACCGGTCAGGGGTCGCAGCGGGCCGGGATGGGCCGGGAGCTGTATGGACGGTTCCCGGTGTTCGCGACCGCGTTGGACGCGGTGATCGCCGAGCTGGATCCGCTGCTTGAGGGGTCGTTGCGCGAGGTGCTGTTCGCCGAGCCGGGTACGGCCGAGGCGGAGGCGCTGGATCGGACCGGGTGGGCGCAGCCTGCGTTGTTCGCGGTGGAGACGGCGTTGTTCCGGCTGGTGTCCTCGTGGGGGGTGCGGCCTGATGTGCTGGCCGGTCATTCGGTCGGGGAGATCGCGGCGGCGCATGTGGCGGGGGTGTTGTCGCTGGCGGATGCGTGTGCGTTGGTGGCGGGCCGGGCGCGGTTGATGCAGGCGCTGCCTGCGGGTGGGGCGATGGTGGCGGTGCAGGCCTCCGAGGAGCAGGTCGCCGGGCTGCTGGCCGGGCGCGAAGACCAGGTGTCCATCGCGGCCGTCAACGGTCCGACCTCGGTGGTGATCTCCGGTACCGAAGAGGCGGTGCTGGAAGTGACCGCCGCTCTGCGGGGACGGGAGATCAGGACGAAGCAGCTGCGGGTGTCGCACGCGTTCCATTCGCCGCTGATGGACCCGATGTTGGAGGACTTCCGCACGTTGGCGAGCAGGCTCACCTACGGGGCACCGAGGACCCCGATCGTGTCGACCCTGACCGGACAGGCGGCGACAGCCGAGCAGTTGTGCTCGCCGGAGTACTGGGTGGAGCAGGTCCGCGGCGCGGTCCGTTTCGCCGACGGCATCCGTACGTTGCAGGCGCAGGGTGTGCGGGCGTATCTGGAGCTGGGCCCCGACGGGGTGCTGACCGCGATGGCCCAGGACACGCTGACGACCGACCCGGACCCGACTGCCGCGACGTCCGGTTCTGACGTGGAGCCGGATCCGGACGTGGTGCTGGTGCCGGTACTGCGCAGGGACAGAAACGAGCACGAGTCCGTTACCGAGGCGCTGGCCCGTCTGCACGTACACGGGGTGCCGGTGAACTGGCAGACGGTGCTCCCGCGCGGGCGCCGGGTCGACCTGCCGACCTATCCCTTCGAGCACCAGCGGTACTGGCCCGAGGGGGCAGGCTCCTCGGTGGGCAACGTGGCCGCGGCCGGGCTGGCTACAGCCGGGCACCCGCTGCTGGGCGCGGCGGTGGGCCTGGCCGATTCTGACGGTGTGCTGCTGACCGGGCGGTTGTCGCTCTCGTCGCATCCGTGGCTGGCCGATCACGCGGTGGCCGGGACGGTGATCTTCCCGGGTACCGGGTTCCTCGAGCTGGCGATCCGTGCCGGTGACCAGGTCGGCTGCGACGTGGTCGAGGAGCTCACCCTGGTCGCGCCGCTGGTGCTGGGCGAGAGCGACGCCGTCGCGGTGCAGGTGTGGGTGGGCGCCGAGCAGGAGACGGGCCACCGGAGTGTGAGCGTCTACGCGCGGCCGGCGCAGGCCGCGGACGACGTGCCGTGGATGCGGCACGCGACCGGCACGCTCGCGACCGGGGCTTCCGAGGTCGCACCGTTCGACGCGTCTGTGTGGCCCCCGCAGGGGGCGACCGCCATCGAGGTGGGCGGGCTGTACGAAGGGCTCGCCGCGAGCGGGTTCGAGTACGGCCCGGTGTTCCAGGGGCTGCGGGCGGCCTGGCAGGGCGCCGACGGTGAGGTGTTCGCCGAGATCGTCCTGCCCGAGCAGGCGCAGTCGAGCGCGGGTTCGTTCGGGGTGCATCCGGCGCTGCTGGACGCGGCGCTGCACGCGGTGGCCTTCGCCGGGCTGGACGATTCCGAGGGCGGTCGGCTGCCGTTCTCCTGGAGCGAGGTGAGCCTGCACGCCGGTGGCGCGGCGATGCTGCGCATTCGGATGAGCCGGACCGCTGCCGACTCGGCCACGCTGACGGCGGTGGACGCCGCAGGGGAGCCGGTGCTGTCGGCGCGCTCGCTGGTGCTGCGCCCGTTCTCCCCCGGTCAGCTCGCCGCGGGCGGTGACCACGCGACGGAGCGCGACGGGCTGTTCCGGCTGGAGTGGACCGCGCTCTCCGAAGTCACCGCTGCAGACCCGGCGCCGATGGCGATGGTCGGCTTCGCGGCGTTCGAACCGGGTCTCGCGGGTACGTGGGAGTCGGTCCCGGTTCATCGTGACCTGTCGGCGCTGGCCGAGGCGGGCGCGGTGCCGGGTGTGGTGCTGGCCGAGGTCGAGACCTCGTCGACCGCGGACGCGGTGGCATCGGCGCATCAGGTGACGGCCGGGGTGCTGGGGCTGTTGCAGGAGTGGCTGGCCGATGACCGGTTCGCCGAGTCGCGACTGGTGCTCGTCACGCGGGGCGCGGTCGCGGCGGGTGAGGGTGAGGCGGTCACCGATCTGGCGGCCGCGGCGGTGTGGGGTCTGGTGCGCAGCGCGCAGTCGGAGAACCCGGGCCGGTTCGTGCTGGTGGACGTGGACGAGGAGTCGGTGCGACTCGGTGCGCTGAGCGGATTGCTGGCCGGAGTACTGACCTCCGGCGAGCCGCAGGCGGCGGTGCGCGGAGGTGGGGTCTGGGCGCCGAGGTTGGCGTCGCTGACCTCGGGTGCGGGTCTGTTGCCTCCGTCGGGTACGGCGTGGCGGTTGGGCAGCCGGGCCAAGGGCAGCCTGGACGCGCTGGAGCTCATCTCGTACGCGGAGACGGCCGAGCCGCTGCAGGCCGGTCAGGTTCGGGTCGCGGTGCACGCGGCGGGGGTGAACTTCCGTGACCTGCTGGACGGGCTGAACGCACTCGGCTGGTTCCAGGACAAGGTCGGCCAGATGGGTGGCGAGGCCGCGGGCGTGGTGCTTGAGGTCGGCCCCGGCGTCGAGGACCTGCGCCCGGGGGACCGGGTGGTCTGTCTGACCGAAGGCGCGTTCGGCCCGGTGGTCACCAGCGCCCACGTCCTGTCCAAGATCCCCGACGGCATCTCGTTCGAGCAGGCCGCGACGATCCTGGTGACGTTCCTGACGGCCTACTACGGCCTGATGGACCTGGCCAGGTTGCGGGCGGGCGAGCGGCTGCTCGTGCACGCCGGCACCGGTGGCGTGGGTATGGCGGCGATCCAGCTGGCGCAGCGCCTTGGCGTGGAGGTGTTCGCCACCGCGAGTCCGGCCAAGTGGGAGGTACTGCGTTCCCTGGGCATCCCGGACGACCACATCGCCTCCTCCAGGACTTCGGAGTTCGAGGAGCGCTTCCGCGCTGTGTGCGGTGAGCGGGGCATCGACGTGGTGCTCAACTCGCTGACCGGGGACCTCATCGACGCCTCGGCGCGACTGCTGCGCCCCGGTGGCCGGTTCGTGGAGATGGGCAAGCTCGACATCCGCGACCAGGCACAGTTCCCCGGCCTGGAGTACCACTGGTTCGACATGCTGGACGCCGGCGCCGAGCGGCTGCGGCAGATCCTGGTCGAGCTGATGGAGCTGTTCGCGACCGGTGAGCTGCGGCCGCTGCCGGTCACGGCATGGGACGTGCGCCGGAGCCGCGACGCCTTCCGGTTCATGAGCCAGGCCAGGCACACCGGCAAGATCGTGCTGACCATGCCCCGGCGCTGGGACCCGCAGGGCACGGTGCTCATCACCGGCGGTACGGGTGGTCTGGGTGCGGAGCTGGCCCGGCATCTGGTGTCCGAGCACAAGGTGCGGCACCTGCTGCTGACCAGCCGCCGGGGTCTGGAGGCTCCGGGGGCGGTGGAGCTGCAGGCCGAGCTGATCGCGCACGGCGTCGAGGTCACGGTCGCCGCGTGCGACATGGCCGACCGGGACGCGGTGGCCGGTCTGCTGGCCGGGGTGGATGCCGATCACCCGCTGACCGCGGTGATCCACGCGGCCGGAATCGTGGACGACGGAGCGATCACCTCGTTGACGCCGGAGCGGGTGGACACCGTGCTGCGGCCGAAGGTCGACGCCGCCTGGCATCTGCACGAGCTCACCCGGGACATGGACCTGGCCGGATTCGTGGTGTTCTCCTCGCTCGCCGGACTGATGGGCAACGCGGGTCAGGGCAACTACGCGGCGGCGAACGCCTGGCTGGACGCGCTGATGGTCCAACGGCAGGCGCAGGGG
This sequence comes from Streptosporangium sp. NPDC000095, assembly GCF_042899335.1. Classification (NCBI taxonomy): domain Bacteria; kingdom Bacillati; phylum Actinomycetota; class Actinomycetes; order Streptosporangiales; family Streptosporangiaceae; genus Streptosporangium; species Streptosporangium sp. NPDC000095. The sequence goes on from NZ_JBIAZS010000027.1 coordinate 52,154, forward strand.
CTTCCGGGGCTGTCGCTCACCTGGGGACTCTGGGCGCAGGCCACCGGGATGACCGGAGGACTGTCACAGGCCAGCGTGGAGCGGATGGCCGCCGCCGGGATGCCGGCGATGACCACCGAACAGGGGCTCGCCCTGTTCGACGCGGCCCTGGGCTCGGACTCACCGCTGGTGGTCCCGGTGCGGTTGAACCTGCCGGCGATGCCCGCTCAGCTGGTGCCGCCGCTGCTGCGCGGCCTGGTGCGCGGCACCCGCCGTACGGCCGCCGCGCTGTCGGCGGCCGGAGGCGGTGGCGCGGGCGAGGCACTGTCGCGGCAGCTGGCCGGCCTGGACCACCCCAAGCAGCTCCAGGTGCTGATCGACCTGGTCCGGGCTCAGGCCGCCGCCGTACTCGGGCACCCGTCGCTGGATTCGGTGGACGTCCGGCGGGAGTTCCGTGAGCTGGGCTTCGACTCGCTGACCGCGCTTGAGCTGCGCAACCGGCTCAACGGCGCCACCGGGTTGCGGCTGCCCTCCACCCTCGTCTTCGACTACCCCACTCCCACCGTGCTCGGCGAGTACCTGCTCAGCGAAGTGCTCGGCGTGCACGGCGACGCGATTCTCCCGGTGGTCGCCACCTCGGTGACCGATGACCCGATCGTCATCGTCTCGATGGCCTGCCGCTACCCCGGAGGGGTGAGCTCTCCGGAGGATCTGTGGCGACTGGTCGCCGAGGGGCAGGACGCCATCTCCCCGCTGCCACGGGACCGAGGCTGGCAGGCACGCGGCGAGCTGGACTTCGACGGTGGATTCCTCGTCGACGCGACCGACTTCGATCCCGGGTTCTTCGGGATCTCGCCGCGTGAGGCGCTGGCGATGGACCCGCAGCAGCGGCTGCTGCTGGAGGCGTCCTGGGAGGCGATCGAGCGAGCGGGGATCGACCCGACCTCGCTGCGCGGCAGCCGTACCGGCGTGTTCGCCGGGGTGATCTACCACGACTACGGGTCGAGCGCCGAGTTCCCGCCGGATGTGATGACCTTCGTCAGTACCGGTAACTCCGGAAGCATCGTCACCGGTCGTGTCGCCTACGCGCTGGGCTTGGAGGGTCCTGCGGTGACGGTGGACACGGCGTGTTCGTCGTCGCTGGTGGCGATGCACATGGCGGCGCAGGCGCTGCGCTCGGGTGAGTGCTCGCTGGCACTGGCCGGTGGTGTGACGGTGATGGCCACGCCGGGGGTGTTCATCGACTTCAGCGCCCAGGGCGGGCTGGCCGCCGATGGGCGGTGCAAGGCGTTCTCCGACACCGCGGACGGTACGAGTTGGTCCGAGGGCGTGGGTGTCCTGGTGCTGGAGCGGCTGTCGGACGCCCGCCGCAACGGCCACGAGGTGCTCGCGGTGATGCGCGGGTCGGCGATCAACCAGGACGGTGCGTCCAACGGCCTGACCGCACCGAACGGTCCCTCGCAGCAGCGGGTGATTCGTCAGGCACTTGCCGGCGCCGGGCTGACCGCCGCCGAGGTGGACGTCGTGGAGGCGCACGGTACGGGGACGACGCTGGGCGACCCGATCGAGGCGCAGGCGCTGCTGGCCACCTATGGTCAGGATCGGCCGGAGGACCGGCCGGTTCTGCTGGGGTCGATCAAGTCGAACATCGGTCACACCCAGGCTGCGGCCGGTGTGGCGGGTGTGATCAAGATGGTCATGGCGATGCGGCACGGGGTGCTGCCTCAGACGTTGCACGTGGACGAGCCGTCGTCGCACGTGGACTGGGCCTCGGGCGCGGTGGAACTGCTGACCGAGGCCAGGGAGTGGCCGGAGGCCGGGCGCCCGTGGCGGGCGGGTGTGTCGTCGTTCGGGATCAGCGGCACCAACGCGCACCTGATCCTTGAGCAGGGACCGGAGGCTCCTGAGGCGGAGTCGCGTGACGAGGATGAGGCTCCGGCCGCGGGTGTGGTGCCGTGGGTGGTGTCGGGCAAGAGCGAGGAGGCACTGCGGGCGCAGGCGGGTCGTCTGGCGTCGTTCATGGACGCGCGCGACGAGCTGGGCCTGGTGGACACGGCGTTCTCGCTGGTGGCGTCGCGGTCGGTGTTCGAGCACCGGGCCGTGGTGGTCGGTGCCGGCCGTGAGGGGTTGTTGGCGGGGCTGGGTGCGGTGGCTTCGGGTGAGTCGGTGCCCGGTGTGGTGTCCGGGGTGGCGGATGTGGATGGGAAGTCGGTGTGGGTGTTCCCGGGTCAGGGGGCGCAGTGGGTGGGGATGGGTGCGGCTCTGTTGGAGGAGTCGGCGGTGTTCGCGGCTCGGATGGCGGAGTGCGCGGCGGCGTTGGAGCCGTTCGTGGAGTGGTCGCTGCTGGATGTGGTCCGGGGTGTGGAGGGTGCTCCGTCGCTGGATCGGGTGGATGTGGTGCAGCCGGTCTCGTTCGCGGTGATGGTGTCGTTGGCGGCGGTGTGGGAGTCGCTGGGGGTTCGTGCGGACGCGGTGGTGGGCCATTCGCAGGGCGAGATTGCGGCGGCGGTGGTGGCCGGTGGCCTGTCGTTGTCCGATGGTGCGCGGGTGGTGGCGTTGCGGAGCCGGTTGATCGGTGAGCGGTTGGCGGGGTTGGGGGCGATGGCGTCGGTGGCGCTGCCGGTCGAGCGGGTTGAGGCCGCTTTGATCGAGGGGGTGTCGGTGGCGGCGGTGAACGGTCCGAACTCGGTGGTGGTGGCCGGTGAGGTCGCGGCGGTCGAGGAGCTGGTGGAGCGGTTGGCCGCTGAGGGGGTGCGGGTGCGGCGGATCGCGGTGGATTACGCCTCGCATTCGGCGCAGGTGGATCTGATCGCCGAGGAGCTGGCCGGGGTGCTGGCGGAGGTGACTCCGGGTTCGGTGCGGGTGCCGATGCTGTCGACCGTGACCGGCCAGTGGCTGGAGGGCCCAGAGCTGGCAGCCGGTTACTGGTGTGAGAACTTGCGGCGCACGGTGGGCTTCGCTCCGGCGGTCGGGCAGTTGCTGGAGCAGCGGTATCGGGTGTTCGTCGAGGTGAGTCCGCATCCGGTGCTGACGGTCGGTATCGGTGAGTGCGTGGACGAGACCGACGCCACCACCGTGATCGCCGGCACGTTGCGCCGCGATGAGGGCGGCTTGGAGCGGGTGCTGACGTCGGCGGCGGAGCTGTTCGTGCGTGGTGTGACGGTCGACTGGCTGCAGGTGCTGCCGGGCGGTCGCCGGGTGGATCTGCCCACCTACGCCTTCCAGCACCAGCGGTTCTGGCCGAACGCCAAGCAGAGCGGTGACGCTCATGTGTTGGGCCTGGCCGCGACAAGGCATCCGCTGCTGGGTGCGGTGATGCCTCGGGCCGACTCCGATGGAGTGGTGCTGACCGGGCGGTTGTCGTCGGCGTCGCATTCGTGGCTGGCCGACTACGTGGTGGCGGGCTCGGTGGTGATGCCCGGTTCGGCGTTCGTGGAGCTGGCGGTGCGGGCCGGTGACCAGGTCGGCTGCGAGGTGGTCGAGGAGTTGATCCTGGACGCTCCGCTGGTGCTGGGTGCGGGTGACGCGGTGGCGGTGCAGGTGTGGGTGGGGGCTGCGGAGGAGACCGGTCGGCGGAGTGTGAGCGTCTACGCCCGTTCGGCGGACGCGGCCGAGGAGGTGCCGTGGGTGCGGCACGCCACCGGCACGCTCGCCATGGGTGCTTCGCCTGCCGAGCCGTTCGACACGGCGGTGTGGCCCCCGGTCGGCGCGACCGCGATCGAGCTGGACGGCTTCTACGAGGAGCTGGCCGCGGACGGCTTCGCCTACGGTCCGGCGTTCCAGGGGCTGCGGGCGGCGTGGCGTCGCGACGGTGAGATCTTCGCCGAGGTGAGGCTGCCCGAGCAGGTCAGCGAGGCGGATTCGTTCGGGGTGCATCCGGCGCTGCTGGACGCGGCGCTGCACGTGGTGCCGTTCGCTGGACTGGACGATTCCGAGGCTGCCCGGGTGCCGTTCTCCTGGGGTGAGGTGAGCCTGCACGCGGCCGGGGCGTCGGTGCTGCGGGTGCGGCTGGCCAGGACGGGCGGCGAAGTGGTTTCGCTGAACGCGGTGGATGCGACGGGTGCGCCGGTGCTGTCGGCCCGGTCGGTGGTGCTGCGGCCGATCTCCACCGAGCAGCTGGCGATCTCCGACGGTCGCGGGGCAGTGCAGGACACGCTGTTCCGGCTGGAATGGTCCGCGGCTGGCGGGCTATCCGAAACCGATCGGGTGCCGGTGGCGGTGCTCGGTCCGGACACGCTGGGTGTCGCGGCGGCCTCGCGGGAGGCCGGGGACGTGGTGCCGGTGTATGCGGATCTGCCCGCGCTGGCCGAGGCGGATCCGGTCCCGGCGGTGGTGCTGGCTGAGGTGGTCTCCGACCCGGCGGTCGGGGTGGTGGATTCGGCGCATGCGCTCACCGCTCACGTTCTGGACCTGCTGCAGCGGTGGCTGACCGAGGAGCGGTTCGCCGAGTCGCGGCTGGTGTTCCTCACCCGGGGCGCGGTCGCGGCGGGCGATGGCGAGGTGGTGGCGGATCTGTCGGCTTCCGGGGTGTGGGGCCTTGTCCGCAGTGCTCAGTCGGAGAACCCGGACCGGTTCGTACTGGTCGACATGGACCGGGATCAGGCATCGTCGGTCCTGCTCGATGTGCTGCCCGGGGCGTTGGTCTCGGGTGAGCCTCAGGTGGCGGTGCGCGGAGGTGAGGTGCTGGTTCCGCGGATGGCGCGGGTGGTGCCCGGCTCTGACGTCGGCGACGAGGTGGGCCATGCCTGGGATCCGGAGGGAACCGTTCTGATCACCGGTGGTACCGGTGGTCTGGGTGCGTTGTTCGCGCGGCATGTGGTGGCCGAGCGTGGGGTGCGGCACCTGGTGCTGACCAGCAGAAGAGGGCTGGACGCTCCGGGTGCGGTGGAGTTGCAGGCGGAGCTGATCGCGCACGGCGTCGAGGTCACCATCGCGGCCTGCGACATGGCGGATCGGGATCAGGTCGCGGGTCTGCTGGCCGGGATCGACGCCGGGCATCCGCTGACTGCGGTGATTCACACCGCGGGTGTGCTGGATGACGGCACGATTCCGTCGCTGACGGCCGAGCGGCTGGACGCGGTGCTGCGGCCGAAGGTCGACGCCGCCTGGCATCTGCACGAGCTCACCCGGGACATGGACCTGGCCGGATTCGTGGTGTTCTCCTCGTTCGCCGGGGTGATGGGCAACGCGGGTCAGGGTAACTACGCGGCGGCGAACGCGTTCCTCGACGCTCTGGCCCAGCAGCGCCGGGCAGACGGGCTGGCGGGGTTGTCGCTGGCCTGGGGCATGTGGGCGCAGGAGACCGGGATGACCGGGGGACTCGGGGCGATCGACCTGCGGCGGATGGCGCGGGCGGGGATGCCGGCGCTCTCGGCCGAGCAAGGGCTCGCGGCGTTCGAGTCGGCTACTACGACAGGTGACTCGCCAGTGGTGGTGGCGCGGTTGGATCTCTCGGTGCTGCGTACGGTCCCCGAGGTGCCGCATCTGATGCGTGGCCTGGTGCGCGGAAGCCGCCGCCTGGCGATCTCCACGTCGGCGGGTGGGGATTCGGAGTTGTTGCGGCGGTTGGCGGGGTTGGGTGAGGCCGAGCAGGTTCGGCTGGTGGTGGAGTTGGTGCGGGCTCAGGCGGCGGTGGTGCTGGGGCACGCTTCGGGGGAGGCGGTTCAGCCTGGGCGGGAGTTCCGTGAGCTGGGCTTTGACTCCCTCACTGCGGTGGATCTGCGTAACCGGCTGAATGTCGCCACCGGCCTGCGGTTGCCGGCGACGTTGGTGTTCGACTATCCGACGCCGACCGTGCTGGCGCGGTTCCTGGTGTCGGAGTTGCTGGGTCGCCAGGAGGTGGCGGTCGGGTCGGGTGTGGTGGCCGGGCCGAGGGTGTCGGTGGCCGATGATCCGATCGTGATCGTGGGGATGAGCTGCCGCTTCCCCGGTGGGGTGAACTCTCCGGAGGAGTTGTGGCGGTTGCTGGTCGAGGGTGAGGACGCGATCTCGCCGGTCCCGGCCGACCGAGGCTGGAATCTGGGGATGTTGTCGGGGACGGGGGTCGATGTTCAGGGTGGGTTCCTGGCGGATGTGGCGGGGTTTGATGCCGGGTTCTTCGGGATCTCGCCGCGTGAGGCGCTCGCGATGGATCCGCAGCAGCGTCTGTTGCTGGAGGGGGTGTGGGAGGCGGTGGAGCGGGCCGGGATCGACCCGCTCTCGCTCAAGGGCAGCCACACCGGCGTCTTCGTGGGAAGCAACAGCCAGGACTACACGAGCCTGATCATAAGTACGCAGACGGACGTGCAAGGCCATGGCGTCACCGGCCTCTCGGCCAGCGTGCTGTCGGGCCGCCTGTCCTACATGCTGGGCCTGGAGGGTCCGGCGATGACCGTGGACACGGCGTGCTCGTCGTCGCTGGTGGCGCTGCATCTGGCGGCGCAGGCGCTGCGGCAGGGTGAGTGCTCGCTCGCGCTGGCCGGTGGTACGACGGTGATGGCGTCACCGTTGGGGTTCATCGGCTTCAACGCGCAGGGCGGGATAGCGGCCGACGGGCGATCCAAGGCGTTCTCCGACAGCGCGGACGGCACCGGCTGGTCCGAGGGTGTGGGCATGCTGGTGCTGGAGCGGTTGTCGGATGCCCGCCGCAACGGGCATGAGGTGCTCGCGGTGGTGCGGGGTTCGGCGGTGAACCAGGACGGTGCGTCGAACGGGTTGACGGCGCCGAACGGTCCGTCTCAGCAGCGGGTGATCCGTCAGGCGCTTGCAGGCGCCGGGCTCTCGGCGTCCGAGGTGGACGCGGTGGAGGCGCACGGTACGGGTACCAAGCTGGGTGACCCGATCGAGGCCCAGGCCCTGCTGGCGACCTACGGTCAGGACCGTCCGGAGGACCGGCCGCTGCTGCTGGGCGCGATCAAGTCGAACCTGGGTCACACCCAGGCGGCGGCGGGCGTGGCCGGTGTGATCAAGATGGTGCTCGCGATGCGGCACGGTGTGCTGCCTCGGACGCTGCACGTGGATGAGCCGTCGTCGCACGTGGACTGGTCGGCGGGTGCGGTGGAGTTGCTGACCGAGGCGGCCGAGTGGCCTCAGACGGGTCGTCCGCGTCGGGCGGGTGTGTCGTCGTTCGGGATCAGCGGCACCAACGCGCACGTGATCCTCGAACAGGGGCCGGAGGTGCCGGAGTCCGGAGAGGTTTCGCAGGGCGAGGCGCCTGCGGGCGTGGTGCCGGTGCCGGTGTCGGCGAAGACGGGTCAGGCGTTGCGGGCGCAGGCCGGGCGGTTGGTGTCCCTTTTGGAGGGTGAGCCCGGTCTGGGGGTGGTCGATGCGGCGTTCTCGCTGGCGACGACGCGGTCGGCGTTCGAGTATCGGGCGGTGGTGCTGGCCGATGGTCGTGAGGGTGTGCTGGCCGGGTTGGGTGCGTTGGCCGGGGATCTGCCGGGTGCGGGTGTGGTGCGCGGGGTGGCCGCGGGTGAGCCGCAGTTGGCGTTCCTGTTCACCGGTCAGGGGTCGCAGCGGGCCGGGATGGGCCGGGAGCTGTATGGACGGTTCCCGGTGTTCGCGACCGCGTTGGACGCGGTGATCGCCGAGCTGGATCCGCTGCTTGAGGGGTCGTTGCGCGAGGTGCTGTTCGCCGAGCCGGGTACGGCCGAGGCGGAGGCGCTGGATCGGACCGGGTGGGCGCAGCCTGCTCTGTTCGCGGTGGAGACGGCGCTGTTCCGGCTGGTGTCCTCGTGGGGAATCCGGCCTGATGTGCTGGCCGGTCATTCGGTCGGGGAGATCGCGGCTGCGCATGTGGCGGGGGTGTTGTCGCTGGCGGATGCGTGTGCGTTGGTGGCGGGCCGGGCGCGGTTGATGCAGGCGCTGCCTGCCGGTGGGGCGATGGTGGCGGTGCAGGCCTCCGAGGAGCAGGTCGCCGGGCTGCTGGCCGGGCGCGAAGACCAGGTGTCCATCGCGGCCGTCAACGGTCCGTCCTCGGTGGTGATCTCCGGTACCGAAGAGGCGGTGCTGGAAGTGACCGCCGCTCTGCGGGGACGGGAGATCAGGACGAAGCAGCTGCGGGTGTCGCACGCGTTCCATTCGCCGTTGATGGATCCGATGTTGGAGGACTTCCGCACGTTGGCGAGCAGGCTCACCTACGGGGCACCGAGGACCCCGATCGTGTCGACCCTGACCGGACAGGCGGCCACGGCCGAGCAGTTGTGCTCGCCGGACTACTGGGTGGAGCAGGTCCGCGGCGCGGTCCGTTTCGCCGACGGCATCCGTACGTTGCAGGCGCAGGGTGTGCGGGCGTATCTGGAGCTGGGCCCCGACGGGGTGCTGACCGCGATGGCCCAGGACACGCTGACGACCGACCCGGAGGCACAGGCGCACGAGTTGCCCACGGTGCTGGTGCCGGTGCTGCGCAAGGGCCGGGACGAGCACGCGGCGTCCATGGCGGCGCTGGCCGAGCTGCATGTGCACGGGGTGCCGGTGGACTGGCGCTCGGTGCTGCCGGGTGGGCGCCGGGTCGATCTGCCGACCTATCCCTTCGAGCACCAGCGGTTCTGGCCCGAGGGCAGTGCGGGTGCGGGGAATGTGGCGGCGGCGGGACTGGCCGCGACGGATCATCCGCTGCTGGGCGCTGCGGTCGGGCTGGCCGACTCCGATGGGGTGGTGCTGACAGGGCGGTTGTCGCTCTCGTCGCATCCGTGGCTGGCCGACCACGTGGTGGCGGGCTCGGCGGTGGTGCCGGGTTCGGTGTTCGTGGAGCTGGCGGTGCGTGCCGGTGACCAGGTCGGCTGCGAGGCGGTCGAGGAGCTGACCCTGATCACGCCGCTGGTGCTGGGTGAGCGGGACACGATCGCGATGCAGGTGTCGGTGGGGGCTCCGCAGGAGTCGGGCCGCCGGAGCGTGAGTGTGTACGCCCGTTCGGCGGAGGCGGCCGAGGAAGTGGCGTGGACGCGGTACGCGACCGGAACGCTCGCGACCGAAGTGGCGGAGGTCGCGCCGTTCGACGCGTCCGTCTGGCCTCCGCAGGGGGCGACCGCCATCGAGGTGGACGGGCTGTACGAGGAACTGGCCGAGGACGGCTTCGTCTACGGGCCGGTGTTCCAGGGGCTGCGGGAGGTCTGGCGCGGCGCCGAGGGCGAGGTGTTCGCCGAGGTGGCGTTGCCGGAGCAGGCGGTGTCGAGTGCGGGTTCGTTCGGGGTGCATCCGGCTCTGCTGGACGCGGCGCTGCACGCGGTGGCCTTCGCCGGGCTGGAGCCGGTGGAGGGTGGCCGGTTGCCGTCCTCGTGGGAGCAGGTGTGCCTGCACGCCGGTGGGGCGTCGGTGCTGCGGGTGCGGCTGGCCAGGACGGGCCCGGATGCGGTGTCGCTGAGCGCGGTGGATGCCGCCGGTGGTCCGGTGGTGTCGGCGCGCAACGTGGTGTTGCGGCCGGTCGAGGTCGAGCGGCTCAGGGTTTCCGATGGTGCCGGGGCGGGCTGGGAGTCGTTGTTCGGGGTGGAGTGGACGCCCGCGGGTGCTGTGACGGAGGTCGACGGAATGTCGGTGGCGGTGCTCGGTGCGGATGCGCTGGGTGTGGCTCCGGCGTTGCGGGAGGCCGGGGATGCGGTGGCGGTGCATGCGGATCTGCCCGCGCTGGTGGAGGCGGGTCCGGTGCCGACGGTGGTGCTCGCGGAGGTGATCTCCGAGTCGGCGGCCGGGATGGTGGAGTCGGCGCATGCGCTGACCGCCCACGTTCTGGACCTGCTGCAGGGGTGGCTGGTCGATGACCGGTTCGCCGAGTCGCGGCTGGTGTTCCTCACCCGGGGCGCGGTCGCGGCGGGTGACAGCGAAGTGGTCACCGATCCGGCGGCCGCGGCGGTGTGGGGCCTGGTGCGCAGCGCGCAGTCGGAGAACCCGGGCCGGTTCCTGTTGGTCGACGTGGACGAGGAATCCCCGCTGTCGGTGCTGCCGGGGAGGTTGGTGTCCGAAGAGCCGCAGACGGCGGTGCGCGGGGGCGAGGTGCGGGTTCCGCGCCTGGCACGGGTACTGCCCGGGGATGTTGTGGCAGAGGCGTTCGGTGACGACTCCGGTGAGGATGGCGGCCGGGTCTGGGATCCGGAGGGAACCGTCCTGATCACCGGTGGTACGGGTGGTCTGGGTGCGTTGTTCGCGCGGCACGTGGTGGCCGAGCGTGGGGTGCGGCGTCTGCTGCTGACCAGCCGCCGGGGCCTGGACGCTCCCGGTGCGGTGGAGTTGCAGGCCGAGCTGATCGCACACGGGGTCGATATCACGATCGCGGCCTGTGACATGGCCGATCGGGATCAGGTGGCGGCCCTGCTGGCGCAGGTGGACGACGAGCACCCGCTGACCGCGGTGATCCACACCGCGGGTGTGCTGGCCGACGGGACGATCCCGTCGCTGACGGCGGAGGGCCTGGGTGCGGTGCTGCGTCCCAAGGTCGACGCCGCCTGGCATCTGCACGAGCTCACCCAGGACATGGACCTGGCCGGATTCGTAATGTTCTCCTCGTTCGCCGGTGTGCTGGGAGCGCCTGGTCAGGGCAACTACGCGGCGGCGAACGTGTTCCTGGACGCGCTGGCTCAGGTACGCCGGGCCGCGGGACTGCCGGGGCTGTCGTTGGCGTGGGGCGCGTGGGCCCAGGACGCGGGAATGACCGGCACACTGGGCGAGATCGAGATGCGGCGGATCAACCGGACAGGGATGCCGGCGCTCTCGGCCGAGCAGGGGCTCGCGGCGTTCGAGGCCGCGGTCGAGTCGGGCCGGGCGGCGGTGGCGCCGGTACGGCTGGAGCTGTCGGCGCTGCGGGCGATGGGCGAGGTGCCGCATCTGATGCGGGGCCTGGTCCGCGCTGGGCGTCGCTCGGCGGTCTCGGTCCTCGCGGGCGGTGAAGCGGAGCTGGTGAAGCGGCTCGCCGGCCTGGAGCACACCGAGCAGGTCCGGCTCATGATGGACCTGGTGTGCACGCAGGCGGCGGTGGTGCTGGGACACGAGTCGCTGGACGCGATCCAGCCGGGACGAGAGTTCCGCGAACTGGGCTTCGACTCCCTCACCACCGTGGAACTGCGCAACCGGCTCAATGCGGCCACCGGACTGCGACTGCCCGCCACTCTCATCTTCGACTACCCGACCCCGGCCAGCCTCGCCGAACACCTCCTGGAGGAGATCGCGCCCGGAGCGAACAAGGCCACGGAGTTGTCGTTGCTGGCCGATCTCAACCGGTTCGAGACCGCTCTTTCCGACACCGCGCTCGACGATCTCGCCCGGAACGGCATCGTCACCCGGCTGCGGCAGCTGCTGGCGAAGATGAGCGAGAGCAGCACGGAAACTAGTGAAATCGCTGTCGCCGACGTGCTCAACTCGGCGAGTACCAAGGACATCCTCGGTTTCATCGAAAACGAACTGGGTCGCCTCAAGGACCTGTGATGTCCCGGCTCATACGCGAATAGCCTGGAGGGCTTCTCCCATGTCGGAAGACCTGAAGCTCGTTGACTACCTGAAGTCGGTCGCCACCGATCTGCACGAGACCCGCCGACGGCTCGAAGAGGTGGAGTCGGGCAAGCGTGAGCCGATCGCCATCGTGTCGATGTCATGCCGCTTTCCAGGTGGAGTCGCCTCTCCTGAGGATTTGTGGCGGTTGCTGGCCGAGGGCGAGGACGCGATCTCGCCGGTCCCGACCGATCGGGGCTGGGACCTGGGGATGTCGTCGGAGCTGGGATCCGACGGCGCGGGTGGCGAGGTCCAGGGTGGGTTCCTGGCGGATGTGGCGGGGTTCGACGCCGGGTTCTTCGGGATCTCGCCGCGTGAGGCGCTCGCGATGGACCCGCAGCAGCGGTTGCTGCTGGAGACGACGTGGGAGGCGGTCGAGCGGGCCGGGATCGACCCGGCCTCGCTGAAGGGTAGTTCCACCGGGGTGTTCGTGGGCACCAACGGTCAGGACTACATGAACCTGATCATGAGCACTCGGGTGGATCTTCAGGGCCATGGCGTCACCGGTCTGGGAGCCAGCGTGCTGTCGGGCCGCCTGTCCTACACCCTGGGCCTGGAGGGGCCCGCGGTGACGGTGGACACGGCGTGTTCGTCGTCGCTGGTGACACTGCACCTCGCGGTACAGGCGCTGCGGTCGGGGGAGTGCTCGCTCGCGCTGGCCGGTGGCATCACGGTGATGACGTCGCCGATGGTGTTCGTCGGCTTCAGCGCGCAGGGCGGGATGGCGCCCGATGGCCGGTGCAAGGCGTTCTCCGACAGCGCGGACGGCACCAGCTGGTCCGAGGGTGTGGGCATGCTGGTGCTGGAGCGGTTGTCGGACGCGCGCCGCAACGGTCACCAGGTGCTGGCGGTGGTGCGGGGTTCGGCGGTGAACCAGGACGGCGCGTCGAACGGGTTGACGGCGCCGAACGGCCCTTCGCAGCGACGGGTGATTCGTCAGGCGCTGGCCGGGGCCGGGCTCTCGGTGTCCGAGGTGGACGCGGTGGAGGCGCACGGCACCGGCACGGTCCTGGGTGACCCGATCGAGGCGCAGGCGCTGCTCGCGACGTACGGCCAGGACCGGGACGAGGGGCGTCCGCTGCTGCTGGGGGGGATCAAGTCGAACCTCGGCCACACCCAGGCGGCGGCCGGTGTGGCCGGTGTGATCAAGATGGTGCTCGCGATGCGGCACGGGGTGCTGCCCAAGACGCTGCACGTGGACGCGCCGTCCTCGCACGTGGACTGGTCGGCGGGCGCGGTGGAACTGCTGACCGAGTCGGCCGAGTGGCCGAAGACGGGTCGTCCGCGCCGGGCGGGTGTGTCGTCGTTCGGGGTCAGCGGTACGAACGCGCACGTGATTCTCGAGCAGGGGCCGGAAGCGCCGGAGGGAGAAGGCGCTCCGGAGGCACGGCCGCCGGCCGCCGACGTGGTTCCGCTGCTGGTGTCGGGTCGTACGGGTGAGGCGTTGCGGGCGCAGGCCGAGCGGCTGGTCTCGCATGTGGAGGGCCATCGTGAGGTGGCACTGGTGGATACGGCGTTCTCGCTGGTGGTGTCGCGGTCGGTGTTCGAGCACCGTGCGGTGGTGGTCGGCGGGGATCGCAAGGGTTTGCTGGCGGGGTTGGGTGCGGTGGCTTCGGGTGAGCCCACGGCGGGTGTGGTGTCCGGTGTGGCGGATGTGGTTGGGAAGTCGGTGTGGGTGTTCCCGGGTCAGGGGGCGCAGTGGGTGGGGATGGGTGCGCGGTTGTTGGAGGAGTCGGCGGTGTTCGCGGCGCGGATGACTGAGTGTGCGGCGGCGTTGGAGCCGTTCGTGGAGTGGTCGTTGCTGGAGGTGGTGCGGCAGGTGGAGGGTGCTCCGGGGCTGGATCGGGTGGATGTGGTGCAGCCGGTGTCGTTCGCGGTGATGGTGTCGTTGGCGGCGGTGTGGGAGTCGCTGGGCGTTCGTGCGGATGCGGTGGTGGGTCATTCCCAAGGTGAGATCGCGGCGGCGGTGGTGGCCGGTGGCCTGTCGTTGCAGGACGGCGCCCGCGTGGTGGCGTTGCGCAGCCGGTTGATCGGTGAGCGGTTGGCGGGGTTGGGGGCGATGGCGTCGGTGGCGCTGCCGGTCGAGCGGGTTGAGGCCGCCTTGATCGAGGGGGTGTCGGTGGCGGCGGTGAACGGCCCGAACTCGGTGGTGGTGGCCGGTGAGGTTCAAGCCGTGGAGAAGTTGATCGAGAGTCTTTCCGCTGAGGGGGTGCGGGTGCGGCGGATCGCGGTGGATTACGCCTCGCATTCGGCGCAGGTGGATCTGATCGCCGAGGAGCTGGCCGGGGTGCTGGCGGGGGTGGCGCCGCAGCCGGTGCGGGTGCCGATGTTGTCGACGGTGACGGGTCAGTGGGTGGAGGGTCCGGAGCTGGGGGCCGGGTATTGGTGTGAGAATCTGCGGCGCACGGTGGCTTTCGCTCCGGTGATCGGAGAGTTGCTGGAGCAGCGGTATCGGGTGTTCGTCGAGGTGAGTCCGCATCCGGTGCTGACGGTCGGCATCGGCGAGTGCGTGGACGAGACCGACGCCACCACCGTGATCGCCGGGACGTTGCGCCGTGACGAGGGCGGCCTGGAGCGGGTGCTGACGTCGGCGGCGGAGCTGTTCGTGCGCGGTGTGACGGTGGACTGGCAGCAGGTGCTGCCGGGCGGCCGCAGGGTGGACCTGCCCACCTACGCCTTCCAACATCAGGGGTTCTGGCCCGAGGGAACGGGATCCGGGGCCGGAAACGTGGCTGCGGCGGGACTGGCCGCGACGGATCATCCGCTGCTGGGCGCGGCGGTGGGCCTGGCCGACTCGGATGGGGTGCTGCTGACCGGACGGTTGTCGTTGCGTTCACATCCGTGGCTGCTCGATCACGCGGTCGCCGGAATGGTGTTCTTCCCCGGCACCGGTTTCCTTGAGCTGGCGGTGCGTGCCGGTGACCAGGTCGGGTGTGACGTGGTGGAGGAGCTGACCCTGGTCGCGCCGTTGGTGCTGGGTGAGAGCGACGCCGTCGCGGTGCAGGTGTGGGTGGGCGCGGCTCAGGAGTCGGGTCGCCGGAGCGTGAACGTGTACGCCCGTTCGGCGGACGCGGCCGAGGAGGTGCCGTGGGTGCGGCACGCCACCGGCACGCTCGCCACGGGTGGCCGGGCCGTCGTGCCGTTCGACACGGCGGTGTGGCCGCCGGCCGGTGCGACCGCGATCGGGCTGGACGGTTTCTATGACCGGCTGGCCGAGGGGTTGCTCGCGTACGGCCCGGTGTTCCAAGGGTTGCGAGCGGCCTGGTGGGGCGAGGGGGGCGAGGTGTTCGCCGAGGTCGCCCTGCCCGAGCAGGCGCTGTCGGGTGCGGATGCGTTCGGGGTGCACCCGGCGCTGCTGGACGCGGCGTTGCACGCCTCGACGTTCGCCGGACTGGACGACGAGGTGGGGACGCGGTTGCCGTTCTCCTGGGCAGAGGTGAGCCTGCACGCCACCGGGGCGGCGATGCTGCGCGTGCGGCTGAGCCGGACCGCTGCCGACTCGGTGTCGCTGGTCGCGGTGGACGTTGCCGGGGAGCCGGTGCTGTCGGCGCGTTCGCTGGTGCTGCGCCCGTTCTCGCCCGACCAACTCGCCGCCGCCGATGGCGGGCAGGCGACGGCGGGGAACGGGTTGTTCCGGTTGGACTGGGCTCCGCTGCCGGAGCTTTCCATGGTCGATGTGGTGCCGGTGGCAGTGGTCGGTTTTGCGGGGTGCGAGCCCGACCCGCTGGGCTTTGCCGAAATACGGAAGTCGGCCGGCCAGCCGGTCGCGGTTCACCGTGATCTGTCGGCACTGACCGAGGCGGGGCCGGTGCCCGACGTGGTGCTGGCCGAGGTCTGGGTCGATCAGGCCGGGGACGAGGCGATCTCGGCGCATGCGGTGACGGCCGGGGTGCTGGGCCTGCTGCAGGGGTGGCTGGCCGATGAGCGGTGTGCCGATTCGCGGCTGGTGCTCGTCACGCGGGGCGCCGTGGCCGTGAGCGAGAGCGAGGCGATCACCGACCTGGCGGCCGCGACGGTGTGGGGCCTGATGCGGTCGGCGCAGTCGGAGAATCCGGGCAGGTTCGTGCTGGTCGACCTGGATGATCAGGATTCCTCGCTCGCTGCTTTGCGCGACGTACTGCTCGCGATGCCGACACTGGATGAGCCGCAGGTGGCGGTGCGTGAGGGTGGGGTGCGGGTGCCGAGGTTGGCGTCGCTGACCTCGGGTGCGGGTCTGTTGCCTCCGTCGGGTACGCCGTGGCGGTTGGGCAGCCGGGCCAAGGGCAGCCTGGACGCGTTGGAGTTGCTGCCGTTCCCGCAGGCGGCCGAGCCGTTGGAGGCCGGTCAGGTTCGGGTGGCGGTGCGTGCGGCGGGGGTGAACTTCCGTGACCTGCTGGACGGGTTGAACGCGCTGGGGTGGTTCCAGGACAAGGTCGGCCTGATGGGCAGTGAGGTCGCCGGGGTGGTCCTTGAGGTCGGTCCCGGCGTCGAGGACCTGCGTCCGGGGGATCGGGTGATGGGTCTGGCCGATGGCGGGTTCGGACCGGTGGTCGTCGCCGAAGCCGTGATTTTGGTGAAGATTCCCGATCACTGCTCGTTCGAGCAGGCCGCGACGATCCCGGTGGCGTTCCTCACCACCTATTACGGGCTGATGGAACTGGCGGGCTTGCGGGAAGGCGAGCGGCTGCTGGTGCACGCGGGCGCCGGTGGGACCGGGATGGCGGCGATCCAGCTGGCGCAGCGGCTCGGGGTGGAAGTCTTCGCGACCGCGAGTCCGGCCAAGTGGGAGGTACTGCGTTCCCTGGGCATCCCGGACGACCACATCGCCTCCTCGCGCACCCTGGAGTTCGAGGACCGCTTCCGGGAGGTCTGCGGTGAGCGGGGCGTCGATGTGGTGCTCAACTCGCTGACGGGTGAGTTCATCGACGCCTCGGCGCGTCTGCTGCGTCCGGGTGGCCGGTTCATCGAGTTGGGCAAACTCGACATCCGCGACCAGGAGAGCTTCCCGGGATTGAAATATCACTGGTTCGATGTGGCGGATGCCGGGCCGGAGCGGCTGCGGCAGATGCTGGGCGAGTTGATGGAGTTGTTCGCGGCGGGTGAGTTGCGGCCGTTGCCGGTGACGGCGTGGGATGTGCGGCGGGGCCGGGAGGCGTTCCGGTTCATGAGCCAGGCCAGGCACACCGGCAAGCTTGTGCTGACGATGCCCCGGGTCTGGGACGCGCAGGGCACGGTGTTGATCACCGGTGGGACGGGTGGTCTGGGTGCGGAGGTGGCCCGGCATCTGGTGGCCGAGCACGGGATGCGTCATCTGCTGCTGGTCAGCCGCCGGGGTCTGGAGGCTCCGGGTGCGGTGGAGTTGCAGGCGGAGTTGATCGCGCACGGGGTCGAGGTCACCGTCGCCGCGTGCGACATGGCCGACCGGGACGCGGTGGCCGGTCTGCTGGCCGGGGTGTCGGAGGAGCATCCGCTGACCGCGGTGATTCACACCGCCGGAGTCCTGGACGACGGGACGATCACCTCGTTGACGCCGGAGCGGGTGGACACCGTGCTGCGGCCGAAGGTGGACGCGGCCTGGCATCTGCACGAGCTGACCGAGGGCATGGACCTGGCCGGGTTCGTGGTGTTCTCCTCGTTCGCCGGGGTCATGGGCAACGCGGGTCAGGGCAACTACGCGGCGGCGAACGCCTGGCTGGACGCGTTGATGGCGCGGCGCCGGGCGCAGGGACTGCCAGGGCTGTCGCTGGCCTGGGGTTTGTGGGCGCAGGCCACCGGGATGACCGGGGCCATGTCGCAGGCCGACGTGCAGCGAATCACCTCGGCCGGACTGCCGCTGATCACCACCGAGCAGGGTATGGCGCTGTTGGACGCGGCCCTGGGGTCGGACGCACCGCTGGTGCTTCCGGTCCTGCTGAACCTACCGGCGATGCCCGCTCAGCTGGTGCCGCCGCTGCTGCGCGGCCTGGTGCGCGGCACCCGCCGTACGGCGGCGGTGGCGCGTGCGGCCGATGAGGGAGCGTTGGTGCGGCAGTTGGCCGGGCTGACGCAGACCGACCGGACTCGGTTCATGACCGATCTGGTCCGCGGTCAGGCCGCTGCGGTCCTCGGACACTCCGACTCCACGGCGGTGGACGTCAGACGGGAGTTCCGCGAGCTGGGCTTCGACTCGCTGACCGCGATCGAACTGCGCAACCGCCTCAACGTGGCCACCGGGCTGCGGCTGCCCTCCACCCTCGTCTTCGACTACCCCACCCCCACCGTGCTCGGTGAGTATCTGCTGAGCGAGGTGCTCGGCGCGCACGGCGACGCCATCCTGCCGGTGGCCACGGTCTCGGTCGGGGACGACCCGATCGTCATCGTCTCGATGGCCTGCCGCTACCCCGGAGAGGTGAGCTCTCCGGAGGATCTGTGGCGGCTGGTCGTCGAGGGGCAGGACGTGATGACCCCGCTGCCGGCCGGTCGCGGATGGGAAGGGTTCAGCGCTCTGGGCCTGAAGGGCGGGTTCGTTTCCGACGCCCCCGGGTTCGACGCGGAGTTCTTCCGGATCTCACCGCGTGAGGCGCTCGCGATGGACCCGCAGCAGCGGCTGCTGCTGGAGACGGCCTGGGAGGTCCTCGAACGCGCGGGCATCGACCCGGACTCGTTGCGCGGCAGTGAGACCGGCGTCTTCATCGGTGCCTCCGGCTCGGGCTACACGCCCGGGGAGGAGTCTCTCGGTTACATCATGACCGGCCTGATGGGTAGCGTGGCCTCCGGCCGGATCTCCTACACCTTCGGGCTGGAGGGTCCGGCGGTGACGGTGGACACCGCGTGCTCCTCGTCGCTGGTGACCATCCACATGGCGGCACAGGCCCTGCGCAACGGGGAGTGCTCGCTGGCCCTCGCCGGCGGTGTGACGGTGATGACGACTCTCGCGGCGTTCGCGGAGTTCGGTGAGCAGGGCGGCCTGGCGCAGGATGCCCGCTGCAAGGCGTTCTCCGACTCGGCGGACGGTATCGGATGGTCCGAGGGCGTCGGCCTGGTGATGCTGGAGCGGCTGTCGGACGCCCAGCGCAACGGTCACCAGGTGCTCGCGATCGTTCGCGGGTCGGCGATCAACCAGGACGGTGCGTCCAACGGTCTGACCGCGCCGAACGGCCCCTCGCAGCGGCGGGTGATCCGTCAGGCGCTTGCTGTCGCCGGGCTGTCTCCCTCCGAGGTGGACGTGGTCGAGGCGCACGGTACGGGGACGACGCTGGGTGACCCGATCGAGGCGCAGGCGCTGCTGGCGACGTACGGCCAGGACCGGCCGGAGGAGCGACCGATCCTGCTGGGGTCGATCAAGTCGAATCTCGGTCACGCGCAGTCGGCGGCGGGTGTGGCGAGCGTGATCAAGATGGTCATGGCTCTCCAGCACGGGGTGCTGCCCAAGACGTTGCACGTGGACGAGCCGTCGTCGCATGTGGACTGGGCCTCGGGCGCGGTGGAGCTGCTGACCGAGACGATGGACTGGCCGGACATGGGTCGTCCGCGTCGGGCGGGGGTGTCGTCGTTCGGGATCAGCGGCACCAACGCACACATGATTTTGGAGCAGGGGCCGCAGGTCGCGGAGCCGGAGGCCGGTGATACCGGTTCGGCCGTGGGTGTGGTGCCGTGGGTGGTGTCGGGCAAGAGCGAGGAGGCACTGCGGGCGCAGGCGGGTCGTCTGGCGGCGTTCATGGACACGCGCGACGAGCTGGGCCTGGTGGACACGGCGTTCTCGCTGGTGGGGTCGCGGTCGGTGTTCGAGCACCGTGCGGTGGTGGTCGGCGGGGATCGTGGGGGTCTGCTGGCGGGTGTGGGTGCGCTGAGCGCGGGTGAGTCGGCGCCCGGGGTGGTGCGGGGTGTGGCCGATGTAGATGGCCGGATGGTGTGGGTGTTCCCGGGTCAGGGGGCGCAGTGGGTGGGGATGGGTGCGGCTCTGCTGGAGGAGTCGGCGGTGTTCGCGGCGCGGATGGCCGAGTGCGCGGCGGCGCTGGAGCCGTTCGTGGAGTGGTCGCTGCTGGATGTGGTGCGTCAGGTGGAGGGTGCGCCGGGGCTGGATCGGGTGGATGTGGTGCAGCCGGTCTCGTTCGCGGTGATGGTGTCGTTGGCGGCGGTGTGGGAGTCGCTGGGGGTTCGTGCG
The DNA here is from genome assembly GCF_042899335.1 of Streptosporangium sp. NPDC000095. Lineage (NCBI taxonomy): Bacteria > Bacillati > Actinomycetota > Actinomycetes > Streptosporangiales > Streptosporangiaceae > Streptosporangium > Streptosporangium sp. NPDC000095. The sequence goes on from NZ_JBIAZS010000027.1 coordinate 71,709, forward strand.
GATGCGGTGGTGGGGCATTCGCAGGGGGAGATCGCGGCGGCGGTGGTGGCCGGCGGGTTGTCGTTGTCCGATGGCGCCCGGGTGGTGGCGTTGCGGAGCCGGTTGATCGGTGAGCGGTTGGCGGGGTTGGGGGCGATGGCGTCGGTGGCGCTGCCGGTCGAGCGGGTTGAGGCCGTTTTGGTGGATGGGGTGTCGGTGGCGGCGGTGAACGGTCCGAACTCGGTGGTGGTGGCCGGTGAGGTCGCGGCGGTCGAGGAGTTGGTCGAGCGGTTGTCGGCTGAGAATGTTCGGGTGCGGCGGATCGCGGTGGATTACGCCTCGCATTCGGCGCAGGTCGATTTGATCGCCGAGGAGCTGGCAGCGGTGCTGGCGGAGGTGAGCCCGGGTTCGGTGCGGGTGCCGATGCTGTCGACCGTGACCGGCCAGTGGGTGGAGGGTCCGGAGCTGGGGGCCGGGTATTGGTGTGAGAACTTGCGGCGTACGGTGGCTTTCGCTCCGGCGGTCGGAGAGTTGCTGGAGCAGCGGTATCGGGTGTTTGTCGAGGTGAGTCCGCATCCGGTGCTGACGGTCGGGGTCGGTGAGTGTGTGGACGCGGCCGAGGTGGAGGCCGTGATCGCCGGGACGTTGCGTCGCGACGAGGGCGGTCTGGAGCGGGTGCTGACGTCGGCGGCGGAGCTGTTCGTGCGTGGTGTGACGGTGGATTGGCTGCAGGTGCTGCCGGGCGGCCGCCGGGTGGATCTGCCGACGTACGCCTTCCAGCACCAGCGGTTCTGGCCGAACGCCAAGCAGAGCGGTGACGCTCATGTGCTGGGCCTGGCCGCGACGGGTCATCCGTTGCTGGGCGCGGCGGTGGGCCTGGCCGATTCCGACGGTGTGTTGTTGACGGGCCGCTTGTCGCTCTCGTCGCATCCGTGGCTGGCCGATCATGTGGTGGCCGGGATGGTGTTCTTCCCGGGGACCGGGTTCGTGGAGTTGGCGGTGCGTGCCGGTGACCAGGTCGGCTGCGAGGTGGTCGAGGAGTTGATCCTGGATGCTCCGCTGGTGCTGGGCGAGGACGACGCGGTCGTGGTCCAGATCGCGGTGGGTGCGCCGGAGGAGACCGGTCGGCGGAGTGTGAGTGTCTACGCCCGTTCGGCGGACGCGGCCGAGGAGGTGCCGTGGGTACGGCACGCCACCGGCACGCTCGCCACGGGTAACCGGGCCGCGATGCCGTTCGACACGGCGGTGTGGCCGCCGGCCGGCGCGACCGCGATCGAGCTGGACGGCCTCTATGACCAGCTGGCCGAAGGGTTGCTCACCTACGGTCCGGTGTTCCAGGGATTGCGGGCGGCGTGGCGTGGTGCCGATGGCGCGGTGTTCGCCGAGGTGGCGCTGCCGGAGGAGGCGCAGTCGGACGCGGGGTCGTTCGGGGTGCACCCGGCTCTGCTGGACGCGGCGTTGCACGCGGTGAGTTTCGCCGGGCTGGACGCCGCGGCGGGTACGCGCTTGCCGTTCTCCTGGGACGAGGTGTGCCTGCACGCGAGTGGGGCGACCCTGCTGAGGGTGCGACTGGCCAAGGTGGGCGAGGACGCGGTGTCGCTGAGCGCGGTGGACTTCGCCGGGGAGCCGGTGGTGTCGGCGCGTTCCCTGGTGCTGCGCCCGGTCTCGGCCGACCAGCTCGTCGCCGTCGGTAGCACCCCGGCGGTGGAGCGGGACGCGTTGTTCGGGCTGGAGTGGACGCCCTCGGCTCAGATGCCGGTATCCGACGCCGAACCAGACGTGGTCGAACTCGCCGGAGAAGCCCTTTCTGACCTGGCCCTGCTGGATCCGGTGCCGGATGTGGTCATGGTCTCGGTGGGGTCGGCCGATGCCGGGGGTGTGGTGGAGTCGACGCACGCGGTGGCCGCGCAGATGTTGGAACTGCTGCAGCGGTGGTTGGCCGATGGGCGGTTTGAGGGGTCGCGGTTGGTGTTCGTGACCCGGGGCGCGGTCGAGGCGCGGGACGGTGATGTGGTCGTTGATCTGGCGGCTGCGGCGGTGTGGGGGTTGGTGCGGTCGGCGCAGTGGGAGAATCCGGGCCGGTTCGTGCTGGTCGACGTCGATGGTGACGGTGGGTTGTCGTCGTCGGTGTTGGCGGGGGTGCTGGTTTCGGGTGAGCCGCAGGTGGCGGTGCGTGAGGGTGGGATTCGGGTGCCGCGTCTGGTGCGGGTGGCGCCGGTGGGGGAGGCCGAGGGGTTGTGGGATCCGGAGGGGACGGTGTTGATCACTGGTGGTACCGGTGGTCTGGGAGGGAGTCTGGCTCGGCATGTGGTGGCCGAGCGCGGGGTGCGGCATCTGGTGCTGACCAGCCGTCGAGGTCTGGAGGCTCCGGGTGCGGTGGAGTTGCAGGCTGAGTTGATCGCGCATGGGGTTGAGGTCACGGTCGCGGCCTGTGACATGGCCGACCGCGACCAGGTGGTGGCCCTGCTGGCGCAGATGGACGACGAGCACCCGCTGACCGCGGTGATCCACACCGCCGGTGTGCTGGCCGACGGCACGATCCCGTCGCTCACGCCTGAGCGGCTGGAGACGGTCCTCCGGCCGAAGGTCGACGCCGTCTGGCACCTGCACGAGCTGACCCGGGATCTGGATCTGGCGGCGTTCATCACCTATTCGTCCCTGTCTGGCGTGATGGGCTCCGCAGGGCAGGGCAACTACGCGGCCGCGAACACGTTCTTGGACGCCTTGGCGCAGGTGCGCAGGGCCGAAGGGCTGCCCGCGCTCTCGCTGGCCTGGGGGCCCTGGACCCAGGACACCGGATTGACCGGCACGCTGGGCGATATCGATATGCAGCGGATCACCCGTACGGGCATGCCGCCGCTGTCGGTGGAGCAGGGCATGGCGCTGTTCGAGGCCGCTACCGCGCTGAAGCACGCGGTGCTGGTTCCGGTTCGGCTGGATCTTCCTTCGATACGCACCTACGGCGAGGTGCCGGCGTTGTTGCGTGGTCTGGTGCGGAGCGGTCGGCGGTCGGCGGCGTCGGGTTCGGTGGTGGCCGCGACGTTGTTGCAGCGGTTGGCTCCGTTGGGGGCGGCCGAGCGGGCCGAGGTGCTGGTGGACCTGGTGCGTGTCGAGGCGGCGATGGTGCTGGGTCATGCCTCGTCCGACATGGTGGAGGTGCGTCGGGAGTTTCGTGAGCTGGGCTTCGACTCCCTTACCGCGGTCGAGTTGCGTAACCGGCTGAACGCCGCGACGGGGCTGCGGTTGCCGTCCACGCTGGTGTTCGACTACCCGACACCGACCGTACTGGCGGACTTCCTGCTGGCCGAACTGTTCGGTGAGGACGCCGATGTGCGGGTTCCCGCGATGCCGGTGCCGGTGACGAACGATCCGGTCGTGATCGTGGGCATGGCGTGCCGTTTCCCGGGTGAGGTCGCCTCTCCGGAGGATCTGTGGCGGCTGGTGGCCGAGGGTGGGGACGGGATCTCCGAGTTCCCGACCACGCGAGGCTGGGATCTGGGGGCCTCGTACAGTTCGGACTACGTGCGCGAGGGTGGCTTCCTGGAGAGTGCCACGCAGTTCGATCCGGGGTTCTTCGGGATCTCGCCGCGTGAGGCGCTGGCGATGGACCCGCAGCAGCGGTTGCTGCTGGAGACGTCGTGGGAGGCGATCGAGCGGACGGGCGTGGACCCGATCTCGTTGCGCGGCAGCCGTACCGGCGTGTTCGCCGGGGTGATGTATCACGACTACGGGATGAGCGCCGCACTCCCACCGGAGGCGATGGGCTTCATCAGCACCGGTACGGCGGGCAGCGTCGCGACCGGCCGGATTTCGTACGCGCTGGGCCTGGAGGGTCCTGCGGTGACGGTGGACACGGCGTGTTCGTCGTCGCTGGTGGCGATGCACATGGCGGCGCAGGCACTGCGCTCGGGTGACTGCGACCTGGCGCTTGCGGGTGGTGTGACCGTGATGGCCACTCCGGCGGTGTTCATCGGCTTCAGCGCGCAGGGTGGGCTGGCAGGCGATGGGCGGTGCAAGTCCTTCGCTGACGCGGCGGACGGCACCAACTACTCCGAAGGTGTGGGCATGCTGGTGCTGGAGCGGCTGTCGGACGCGCGCCGCAACGGCCACCAGGTGCTCGCGGTGGTTCGGGGTTCGGCGGTGAACCAGGACGGCGCGTCGAATGGTCTGACCGCGCCGAACGGTCCGTCTCAGCAGCGGGTGATCCGTCAGGCGCTTGCAGGCGCCGGGCTCTCGGCGTCCGAGGTGGACGCGGTGGAGGCGCACGGTACGGGTACGACGCTGGGTGACCCGATCGAGGCGCAGGCGCTGCTGGCGACCTATGGTCAGGATCGGGACGAGGATCGGCCGCTGCTGCTGGGGTCGATCAAGTCGAACCTGGGTCACACGCAGGCGGCGGCCGGTGTGGCGGGTGTGATCAAGATGGTCATGGCGATGCGGCACGGGGTGCTGCCTCGGACGCTGCACGTGGACGAGCCGTCGTCGCACGTGGACTGGGCCTCGGGTGCGGTGGAGTTGCTGACCGAGCAGGTCGAGTGGCCTCAGACGGGTCGTCCGCGTCGGGCGGGTGTGTCGTCGTTCGGGATCAGCGGCACCAACGCGCACCTGATCCTTGAGCAGGGACCGGAGGTTCCTGAGCGGGAGTCGCGTGACCAGGGCCAAGCGCCGGGTGTGGTGCCGTGGGTGGTGTCGGCAAAGACCGAGGAGGCGGTGCGGGCGCAGGCCGGGCGATTGCTGGCGCACGTGCGGGCAGCCGGTGAGCTTGAGCCGGTGGATGTGGGATCGTCGCTGGCGGTCTCGCGGTCGGTGTTCGAGCACCGCGCGGTGGTGGTCGGCGGAGATCGCGAGGAGTTGCTGGCAGGGCTGGGCGAGGTGGCTTCCGGTGAGCCGGTGGCCGGTGGTGTGGTTGAGGGTGTGGCCGATGTGGTTGGGAAGTCGGTGTGGGTGTTCCCGGGTCAGGGGGCGCAGTGGGTGGGGATGGGTGCGGCTCTGCTGGAGGAGTCGGCGGTGTTCGCGGCTCGGATGGCCGAGTGTGCGGCGGCGTTGGAGCCGTTCGTGGAGTGGTCGCTGTTGGATGTGGTGCGTCAGGTGGAGGGTGCGCCGGGGCTGGATCGGGTGGATGTGGTGCAGCCGGTCTCGTTCGCGGTGATGGTGTCGTTGGCGGCG